>PHDD01000019.1 GCA_002840905.1 Bacteroidetes bacterium HGW-Bacteroidetes-4 | reverse complement strand
TTTAGAGATTAAATGCCCTATTTATGGGCTTTGAAAAGTGGAAAAATTAAAATGCCGAATTTAGTCGGTTAATAGTGATAAATTATATGTTTTTCAAATCCATCTTTACTGAATTCAGTCCGACCCGTATGTTTATTGATATAACCGGCCCATTCTAAATCAAATTGGCCTGTCGAATCAGTCAGTTGTTCAACATAAAGCTTGTCATCAATAAATAACTGGCAAAGAACACTATCAAGAGTCTTTTTATTGTTTTTGGATACAACAACACCTATATAGGAATACCCCCCTTCCTCGTTGCAAGAAATAATGCTGATTATAAATAATAACCCCATCATTTGTAATAATAGTTTTTTCATTCTTTTATCAGTTTACCGTAAAACATCTCATTATCAATATCGATTTTATAAAAATAGTATAATTAACCTGTTGTTCTTTCATTGCTTCAACCAATACCGGTATAATCTTTGAATAACTTATTGCGTAAACATCAGTCGAATCATCGTAATGCACCACTTCCGGTAAAACCTTTTCCACATCTTGTGCCAGAAAACCAATATGTTCAAGCCTCTGCTTTTCAAGTTTCTCCTTTAATTTATTATCCTTTATACTATCTGTATTTGCTGAATACTCTTTCTTAATATCATATTTTAATCCTTTTAAACTTAAAATTGTCTTTAATGGGGTTTCAATATTTTTAAAGTTTTCTTTTTGGCGAGCATCTGATAGTTCAACAAAATCATATGCATACATCGCTATAAATGCAAAATCGGATCTTCCAATATAACCTTGATTATTTGCAGAAGGATAAAGGCATGCAAAACCGTTGCTGTTCCATTTAAATATAAGGCTTGCACTATGAGCACCACAATTAACATTAACTGGTCCGGTAACACGCAATTTGTAATCCGAGCTTGGAGTAACCCCTATCCCTACACTACTATTTAAGTATGAATAACCATTTACATAAAGTTTACTGGAACTGCTGGATACTATACCTAAACCTATATTTCCACTGGTATTTATTTCAATTTGTGCATAAATAAGTTGACTAAAAAATAATGCTGCTGCTAAAAATACTTGCTTTTTCATTTTAAAATAAATTTGGTTTGTGGTAACAGTTTGCTTATTGTTTCTATCTATTAATTCCAAAAACGTAAAAACATAATCACCCTGTTTTAAAAAAAGTTACCCAGTCAGCTTATAAACATGTGAAAATCAACGAGAAAAAAACATAAAAAAAATGAGCATGTTTTTAATTATGTTAATTAGAGCCTATAAAAACATTCTTTTTAAAACTAATAGCCTATATATTTTATTGGGAATCATTTAATAAATAAAGGAATGGAAAATGGCACTGCACAAACTTAAACTGTCGCATGAATGTTATTTCAAACGACTAAAAGAAGCTTACCCCAATTGAGTAGATTAAATTATGAAACTTAGAATATACAATCAACGCTTTCCTTTTTTCCCTTTATTGGGCTTTTTTAGTGTGGACAAAAAGGCTTCGTTTTCCTTAATCAAATCTTTCCAGTTATTATCCACATCTTCGGTAAAATCAAGGGTATCCTGATACTCGTTTTTATCCATATCAACCACAGAAATGGGTTTCCCCAAAAAGGTTTCAATTTCTTTTAACATGGGTATTTCTTCGGTGCTGCAAAAGGCAACGGCAAAACCCTTTTCACGGCCCCGGCCGGTTCGTCCCACCCGGTGGACATAATTCTCGGCCTGTTCAGGTAAATCGTAATTCACCACATATTCCACATTGGGAATGTCGATACCGCGGGCACTCACATCGGTGGCAATTAAAATTTTAACCTCTCCGCTTTTAAAACGGTTCATTACATCGAACCGATCTTTTTGTTCTTTATCGCCATGGATGGTTACCGATTGAATTCCAACCCGCTCCATGGCTTTAGCCACACGCTCGGCCCGAACTTTGGTACGCACAAAAACCAGAATTTTACTATCGGGATGCTCTTTCACCATGCGTTCCAGAAAGAAACGTTTATCATCCATTTCAATAAAAGCCACGGAATGATTTACATTTTTTGAAACCGGATCCTTGGGCGAAATCTGAATACGAATAGCGTTTTTAACCAACGAATACGCCAGTTTTTTTATCTGCTCGTTTATGGTGGCCGAAAAGAAAAGGGTTTGATGCGTACGTGGCAATTTCTTTTTTATATCGTAAATATCTTTTACAAAACCCAGGTCGAGCATGTGATCGGCTTCGTCCAAAATAAGGATATCAACCCGGCTCAAATTCAGATGTCCCTGACTTACCAAATCGAACATGCGTCCGGGAGTAGCTATCAACACATCTAAAGATTCCTGCAGACGCACAATCTGCTTATCCTGCTCTACTCCACCATATATGCTGAAGGCTTTAACCTTGGTGTGCTTGCTTAACTTTTCAAAAACACCATGAATTTGTTCTGCCAGCTCGCGCGTGGGAACCATCACCAGACATTTAATGCCATCGGCCCGGCTGGTGGTTTTTTTCCTGTGGATGATATCGATTACCGGAATGGCAAAAGCCGCAGTTTTACCCGTACCCGTTTGCGCAATCGCCAGCACATCCTCACCTTTTAGAATGGGCGGAATCGATTTAAACTGAATGTCGGTTGGTTTGGTAAAGCCCAGCTTGGCCAGGTTTTTCTTAACTTCAAATGAAATATGGTAATCGTCGAATCGCATGCCTGATAGTTTTTGCCCTTGCTTTGAAAAGAGTAATTTTAAAGGCACAAAGATAGAACCTTAACACAAGGAAATGCTATATTTTACAAAAAATACAGTCCGTTAATATTCCTGTGCCTCTTCTTCCCCGTCAATAACCCTAAAAACGCCTTCGGCCAGAGCTTCCATTTCGTTCTCGCCCGGAAAAACATAAAAAGCAGTTAGTTTACCCACATACGATTTTAACTCATCGATAAACTGTTTGTTGTGTGCAATTCCCCCGGTTATAATAATGGCCTGTGCCTCGCACTTTGAGGCAACATAATAAGCGCCTATTTCTTTAGCCACCTGATACACAAAGGCGTCAAATATTAGCTGTGCCTTTTTATCACCCTGCGCCATCATTTTTATTACATCGCGTAAATCTTCGGTTCCCAGGTAGGCTTTAAACCCGCTGTTTTTCGACAGCAGGGTTTTTACTTCAGGCTCGGTCATGGAATAACACAACTTCATAACCCCGCGTAAAGGAAGCGAGCCGGCACGATTGGGCGAAAAAGGCCCCATTCCCAGCAAGCCGTCGTTAATATCGACCAGTTTTCCTGCCTGAACCAATGATATGGAAATTCCACCGCCCAGATGACCAATAATGTAGTTGGTTTCGCTAAAAGGAATTTGTTGCAGACGGGCTACTTTCCTTGCGGTCATTTTCATGTTTAGCGGATGACCCCGCCCAATGCGAACAATATCGGGCACACCCGAAATTTCAGCTTTGGCCCACATATTACCCACCGAAACCGGATCAACAGTATAACATTCGTCAAGATTGTAAAGCTCTTTCAAGCGATTGGCCAGTAAACTTCCCAAATTGGAAGCATGTTCGCCATATTTGCCCGAGCTGGCATCGTCTAAAAAATCAGGACTAATACGGTACGTTCCCCCGCTTAATGGTTTAACAATTCCCCCACGACCAACAACGCCAACAATCTTAAACGAATGCTGCGACAAATAATCCCTTAAAAATGTTTTTATCAGTGTTAAACGATAGTCCAACTGGTCTGCAATTCGGGGTATTTTGTCCAGTTCACTTTGTTCATGTTCTATATTTTGTGCATGCAATTCTCCTTGCCGGGAATACAAGGCTACTTTGGTTGATGTAGATCCCGGATTGATAACTATTACGGCTTCGTTAATCATAAGTAAAATATAGTTTTATTAATTGTCGGACCTATATTGATCCTCAGTTTTTATTTGGTTGATTCCGGGAACTTGTGTTTGCTTTAGCAATTAGTTATGAATTCCCTTGATTTTCAAATCATTTTGAGGAGAGGCTACCTGTAAGGCTTGGTAAAAACCTATCCGCTGCATAATTTCTCCCGCTAAAAATACAATCAATAAAACAAAAAAGGGCAATCGAAGAAACATTCCTACAACAGTGGTTAATAACATGAGCCTTCCGATAAACAAAAACAGATTCTTATTTTCAGGAAGTTTATAGTTATGCCAAAAGCCCAGTATAAATCGAAATAGCGCTACTAACCCAAACAGATAAATCCACGCATTTAACATGGCTATAGCCGATAAACCTATCCACAGGGTTTGCGCGCTGTGAAATTTTATGGGCCACTGCCAGGTAGCCAAATCGTAAAGCCTATCGATAGAAAACAAAAGCAACAAACCAACAAACGCAAAAAGCCAATAAGGAACTGTAGTAACAAATAATTGAATCAGCATTAATAAACCAAACATCGCTAAAATGGCAATCTCGCGACTTAACCACGAAGATTTTACGTTTAACAGCGCCCGCCAGGCACGTTGTTTCTTACCCAAATGTAGCGTGCTCATTAAAGCGGCAAACAAAAGGAAGCCAAACAGGTAATAATTACCAGCATCGGGTAACTGAATAAAGCTGGTTTTAATAGAAACCAATGCCGTTACCAGCAGGGTGAAAACTATCAAAGGCCATTCGTGTAATGCTTTAATTTTCCGAAAATGTTTCTTGTTGGGTTTATTTAGTGAATGGGGCAAAAATAAATCCAAATCCTGCTCGGGTCCCTTGGTATTTCTTAACGCTAGCGTATGTATCCGGGAGCCAACTTTCACTTTCACCGGACTTGAAGCTTCCGATTCATCAAGCGTCAAGTCAGCAAAACTAAAATCGAGAGCACCGGTGGGGCAAAGCTGCGCACAAGACGGTTTTTGATTTTCCTGCACCCGATGCGTACAAAAAGTGCATTTTTCAACTACACCGCTTATGGAATTATATTTGGGAGCGTCAAAAGGGCAAGCCCAGGTGCAATATTTACAACCGATACACTTTTCGGGATGATGAATAACTGCTCCGCTTGCTGCATCGCGGCTAAACGCATTGGCCGGACAATTTTGCATGCAGGGGGCCTGCTCGCAATGATTGCATGCCAGGGAAAAATGAAACAAAGGCAGTCCCGGTAAATGCGCTTCGTTGTAAGTATGAATGTTTCGCCAGGGCGTTGGATCCTGTAAACCATTTTCAAGAGTGCAAGCCACCACACAGGCCTCGCAGCCTACACATTTATTTAAATCGAAAACAAAATAATTCTGCATAAAGTATTTGTTGTTGGCTTTATTATCTAACAAATCATTTTCTACTTACTAAACAGAAATCGACCCGGGTGTCGTGAAAAGCCGTACCGTGCCCCATGTCGGTTTCCTGGCCTTTGGTTAAGCTATTGGGGCAGGCTCCCTCCTGATGCCAATAGCCGTTATAAATTACCACTACGCCCGGTCGCAGACTTGCATCAATTTTTGCTTTCAATTCTAAAGAGCCCACTTCATTAAACACCTTGATTTTATTGCCCGGTCTGATATTTTTTTGTCGGGCATCAATTTCACTAATGGTAGCATAAGGAAAGGGATCGAGCACTTTTATTACCTGAAGATTCCCAAACTGCGAATGAATGCGGTTTTTTGTATTGGGAGTCATCAACTGGTAAGGAAAATTACTTTTATCATTCTCGGAAATTGCTTCATAGCCGGGCAGTTCCGAAACATTCCACCGGGTTTTTGCCTGTTCAGAATACAATTCTATTTTTCCCGATGGCGTGCTGAACCGGTAATCGCTAAAGGCTATTTCCTGCATACGGGGAGCCAGAACGGGTCCTTTTTTTAGCTTATCAAGACTTAGTTCCTCAATAGGTTTCAGTTCCTTTTCAAGCCAGGCTTCAATAGAGGCATCATCAGGTTCGGGAATATTTTGCTGAATCAGATCCTCAGCAAAAGCCAGTTTTTTAGCCAACAAGTAATAAATTTCGGTTTCCGGTTTTACCTCACCGGCTGGTTCCACCACCTTTTGTTTAAGCTGAACGTAGGGATTCCAGTATGAAGAGATAATATCGCTTTGTTCGAACATGTTTTTTGCCGGAAGAATCAAATCAGCTTCCAGCGCGGTATCGGTCATAAACTGCTCTACCACCACTTTAAATTCCAGTTGCCTGAATGCTTCCCTAATTTTTAAACTATCGGGATTTTGTGCCAACGGATTGCCCCGCTCCACCCAGGCCATCTTAATTTCAGGATTCGAAAGCTTCAACATGGTTTCTCCTAACCTTGCCGTAGGAATCACCCTGCGGAATGGTTCGTCGGCCTTCGGATCGGGAAAGTAACTTTCAGGTTCTTTCAGTTTGCTAAAAACATCGCCCTGTAAATCGGCGTAATGCCAGCAAGCTCCCGGTTTTCCAATATTTCCGGTAATTATATTTAAGGCCAACAAACACCGAATGGTTTGGCCGCCATTGCTGAAACGCTGCATTCCGTATCCGGCAACCAGGGTCATGGGCTGGATGGTTCCCATTAGATGTGCCAACTTTTCGATAAGATTAAGCGGTACTCCGGTTACTCTGGCAGCTTCAACGATATTCACCTGCAAAACCTCCTGTTTAAAGGCATCAAAACCCAGCACATGGTTCATAATAAAAGCCTGATCGGTTTGTTTTTTTTCAATCAATAATTTAGCCACCGCCAAAGCCAGCAAGGCATCGGTTCCAGGTTTGGGCTGAATCAGTAAATCAGCATGTTCAGCAGACTGGGTGCGGCGGGGATCAATTACCACCATTCGGGCTCCCTTAGCCAGCGCTTTTTCAATGGGAATCATCTGGTGGATGTTGGTCTCAGCCGGATTCTTTCCCCAGAGTACAATCAGGTTGGCATTTTCAATGTCCCAGGCCACATTGTGCTTGTTTTCGCCCAGGGTTAAATGCGTAGCCTCAAGACCCGCCGGCCAGCAAAGGTTTCCGTAAACACGGGTTGTACCGCCAAACATACGCCAAAAATTAAGGTTCACATCGTTCAACAGGCCCGAAGTTCCGCTGGCAGCATAAAACAAAACACTATGGCTACCATAGTTTTCTTTAAAGCTGGTAAGTTTATCGGCTATTAGGGTTAGTGCAGCTTCCCAATCGATGGGCACAAAAACGCCGTTCTTTCGAATTAAAGGGTTTAGAATCCGCTCCTTGGAATTTGCCCGCTCCACATAGCTTAGTCCTTTCAGGCAAATTCCCTCAGGAGTTGCCCGGTTGAGTGGCTGCGGCTCAACCAATTTTACCTTTCCCCCTTCGATTCCTACTTTAAAAGAGCAGGTACTGTAACAATTGCGGGGACAGGCGGTATTAAAAAATATCATATACTTAAAGGCTTAATTGCTTTAAAAATAAGAACAACATTAAAATTTTTATAGTTCTGCTTCAATTCAGATTTTAAAATTTACTCTGCGGTTCACTGCGTTCTCAGTGGTTTCTTTTTTTTTAACTGCAGAAGCGCTGAAATACGCTGAGCTTGACGATTAAATCTCAAAAACCGACTTTCGTTCGCCCGATATGGCAAAAATGCTTTGAAACTGGTAAATATTATCCACATTCGAAAGCTTTTCTTCGATAAAGGTTTTAAACTCGTGCATGTCGCCCACCATCACCTTAAGCATTACATCGTGGTTACCCGAAATGTAATAAAACTCCATCACTTCGGGAAACGACATGAGCTGCTTTTTAAAATTATCGACCACATCTTTGGTGTGCTTATTCATCGATGCCATAATAAATATTACCGTACCCTTCCCAATTTTTTCGGGATCAATCTCTGCTTTATATTTGCGTATCACCCCACTTTTCTCCAACTTTTTCACTCGCTCGTAAACCGGAGTATTCGATAAATGAATTTTACTGGCCAATTCCTTGGTGGTTATGCGTCCATCGACCTGAAGAATTTTCAGGATTCGCTTATCGGTATCATCAAATTTTATCATTGATGCAGGTTTTATTACATGTTTTTCTATTTTATTAAACATTCACCCGACAAAACTAAGCATATATTCTGTTTTTTTATAGTTATATAGTTGTTTTTTCTATATATAAGCTTTATTAAAGAATATAAACAAAGTTGTGGTAACTTTGATAGCATCAAAAACTTAAAAATTAAAGCCATGGTTACCGATTTAGACTTTATTTTTTCCGATATGGTAAAACGTAGCAAACGTTCGGCCATTCGCGAGATATTAAAACTTACCCAACAACCCGAAATTATATCGTTCGCCGGTGGGTTACCGGCTCCCGAATCATTCCCCATTGACGACCTAAAGGAGATTGTTAATCAGGTGCTGTATAACGACGGAGCTGCTGCCCTGCAATACGATGCAACCGAAGGCCTGAAAGAATTACGTGAAACGCTGGTTAAAAAATACCAGGATGAGGATGTAACCTGTAACATCAACAATTTAATCATTACCACCGCATCGCAACAAGGATTGGATTTATTAGGCCGGGTATTTTTAAATAAAGGCGACAAAGTAATTTGTGGTTTGCCCTCGTATTTAGGAGGAATTAGTGCGTTTATGTCGTACGGGGCGCAAATGGTAGGTGTTCCGCTCGACGATAAGGGCATGCGTGCTGATGCATTGGAAAGTCGCCTTAAAGAACTGAAAGCAAAGAACGAAAAACCCAAATTCATTTACATTATTCCTGACTTTCAGAATCCGGCCGGAATAACCATGCCCAAAGAGCGACGTCAACAGATAATTAATTTGGCCCTGGAATACGATGTTTTGATTGTGGAAGACAGTCCCTACCGCGAAATTCGTTTCGAGGGCGATCACCAGCCCATGATGTACCAGATGGACACCACCGGCCATGTAATTACCCTGGGCACCTTCTCAAAAATTGTGGCGCCCGGGTTCCGTATTGGTTGGGTACTTGCCGACCCCAAGGTATTGGATAAAATGGTGGTGTCAAAACAATCGGCCGATTTATGTACGCCTACATTTGTGCAAAAAATTGCTGCCAAGTACCTCCAATCGCCCCAGTTTCATAAAAACCTGAAACAAACCATCAATTTGTATCACAAACGCCGCGACATTATGCTCGAGGGATTTCGCCGGTTCATGCCCGAAGAAGTGAGCTGGACCGAACCCGAAGGCGGATTGTTCCTGTTTGTAACCCTTCCGGAATACATGAATGCTGAAGAACTGTTTTTTAAAGCCGTGGAGAAAAAAGTGGCTTATGTAATCGGGCAGGTATTTTATGCCGATGGCAGTGGAAAAAACACCCTGCGCCTGAACTTCTCGTTTGTGAACGAAGAAAAAAACCGTGAAGGAGTAAAACGTCTGGCCGAGGTCATAAAAGAAGAAATAGTCCGGCATAAAAAAAACCAACTTCAGAAGTCGGCTTTATAAGTGCTTCCACAGCGCCTGTTTAAAGGCATTGGAGCCAAGGAAAAAATCGTCTATACGGTTTTAAAAAACCGTATAGATGGTTTTTTATAATCGCCTATACGATTATTTTTTAACGTCCCTATGGTTTTTTACAGGTAAGGTGACGTTTTTAATACCGGGTATTTCCTTCCCCATGAATTCATAACTATAACGCCATTACGCCTTTAATTTCGGTGACATTTTTTGTTATTTCAATAATGTGGTCGGCCGATGCCATGGTGTGGATACAGGTTACCGAAACATACTTCAGGTTTTCGGTGTGTTTGTAAGATATTTTTCCTTCGGGGGGCAATAAACTTACCACCCGCTCCACATTACCGTTTTTATTGGGAACCACAAACTTAAACATATACATCCGGGGCCATTGCGGATTATTGAGCAATAATTGCTTGAGCTTTTCGTAAGATTGGTGAACCGGGTTCATTCCTTATTAATTTTTACTGCGTTTCTGCATCTTTTCTTTCAGCCATTCCAGGGCTTCATTTTCTTTAGTAAAAAGTTTTGTAGGCACCTTGGGCTTACTAAACTTTAGAAACAAATTGGCAAAATAGCTCGACAGGTGCGATTCAATTAAAATTGCCTGTCCGGCCAAATGGGGACGGTACTGGGCAGCAGCATATTCGCGGGTCCGGGAATCGATAAAAAACAAATCGCGCATATCGACCAGGTTGGCACACAAACGGGTTCCATTCCACGCGTCTCCAACCCGGGTCATCTCTTTTACCATTTCCATATCGAGCGTGCATTTGTTAATGGCGATGTATTTGTAAATTTGATCATCGCCCTGAACTACTTTTAATTTGTCGTTAATTACAATACTTTGCATGGGATTAAATTTTATAACGAACACTCTTAAACATCTACCAATCAAAGATAATCGTTTATACTTTTATCGTTTTTAGGAACAATCTCTGTTTTATCAATCGGAACACACTGTTTTGCGAAAACTTCAGGTTCTACGTAAAGACTTACCAATAAGTTTTATCATTACAAATATTATTTCTCATCCGGTTTAGATGGGTAACTTTTGCCACCTGCTGTATAAGCGACGCAGCTTAAAGCGCTCAAAGTAAGCTATTGTACGACGCATAAAGTCGAAATAAAGAGTTACAAAAAAAGTAAAGGTCATAAGCCAAATTACAGCAACGTTAAACCAGGGAGTTGGAAAAACCCAATTGCCTAAGCGTTTAAAGGGAGCATAAAAATGAGCCCTCCCCCAACGATGGGTCGGATCTTTATATACCGGATGCTTTTTGCGGATGTACTTTTCTCCATCGAACACAATTTGCCGGGGTTCGTTTTTGGCCAAAACCCATTGCGCCAAATTTTTGTTGTAATGCTTTTGCTTAAATTCCAACAAGGCCTCAGAACTGCCCAATTGGGTCAATAAGACCTCATAAATACTGTCTTTTTGCCGGCTGAGTGCGCTATAAATCAATTGTTCTGTTTTCGACAAACTGTCGAGCTGAACTTTTAGCCGATCATGCAAACCGGCCTGGTAATCGTCGAGTTGGAAAGTACTTTCAGGTATTTTGTTCAAATGTAATTGCAAGACTTTACCATCCCAAAACAACTGCTTATTCAAAACGGCCAAATGAAAAGCGGCATCGTCGGGACGGTTTTTATCGAGTGCATATTGCGCCTCATTATTACGCATCATTAATTCCGGAATCAGGTAGCCATAATTGAACGAGCAAGTACTCATCTTTTGCTCTAATTCAAAGAAATGTTTTTCGAAGGCATTGTTCATAAACTGATTCACGGCCAGGGCCTCATACCCCCAGCGCGAGGTCATAATATCGCCAATAACCGGCACATTTTCATCGTTTGCAATGGAGCTGTGCAGTTTGTCGAATTCTACAATAACCCCGCTAAACAGCATCTGGGGAACCAGTATTAAAGGAATTGAAATATAGATGGAAACCACTGAGTTTAGCCCGCTGCTGATATTCAGTCCCAGCATATTGGCAAAACAGGCCACACTAAAAAGTATGAGCCAATAGCTTAGGGTAAGCCCCTGAATCTCGAGTATGCTGTTTCCAATAAGCACAAAAGTAAAGGTTTGGATGGCCGAAATAAGAAACAACACAACAATTTTAGCACTCAGGTAACTATAACGCGAAAGGTTAAGAAACGACTCCCGTTGCAGAAGCTTGCGGTCTTTAATAATTTCCTCGGCACTTACGTTTAGTCCTAAAAAGAGTGCAACCACCACACACATAAACAAATAAGCCGGAATGTTTACATTCTCAGCAAAAACATAACCACCACCCGTACCCGCATTTATCATATATTTGGTAAAAAAACCCAGTATTAGTGCCAGCAAAGGCCCTTCTAAAAAGTTAATAAGCAAATACTGACGGTCTTTTAATTTTGACAAAGCATCGCGCGAAAAATAAATACGGAACTGCTCCCAGCGCGAGGGAATGCTGAACAGATTGGGTGGCAATTTTTCCTTTTTATCTTTTACGGCAGTTTCTTTCCACTTGAATTTGTCTTCGAAATTAATGCGATAATAATTGTACCAGGCCTGCGGGGTAATTTTTCGTTCGCGCACCAACCGTCCATCGGGAGTAACTTTACGAGCCTCGATAATACGCAGCGGTTGTTCTGTTTTTACGTTTCCGCAGGTCTGGCATTCGCGTTCTTCGGGATTTACATAATGCGCCATCCGCTTAAAATACACAATGGCATCCATAGGATTTCCATTGTGAATAACCCGGCCTCCCTTATCGATGATTAAAAGTTTATCGAAGAGTTTGTATAAATCGGACGAGGGCTGGTGAATGTTGATGATAACCAAACGGCCATGCACGGTTTGCCTTTTAAGCAAGGTCATTACCTTTTCGGAATCCATGGAACTAAGTCCCGAAGTGGGTTCATCAACAAAGAGTATACTGGGCTGGCGAATCAGTTCCAGGGCAATATTCAGTCGCTTTCGCTGACCTCCGCTCAGTGTTTTTTTCAGGGGACTACCCACTACCAAATCTTTGGCTTCAGCCAAATCGAAATCGTCGAGGGCTTTGGCTACCAATTGCTTCAGTTCCGATTCAGGAAGTTTGCTAAAACAAAGGCGGGCATTGTAATACAGGTTTTCGTAAACGGTAAGTTCTTCAATCAACAAATCAACCTGGGGAACATAGCCAATAACCCCCTCCAAATGTTCTTTTTCGGTTTTTAAATCGAAGCCGTTGATGGTAATCTTACCATGGCTCAGCTTTAAATTTCCGTTCAGCACATTCAACAAGGTCGATTTTCCGGTTCCGCTGCCGCCGATAATCCCTATTAACTGACCGCTGCGCCCAACCAAACTGAATTTATGTACACCAATCAGTTTTGGATTAAATTTATGTTCCACCTCAATGGCCTTATACACAATACGGTTTTTGTTCCGCTGTTCAAGAAACATTTCGTTGACCCGGCCATAATAAATGGGCGGCATCAGCGATGTTTTAATTACCGAACCCGAGGCAAAGACATAAATTCGGTTTTGTTCAATATTGTATCCGTTCAGGTAAAGGTTCCGTCCGCCCGAGTATTTAAAAATAAACGAGCTGGTGCTGTTAATGCGGAGCATCCACACCACTACCTGTTGTTTGGGGTTGTAAATGTGCTTGTAAGCCTGTTTGTCACGTGCTTTATCGCCACTAATAATCAATAAGGATGTTAAATCGCTGATGGTTTCGGCATCGCCCAACACAAAAGGCTTCAGGTTAATATAATCGGCCGGGTCAATCTTAAGTTTCTTGGCCAGCACGTCCATCAACTCGTTCTCGGTAGTGCCCACTGAATAGCAACGCAATAAAAACTCCAACAGAAGGACAAAAAGCAAAACCTTGGGTGCTTTTTCCATCTCCTGATTCAGCTTTTCGCAAAGCAATGAAATACGTTTCAGGTCGGCTTTTTTCTTGCTTTGCTCCCAATCGTGCTCCTGTAAAAAATCGGAACCATGAAAAGCATTTAAGTATTCGTCGTAAAGGTCGAGGTATTTTTTTGAGAGCTCCACATTATACTGACGCTCGAGGTAATCTTTAATATAGCCATGAGCCCTACGGTTTTTGATTTCTTTATCAAAGTCGGTAAGCAGTGCAAAAAGCTGCATCAATGCATCCAACAGAAGTTCACTCATGGTTTGTTCTATTTAGGAATTGAAACGCCAAAATACAAAAAAAACGGATGACCAAAAATGCGCTTCACACTTTTCCGGACATCCGTCTGTATTGTTTTCGGTATCTTTATTTTACTATTTCAGCACGAATTTGTGCAACCTCGGCTGCAATTGCCTCCATCTGACTTTGTGAAATACTGCCTTCATCCAATTGTTGATAAAGGTTATGGATAGGTGTCAACAAAGCTCCGGTTTCGGCTACGGCCTCGCTGGAAGTGTGTTCGGTAATCAAATCCATCAGCTTTTGCAAAGGCTCTTTCTGGTCCATCACAATTTTAACCATCTCCACATTGTTGTAGGTATCCTCAGATATGTGCATGGCTATATACAGAGCCTCAACCCAACTTCCGGCCAACACCAAAACCGAAACCGAACCCCGGTTGGTTTTATTTAAGTACTCGTAGGTATTGTAAAAAGTATTGGTAATTAATTCAATCATTTGGTCTTTATCGTTCTCGGCTTTTTCTATTTTTTCAGGCAGGTTTTCATCGATGGCATCCGAAAAGTCCAATTCTTCAATTAGTTTATTCGATGCATTCATATAATCGATGGTAATCTGTTTTTGGTTATAGGTGCTGGCATAACTTAAATCGGCGCTGTAAACACCAAGGTTTAATGCCCGGCTTTTTTCAGTGAAGTATTTTTCGGCATTCTCGGCTGGATTCGATAACGATAAGATATAAGAAGCTCCAATGCGGTTCAACATCTGGGTTACTTCAAAAGCCGTAGGCAAGGGATATACAAACTCAGCTACTTCAGTTTTTACCTGATCTTTTTTTAAGGTGTGAACCAGTGAGCTGTTTTGCTCTTTTTTGTTCGAATTTCCGCAACATCCGGTTAACAGTGCTACTGCGGTCGCCATTAAAATTAAAAAAGAAAACTTAACGAATCTCATAACTATATAGGGTTTTAAATTTTGGTAAAGATAATTGAATAATCATTTTTGCGGTTTTTTATCGGTAATTTTTAAGTTAAATATTGCTAAACTAAATATTTCCTATGTTTGCATCGCAAAAGAATTATTGGAATGGATGGAAGAAAACGTGAGGATATAAAGCCCGGACTTCGGGTAAATATTGTATTGAAGCAGGATCAACGCAGTGGAAAGCTTACTGAGGGCGTGGTGCAAAGCCTGTTGACCAACAGCAGTCATCACCCCCATGGAATAAAAGTAAGACTTACCAATGGTTTGGTGGGCCGGGTAAAGGAGATTCTTGATGAAGAGTAAGTGTTTGGCCCCGGGTTGCTGGTCTCTGGAATACAGAATTAATGCATTACTGGATACTAGACTATTAGATGTTAGAGTTTAGACTCAAAACTAAAGATAGGAAACCGCTACCTGAAGGCTGATTGCTAATTTCTGGTTTCTGGAATTTTGATAAATAGAAATTAGATTTTTAACTGTTTATTTGGTTTTTGTTCATTATTAATTATTCATTGTTCATTGTTATTTCTTTTCCTGAATATCGGCAATCAATGCGTCGGCTTGTTCCAGCTTCATTTTATCGCTTGGGTTTAGCTCCAGGTCAAGGGCTATTTTTTCGCGGGTAGGCCGTAACAAAACAAAATATACAATGAGTAAAACAGCGATAGCCATAAAAATGGCTTCAATCGTTAATAAATAAACCACAATAGCAAAAAGCGAAGCACCTTCAATCAGCGCCAGACGGATAATAAAAATACTTTGGTATTCGGTCATTTTAGGGATCAAGCTTTGGTAGCTAATAAGCTTTTTAATTTTTAAGCGGTAAATAGCCTGACTAACCAATACTGCCAACAGAGCTATCAATGGAACCACATAAATAAACACTCCTTTGGGGGAATCAACCAGTTGTGTTTTTCCATAAGTCAGATAAAGAGCCACACCTGCAAATACAAGCTGCCCGGCCAATAAGGCATAGTGAATCAAACTAAGACTTCTGAAATACTGTTTTGAAGTTTGCATAGGTGTTTTATTTTTGGTTAAGTAATTCCTTTTATTTCAATTCCAGCTTACGAAGGGTTAATGTGTTTGTCAACCGGTAGGTGCCTATAAATTCTCCATCAAAATCCATCTGCACGCCATTAATCACATCAATTCTTTTAATTAAACCCTGTTCCGAAACCCAGTCTTTAACTTCAAAGTCATCAAAAAAACTATCAGGAGGATAAAGGTATTCGATGCGAAAAGCCAATGCACTGGCATGGCCAAGATCCACACTTTCGAATGCACTTACTTTTTTATCGAGTCGAAAATCTACAAGCCCCTCTTCCGTACCATAGTTCCATTCCACTTCCAGGTTTAAGGGGAACTTAAGTGCCAGGCGGGGTTCTTCATAAATATGCAGGCTATTATCCATAACCTTATTGCTGCTCCCAAAAAGCGAATAATACATAGGTGCGGCCACCGAACCAGTTCCTTTTTTTAAGAAGGGGGCTCCCGGATTCCGGTAAGCAACGGCCCATAGGCCGCTTTCGTCGATGCGGTAATAGTTTTCCATAAGCAACGGCGCATTATTCATTCGCGATAAAAATTGCTTTACCGGCAGGGTATCGTTTAGCACCGTATCTTTGGCAATCCATACGCTTAAAATCTGTTGAGCAAAGGTGTCAGAAGCAATAATTTTATCGGAACCTTCGTGTTCCAATTCCTGCATTACCGATACCAAGTCGTAAACCCATTGGGTACCGTTTTCCATCGGAAAAGAATTAAGGTATTCGGGCGATGCGGTTTTTTCAGTACATCCAAAACCCAAGACTAATAGAAGTAGCATTCCGGGCACCGTATTTTTCATGATAAAAAGTTTAGTAAAGCATACAGGGAACGAATAAAATGGCTAACAAATTTAACACATTTTTGATTGGTTTTATGCCAATTGCAATGAATCTTATCTTTTATCTACAAGATGGAAGGAATACTCATCCAGTACAAAACCCTGCCGCTAAACCATATGCAGCAGGGTTTTTTAATTGGTTCCGGTAAGCCAACAGACGGGCGTTCCCTTTAAAAATAACACCGTTCCCGAAAGAGCCTGCATAAACCTATTTAAAAATTTAAAAAAGTATAATAAATTTCTGGTTCACTACATCAGTGTTCTTTGATTTTAAATTTAAACTACCCCCTGGGCCAGCATCGCATTGGCCACTTTAATAAAACCACTGATGTTGGCACCTTTTACATAGTTAACGTATCCGTCGGCTTCTCGTCCATAACTAACACAAGCTGCATGAATATTGGTCATTATCGATTTAAGTTTGTGGTCCACTTCCTCACGGGTCCATCGAATGCGCATAGAATTTTGGGTCATTTCCAATCCTGAAGTAGCAACACCACCTGCATTGGCCGCTTTTCCCGGTGCAAAAAGTAGTTTCTGTTGATGAAACAATTCAACGGCTTCAGGCGTGCAGGGCATATTGGCCCCTTCGGTCACACATATGCATCCGTTATTAATTAGTTTTTGGGCATCGCCTGCATCCAATTCATTTTGTGTAGCACAAGGTAAGGCTATGTCGCATATTACTCCCCAGGGTTTTTCGGCCGGATAATATACCGCATTAGGGTATTGATTAACATACTCTGAAATCCTTCCACGAAAGCAATTTTTTATTAGTTTAAGATGTTCAAGTTTGGCTTTATCGATGCCCGCTTGGTCATAAATATATCCGCACGAGTCGGATGCCGTAAGAGGTATTCCACCTAACTCCAGCACTTTTTCAATAGCAAACTGAGCCACATTGCCCGATCCGCTAATAACTACCCTTTTCCCTTGAATAGTCTCGTTACTGGTCGCCAGCATTTCCTGGGTAAAGTAAACGGCTCCATAACCTGTAGCTTCAGGACGCATGGGGCTTCCTCCCCATTCAGCAGCTTTACCGGTAAAGGCTCCTTCAAAGGTATTGGCCAGACGTTTATACTGACCAAACATATACCCAATCTCACGGCCTCCTACGCCAATATCTCCGGCGGGCACATCAACATTAGCCCCCAAATGACGGTGCAGTTCGGTTATAAACGATTGACAAAACTTCATAACTTCCTGATCCGATTTTCCTTTTGGATTAAAATCGGAGCCTCCTTTTCCACCCCCCATGGGTAACGATGTTAAACTATTTTTGAGAACCTGTTCAAAAGCCAGAAATTTTAAAATACTCTGGTTTACACTGGGGTGAAAACGAAGTCCTCCCTTGTAAGGGCCAATAGCACTACTCATTTGCACTCGGTAGCCCCGGTTTATTTGAACTTCTCCTTGATCATCAATCCACGGAACACGAAAGCTTATTATCCGTTCAGCTTCGGTCATTCGTTCCAATATTTTGTTTTTACAATAAACCGGATTCTCTAAAAGAAAAGAGGCCAAACTTTCAACAACCTCATAAACGGCTTGATGAAACTCGGGTTCGTGCGGATTCTTTAATTGTACCCTCGACATAAACTGCTCGATGTACTGTTGTACTGATGTTATTTCCATAAATAATAGGTGAAATTAAGATTTGTTGTAGAACAAATATAATATATATTACCGTAATAGTAACTTATTGTAACTTATTTTAATATTTTGGTTTATTTTTATAATTATTATACGGTTTATCGTGTCATTCTATATTTTACTTCAAATACTTGGCACCTTTAAATCAGCTTTACCTAAATAAGTTTTAATTTAATGCTGGTCTGCCAATTAAAAAATGCGATTTTTGTAAAAGGTATCAATAGGAATACTCGCTAAGAATTCTTCCAAAAACAAAAAAATACAATGGATTATCTTTTACTTATTCTTTTACTAATTGTTATTGTACTGGTTGGCTATCTGCTTGCAGTAAATCAAAAATCGAGTCCTGCACAGCTTACCGAAAGCATCCGCCTGCTGATGCAAAACGAGTTCCGCGAGAACCGTAACGAGCTGCAAAGCGAATTGCGTGCCAACCGCGAGGAACTGAACAACAGCATTGCCCGGTTTCAGCAGTCGTTTATGGAAGCCCTGCAGCAACTGTCGGTAAACCAAACCCGGGCTCTTGAAACACTGAGTGAGAAGATGGAACTCAGGCTCAGCCATATGGGTGAGATGCTGAACCAGCATTCCAAAACCAACCGCGAGGAGCTGACTCAAAACCTCAAAGCGTTTCAGGATTCGTTTACCCTTAACGTGAAAGAGTTTAACACGATGCAAAAACAGCAGTTCGAAGCTCTGGGCCTTAAACAGGACGAATTGGTAAAAACCACCGAATTAAAGCTCGAAAAGATGCGCGAGACCGTGGACGAAAAACTGCACAAAACCCTCGAAGAAAGGTTGGGGCAATCGTTCAAACTGGTGAGCGAACGACTCGAAGCTGTGCAGAAAGGTCTGGGCGAGATGCAGCATCTGGCACACGGCGTGGGCGACCTGAAAAAGGTGCTCAGCAACGTGAAGACCCGCGGCGTATTGGGCGAGATTCAACTGGGGAACATTCTGGAACAAATCATGGCCCCCGAACAATATCAGGCCAATGTTAAGACCAAACACGGCTCGAACGACCACGTGGAGTTTGCCATTAAGCTTCCCGGTAAGGACGATTCGGGAAAAGAAGTCTACCTGCCCATCGATGCCAAGTTTCCACAGGAAGATTACGTACGCCTGCAAACCGCTTACGACCAGGGCGATGCTGCGGGAATTGATGCGGCCAATAAGGCTCTGGTGCAAAGCGTAAAGAAATTTGCCCGCGATATTCGCGACAAGTACATCGATCCGCCTCATACCACCGATTTTGGGATTATGTTTCTTCCCATTGAAGGGCTCTTTGCCGAAGTGGTGCGTCAACCCGAAGTGGTGGCTTTATTGCAGCGCGAATACAAGATTATTGTTACCGGCCCCACTACCCTGGCGGCTATGCTCAATAGCTTGCAGATGGGCTTTAAAACCCTGGCTATTCAGAAGCGCAGCAGTGAGGTATGGCGCATACTGGGCGCGGTAAAAAGCGAGTTCGGTAAATTTGGCGAGGTGCTCGAAAAAGCACAACGCAAACTCAACGAAGCCAACAAAGAAATTGATACGCTGGTGGGCACCCGCACCAAAATGATGCTTTCAAAACTTAAAAAAGTGGAAGAACTGCCCGAAGCCGAAACCACCGAACTGCCTGACACCCTGATTCCGGAGAATGAAGATGAGGAATAAGTAAACAGATAAAGCTAAGCTTCTATGTTTTTTAATTTCTCTCACCCTTAATCAAAAAGCATCACAGAAAAAAACAGAAAAAAAAATATTTTTTTTTGAAAATTGCTGGTAAATAAATAATAAACCTTAACTTGCGCCAAATTAATTATTACAATAATGAATAAAGGAACAGTAAAATTTTTTAATGAAACAAAAGGCTTTGGTTTCATTAAAGACGAAAATTCGTCAAAAGAGTATTTTGTGCACTCAACTGGTTTAAAAGACCGAATCAGAGAAGATGATGAAGTTACTTTTGACCTAGAAGAAGGTAGAAAAGGATTAAATGCAGTAAATGTTAAACTGGCATAGTTTATAATACTAGAACATTTAAAGACTTGCGTCCCGGCCCTGCCGGGATTTTTTTTGCCCTTAACTTTCCTTTTCAAACACCGTCCGCCTCCCCTTTTCTTGCCGCACAAATCTCCTGCATTTACAATAAATAATATTTATTGATATTTATTGATATTTATTGATATATATAGATATAAACATATTTTAGTTTTATCTGTTCTTACCACAGAGAATAAATGAACTGTTTCTGTTGATGACTCTCATTGGTTTGTCAGGAAAGTAAAATTTCAAACTACATCACCCACTGAAGCATTTGCAGAACATTAAAAACAAAAAAAAATTATGAAACTACGATTTTTTGCTCTTCTTTCTTCAGTAATGGGAGCATTTACAGGAAACGCTCAGGAAAAAGATGCCTTTTACTTTAGCAAAACCCTGGCACTTAACATGGATGACACTTACCAAAAAGTGGTTGACGCCCTAAAAACAGAACAATTCGGTGTGATTACCGATATTCCGATGGACCAAAAAATTAAAGACAAGGTGCCCGATGCAAAACTCAAACCTTATCGGATTCTTGGTGTTTGCAATCCAAAATTTGCTTATGAAACGTTAAAACTTGAAGAAAACATTGGGCTGTTTCTTCCCTGTAAGGTAGTCCTTAAAAGCATCGATGCAAATACTACCGAAGTAGTAATGATAAATCCATCAACCATGATGAAGATGCTTGGAAACGATGCACTGAACCAGGTTGCCGGTGAGGTTACCACCCGTTTTCGAAGGGCTTTGGAAAACCTTTAGAAAGACTTACAATAAAAATAAAAAACGCTTGCGGGCGTTTTTTTTTCCCATCAAAAAAAAAGAGGTTGCCCGGTGCATGGCCGAAACAACCTCAATAACTTAAACCTGCTTATTAAATGAATGGTTCAATCCGCACTTTTAGTTAGAATTTATAACAAAAAGCTTTAATTAACCGATTAAAGATAAGTAAACTTGACTTGACGGCAAAAACTTTATCAAACTATTTTAAACCTATTAAACGCAATAGCTGTTAATAGCAGCTTTGCGCCGGAAAATGTTTAACAAATCAGAAAACGGAAGAATTTATCAAAGTTTGTTATTTTTGCGGTAAATAAATCGACAATGGACACCACTGAAATTCTTATTAAAATCCGTAAAATAGTGCGTTCCATTAATCTGGAATCAAAGAAAATTCAAAAAGAATATGGCGTTAGCATTCCCCAGGTTTTGTGCCTGAATTACCTGTATCGTTCCAATAATTATCAATCGACACAGGGTAAAATCCGTCGGTTCCTGAACCTGAATTCAAGTACGATAAGCGGCATTATAAATCGACTCGAGAAAAAAGGATTATTGGCCAAACTTCCCAAGCAAGGCGACAAACGCGTAGTAAACCTAGCGCTTACTTCGGCTGGAGCCAAATTACTCCAACAAATTCCTGAACTGTTGCACGAACAACTGTCGCAAAAGCTCGAAACTTTGTCGCAACCACAATTCAATGAAATTGAACGAGGGCTCGACGCACTGGTAACCCTGCTCGATTTACAAGAAGTTGATGCTTCACCCCTGCTTACAATTGAAGATACCATTGACGATTCAATGGATGAAACAGAAACACTTTAGTATTGCAACTTTGCGTTTACAATTCAGTCCGATGATATTTTAAGGATTCCAGAATTCGTTCATCGTGGCTAATTGTTCCCTTCGATAAATTCATGGCTGTTTCAATTAAAGCCAGGTGTGAATAGGCCTGGGGAAAATTTCCCAGTAAACGTTTGGTTTTAAAATCAATATCTTCGCTAAACAAGCCCACATGATTACTGTATGATAGAATACGCCGGAACATATCTTGTGCTTGCTGTACTTCGCCTATAGCATGTAAACTGTTAATAAGCCAAAAATTACAAATGGTAAACGAAGAACTCGGAAAACCAAAATCATCTTTGTTTTTGTAGCGATACATCAAGCCCTCAGCGCACAAATTGCGTTGGGTAGCTTTTACTGTATTTACATACCGGGGATGCGTGGCCTCGATAAAGCCATAAGGTTCCATAAGCAGGGTTGCCGCATCCAAATCGTCGGAACCATAACTTTGCGTAAAGGCTTGCACTTTCTCATTCCAGGCATGTTCAAAAATGTCGTCTTTAATGGTTTTTTCCAGGGGTTTCCACAAATCGACATACTGTTCCATGCCCACAATTTTTGCAATTTTTATGGCTCTATCAATAGCAACCCAACACAAGACTTTTGAAAAAGTAAAATGACGCTCTTCGGTACGGATTTCCCAGATTCCTTTATCGGGATTTTGCCAATTGGCTTCAACAATGCGAACAATGCTTCGTGTAATTGTCCATAAGGCTTCGCTGTTTTCGAGCGAAGTGTCGAACAAGCTAAACTGATGATAAATTACATCGACCAGAATTCCATAAATATCGTTTTGCTTTTGAATATAAGCCGCATTTCCAACCCGAACGGGTTTGGAATTTTCGTAACCGCTTAAATGGTCAAGACTTTCCTCGGTAAGAACCTTTTCTTTGTTGATGCCATACATTATCTGAATCTTCTCATTTTTATCGGGAATAATATCGAGAATAAAATTCATAAAGCGGCGGGTCATGTTTTGGTGTCCCAATTCCGAAATAACTTTTATTACCATCGATGCATCGCGAATCCAGCAAAAGCGGTAATCCCAATTACGTTGCTCGCCAATGGTTTCAGGAACTGAGGTGGTAAGTGCCGCAAGAACAGCACCGGTTTTATCGTAGCTCAGCATTTTTAGCACCAGGGCACTACGTACAATCTCATCGCGATAAGTTGGATATGATTTTATTTGTTCCGACCAGTTTAACCAATATACTTTGGTACGTTGCAGCTTTATATATTGCCGTTGAGCGGTTTGCTTAAGTAATTTCTGATTGTACGACATGTTCATAAACGAATCGCCGGTCAAGGTAAGCGGTTTTCCGTTGAGTAAATCTTCTTTGTTAAAATCGGTGTACAAATACAGGGAATCGTATTCACCTTGCGTGGTATAGCTTTTAATAAATTTTGAATACACTACCGTTTTTGTCGGATAGCGTGCATAATCGAGCCGGGGATCGTACTTTACCCGAAAAACCGGTTTGCCCGATAAAAGCCTAAAATAACGGATAATGTCGGGTGGATTATAGTACGAACCATTTTCAGCCTTATACCGGGGCATAAAATCGAGCAATTCAAAAGCATCGGTTCCATTAGTAAACTCAGTACGCAATATGTTGGTATTTTTAATGTAGCGCTGATTGATTTTATACGAGTCGTCGACCAATAGTTCAAACGACCCGCCAATGCTTTTATCCAGCAGTTTTGCAAAAAAACTGGGTGAGTTAAAATCGGGCAGGCAGCACCAATCGATGGAACCTGTTTCGGAGATTAAAGCAGCGGTTTTACCGTTACCAATTACTCCGTAATTCAAATTATTCATGGATTAATAAAAAGTTTTAAGTAGTTCACGAACTTCCTGATAATCGCTCACATAATATTTTGCTACTGATTTGTCGGTACCTACTTTTATGGTTATTGTTTCGTCGGGCAATTCTTTAAAAAGGAATTCATCGGTCCAGTCGTCGCCAATGGCCATTAAAAATTCAGGTTTTTTATCCTGAAGGTATTCAAGGGCAGCGTTGCCTTTATTAATACCGGCAACTTTTACTTCCAATACTTTACTGCCTTCCAATAATTCCAAATCCTGATTGCTTATCAGGTTGGTTACATCGTTTTTCAGTTCGAGAGCCCGCAATGCGCCCAATTCAATATCTACTTTTCGGTAATGCCAAACCAGCGAATTGGTTTTTTCCTCGATCAAACTTCCGGGAGTACGGTCGACATAAAACTCGAGAACCGGACGAATGTTTTCTTTCCATTTGCTGTGGCTGGTGTTACGTGCTTTCCACCCTTGATTTCCTGTTTTTATCCAGGCTCCATGCTCAGCTATCAAGGTATAATCTTTTTTACCAAACCATTCGTTTAGGGTGTTTTTATCGCGCCCGCTAATCAAAACCAACTCGGTATTTTTAATCAAACTCAGCTCATTGAGCAAAGAAACCAAATCGTTGTCGGGTATGGCATCTTTAGGATTGTTATAAAACCGTTGCAGGGTTCCGTCGTAATCTAAAAACAGAATTTTACTTTTTGCCTCGGCAAATTGATGTTTAAACTGATTTTTATGTTTTGCCGACACCTTACGCGCCTGATATGCAGCTTGTCGGCTCTCTGTTTTCTCAAGCATCTGTATAAAATCAGCAGCCCATTTGTACACATTGTATCGGGTAATTCGTTCCTGCATGGCGGTAATAGCTTTCACCTGTTCCTGATTCGACAGGGTTAAGGCTTTATAAATGGCTTCCGAAACCTCATCAACATTATTCGGATTTACAATTAGGGCCTCGCCCAGCTCTTTGGCAGCTCCGGCCATCTCGCTAAGAATAAGTACTCCCCGATGGTTTACTTTTGATGCAATATACTCTTTAGCTACCAGATTCATTCCATCACGCAAGGGAGTAAGCAAGGCAATATCGGCCGAGCTGTATAGCTCAATCAGATTCTCAAAAGGAAGTGAGCGGTAAAAATAAATTACCGGATTCCAATTAATGGTTCCAAACTCGCCGTTGATACTTCCAACCAGTTTTTCAACTTCGCTACGTAGATTTTGATACTGTTCCACATCAACGCGCGAAGGAACGGTAAGCATAATAAGTGAAACCTGTTCTTTATATTCGGGGTATTTATTCAGAAAATTTCGGAAGGCATGCAAGCGTTCGGGAATCCCTTTGGTATAGTCAAGACGGTCGATAGAAAGAATTAATTTGCGATTGGGAGCCCCGAGTAAAAACCTATCGATGTCCTGATGCTCCTTTGAACGCTCGTGCATGGGTTTGTTCTGAATTTCGATGGCACGCTGTTCAAATTTTTTATAATCGATTCCCATGGGAAAAACATCAATATACACATGGCGATTACCTACGCTTATTTTATTAAAATCGACTTCGTAACCCAGCAAACGTTTTACCGAGCTAATAAAGTGTCGGGCATAATCGAAAGTGTGAAAACCAATTAAATCAGCACCTAAAATTCCGTTGACAATCTCCAATCGCCAGGGCAGAATCCGAAATACTTCGAACGAAGGAAAAGGTATGTGCAGGAAAAACCCAATGCGCAAATCGGGACGTTGCTCTCTTATCATTTGTGGAACCAGCAAAAGCTGGTAATCGTGTACCCAAATGGTATCACCTTCCTTGGCATTGGCAATAATTGCATCAGCAAACAGTTGGTTTACCGTTTGGTAAGCTTCCCAATAAGCTCCTTTGAACTCGGTATATTCGGTGAAATAATGAAGCAAGGGCCAAAGCGTGGCATTGCTAAAACCATCGTAGAATTTTTCGACCAAATCCTGACTTAAAAACACCGGCAGACAGGCTTCTTTTAGCAGCAAACCAGTAATGGTCTTTTCCTCATTTTGGTTACTTGCATTTATTCCCGGCCAGCCAATCCATAAACTGTTGTTATTTTTATGGTACGATTTAAGTCCTGTCGCCAAACCTCCTGCACTGGGAAAAACCAGAAAACTATTGTTCTGCCACTGAATACTGACCGGAAGACGGTTTGATGCTATAATTAATCGATTCATCGTGCTGTTTTTTAATATTTTGTAGTTGGTTGCAGCTAATAAACATTTAGAAATGATCAATGTTCGAAAATAATAAAATCCAAAACATATATTCTTATTCCTACAGAACCTATTTTATTTATTCTGACTTTAACTAATGTAATTTCTTGTTCACAGTGCAAATATAACAAAGTCTTTAGGCTCAAAATAATTAAACCTGGGTTTTAATTTCCGTTTGTTTTTTGTATTTTTGTTCGCATAGAAACTATTTGATTCTTTTATAACCTTTTCAAAAAATGTTTCGCCCGAATGTGCTTCATAATTTTTTAACCGAAAAGGTATTCAGTTTAACATTTTAAGGATTATTGGGCATCAGGCGATTAAGAATCAAAACAAAGCTTAACTAAAATGAATAGACCTAATCACATCTGTATGTTTACCGATAAATGCCCTATTTATAAGGGGACCGAAAAAATGAACGACTCGCCACTCTTTGTGATTAAAAATGTATTCTGCCACAGGGGTAGTAAAGGCTGGAAAAACTGTGAGCGACATGCAGATTTTCAGGAAAAACAGAACCAATAAGTTGATGTACTTTGGAAATAATAAAGTAAAAACCAAATAGTATGCAGGAACTAAAAAAAATTGAACTAAAAAAAATTACAAACAAAACCGAAAAACAAATTCTACATTTATTAAATGAAAAAGAAAAATGCCATGTAGGCGAGATAGTAAAAGAACTTTCGCTTTCTGCCATTAAAGGACCGCAAGTGATTGGTTCACTCCTTGAAAAAGGCTTCATAAAACATCCCGAACAATCGTCCCGCTTGCAACTAAATGTTAATCTTATTTAAAAATGCATTGGATCGATCTTAGCATTTTCAGCCTATACCTTTTGCTAATGTTGGGTGTGGGATTCTTTTTTTTAAAGCGAAACAAATCGACTGACGACTATTTTGTGGGAGGTCGCAGCATGAACAGTTTGCATATCGGGCTTTCGGTAGTGGCAACCGATGTGGGAGGTGGTTTTTCTATTGGCTTGGGAGGCTTGGGTTTTACCATGGGTCTTTCGGGCAGTTGGCTTCTTTTTACCGGGCTTTTAGGTGCCTGGATTTCGGGGGTGTTGCTTATTCCAAAAGTTTCCGCTTTAGCCCGAAAAAACGGATTTTTAACTTTTCCCCAATTTTTAGGTGCCATATTCGATAAACGCGTAGCCCTGATTGCCGGTATAATTTCGGCTATTGGATACCTGGGCTTTACCAGTTCTCAGATTTTGGCCGGAGCCAAACTTGCCGCATCTACATTCGATGGATTATCGATACAAAATGCTTTATTACTTATGGGAACCATAGCGGTGATATATACTGTTTTGGGGGGATTAAAAGCGGTGATTTATACCGATACCGTACAATGGCTCATATTAATGTTCGGACTTATATTTATAGGTTTACCTATTGCATATCATGCCGTTGGCGGAATTGACGTTATAAGAGAAACCATAGCTCCCGAATTCCTCAGCCTTAAAAACGTGAGCTGGCAACAATTAGTAAATTGGGCTTTCACCATAATTCCCATATGGTTTGTGGGAATGACACTTTATCAACGAATTTATGCGGCCAAAGACACCAAAACAGCTCAACGGGGCTGGTTTATTGCCGGTTTGTTTGAATATCCGGTAATGGCGTTTATTGGCGTTGTATTGGGAATGCTGGCACAGGTTGCACTCGAAAACGGTCAATTAATTGGTTATACTGCCGAAACTATTGATGCTGAAATGGGATTGCCCGTTTTGCTAAAAACCATATTACCCGTTGGGTTTCTTGGAATTGTGCTTTCTGCTTATTTCTCAGCCATTATGTCAACGGCCGATAGCTGTTTAATGGCTTCATCGGGAAATATTCTCACCGATGTACTGGGTAAACATCAGAAAAAAAACAGTTTGCGGCTGTCGCAAATGCTTACCCTGGTGGTGGGTGTTGTTGCCCTCCTTCTGGCTCTAAAAAAGGAAAACGTGCTCGAATTGATGCTCTTGTCGTATGCCTTTATGGTTTCGGGCATGCTGGTTCCGGTAGTTGCAGCGCTTTTTACCAAAAAACCTGATGCAAAAGCTGCTTTAGTGGCCATGATTGCCGGAGGCTCAACCACTTTAACACTTATTATATTACAAACAAAACTACCTCTTGGGCTCGATGCCAATATTTTTGGAATCACCGTTTCGGCACTTCTGTATATTTTGATGCACCAAATCTTCACTAAAAAATAAGTTCATCACGCAAACGTTTTGCTAAAAGTTAAGCTTGCTGCAAAGCCCATTGCAGCAAGCTGTTATTTTATAATTCTTACCCTCGTAAAAAAAGACAGATTAAAAAAAATTTATAAATAATTAAATAATTTATTTGGTTCGGTTTTTTATAAACTATTTAAATATTAGTTTTGCATCCTGTTTTAAAACAAATAAATTATGAATACCGAAGAACGCATAAAAAAGCAACGCGAACTGATAGAAAAAATTGGTTTGTATTTTGATAAGGAAGGATTTCAGCCCATAGCCGGCCGGATATTGGGTCTACTCATGGTAATGGATAAAGAGCAATTTACCTTTGATGAAATTGTTGAAGAACTACAAATCAGCAAAAGCTCAGCCAGCAACGCCTTAAAAAACCTTGAAATACGTGAGGACATTGAATACATAACCCTGCCTGGCGACAGAAAGCGCTATTTTCAGGTTCGCAAACAAGACAAATTCACACTGATTAAAGGCTTTGAAAAAAAGATGCGTCAATCGATGGACATGTTCGACTGCATTCTAAGCCTGAAAGCCGATAAGAATTCGAGCAATGCTGTTTTTCTTAAAGAAATGAAAGACACCATGGAATTTGTATTGACTCAGCTGAATAAATTAATTGAAGAATCAGAAAAATAAATAAATTAGAATTCATTTAGTTCAGTTTGTTATAAACTATTTAATACAATTCAAAACAAGAACAAACTTCCAAAAATGGTAATGACAATTCAAAAAAAAGTAAATAAAAATCAGATGAAAATCAAAGTAATTCTTGCGTTATTGGCTGGTAGCTCATTCCTGGTTCAAGCCCAGGAATCGCCCTTAAGCTTTTCGCTTACGGCAGCACAAGATTATGCCTTAGAGCACAACAAAACGCTTCAAAATTCAAAAGACGATCTTAAACTGGCTCACGAGCAATACGTTGAAGCCCGGGGAGCTGGCTTGCCTAAAGTAGATGCCAAAGTTGATTACATGACCAACTTTAATTATGAAGCTGAATTTAGTTTTGGCTCAGAGTCGTCAACACCTCCGGATTATGATCCAACAAAATTTGATGCGGGTGATATAGAGGTGTTAAAGCTTATTAATGGAATGTTTAGCTCCGGGGGGTCAACCATTGTTATGAAAGACCAGGCAAGTGCTAACCTGACTGTGTCACAATTAATTTTTAGCGGTCAGTATTGGGTGGGTCTGCAAATGGCTAAATTAGCCAAATCGGTACGTGAAACCAGCCTTACCTTAACAGAACTCGAAGTAAAAGAACAAGTGGCTAATTCGTATTACCTGATTCTGGTAACCAAAGAATTACTCCAGGTAATTACCGAAAACACACAAAATCTGGAGGAACTCTACAAGCACACAAATAACATGTATAATTCAGGGATGGCTGAACAAACCGATGTAGACCAGATTAAAGTAAACCTATCGTTACTCGAAAATTCAAAGCGTGAAATGGAGCGGAATCTACAGTTAAATTATAATATGTTCCGATTGGTTTTAGGTATTGACTCAAATACTGAAATTCAACTCACCGATCCTATGAACCAATTGATAAGTATAGCCGAAAATACGGTGCTTCATAAGCAAGATTTTGACCTCAACAACAATCCCAATTATAAGCTTATTAACATACAAGAGGAAATAGGCGACAAACAGGTAAACCTGCAAAAATGGGCTTACGGACCCACGCTGGTTGGCTACTACAGCTATACCGAAAAGATTCTGACATCCGGTTTTGACTTAACACCTAAAAATGCTGCCGGTTTAACACTAAGTGTACCTGTTTTTGCGGGAGGTATCAAACAAGCGCAGCTGAGCCAGAAGAAAATTGAACTTGATAAAATAAAACGTACCAAAAGTTTGTTGCAAGAACAGCTCCAGTTGCAGGAGAATCAGCTTTCGTATGAATTAACCAGCGCATACGACAACTATATGACTCAAAAAGAAAACGTTGCGGTGGCCTTACGGGTTTACCAAAGTTATCAAAACAAATACCGTCAGGGAGCAGTTTCGAGCATGGAACTTACTCAGGCTAACAGCAATTATTTGCAGGCGCAAAGCAATTACGTTTCGGCTATTATGAAATTATTGCAATCAAAATTAGCTGTCGACAAACTTCATAATTCAATTTAATTACATCTAAAAATATCAATGTAACATGAAAACCATTCAATATATCGGAATAGCCTTATTTGCCCTGACTCTGACTTCGTGCGCAAATAAAGAAAAGCAAACTGCTGACAATGCAGCATCTTTAACCAACGAGGAACGGACCTATCCGGTAAAAGTAACCAGGGTTGAACAGGAAATCATCAATCGTCCGTTGGAATACACGGCTAACCTGGTGGCTTTTAAAGAAATTTACTACGCTCCAGCTGCTCCCGGACGTATTGACAAAATTTTGGTTGATGTGGATGACCGGATTCAAAAAGGCCAATTACTGGTTGAAATGGACAAAACCCAACTGAACCAGGCAAAAACCCAGTTTGAAAGCGCAAAAACCAATTTTATTCGAATCGACACCTTGTATCGCTTGGGAAGTGCATCGGAACAACAGCATGAACAGTTAAAAACCCAATATGATTTGGCAAAAATGAATGTGGAGTACCTTACTGAAAATACCCGACTACTGTCTCCAATTCAGGGTTTGGTAACCGGAAAATATTTCGAAAATGGCGAACTGTATTCAGGTGCACCCAATACCATAGCCGGAAAAGCGGCCATACTTACGATAATGCAAATAAACCCCATGAAAGCCATGGTGAGCGTGTCGCAAAGTTACTTTAACCAAATACAAAAAGGAATGGATGCGGAAATTACTACGAACATTCATCCCGACAAGGTTTTCAGCGGAAAAGTTCATAAAATACACCCAACCATCGATGCGGCTACCCGTAGCTTTAAAGTAGAAGTTTTGATTGATAATCCTAAAGAGGAATTACGCCCGGGAATGTTTGCAGCTATCAGCATCAATCTTGAAAAAACAAAAGCCCTGACTGTTCCCTCCATAACAGTGCTAAAACAAGAAGGGACCAACAACCGGTATGTATTTGTAAACAACAACGGCGTGGCTAAAAAGATAAGAGTAGAAGTTGGAAAACGATTCGACGATAAAATTGAAATTATTTCCGATAAAATACCCGTTGGAACACAACTTATTGTTGAAGGACAGGCCAACTTAATGGACGGTTCAAAACTCAATGTATTAAATTAAAAAGACTTTTCAATCCAATAAAAATAGTATTATGAGTATTTACGGAAGTGCTGTAAAAAAACCAATAACCACCATCATGATTTTTATGGCGATTATTGTATTCGGCTTGTACTCGTTGGTAAAATTACCCATCGATATGTATCCCGATATTGAATTCCCGGCCATTACGGTATTTACTACCTACGCTGGTTCCAATGCAGCTGATATTGAAACCAATATATCGCGACCCATTGAAAATTCGCTTAACACCCTGGATAATCTAAAAAAAATAAGTTCGGTGTCACGCGATAATATTTCGGTAGTTTCTCTCGAATTTGAATATGGCTCTGATTTGAGCGAAGCAGCCAATGATATTCGCGATGCCTTGTCGCTGGTTGAAAAAAGTCTGCCTGAAGATGCCGAAAAACCCACCATCTTCAAATTCAGTTCGAGCATGATTCCTATCATGATGTTTGCCATTACAGCAGATGAGAGTTATGAAGGAATTGAAAAAATACTGGACGAAAAACTGGTGAATCCGCTCAACCGCATTAACGGCATCGGGTCTATCAGTCTGATTGGTTCACCCATCCGGCAGGTTAGTATCGATATTAATCCACAAAAGCTGGAAGCCTACAATATATCGGTAGAACAAATTGGAACTATTCTGCGGGCCGAAAACCTGAATATGCCTTCAGGAAACATTAAAATGGGACAAATGAACTATCCCTTGCGGGTAGAAGGTGAATTTAGCGACAGCGATCAAATTAAAGATCTGGTTTTGGGTAATTTTAACGGACAAACCATTTATTTAAAAGATGTTGCATCGGTACGTGATTCCATAAAGGACATGACCATTGATGAAAAAATCAACGGGAAACAAGGTGTTCGCATGATGATTATGAAGCAGTCGGGTGCTAATACGGTAAAAATTGCCCAGGAAATTAATAAAAAACTACCCGAACTTAAGCTTGATTTACCAGGCGATATTGCATTGACTACAATTTACGATTCGAGTGAATTCATCAATGGTTCCATTAGCAACCTGACCAACACCTTAATGTACGCCTTAATTTTTGTTACCCTGGTGGTAATGTTCTTTTTGGGGCGTTGGCGGGCAACGTTTATTATTGTGCTCACCATTCCCATTTCACTCATTGTTGCTTTTATTTATTTATATGTTACCGGTAGTTCCATCAATATTATTTCGCTGTCGGCGCTTTCCATTGCTATTGGAATGGTAGTTGACGATGCCATTGTGGTACTCGAAAACATAGCAAAACACATTGACCGGGGTGCAAGTCCGCGTGAGGCCGCCATTTATGCCACCAACGAAGTATGGATGGCCGTAATTGTAACCACTTTAACCGTTGTGGCTGTGTTCTTCCCCATGACCATGGTAAGCGGAATGACCGGAATTATGTTCCGTGAACTGGGTTGGATTGTTACCATAACTGTTGTTACCTCTACAATGGCAGCTATTTCGCTTACACCCATGTTGAGCTCAAAATTATTGCGCCTTCAGAAAAATAACAATGAAGTTAAAAAATTCAGTTTCGATAAAATTGTAATTCCCTATTTTAACCGCTTGGATAACTGGTATGGAAAAATACTGGGATGGAGTATAAAAAATCGTTTTATACTAATTATTGGTGCACTGGTTGTATTTGTTGGAAGTTTATTCATGGCCGGGAACCTGGGTACCGAATTTATGCCTGAAACCGACGAAGGGCGCTTTAGCATTGAAGTTGAACTTCAATCGGGAACCCGGGTTGAAAAAACCATAGCGTTGGCCCGTAGAATCGATTCCATTTTGTACTCCTTTCCTGAAATTCAATTGATAAGCACATCAGCTGGTGCTGATGAAGACGGAGGTATGATGGCCATGTTTTTTTCAACGGGAACCAACATTATTAATTACACGGTTAAACTAAAACATATTGAAGAAAGAACCCGAACTATATGGGATATTGCCGAAGAAGTACGTAAACAGCTGAACACCTTTCCCGAAATAACCAATTATAACATTACCCTGGGTAGTGGAGGTATGTCGGGCGGGAATGCGGTTGATGTGGAAATCTACGGCTACAACCTCGATGTAACCACCAACCTGGCCAATGAACTGGCTCAAAAGCTTAAAAATGTGCCGGGAGCCCGCAACATCGAAATCAGTCGTGAAAAATCGAAACCCGAACTGCGCATTGAACTCGATCGTGAAAAAATGGCTGCTGTGGGATTAAACACAGCCATGGTATCTACAGCACTATACAACCGGATAGCCGGATTAACTGCAACCATTTACCGGGAACAGGGTGAAGAATACAACGTAATTATCCGTTTTAAAGAAGAATACCGGAACTCCATCACCGATTTAGAACAGATTTTATTACAAACTGCCACTGGTAAAACAGTCAGGCTGGGCGATGTGGGTCAGGTAAAGGAGTATTGGTCGCCACCAAATATCGAGCGTCAGCGTCGTGAGCGTATTGTTAAAGTATCGGCCACGCCCTATAAAGTTCCGCTGGGTGATTTGGCAGCAAATATTCAGGCAGAAATCGATAAAATGGACGTTCCCAACGAGGTTATGATTGAAGTAGGTGGAGCTTACGAAGATCAAATGGACAGTTTCAAAGATTTGGGCTTACTTCTCTTGCTGAGTCTGGTTTTAGTTTACATTGTAATGGCTTCACAGTTTGAATCGCTAAAAATGCCATTAATTATCATGATGTCGATTCCATTTGCCTTTACCGGAGTAATACTTGCCTTGTTGATTACCGGTACCAACCTAAGTGTTATTGCTGCCTTAGGAGCTATAATGCTGGTAGGAATTGTGGTTAAGAATGCCATAGTACTTGTCGATTACATTAACCTGATGCGTGAACGGGGAATGGATCTTGACCAGGCGATAGTTGAATCGGGAAAATCGAGGTTGCGTCCTGTGTTAATGACCGCTTTAACCACTATTTTAGGTATGTTACCGCTGGCTTTAAGTACCGGTGAAGGTTCAGAAATATGGAGCCCTATGGGAATTTCAGTGATTGGCGGCTTGTTGTTTTCAACCTTTATTACCATGATTATTGTTCCGGTAATTTACCGCATTTTTGCTACCAAAGGGGAACGAAACAAAACTAAAGAAGTAAGAGCCCAGTTTGATTTTATGAACAACTAAAAAGTACAATTTTATGAAAGCAATATTTATAATATACAATCAGGCCCACACCGAAAAAGTGGAATACATGTTAGATATGCTCAACATCAGGGGCTTTACCCAGTGGACCAATGTAAGCGGACGCGGAAGTGAAACCGGTGTTCCGCATATGGGTACGCATACCTGGCCCGAAATGAATTCAGCCATAATTTCTGTGGTAGATGATACGTTGGTTGACACCGTACTCGATAAAGTTCAGAAAATTAACGCGATTAATGAGGAAGTCGGAATTAGGGCTTTTGTTTGGGAAGTTCTAAAGTCGGTTTAACAACTGGGATATTGGTTCTAAAAATCGTCGGGAGTAAATTACTCCCGACGATTTATTTTTTAATGCCATGCCCCTAAAATGGCACCCATTACCATGAGGAACACCAACTGGTATCCTGAATTTATGGCCCAAAGCTTAAAGGAGCGCCGTTCGTACTGATAGGTTACCCCCATTGATGTTACAATAAAAGCTACGCCAATATAAAACCCGTGGCTTAATCCTACCAGCCAGTTTACTTTCGATGCATCGATAACATGAAATAAAAATGCCATTCCAAAAGCCATTACCAGGGTTAACAAAAAGCTGATTCCAAAAATCTGAATCATATTCCCCTCACGCAAATACTCCTCAGAATAACCTAACTCTTTTTGCCATGCTTTTCCAAAAAGAGGGCCATACCAAAGAGATCCTATACCAAAAGCCAAAACAGCTGAAACCAGCACTGCCAAATAGTTTACCGAATAATCCATAGTTCATTATTTAATTGGTTTACAAAACCCAAGTTAAATCATTTTAGTTATTCTGCCAAACTATGAAATATTCAAAGTTTAATCTCCAGCAAAAAGTAGTCTGTTAATAAGCTACACCGATGCGGGTTCACTATCAATTTTAGGGCTGCAAATACTGCAAAACTGCGATTTCTTTTGATCAATATCTTCAACATAAGTACTTGAACGCATTACGCAAGTGGGAACCTGGCAATGAACCAAACCGAACATATGCCCTAATTCATGGATAATTACTTTTTTAAAACGCAAAAAAGTAAGTTTAGAATCAGGAGCTAAACCATATTGCTCATTACGTAGCCTGTAATTAGAAACAATACCTGTATTTCCATTAAAAATGGCCTGACCAAATAAAAAAGTTAAAATGGAAATGTACAAATCGACTGAAACTAAGGCAATTTTTTTATCATTTTCGTTGTCCTCATTGGTATCAAGCCAATACAATATTTTATGGGCATCGTATTGGCGGCGTTTAAAATCGTAAAAAGGCTCTAAATCTAAATCCAGATTTCGGATAAGCACTTGCCGGTTAAAAGTTATTGAAACCTCCTGACTAAGTCGTTGCAGGCAGTCTGGTTCAAATTGCCCTTTTATATAGAATATGATTTGTTGCTTCTTCAACTAGCTGATTTACTATATACTATATTATGTTTTTATAAAATAAGTTATTCGGTTTCTGACTTTAAATCGTATTTTTTAATTTTATTATACAAAGTTACCCGATCGATGCTTAGTACTTTTGCTGCGCGTGATATATTCCAATTGTATTTATTTAGAATAAACTGAATATGTCTCTTTTCCAAATCTTCGAGGCTTTCGGCCGAGTTGTACACAATCTCTTTTCCTAAAGGCAAGTCTTTTAACCTGATTTCTTTTCCGTTTCCAATTACAATGGCTCGCTCAATCATGTTTTCCAATTCGCGCACGTTGCCCGGAAATTCAAATTCCTCAATGCGTTTCATGGCAGCCGGGTCCACAGTAACAATGTCGCGACTCATGGCATTGCAGTATTTTTTTATAAAATAATTAACCAATAAGGGAATGTCCTCAACCCTTTCGCGTAAGGGAGGAACATTGATATTTACAACATTTAAACGGTAGAATAAGTCTTCGCGGAAAGTACCATTTTCAACCATTTTTTTTAGGTTTTTGTTGGTGGCACAAATCACCCGGAAATCGGATTTAATTTCCTTGTTACCCCCCACTCTAACAAAGCTTTTGGTTTCGAGCACACGCAGCAACTCCACCTGCATCTTGGTTGAAATGGTAGCTATTTCGTCTAAAAAAATGGTTCCGCCATCGGCCATTTCAAAACGCCCTTTCCGGTTAAACATGGCACCGGTAAACGCACCTTTTTCGTGTCCAAACAATTCGCTTTCGAGCAGACTCTCGGTTAAAGCCCCACAATGCACGCTTACCAGCGAAAAATATTTGCGTGGCGAATTAAAATGGATAGCCCGGGCAATGAGTTCTTTTCCGGTTCCGCTTTCGCCGGTAATAATAACCGATGAATTGGATTGGGCTACGCTTTCAATTTCTTTAAAAACCTTCATCATGGGCTCGCTTACACCAATAATATCTTCAACATTTTCAAGTGAAACTACTTTGTTTCGCAGGGCTTCGTTTTCGGTTTTAAGCGATATGTGTTTGGTGGCATTACGGATTAAATGCGAAAGATCATCGGGGTCGAAAGGTTTGGTAACATAATCGTAAGCTCCGTCTTTTAATGCTTGCACGGCTGTATCGACCGACGCGAAGGCAGTCATAATAATAACAATGGCCTCTTTATTTAAAACCTTTATACGGCGGTGCATTTCCAATCCATCCATGCCGGGCATTTTAATATCGGCTAAAACAATATCGAAGCTTTTCGACTCCAATAAACTCAGGGCCTCTTTTGCATCCGCAGCACAAGCTACCTGGTAACCATCTTCGATAAACCAATTGTTCAGCGAATCGCGAACCGATGCTTCATCGTCAACAATAAGTATGGAAATAGATTTTGCCATAATACAATCTTTTATTTATTCCTTATATAATGGTAATGTTACCGACATGGTGGTGTACTTGCCAACCTCCGAATCAACCTCAATTTTTCCCTTATGGTTTTGTACAATTCCATGAACAATAGCCAAACCCAAACCTACACCATTTACTTTTTGTTTTGCCGAAAAGAAGGGCTCAAAAATATGCTGAATATCGTCAGCGCTTATGCCTATTCCATTGTCCATGATGTCGAGTTTTATGTGGTCCTCATCAGGATTTGAAGTCCGCATCATCACTTCTCCATTTTCTGAAACCGCTTCCGATGCATTTACCAGCATGGCAATACAGGCTTGTTTAATCTGATTTTCCCTGCAACTAATGACATCGTTGCTGGCTTTAAAATCGGCATAAAAATGAATGTTTGATATTTTAAGCTGATGCGCCATCAAATCGTAAGCTTCCTTTAAAATTTTGTGCATGGGTTTGGTCTCAAAATTTTCCTGATCTTTACGTGAAAAATCAAGCAGGCTTTTTACAATATCGCCACAGCGTTTGGTTTCCGACTCAATAATCTTCAGGTAATTTAACATCGAATCTTTGGATTTTTGTTCCATCTGATTCTTTTCAAGCAATTTATGAACCAATTTTGTATAAGTTAAAACACCCGATAGCGGGTTGTTTATTTCGTGTGCAACAGACGACGATAACTTCCCCAGCGATGCAATTCGCTCAATATGTATAAGTTCTTTTTGCATCTGTACCAACTTATCCGACTTTATCTGTACTTTGTATTCCAACTGTTTCGACCAGTTTTGCAGTTCCAGGTTGGCTGCACTCAGGTTATCGAGCATATTGTTAAATGCCTTCGAAACCATGCGCATATCGTCGAGTAAATTGGGTTTTATTTCGATTCGGGTTGCCCTATCGCCATTGGCTACCGATTCGCTGGCCACAATAATATTGTGCAAGGGCTTTTTAATTTCCTTGCTTGTAAATAGTATTAAAAACAATACTAATAAAACGGTGGTGATGGTGGCTAGAATAAAAAATTCAGTCGAAGAACGTTTAATGGATCCGTCGAGTTCGGTCAAAGGGACTTTTATAATTAACGACCCCAGTAACTTATCGTTTTCACCGTGATAATGGCAATCGGCAGTAAAGCACGATTTTTCGTTTAGTATAGGTTTTCGAATAAGTAATTGACGATGCCCTCGCTCTGTCTGGTTCATACTGCAAGCGCTTTTCATATCAATTATTCGGTACGATTTTTCTTCCTGTGAAAACATAGTATTAAAATCGCTGTGACACGAAATACAATTTGCACTACTTATACCCGACAATTCACTGTTGTGGGTTGAAAAAACCAGACTATCGGTATGATTATACATATTCACCTCATCGATTCCGGGAATGGTGTTTATTATATCCAAACTGCTTTGTAAGGCGCCTTTATCGTTGGTAAGCATGGAATAATACAGTGAACCTTCGACCATAGAGCCAACCATGTTACCATTTTGCTTAATAACTGTATTCAGGTACTCGCGATACACATAGTGAAAAATGGAACCAAACGATAAAAAAAGAATTAGGGATAAAATACTTATGGTATATACTACTCGTCCATAAATTGAACGGTGAAACCGAAGGTATTTTTTTAATTTAGGCTTGATAGTCCCGTTTGTATTTGTTGCCTTTTGCTCTTCCATTCCAAAGTGAAAAAATAAACAAGTGATTGATTGATTTTTATGAATGCAAATTAGCAAAAACCGGGCATTTTGACACCCGGTTTTTCCTGTAATATATCAGCTATTTTAAAAATTCATTCTGAAAACTATTCCAGACCTCAGCATTCATTTCAGCCAGCGGATAATCCATTAGCTCACCACCTTCCTGCAAAACTATGTTGCTAAGGCTTGCATTACTTTCAGCCATAGATACGGCAACAAAATCTTTAAAACGGCTCATCTCGCTTTCGTACCAGGCTTTTGAGTCTTCGCCCAAATAGTACTGGTTAGTTTCCGCTTTCCAATGGTCTGGTTCAATTTTAAAAAGCCAACCCCCATCGAATGGATTTTCAAGCATTTTTTCGGGAGCTTCAAAGACTTTAAAATTGACCTTTAAAATAGTTCCCGAAATTGGCGAAAGCACCTCGAGCGATTTGCCATCTTTTACCAGCTGAGAAATAACATCGCCTTTTTTAACGGTTTCGCCCACTGAGATTAGGGGTTTAACAATTGAGGCCCCGGTAATATGCAACAACCAATCGTCAATTCCAATCTGTGCGTTGCCCGACTTCTCAAGAAAAGCCCAGGTATGATGCTGACTGTAAAAAACGCCTTTCGGGATTTTTAATACGGAAGTTGTTAATCGACTTAGCGAATCGTGAATTTTAGCTACAAACTTTGTTTTTCGGTTTATCATAATCCAAAATGGAATCAAAACCATGAAAAACGCTATGATAATTAAGTATTCAATACCTTTTGTCTGAAAGATATCGTGATAAGTAAAACCATCCATAATTGTAAATTTTAAATCAATTGAATTGCTTACATCCAATTGTGGTTAAACAAATTATTTTTTAGCCCATTGGGGCGATTCACGCAATACCGGCATCCGGTTAATTATCCAACGGAAAATCCAAATTTCAGTAAAGATAACAGCCAGTGTAACTGCAATTTCCATCCACGAGGGATAATAAGGTACAGCAGCATCCCATTTGAATCCTATTACGGTTACATTTAGGCGGTTTATAATAATTCCAAGCATGGTAATTACTGCCGCCACTTTGGCCATAAAAAAACTATTCGTTTTATAGCTATAAACAAACAAGAGCATGGGTAACAGCACAAACACAAACATTTCAGTTAAAAACCACAAACCCCAAGATGTAGTTAAATAACTCCAGTGTTGTTCATGAACAAAAATTAAAACCTGTAAAAAGAAATAGGCAAACATGGCCATGGCACATATTTTACACAGACTAATTACAATGGAATGATGAGCTTTTTGGTTTTTTTCACTAATTTGATCTGAAAAAACTTTATTGCTAATGGAGCCCTCAAAAATCACCATCGATAATCCGGCAAAAATACTGGACACAAAGAACATAATGGGAATGAACTCATTGTACCAAAGGGGATGAATTTTATCTTTAGCCATTAAAAATAAGGCTCCCAAACCCGATTGGTGCAAGGTTGAAAGGGTTATTCCAAAAATAACGGCACCAATTGTCATGGCTGAAAGTATTTTATGTGCTCTTTTATGACCTATCCATTCGGCAATAGCCGGCGAAAATTCAATGAGTTGTGCTATCATGTACAATAAAAAGTGCCAGGCAACCAAAAATAAAACCGAACTGGTACCAAAACTATTTCCAATTATCGGATTAACTACGTTCCATGGGCGCCCCAAATCGAGCAGCAGCGCGCCGGCATAAAATACGTAAGCCAAAAATCCGTTTAGTACGGTTACCCGAACAATGGAATGGTATTTTTTCATATTCAGTATATAAACCATAAAGGTAATTACGTATGCACCACCGGCAAACGCTACTCCGGTAACTACATCAAAACCAATCCAAAGTCCCCAGGGAACATCCTGCGTTAAATTGGTAATGGAACCTATTCCTTTCCAAAAACGAATTACAATTAATACCAAACCCAATAGCATTATGGGTAACGATATCAAATTAAAAGGGGTTAACCATTTTCCTTTTGGCTTTAACTCCTGCTTCAGAAATTGCCAAATATTTTTCCCATCGTTATCACGATAAATCATTGTATCGGTGTTAATCATCGTTTTCAGTTTTAAGTTCGTTATCTTTTGTAGCCTGCTGTAAACCTAAGAGCATAGCCGGCCATAAAACAAAAATGCTGGGTACGCTGTATAAAAAGCCTTTTGACAGTTCAGGGTAGGACGATTTTTGAATTTTTGTATTGAATCCCAATTCGTTAAATGAAACCGGCGACAGGTATAAAAAGCTGGTTCCACCGGCTTCGTGTTCTCCATAAATGTAATCATAATAGGTATCGGTATCGTCATGAATCCGACGCCTTGCTTCTTTAATCAGTTCTTCGCGTGTTCCAAAAGTCAATGCCTCGGCCGGACAATTTTCAACGCAGGCGGGCAGTTCACCCTCAGCCAAGCGGTCGACACACATGGTGCATTTCACAATTTTTGGATTGGCGCTGTGGTATTCAAACTTTGGAATATCAAACGGACAGGAAACCATGCAGTAGCGGCAACCCATACATTTGTTTCCACGCCAGGTAACCGGTCCTTCCTGGTTTTTAAACATGGCTTTTGTTAAGCAAGCCGCAGCACAGGCAGGTTGGTTGCAATGCATGCATTGCTGTTTTACAAACACTTCGCCTTTTGAGGTTTCGTAACTATTGATTACAGTCCGTCGGGTTTCGTCGAGTTGACGAACAACTCCTGTTTCGGGAACATCAGTAGGTTCCGGTAGTCCGTTTGTTTCAGCGCAGGCAAACTCACAACTCTGACATCCTACACAACGTGTAGAATCGTATAGAACGGCTTTAAAACTTACAGCTTCTTCTTCGCTTGGAGCAGCTTTGGCATCTTTTCCCAAGGCCAGGGTTAATCCCGTTAATCCAAGCATCTGGAAAAAACTTCTTCTATCTAATCCCATAGCAGTATTAATTATTTTTGGTTAAATTATGGTGTAATCGCTTACATTTCATTGATAAACAGTTGTTGAAAATCTTCCCAGACTTCTGGTCCCATATCTTTAAGAACACCACTTCTCAGTTCACCACCATCCTGCAATACTACCTGGTGTGCTAAACTTACTCCGGGTTTTTGAATAATGGCAATAAAGTCTTTGAGTCGCAAATACTCTGCTTTTAGCCAAATTTTAAAATTGTCGGCCATTAAATAGAAACTTAACTCGCGTAACCAATTGCTTGGTTCAATCAGATATACCCAACCTTCCTGATAAGGATCGGTGTTAATTAATGCAGCATTTTGCATCAGATGACTGTTATTCTCTTTAATAACTCCTGAAACCGGTGCTTTTATAATTAGTTGTTTTCCCTGTTGAATGAGTGTTACCAACGCTTCTCCTTTTTTAACGTTTTCACCGGCTTTTTTCATTTTAATGCCCGAAATTGTTCCGGTAACCGACGGAATAAAATCGTCGAGACCGATGCGAACATTGCCTGATTTTTCCATAAATGCCCAAGTGTGCGATTTGTCGAAAAATAAACCAGCGGGTATGGGTTTGGGATGCTGATTAAAATAACCTGACAATTCAGTTTTTAGCTGAATTTTTTCTGTCTTGCGGTATCGGTTAAATACCAAAATATCGAACAATAAACCAACTATAAATAAAGCAATCAACAGAATAACAAAAATTTTAAATCCCGAAAAACGCTCGATGGGAACTTCTGTGAGTACAACTTCATCCGTTACTTTATCCATTTTATAAGCAATTTCAGCATTTACCAATTCAGTATATCCTAAGGTTTGAAGCTGGTTTTGTCCATCGGTTAGTAACCAATTGTAGAAATTTTTGGCCGATTGAGTAACGGGTTGTTCCAAAGCCACTGCATAAACATTGGTAATAAGTGTTTGTGGATATTTTCCAACCCATACGCCTCTTGAAAAAGAACTAGTGTTGTCATAAAATTTTTCATACGATTCCAATTTTCTGCTACTGTCTTTATCAATGGGAAGAAGTGCCAATCCTTGAGGCAAATCGGTTGTGTTTGGTTGAACCAAATCGGACAGATAACAAAACCCTATTCCGTTTTTATCATTCTGAATGCTTTGAATTAATTTAGTTGCATCACTGACTATGTTTCCGTTTAATTCTTTCAATTCCCGGTTTAAAAAACCGGCTACTTTTTCATTAATATCCTCATCGATAAAGGTATAGAAATTAATTGAAGCTGTTTTTTGTTGTCCCATTAACCTACCCCAATCAATTTTTTCTTTAGCGTTAGTCAATTCAGTTAGTTGCTGAACCGAAAGCCCCTTCTCTATCAGTAAATCATATACCGGATTGTTTTTATTAATTATGGGTACAATAACTTTTCGGGCAACCACAACATGCCAGGTGTTTTTCCATTCGTTGGTTTGAACAAAAGGTTTGGATACCAGCGCCAGTGAACCCTTGCCGGTTGTTTGCTGGTTAAGCGCTTCCGGGGAATAATCTGCAACAGAGATAGTTATTTCCGGGTGCTGCAATGTGTACGCATTTGCCCATTTTGCACTTAGGTTTTTTAAATCGGGCGAACTTAACAAAGTTAAGCTTCCTTCCTCAGAAGATGGATTTTTGATTGTTTCTCCCATACTGATGTTGGAAAAGAAAAAAAACAAAACTCCGGCAAAAACATAAATTAGATTTTTCATAACTGTTCGCTTTTTATAGTATCCTTTAATTAATTACTGTTTTACAGCGTTTTACATATTCGATACGATAAAAGCCAATTATAATGCCACAAAAAAAGCAATACGTATAATGCTGTATTTGTGATATTTAGCTTTTAAATTGGAAGATTTTAACAGAAATGAATTGTTGAATTAATCAACAGTTAATTTTATAATGGTGGGTATCTATCTGATTTTGTGACTATTTGACGCTTGTGTGTATATTTTATACACCTGTTGTATTTTTTTACATTATTTATTGAATAACTAATTAAAAAGCGATGAAATTGGAAATAATTTTAAATAACTGATAAATATCAGTAAAAAAGCATGATGAATAATTCAATACTTCAATAATTCTAACTAATCATCAATTAACGATTGCTCATAGTTCAAATAAGCCAGGGCATATCTAATTTCAGCATAACTCGCTTTGTCGCCAAGCAATAGCTTAATATTACTTAATTGTTGGTTATCTGAGTTTTGAATTGCATTTAAAATTATATTCAATTGAGTGGTTTTAAGTAATTCATCTACCTCAATCAATCCTTTCTCAATGCAATCGGCAAGGTGTTTCTCAATGGTAGCTGTTGTTAATGAGCGTTTAGCAGCAATTTCATCCACACTTAATCCCTGTTTATAAAGATCATAAGTTGCTACTCGCGTATCAACTTTATCATTGTTTTGTTTAGGTGCTTTTTCAATCATTTTACGATTATCAGCCAACGATACGCCAAGCGTTCCTGTCAATTGCCTTACAGAATCTTTATTTAACTGGGTGTTATTCAAAGCCGACAAACAAAGGGCTTCAGCTTTACCAATAGCTACCAGTTGCTCAAAAAATTCCCCTTCAAGCCATTGTAATTCAGTTAAATATTTTTTTGTTCCTTTTTCCTTTTTCACCAATTCTTTTTGTGCATCAATATCATGCAAAAGCTTATTAAATGCTGGTTGAAAGTAAATTCTGGCCGCTTCAACACGTTCGTGCAATTTATTTAAAAAGGTATTCTCCGCCTGACGAATAATACCTTGTAATTGGGACTGAAACTTAATTCCAACCTCAATCAGTGGTGAAATTGAATTACGTAAATTAATGGCCCAACTGAGGTATTTCTGTTTTGCTGATTTGTTTTCATCTTTTGTATAGCCAGCAATATGTTCCTGTAAACTCATCAACAAGCGGGAAAAATTAAACGAATCGAGAACTTTACTTTGCAGATACGATTGTGACGACGAGAGTAGTAACTGCTCCAATTCCGCTTCAGCTTTTTGTTTGCGAACAAACTGGTACAAAGCATCATCCATGTCGGGCCCTTCGCTTGCTAATGGACGGGCCAGCACCAGCCCTTTTAAGGAAGTTAACCGCGATAATGCCACATAAATTTGTCCGGGAGCAAATGCCTGCGATATATCGAGCATGGCTTTCTCAAATGTTAAACCCTGACTTTTATGTATGGTTATTGCCCACGCCAATTTTAAAGGAAAATGAATAAACTTTCCAACTACTGTTTCTTCAATCTCGCGAGTTTCCTTGTTTAGCGAAAACTTTTTTTGCTCCCAGGTATAAGGCTCAACCCAGGCAGCTTTGCTGCCATCGTCGAATTCAACTTTAACCGATTTTCTGGTCATCTCGGTTACTTTACCTATTTTTCCGTTGTAATAGGCATTCTCGCCCGAGTAATCGTTCTTGATGAACATTACCTGCGCATTTTTTTTCAGCTCCAGCGTAAAATCTACCGGATAAGTGTATTCGCTGAATTCTCCTTCAACAGTAGCAATAAAATTATGCAATTCACCATCAAGCATTTCCAATGCTTTTCGGTTTACAGCATCGGCCTTATAATTATGAGTAGTTAAATAAATATAACCACTGTGCTCCATCAGTTTAAAATGCGGATTGCAATATTTATTAAGCAGAGCTATATCGGCTGGAGTAACCTCATTAACGCGAAAATGATTCAATAAATCGATAAAATGCTGATCAGTTTGTCTGTAAATGGTGCTTAATTCAATATAAACCGGTGGGTTGCTTTCCAACGCTTTGGCATTAAAGAAAAACACATTGGGATAAAAGGCATTCAGAATAATTTTCTCATCGTCTTTTACAACCGGAGGCAATTGCCACAAATCGCCAATAAAAAGTAGCTGAAGTCCTCCAAAAGCATCGCGTGAGCGTCGCACAAAACGCAGGACCGTATCAATGGCGTCGAGCAAATCGGCACGCAACATACTTACTTCGTCAATAATCAGCAATTCAATTTCCTGAAGTAAAGCCCGCTTGTTTTTATTCATGTGCAGATTCTTTATCAAGCTGGCCGGAGTAGTAAGCTGCGATTGAATGTTCAGTTGTGATGGAATGGTGTTCGAAGGAATAAATGTTCCGAAAGGAAGGTGAAATAAAGAATGTAAGGTAGAACCTCCGGCATTTATTGCTGCAATACCTGTTGGTGCAGCAATAAGCGCTTTTTTATGGGTCGTATTAATAATTTCTTTTAACAGCGTGGTTTTACCCGTTCCGGCTTTTCCGGTCAAAAAAATGTGCTGGTTTGTGGCATTTACAAACCGGTTTACCCATTGTGCCGCATGATTCTCATCCAAATAATTCATCAACAATTTGTTTTATTAAAAAAGCATCCACTTCCATATAAAAACAATTCCTTATTTTTTGGCCTGTACAATAAAATTGCTGAGCCGTTGCATTCCTTCATTCATTTGATTCGATGCCAGCGAAATGCGGATATGACCGGGAGCTCCAAATGCTTCGCCGGGAATTACCACTACCCCATTGGCTGCTTTTGCTGAATTCAGACAAAATTCGGTTACCGACATTCGCAGGTTATTACCCAGTTCAGGAAAAATATAAAAACTACCTGTAGGATTTACATAAGAAATATTTTGCGCAGTTAAATAATGAGCAGCCAAATCGCGGTTTTTCCTTAATGCATTGTTGTAATCGGCAATGCTTTGTTTGGTTTCGCCTTTTACCACCGGAATGGCTGCATATTGATTTATTGTTGGCGGACAACTGATAAGCGTAGCATTGCCGGAAGTAAAGGCCTGCGCCAGTTTTTCGTTTCGGGTAATTATCCAACCCACACGTAAACCAGCAGCTGCACCACTTTTTGAAATTCCGTTTAGAACAATGGTGCGCTCAAAAAAGGCAGCAAAACTTATTGTCGGATCCCCTTCGTAAACCAACATATCATAAATTTCGTCAGAGATTACATAACCCTGGGTAAGTTTTCGCTTTAGTCCTTCAGCTAATTTTTTTTTCTCGGTTTTGGTAAAAACCCTTCCGGTTGGATTTGCCGGAGAATTAATCAGCAATAAATCATCGGGTTCCAACATAGAAAACAATGATTCAAAATCGATTCCAAAATCGGGCGTTATAGGGTAGGTAATTACCTTAAAACCAAATTCTGAGGGTATTTTATGGTAGATACCAAAATTTATTTCGGGGATAAGCACTCTTTTGGCTCCCAATTTTGCCAGGGTTTTTATCGTTGCATAAAGTGCATTCTGTACACCGATGGTTACAACTACATGCGCTGCTGTGTAAGGAAAATCATCTGAACTTTGTTGTTTTTCGGCAATAGCATTTCGCAGTTCAGGCAAGCCTGCATTATCGGTATAGTTGGTTCCCTCATGTTTCATTGCGTGTTCCATCGCCTGAAGCATTCGCGAATCCACCGGAAAGTTTTTTAATTCACCCAGTCCCAGACTAATTGCCGTTTCATGCCTCGCGTTGTTAATCTGCCGGATAACCGGCAAGCTAAATTGGGTGTTGGCTAAACGCTCGTCGATAGACATGGAATAAATGAGGTTAAATGGCAAAATTATATATGGAAATTATGCACCAGAAAATAATATTATCAGGTACTATTTTTATTCATTAATAAATACGAAAAATAAGCTAAAACAAAAAGCACCTACTTATTAAAATGGTAAAGAAATACTACTTCACCTTCATAAGCTGGTTTTCGATTCCCTTCAATTTCAAGTTTTACCCCAATATTGGCTTTTGTTACGCCACGCAAATCGATTACATTATTAACACGGGCTACCAAACGCACGGTACTGTTTACCAAAACGGGCTGATTGAACTTGAATTTTTCGATTCCGTAATTAACCTGCATTTTTAAATTTTGCACATCGACAATTTGTTCCCACAAATAGGGCAATATAGATAAGGTTAAATACCCATGAGCGATGGAATTACCAAAAGGCGATTCAATTTTAGCCCGCTCAGGTTGTGTATGTATCCACTGATGATCGAGTGTAGCATCGGCAAACAGGTTGATTTGCTCCTGTGTGATTACATGATCGCCTGAAACTCCTAATTCCTTGCCAATATAGGTTTCTAAATCTTCAAAACTTTTTATTATCACTTTGCTCATAATCTCAATTTTTCTGTTTGCACAAATATAGTGTTTTTGTGTTTCGATAAGAAAATTAAAAGTTTAGCATATAAAAAGAAAAAGCCCCCAAGTTAATTGGAGGCTTTAATTCATTTGACATAAACTTTTACAGTTTCATTATTTCATCGGTATAAGTTTGAGCTCCAATGGCAGTAATGGCTGCCATATTAACAATTTCGCGAACTGATGCCCCCATTTGTAATACATTGATAGGTTTTTTAACCCCCAACAAAATTGGCCCGATAATTTCGGCATCGGTAATTTCCATCATCATCTTATAGGCAATGTTTCCTGAGCTCAAATTAGGGAAGATGATGGTATTTACATCGTTATCGCCAATTTTTGAGAACGGAAATTTCTCCATTCTTATTTGTTTGTTAAACGCATAGTTGGCCTGCATTTCACCATCGACCATAAGGTCGGGATAATTTTCGTGTAAGTACGATACCGCTTCACGAACCACCTCAGGACTGCCTTTACGGGTAGAACCAAAGTTAGAATACGATACCATGGCAATAACCGGATCCATATTAAACTTGCGTACTTCGGCAGCGGTTAATAAGGTGGTGTCGATTAAGGTTTTTGCGTTGGGTGTATGATTTACGGTAGTGTCGGCAAAAAAGAAGGTGCCGTTTTTGTTCATTACCACATACATTCCGGCAATATGATTTAAACTGTTGTTTGTTCCACAAATTTGCAGTGCCGGACGAATGGTATTTGAGTATTTGGTAGAGTAGCCGGCCAAAAATCCATCGGCATCTCCGGCTTCGACCATCATAACCCCAAAATAATTGACATTGCGAACCAATTGGCGGGCTTCTTCCAGGTTACTTCCCTTACGCTGACGTTTTTTAAACAAAATCTGCGCGTATTTCTCCAAACGATCACTTTCAATCAAATCGTGCAAATCTACTATAGGAATATCGCACAAACCCGCACAGTTTTCGCGCATATTTGCTTCAATTTTCGCACGGTTTCCAATTAAAATTGGGTCGGCAATTCCCTGTTCTTTTATCATGATTACCGCTTTCAATACATTGTAATTTTCAGCATCAGAAATAGCAATCCGTTTTAATTGCTGTTTGGCTTTTGTGTGGATTACATCGGTTAGTTTGTTGTAAATTCCCATTTGCTTCATCAGTTTAATCCGATAAGCGTCCCAATCTTTAATGGGTTTTTGGGCAACACCACTTTCCATTGCAGCTCTTGCTACAGCCGGAGCCACTTCGGTTATCAAACGTGGATCGAGCGGTTTGGGAATAATGTATTCGCGTCCGAAGGTCAGGTTTCTACTTTTGTAGGCGGCATTCACCGTTTCGGGAACATTTTTTTTAGCCAAGGCTGCAATGGCATAGGTAGCGGCTTTTTTCATTTCTTCGTTTATGGCTGTTGCCCTAACATCGAGTGCTCCTCTGAAAATAAACGGGAAGCCCAGTACATTGTTAATCTGGTTGGGATAATCGGACCGGCCGGTTGCAAAAATAATGTCTTTACGGGCAGCTATAGCTTCTTCGTACGAAATCTCTGGAGTTGGGTTTGCCATTGCCAAAACAATGGGATTATCGGCCATGGATTGAACCATTTCGCGGCTCAGGATATTTCCTTTTGATAAGCCCAAAAACACATCTGCTCCTTTAAGAACTTCCTCAAGTTTAATCAATTTTGAGTCTTTTGCAAAGTAACGCTTCTGCTCATTCAAATCGGTTCGTTGCACAGTTATCAGTCCTTTTGAATCGAGCATAAAAAGGTTTTCCAGCTTTACCCCCAGCGATACATAATAACGGGCACACATAATTCCTGAAGCTCCGGCACCGTTAACCACTACTTTAACTGCTTCAATTTTTTTCTTGGCCAGTTCAAGTGCATTCAGCAATCCGGCACCTGAAATAATGGCTGTACCGTGCTGATCGTCGTGCATTACCGGAATATTCAATTCTTTTATTAGCGTTTCTTCAATTTCAAAACATTCCGGTGCTTTAATATCTTCCAGATTAATTCCTCCAAAAGTAGGTGCAATGGCTTTTACTACTTCGATAAATTTCTTGGGATCTTTTTCATCCAGTTCAATGTCGAATACATCGACATCAGCAAAAATCTTAAATAAAAGCGCTTTACCTTCCATTACTGGTTTGCCGGCCAATGCACCAATATCGCCCAATCCCAAAACAGCAGTTCCGTTACTAATTACAGCCACCAAATTACCTTTGGTTGTATAACGGTAAGCATCTTCAGGATTTTTTTCAATTTCAAGACAAGGTTCAGCTACTCCCGGAGAATAAGCCAATGATAAATCGTATTGCGTACTATAAGGTTTGGTTGGAACTACTTCTATCTTCCCCGGTTTTCCATTTTCATGATAGCGCAGGGCTTCGTCTTTTGTAAAAGTTGCCATGTCAATTTTGGTTTTTGTTTTATGCTGCAAATTTACACAGCATTATATGAAATACCTGATTTTTCTCAGTTTTTTAAAACAGGTTTTATAAACATAAAATTTATTGAATAAATCTCGAATACCAGTTCATTCATTTTTCAAAACAAATATGCTATTTAACGATAACTAATTTATAATAAATCTATATTACATAAAACCCTAACCATTAAGGTTCAAGTTAAGTATAATGGTTTGAATATTTGGGAATTTTGCATAATTTGGACTTTTGAAGCAGGAAAAAAATATTCTCTGATACAGAATATCCATCGAAGTAAAAAATTGAAGTTAAATTTTCATTTGAAAGATTCATTATTTATTAATGTAATAATTTACATCCATGAGAAAGTTACACATTATTCCAGCCCTTTTACTTGGTTTTTATGCATTGAGTCTTAATGCACAAAATGAGTCACGCTCCGCTTTACAGAGTAGCGATCCGTTATTTAAACAAGTTGCAACCCCCAATGAGGTATCACAAACGTCAGATAAACCTGTTGCTTTGGAAGTTAATAATGGCTCATCCAATAAATTAACAGGAAATCAGACACAAACCATTTTGCCAGCCGTTCAGAATGAAGAACCTAAAGAAGAAAAAAAAGACAGCTGGAGCCTTAACCTGGAACTACGTCCCCGAACCGAGTTTAGAAACGGATACAGAGCCTTAACTACTCCAGCCAGTCAACCTGCTTTTTTAACCACACAACGCAGCCGCATGAGTGTAAGCTACGAAAATGAAAAAATCAAATCGTATTTTGCAATTCAGGATGTTCAGACCTGGGGCGACGTGAAAACAAAGTCGGATGCTCCCTCATTCATGCTTTTTGAAGCATGGATTGAAATGAAACTACACGAAACTCTGGCCCTTAAATTAGGCAGGCAACAACTTAAATATGAACAACAACATTTACTTGCAACCACCAACTGGAATAACGTAGCTTCATCGCACGATTTGGCCTTGTTAAAATTAAAAAAATCAGGCTTTGATGCCCATTTGGGTTTGGCTTATAACAACGAAGCCGAAAAGAACTTTGAAAGCAATTACCCGGTTGATTATTATAAAGCCATGCAGTTTTTATGGTTGTTGAAAGAATTTGACAACGGATTAGCCTTATCGCTGCTCGAAATTACCGACGGCCTACAACCCACCGGTGCCGACTATACCCTGTATTTCAGAAATACAACCGGATTAAATGCTAATTATTCCAATAAAGACCTCGGACTTACCCTTTCAGGAGCCGCATACCTGCAAACCGGTAAAGACAAAACCGGAACAGAATTAAACGCGCACATGATTCTGGCTTCGGCCTCATATCAGGTTAATGAAAAACTAAAAACCACTTTGGGCTTTGAATATTATTCGGGAGATGATAATTTAGATACTCTCGATACCGAAAAAAACGCGTTTAATAATTTATATGGTGCAGGACATGCTTTACGTGGAAGTATGGACTATTTTATTACTGTTGACAACCATACCAAAAACGGGGGATTAATGGATCTTTACCTGAAATTGGATTATAAATTAAACGATAAAATTTCGACCAGTGGCGCTTATCATTTCTTTTCGCTCACCAATAATGTTATCGATACCGATTATACCGGAACGGGTTTAAAAGCACTGGATAAACCTTTGGGCTCAGAAATTGACTTGTTACTCAACTACAAATACCACAAAACATTAACCATGAGTGTGGGATATTCCGTAATGTTTGCTCAACGCTCGTTAAGTGTTATTCGCGGAGGCGATTACGAAAAAGCCGGACACTGGTTCTTTGTTATGCTTACATTCAAGCCTGGTTTAATATTCAAATAAAATTTATAAACTCTAAAAACAAGCTGGTATGAAAGTCAAACAAAACAAAAAAATTTCATTTAAACTATTAATGCCAACGTTGATTGCAGCAACCTTGTTAACTCTTATTCTGGTATTTATTGCCCGATATTATCTGATTCAAAACAACGAAGCATTAACACAAAAAGCACTCAGCAAAAAAATTAACGAAATTGAAAGTAACATAAACAATATTGCCGATAAAGCACTATACTCAGCCACCATATGCTCCGAAATGTCGGTGGTAAAAGAAGCTTATGCACAGTTCAACGAAACCGGCAATTTGCAGGAGTCATCAATGCTCATCGAAAACGAATACAAGAACATTAACAAAGCCCTGGAACGCACTTATGGCGATGTACATAAAATACATTTCCATCTGCCTCCGGCTCGCTCATTTATTCGTTGTTGGTCGGCCAAACGGGGTGACGATCTTTCGGGATTCAGAAATACCATTCTGAACATTTCAAAAAACCATAAGCCTCTTAAAGGGATTGAAGCAGGACGCGGTGGATTTGTTATTCGCGGTATAGCCCCTATTTTTTCCGATAAACAGGAATATTATGGTTCAGTTGAGGTGCTACTTCCGATTGACGAAATAATAAACACTTCAAAAACTGACGAAACCGAAGATTTTGCCCTTTTTATGCATAAGGATTTGTTGGGAACCTCTACTTCACTTCTGGAGGCTTCTTCATCGAATGTTTCAGGGCAAAGCCAGATAAAAAGCGATTTTGCCTTAATAAACACCAGTTCTGAGAACATGATTTTCAATCACTTAAGCGACGAGTTGTTTTTAGCCGGTTTTAAAGATATACTGATTACTGAAAAAGGCGACCATAAATATGCATTTTTCCCAATCAAAGATTTTATTGGCGAACATGTGGGCCTGGGCTTGTTTCAACTCGATATTTCAGAATTTCAGCAAAATATTCGTCGAATGAATGTGATAATTGTTGCTACAGCCTTATTTTTACTGGCTCTACTGAGTTTTATTATTGTTATGACCGTGCGCAATGTACTTACTATACCGTTAAACTTTGCGGTAAAGGCCATGGAACAGATGAAAAACGGACAGCTTGATGTAAACATTGTATCCCGGGGTGAGGACGAGATTGGAATTTTGTTAAATTCCATTATAGCAACATCGCAAAAACTAAACGAAGTAATTTTATCGGTTTCTGAAGGAGCCATCAGTATAAATTCTGCCAGCATCGAAATAAACGGCACCTCGCAATCGCTAAGCCAGGGTGCCAATGAACAGGCGGCTTCAGTAGAGGAAATTTCTTCGACCATTGAAGAGATTACGGCCAACATTGAACAAAATAGTGATAATACCAACCAAACCGGCAAAATATCGCAGGATGCGCAAATAGGAATGCAGGAAGTTAAACTCAGCACCGACAAAGCCGTTACAGCCAATAAAGAAATTGCTGAAAAAATTAAGGTGATTAACGATATTGCTTTTCAAACCAATATATTGGCACTTAATGCTGCAGTAGAAGCTGCCCGCGCAGGCGAATACGGAAAAGGTTTTGCCGTGGTAGCTGCCGAAGTACGTAAACTGGCCGAACACAGTAAAGTGGCTGCTGATGAAATTGTTTCACTGGCGCAAAACAGTTTTGTTGTAACCATGCAGGCGGGTAAAAAACTCGATGAACTACTACCGCAAATCGAAAAAACTACCCAGTTAATACAGGAAATAAGTGCAGCCAGCAGCGAACAGCTTAATGGTACCAACCAGGTAAATAATGCCATGCAGCAATTGAATAATGTTACCCAGCAAAATGCATCGGCCAGTGAGGAAATGGCTGCCAGCGCACAAATGCTCGAAGACCAGGCCGAGCAGTTAATTAAAGCCATTGCATATTTTAAGATTAAAACAAAAAAATAGCCAGATAAAATAAAACGTCAAATTAAACTGAAATAATGAAAGCCGTAATACGGGTTCTGTAAAAAGGAACTCCATATTTCGGCTTTCAACTTTTAATATCCATCTATTTTTGGGTAATCGATTGAATAATCAATTGTAATTTATCTCTTAAATCAATCAACTCTTCCGCATTCAGTAATTCACTATTTAATTCATTTGTTAACTTAAAAGGAATATCTGCCGCATCGTTTTTCATGGCCTGTCCTTTTTCAGTCAGACTGATAATAACCTTGCGTTCGTCATCGGTAGCCCGTTGACGGTTTAAAATTCCTAAAACCTCTAAGCGCTTCAGCAATGGAGTTATGGTATTGGTATTTAGTATCAGCCGCTGCGAAATTTCACTTACCGTAATTCCGTTTGTTTCCCACAAAACCAGTAAAACCAGATACTGTGGGTAAGTAATTCCCAATTCGTCTAAATAAGGTTGATAAGCCCTTGTTATCAGGCGCGAAACGGCATAAAACGGAAAACAAAGCTGATTGTCGAGTTTTAATTGATCATAGGTCATGTTACTATCCTTTTCATCGTTTGATAAGGCAAACATAAAGTAAAAAATGAAACAACTTCACTTCTTAATCCATAAAATATTCGTAATAAAACTAAATCTGACTAAATTTGTAATCCCCCGGTAGAATGCATGAGTTAACTTTTTTAACTGGCCACTAAAGGCAATTTAGAAACTCAAAAAATCAGTATATGAACAAAGCAAAATCAGTATGGGTTTTTGTTATGGCGCTTATTACATTAAGCAGTTGCACAACCCAAAACAACGAACAGCAAGTCAGTTCGCCCGACGGGAAAATTACCCTTCAGTTCAATCTGGATGCTAAGGGACAACCCGCTTACAACGTTACTTTTGATGGAAAACTAGTAATAAAACCATCAACTCTGGGATTCAGTTTTGAAAACCAGCCGGCTATAGCTGAAAACTGGTCCATTAAAACCATTGAACAATTAAGTATTAACGAGAATTGGGAAATGCCCTGGGGCGAAAAACGACAAGTATTAAACCACTACAACAGCTTAAAAATAGGTCTCGAAGAAACCAATAAACCCTATCGTAAATTGAACCTTATTTTTAAGGTTTATAACGATGGATTAGGATTCCGGTATGAATTTCCCGAACAGGAAGCTTTGGACACCATGTATATTATGGAAGAAAACACGGAGTTCAATCTTACTGCCGATTATAAAACCTTTTGGATACCTGGCGACTGGGACATTTACGAACATTTGTACCGAACAACACCTCTTTCAAAAATTAATGCTGTACAATACCGCAGTCATAACGATTTGGCGCAAACCCACATCCCCAACAATGCAGTCAATACGCCGGTAACACTAGTTGGAGCTAATGGTTTACACCTAAGCTTTCACGAAGCCAATCTGACCAACTACGCCGACATGACCTTATTGGTCGATACGGTAAATTTGACGTTGAAGAGTTGTCTGGTTGGTTCTGAAAATCATAACTACAAAGTAGTCTGTAAAACTCCGTTTGTCACTCCCTGGCGTACCATTCAAATTAGCGAAAACGCAGGTGGATTGATTGAATCGGATTTAATTGTAAACCTGAATGAACCCAATAAAATTGGCGATGTGTCGTGGTTTAAACCCATGAAATATGTGGGAATTTGGTGGGACATGCATCTGGGAACTAAAACCTGGGATTATGGTGCCACACAGGACATGAACAGCGCTTCAGGTAAAAAACCACACGGACGGCATGGATCAACTACTGCTTATGCAAAGAAACTGATTGATTTTGCAGCTGCACACAATATTGGCGGACTTCTGGTCGAAGGCTGGAATACCGGTTGGGAAAATTGGATAGGTTTTGAAGATCGCGAAGGCGTGTTCGATTTTGTAACTCCTTATCCCGATTACGATTTAAAAGAAGTAGTTCGTTACGGCAAAGAAAAAGGTGTGGAGCTGATTATGCATCACGAAACTTCAGCAGCTACACAAACTTACACCAACCAATTAGATACAGCTTTTCGCCTGATGGAAAGTCTTGGAATACATTCGGTTAAGACCGGATATGTCGGAAAAATTCTGCCCAAAGGCGAATACCATCACGGCCAGTATATGGTTAACCATTACCACCAGGTACTGGAAACCGGTGCCAAATACAAAGTGGCCATAAATGCTCATGAGCCCATAAAAGCAACCGGTAAACGCAGAACCTATCCCAACGCTATTGCACGCGAAGGATTGCGTGGACAGGAATTCAACGCCTGGGCTTCCGATGGTGGAAATCCTCCGGAACACTTACCCATTGTTGCTTTTACCCGTATGTTGGCTGGACCCATCGATTTTACACCGGGAATTTTTAACCTTAAACTCGATCCGTACAAAAAAGACAATCAGGTAAATACCACCCTGTGTCACCAGCTGGCATTATATGTGGTAATCAATAGCCCAATTCAAATGGCCGCCGATTTAATTGAATATTACCAGGGTCATCCGGCATTTAAATTTATTGAAGATGTAGCCGTTAACTGGGAACAAACCAGAGTATTGAATGGCGAAGTTGGCGATTTTGTTTGTATTGCAAGGCAGGAACGTAACAGCGAAAACTGGTTTGTAGGCGGTATTACCGATGAAAATGAGCGCTCGTTGGAATTGAAATTCGATTTTCTTCCGGAAGGAAAAACCTATACGGCTACTCTCTATAAAGATGCTGAAGATGCCCATTGGGATACCAATCCACAAGCTTATAAAATTGAAACATTAACCATCGACAGTAAAAGTAGCTTGCCCATAACCCTGGCACCGGGAGGAGGTTTTGCAATAAGCCTTATTGCTCTATAAATTAATTGAATACATAAATAATGGTTGCCAATTTCAACTGATTTGATACCAGAAAATTGGCAACCTTTTTTATTTTACGCTTTTATAAGTACAATCCTTTGTAAATTTTTTCGTATCTTTTTGAGGCGCAAAACGAACTAACTAAAACTCTCAGAGCTATGAAAAAAATTCTATTCCTACTCGTATTAACAGGCTTTTGGGCCTGTAGCCAAAAAATGGAACAAAAAGAAAACCATAAATTAATTGATGAACTTTTACACCAATTTGTTACTGCTGTACAAGAATTCAATTATGAAGAAATGGAAAGGCTTACCAACGACGATTTTATTATTTATGAAAATGGTTCAGTCTGGAATACCAAAGAGTTTTTCAGCGCACTGGAAGGTTTTCAGGATGTAAAAATCACCTATAAAATCGACAAATTAAACATCATTGTCGATAACAATACGGCTCATGCCCAGTTCATCAATCATGGTACTTTTGTGTATCCCGACACTACCATTCACCTGAATTTTATCGAGAGTAGCACCTTTGTTAAAGAAGAAGGTAACTGGACCATAAAATTCTACCATTCTACGCATCTGAAATAATAAAAAAAAACAACAAATGATACCCATTAAAACAGGTATTCCATGTTGTTTCAAACAGCTCAATAGGTTTACTTCTTAAAAATAAAATATACGGCCAGAATTAAAAAGATGAAACCAATAAGGTGATTCATTCGGAATGTTTCTGTCTTAAAAAACACCAGGGAAAAGAGGGTAAAAACAACCAGAGTAATTACTTCCTGAATCACTTTTAACTCAACCAGTGAAAATGGGCCACCGTTTTCACGAAAACCTATCCGGTTGGCCGGAACCTGAAAAAAATATTCAAACAAGGCTATTCCCCAACTTATTAGTATTACGGCTACCAAAGGCAGCGCTGCAAACCATTTCATTTCTTTAAACTTAAGATGCCCATACCAGGCAAAGGTCATAAACACATTACTCAGGGTCAGTAACCCCAGGGTTGCAATGATTTTCATCGATGTATTAAGCTAATTTTTTATTAAAAAAGCAGTTAATAATGAGCGCAAATATACAGGGTAAAAGCTTTCGCTGACACTGTAATTCACAATTTTTTTTCAAAAGTATAGGGTAACTTTATTTAATTATTGGTGAAGTATAAAAAGTTGAGACGTTAATTTGTTTATTCCATCTCAAAACGCTCTTTTTGGGTAAGTTCCAAATCGTTGGCTACTCGTTCCTTGGTTGGTCTAAAGGTTATAAATAATCCCAAAAGGGTAGCCGAAAGAATAAAAATATAATCGTTCGCTGTTAACAAATAATATATGGCACTAAAAACCATACAAAATTCAAAACCAAAATAAGTCCAGAGAATAAAATCGCGATAAGCGGTTAATTTATTAATCAATGGTGTTCCCTTATGGATATTTTTGATGCGCGATTTGCTCAACCAGAACATCCCGGGAACCACCAGCATACAGGCACCCAAAAGTACCAGAAACAAAGTGTACGATCTGTCGCTGTATGTTGCATCCGATTCGCTAAATACTATATAAAAATACGAGAAGGTTAACAAAGCCACCGGAAATAACACCAATAACCAATATCCTTTCTGAATCTGTTTTAACGCTTCTTTTGGAGTTTGTGGCTGCATGTCTGTTTTTTTTCGAATTACCAAAGGTATAAAATTGTAGCAAAATGCAGCAAAGCTGAACCAATTATTAACCACCAGACCAAAGTCATTGTAAAATTCAATCTGCAGCCCTTTACAAACAAGGTCCTGATTACATATAATTCTACAAATTCCGTAAGCTTAATAACTGATACGCACTTCTTTTTCGGTATTTCGCAAAGCCATTTTCAAAACCACCGAACGTTGATTTTCGTCGTAGGTAAATTCCGACCCTTTAATTTTTGCCCCGTTCACACTTATCTTTTTAGGCTTTCGGTCCAGATTATGGATAACTAAACTTATTTCGCTTTGGCGGATGCCGGTAAAATTCCGGCCATTCTCGCGGCTAAAGTTTAAAACCAGTTCTTTATCGGTGGTAGATGCCTGCATGTAAATAAATTCATACAATCCTTTTCCAAAGGCATCGAAAGTGGAGCCATCGTCGTTATAAAGCCGGTACTGGCTGCTGGTTTGCTGCGCATCAAAATAATAATGCACCTCAAAGGCATCGAGACTGTAATACTGAGTTTGCTTTGCTTGCGCATGCATAGGCACAAAAGATCCTCCTTTTACAAAAACGGGAATGTACTTTTCAGCCAGTGTTACTTCTATTTCCTGTCCGCCTTCGTAGGCAAGGGCTGTATTAAAATCGACCCATTGGCTGCCTTTGGGCAGATATACTTTCTGATTTTTTGCTCCTTTTATTTTAACCGGAGAAACCAGAAAAGCATCGCCGAACATATATGCCTGATCGTAAGTCAACAAGTCGTGATTTTTATCTTCGTTAAAAAATAGAGGAATCATCAACGGTTTTCCGCTCTGGCTGTTTTCAAAAGCCATGGAATAAATGTAGGGCAGCAATTTGTACCGCAGAGCAATGGCTTCTTTAGCCAGGGCTTTGGTAGCTGGTTTTTGAAATACCGGTTCGGCCGGAATATGCTCCTGTGCATGCGGCCGGTATATGGGTTGAAAAACTCCGTATTGCAACCAACGCGTGTATAATTCATCATCAATCTCCTCACCGCCGGCAAATCCGCCCAAATCAGAATGCATATAAGCAATCCCTTGCATTCCCATTTGTAGCGATATTTCAGGCTGGGGACCCAATCCACCCCAACTCCGGTTTACATCACCGGTCCAGGGAATCATTCCGTATCGCTGTGAACCGGCAAAACCGGCACGCATCAAAATAAAAGGACGTACTTCGGGAAAATTGCTGCGGTATCCATCGAAAATAATTTTAGCCCATTCGTGTCCATAGGCATTGTGTACCTCGTTGGCTGAACCATTCACATGCAACAAATCTTTCGGGTGCACTTCGGGCTCACCCAAATCGCCCCACCAGCCACCAATTCCCTGGGCAGTAAAGTCTTTATAAATATTCCAGAACCACTCTCGGGCTTCGGGTTTAAACACATCGATTAACCCCGTATTTCCAAAGTAAAAATCATAGGTAAACGGATTTCCCAGACTGTCTTTGGCCAGGATATCGTTATTTACGGCCTCGCCCCATCGGTCCGATGTGGTTAATATAAATGGTTCGGTTACCAGAATGGGTTTCACCCCTTTTTTATTCAATGTAGCAATCATTTGGTCGGGATCAGGAAAACTGTCGCGATACCAGTTCAGATTGCCCATGGTTCCCATAATTTCTTTTCCAAACCAGTAAATATCAATAATAACCGCTTCAACGGGTATCGATGCTTCAAAGAATTTATCCACCGTAGACAACACCTCATTTTGTGAATGGTAACCAAAGCGGCTGCTGAAATTTCCCAAAGTCCAGCGGGCCGGCATGGGTTGGCGCCCGGTAAGCCAGGTATAATTATCAACCAGCTCGTACCAATTGTTTGCTGCAATTACATAATAATTCAAGGTACCGCTTTCCGTTTCGTAGGTAAGGGTATTGTTGTTTTTGCTATCCAGATCGAGGTATCCGGCTGAAGCATTATCAAAAAGCAAGGCATATTTTCCTGACGATAGGACTACAGGTAAAGTATAGTTCATCAGCTCCGAATGCGTTTCGTAACCGTAATGCGCCCGATTGTATAGTTGGAGCCTGTTTCCCCGCCGGTTCATACCCATAACACGGGCTCCCCCTCCGTACAAAATCTCATCAGGAGTAAGCCCAAAACTTACCTGCTGACTTGAATCGCTCCACTGATAACCATTGTTCTCGCTAATTAACAAATCGCTGAAATGATAAAACGACAGATTAAAGGGTTCTTTGGTAACCTTCACCTTTATTCCTGACGATTCAATCATCAGCGTATTTTCTTTGTCTTTAATAATAAAATGCACCTTTTCAGGAGTTGCTGCAAGTGCATAGCTATAATTCTTCACTTTTTCCTGTTGGGGATAAAAAGCCACATGAAATATTTTCTTGGTAAAGGGAGTTATCACATAGTTTCCATCAGAAACCTGTATTTCAATTGTTCCCAGGTTTTGTTTATAGCCGGTAAAACTCCGGTTTTGGTTTTGTGCCGCGGCTTGAAAGCACAACAACAGACCGAGTATTAACCATTGAATTTTAATAAAGTAGCTTTGCATCTTGCTGAATTTATGGAATTAAAACGTAAGGTAATTTGTGGGATCCAAAAATAAGGATTTTTACCGCTAATCGGGAGTTATTGAGCAAAATAAAAGCCTGGGGCGATAGGCCAATATGTATCTTCAAAAACACTAATATATCTTTTGTTGTGCTGCCAGCAGGGTATTTTGCAGCAGGCTGATAATGGTCATTGGTCCCACGCCTCCGGGAACCGGTGTAATATAGCTACATTTGGGTGCTACCTCATCGAAGTTAACATCGCCTTTGAGTTTAAAGCCCGATTTGGTTTCAGCTGATGGCATGCGGTGTATACCCACATCAATAACCACCGCTCCGGGTTTTACCATATCGGCAGTTACAAATTCAGGCTGACCGATGGCAACTATCAGAATATCGGCACTGGCGCAAACTTCCTTCAGGTTTTTGGTGCGGCTGTGACAAATAGTTACGGTAGCATTTCCCGGGTTGGCTTTACGCGACATCAACAAGCTGATGGGGGTTCCAACAATATTGCTTCGACCCAATACCACACAATTTTTTCCTCCGGTTTCGATATTGTAGCGCCGTAATAATTCAATAATTCCGGCAGGGGTAGCGGGTAAATACGACGGAAGTCCCATAGCCATACGCCCGGTATTTATGGGATGAAAACCATCCACATCCTTACGGTGATCAATGGCTTCAATTACTTTGCTTTCGCTAATGTGCGTGGGCAGCGGAAGCTGAACAATTAATCCGTCGATTTCGGGGTTCTGATTGATGTCTTCAATTTTTGCCAGAATCTCAGCTTCGGTGGCTGTTGCCGGATACTGATAATCGGTCGATTCAAAACCCACCTCGTGACAGGTTTTTACTTTACTGGCCACATAGGTGGCGCTGGCTCCATCGTCGCCCACCATAATTACCGCCAGATTGGGCCGCTTTTTTCCTTCAGCCACCATTTTCCTGACTTCTTCAGCTATTTCGAGCCGCATGGCTGCATTTATTTTCTTTCCGTCAATCAGTTCCATAATAAAAAGTAATTAGAATGTCTGGAGTACTTAAAGTGACTAAAGTACCTGGAGTGACTAAAGTTATTCGTGTGTGAATTTTCAATTCTTGTAATAAGTTTCCTGCTACCTTTTACCACCCATCATTTTAGCGAGGTTTTTACCGGCTCCTCCACTCATCATTTTCATCATTTTGCGGGTTTCTTCGAACTGTTTTATCAAACGGTTCACTTCCTGAATGGTGGTTCCACTGCCACTGGCAATACGCTTACGGCGCGATCCGTTAATAATGGCCGGTTCGTCACGCTCGGCCGGGGTCATGGAATGAATGATAGCTTCAATGCCTTTAAAAGCATCGTCGTCGATATCGATATTTTTTAATGCTTTTCCTACACCGGGAATCATGGCCGCCAAATCTTTCAGGTTACCCATTTTTTTGATTTGCTGAATCTGGGAAAGAAAATCGTCGAAACTAAAAGTGTTTTTAGCTATCTTCTTTTGCAGCTTGCGGGCTTCTTCAACATCGTATTGTTCCTGGGCGCGCTCAACCAGCGATACAATATCGCCCATTCCCAGAATACGGTCGGCCATACGTTCGGGATGGAATACATCGAGGGCTTCCATTTTTTCGCCGGTACCCACAAATTTTATGGGTTTATCAACCACCGAACGGATGGATAAAGCTGCTCCGCCCCGGGTGTCCCCGTCGAGTTTGGTAAGCACCACACCGTCAAAATTCAGGCGATCGTTAAATTCCCTGGCTGTATTCACGGCATCCTGTCCGGTCATGGAATCGACCACAAACAATATCTCGTGAGGATCGATGGCTTTTTTAACGGCCTCTATCTCGTTCATCATCTGCGCATCTACTGCCAAACGACCGGCTGTATCGACAATTACCAGATCGTATCCTTTTTGTTTGGCGAACTTAATCCCGTTTTTAGCAATAGCTACCGGGTCATTGCTGCCCTCTTCGGTGTAAACCTCAACGCCAATTTGTTCGCCCAGTACTTTTAACTGGTCGATAGCCGCCGGACGGTATACGTCACCGGCAATCAGCAAGGGCATTTTTCCGTTTTTCGATTTCAAACGCAGAGCCAGCTTACCGCTAAAAGTGGTTTTACCCGAACCCTGCAAACCGGCAATCAGAATAACCGTAGGATTTCCTTTCAGATTAATATCGACAGCTTTACCGCCCATTAATTGCGCCAGTTCATCGTGAACAATTTTCACCATCAGTTGATTGGGCTTAAGGGAATTAAGCACATCCTGACCCAAGGCCTTTTCTTTAACGGTATCGGTGAAACTTTTGGCTATTTTAAAGTTAACGTCAGCATCGAGCAAAGCTTTACGAACATCTTTCAATGTTTCGGCCACATTGATTTCGGTAATTTTTCCCTGCCCTTTTAACAATTTAAACGAACGCTCTAACCGGTCTGATAAATTTTCGAACATAATCTATTTTGCTTGAAATTTTTAGTGGTGCAAAAGTATATAAAAAAGCTTAATCCGTCAAAGGCTAATTTGGCTTTTGAAATATGAAGTTAATGTGAGGAAGGATTAGGAAAAACCTGCCGAAAGTGAAGTATCCGGCAGGTTTGGTAAATCTTATTCGATGGTGTATGCAGCTACACTGTTTCCAAAAAAGGTTGGAATAAACAGGGTTTTGGTTTTTCGATCCATTTCAATATCGGCTGCATTGTATTTTTCGTCTTTAAAATTCAGCAATACTACCGGTGGAGCAAAAGGACTGATGGCCTGAACTTTTCCGGCCCAGTCGGAAACAATAAACGTGCTGTCGGTCAAACGCTCCAGCCCGTCGATACCGCCAGTTTCCTGGATAAAAGGAACCAATGTGGGCTCGGGATTATTCATGGCAATTACATAAACCGTTCCAGCGGTACCGGCATACAATTGATCGCCTTCCCAATAAAGACCATTTACCCGCTCCAGTAAGTCGTGACGAACCAACACCCGGGCCGAATCATTTTCAATCAGGTAGATTGTTTTATCCATTAAATCAGAAACTGCCACCAGGCCTTGATCCGAAACGGCAATATCGTTCAGGAAACGGCTTCCTTCGATGGGAATAAACTGAACAATTTGTCCGGTGGAACAGTCAATTTTGGCTACCCGGTCAATGTCGCTCACGTAGAGCCACTGCTGATACATTCCCATACCTTTGGGTGCATGCAAACCCTTTACCCATTGCTTTGTCAACACCTCGCCATAAGCCGACAAACGCGATATATAACCCAATCCGTTTTTATCGAGCGGACTGCCGTTTACATTGCTCACATAAATTACGGTGTCGTTGAAGAGTACCGACTCGGGAATTTCAAAAACGGCGGGTGTTTCCCATAATTTAACAGCTTTTTGCGCCTGATTGGTTCCCCAAACCATCAGCAGGCAGGCAAATAGTGCCAGGAATTTCATTTTCATTGTAAGTATATTAAGTTAGCTAAACAAAAAATAACCGAATAAAGTTACGTAATAATTGCTAATCCCTTATTACTCTTAACAATTTCTTCACAATATATCTGCATTGCTTTCTGAAACCTGCAATTCAGGCAATTGAAAATTCTCGTTGTCATTCAGGTAATCGAAAATTCGCGCTGCATCTTGCACCCCGTCTTTTTTGATTTTAGCACTATCCGAAATATTAAAAAGTCCCTCACATCCCATCCGTTTAAACAGTTCACGTAAAGTTTCGTTCGACACCAAATCGAAACAGGCAAAGGCACTCAGCTTATCGACACCCAGTAATTGCATATCCTGTTTTTCAAGCCCCATCAGTTCCTCCAGCTTTTACCCTTTTGGAATGAAGGAGCAGTTAAAAATAACATTATTTTTTTCATAGACTGTTTAAACAAAATATTTCGTGAGGATCAAACTTTTCCTGTTATTTATTTCAATCCTTTTTTGTAATTGGCTACCTGCATTACCTCACTTATTTGTTCCACCCGGGTGATGCTAAAAACCAGAGGCAAAAGTTTTCCAATGGGTTTACTCCCTTTAAATACTTCTTTTACTGAAGCATCCAGAGGCAGGTTCATCAATCCCTGGCTATTCTTTTCGGTAAAATCAACGGGTATTAAACCCCAAAGCATTCCGATAATAATCGGAATTGGAAACTTATTCCGCAGCAGACCTGCCTGATGGTCAGGCGAGGCTGCAGGGTTTTATACCCTCCGATTTCATCGGGATTCGTTCGACTAACAGATTTCAGTTCGCTCACTCCTGAAATCTGAGTCTCACGAATAAAAAGCTACCTTAAAATAAGCCTCCCAAACCGATAACCAAAACACCGTTTTCTTTTTATAACTTACCTTGCAAAGCCAGGCTTTACCGTCGTTATAATACCTCCATTGTACCTGCCAGGGTGTTTCGGGCAGATTTACTTCCTGCATCAGAGCCTGATAGGCCGGATAACTAAGCGAAGCGAATAACTGCCAGCCATTACCAAAGATAACACGTTGGCTGTTCCTTCGGATTGTTTAATAAGGGTCGTTCCATGGATGCTAATTTTAAGTTTTTCCTGATTGCTTAAAACCACTTCTTTTTTCTGAAATAAAAAACCATCAGCACCAGTATAATAATAAACAAGGCCCATGCGCCCGCGTAGCCATATTTCCATTCCAGTTCAGGCATGTACCTGAAATTCATGCCATAAATACCGGCCACAAAGGTCAGGGGAATAAAAATGGTGGCCACCATGGTCAGGGTTTTCATTACCTGGTTCATGCGGTGACTTTGCAGCGAGAAAAACAGGTTGGTACTGCTCTCGAGCGACGAACCCAGGGTGTCGCACTGATCGAGCAGGGTGAGGCTCAAATCTTTTATCTCAAGAAAATACTTCAGGTGCTTTTTTTCGATGTAAGGATTGGACTCCCGCTCAATTACCATCGAAAATTCCTTAATGGGAACAATGGCTTTGCGTATAATGTGCAGGAATTTTTTATACGATTCAATTTTTTCCAATACGGCCGGTGATGGATCATGTGAACCGGTCAACACATCAAAGGCTTCCATGGCATCTTCAATTTGCTGAAGGGTTTTAAAATAATTGTCGAGAATTGCCTCAAGCATGGTGTAAAGCAAATAATCGGGACCACGTTCCGATAGTATGCCCTTCTTATCGCGCAGCCGGTAACGCAGATGTTCAAAGTAGTCGGCTTCACGCTCCTGAAAAGACATCAGGTAATTGCTTCCAAACACAAAACTGATTTGCTCGGTAAGTACCTCGTTGTCGGAGGGCAGAATGGATTTTAAGGTTAGAAAACAAAAAGTGTCAAAGGTCTGAAACTTGGGGCGTTGGTTTACATCCAGTATATCCTGAATCACCAGGTCGTGAATGGCTTGCTTTTTACATAGGGTCGAAATGGTTTCAGCATCGTTCAGTCCATAAATATTCAGCCAGTAACGGTAATCAGGGTCGCTGAAACCCTCAAATGCTGCCGGATTATAATTCCGGTCCTCAATACACTCCGCTGCATGGTATATAAACAACTGCACCGCAATGCGCTTTTCCGACTCTGCCCCGGTAAAAACAAATTTAGAAGGATCGGTTTTCTTTCGGTCGAGTACCCGCCTTTTCTTTTTACTTTTTATGTTTTCTTTTTTTTTCACCTTATTTATATTTATTCGGGTAAACCCAAAGCTACAAAATTTTATGTAAGTTGCTTCCTTCCCATCTTTATTCGCTATAAGTCATTAAGTCGGGATGGATAAAGCTGTAAGCGATGCGTTGAATGAGTTTTTGACAGTTAATCCGTTTGCCCGTACCCGGATTAGCGTTACTAAAAACCGGAGCCACACGACCCTGCTTTAACTGCTCGCGGGTATAAAACGCCCTGCGGGTGGGATGCGAAGGCGCACAGGCATTAAAGGTTTCGCACCATGCCTCCTGCTCCAACAGTGCGTTGATGATACCGATGCAATCGTCGCGGTGAATCAGGTTCACTACCCCCTCAGGATTGGGAATGATGCGTCCTTCGGGAAAAAAGTTTCCCGGTTTGCGGTTGTAGCCAAACAAGCCACCAAAACGCAGTACGGTACACTTAAAATTGGGATTGTTTGTAAATAAGGCTTCGGCACGGGCTACCCTTCCATCGTTTAAAGGAGCTTCCTCGTTCAGTTCATCGTTGCTTTCGGCATACACCGAAGTGGAACTGATAAAAAGCACCTTTTTCAGGCCCGATTTTTCCAGTTTACCGATAAAACGCTGGTAGTCCTCCGCCTCCTGTGGCGGAAGCGCCATAAGCAGGAACTCCGAGTCCAAAAACGTTGCGGTTTCATAATCCTTTTGCTTTAGATCCAAAACAAAAGGTTCAATACCTGTTTCCCTTAATGCGTCCTGTTTCGACGGGCTGGTAACGGAACCTTTAAGCTCCCAGCCTTTTTCAACAAGGCTTTGTCCCAGGGGCAGCCCCAGCCATCCACAACCCAAAATACTTAGTTTTTTTTGCATTTCAATACTTTTATTTGGTAAAGTAAAAGACAAAACTGGGGGTATAAAGTTTAAATACCAAAACACCGTCTTTTATGTCTTTAGTCTGTTTATTTTCCACCGCAAGGACACTAAGACGCAAAAATAGTACACTTATTGCTTATGAAACCAATTGATTTGTTAGTTAGCTGGCAAAGTAAACTTAAAATCACTCCCTTTACCCACCTGACTCTCGACCCAAATCTGGCCTTTGTGTTTTTATATAAACTCTTTGCATAGTAATAATCCCAGTCCGGTTCCTTTTTCGCCCAGGGTGCCGGTTTGTGAATCGATTTGCGTAACATCAAAGAGCTTTTTTAGGGTATCGGGGGTCATTCCAATGCCATTATCGGAAACCGTGATTAATACCTTTGCGTCTTGTGTCTCGGAGTCTATGCGTATTTTACCTCCCGGATTGGAGAATTTAATGGCATTGGTAACCAGGTTCCGCAAAACTATTTTCAGCATGCTTTCATCAGCCCATAGCAGCAAATTTTCGGGATCATTACAGGTAATTTCCAACGATTTTGGGGCTGTCTGACTTTTTAGCTCCTCCAATATTTGTGAACAAAGTGTTTTGAATGTAATATTTTGAGGGTTAACCTTAAGCTTCCCATATTGTAAAGTGGACCAAAGCAATAAATCGTCCAATAAAAAATTGGTATTTTTTGATACCTCATGAATTGCTGTGGCATAACGCTTAATCTTTTCTACCTCGTTTATTTCGGCTCCCTCTTTTAATTGTTCCGATAAACCGAGGAGAGCAACAAACGAACTCTTTAAATCGTGGGCCAGCACCGATAAAAACAGGTTCTTATCGGCATTAAGCTTCTGAAGCGCTTTATTCGACTGAATAAGCACCAAATCCTGCTCCAACACCCGCTTAAATTGTTGCAGCAAGCGTTCATGATTCGACGAATAATAGTTTTCCCTGGAATCGACCACACAAATCGTCCCAAAAGGCGTGTTGTCGGGAAAATTGATGGGAAGCCCAGGTAGGAAACCATTCCCAGTTTAATATCGGGGTTTTTATCCCATTTTTCATCGGCTAAGGCATTGGGAACCAGTAATTTTTTTTGGGTTTTAATTACCGTTTCGCAATACAAGCCATACCATTCCTCTTTATCGCCCACATGATACGGGTTACCATGGGTGCTGCTTGACACAAAAACTTCCATAAATTCATTTTCGGTCTTCATGATCAAAGCAGCCGGAACGGAAATAAGTTCGGCCAATAAATCGGCAATTTCCTGCCACTTTATTAATAATTCGTCAGGAATTTCACTAAATGAAGTATGATTGGCTTCCATTACCTTCGTATTTTACATTGATTACAATACAAGTAAACCTACCTACTTGTTTTAACCCCTTTAAAAAGTGCTAACCCTTAGCTATTGCATTTCTTAAGCGGGGAAAGCCGGATTTAAGCTGCTTATTCTGTTTACTTTTCAAAGCTATAAATTTTTTTTTTTACCTTTCTTCTTTCCCGGAAATTAGTTCAATGAATTTTTCATTGCAATTACACCTGTGCGGGTTTCGGGTCACTGATTACTGGTTTCGTGTTTCGGGATGCTGGTTATCAGGCTAAAAAAACTTTGCATTTAGATTTAGCTATTAGATAATAGAACAAAGACGCAAGACGAAAGACGCGAGACGAAAGACGAAAGACGAAAGACGAAAGACGAAAGATGCCAGACCTAAGACTAAAGAAAACGTAATCCGTACGGCTAAATAATTCCGTGAGCGTTAGACGCAGCTTACTACCGACCGCTGAGACTAAAGCTACCAGGACTTTCGGTACGTAACTTATTAGTGTTATGGTTCTTAATCAGCATTTTATTTGAAATTTTAGGTTCAATTATTTGGATTTCTAAATAAAAAAGATTTAATTTTGTATCGACTTCCTACCAGCCATGGAACGCCTTGATGGTTTAACATAATACTTACTACTATGGTGGAACGTATTCAACGCGAATTTCGCTGCAAAGAGGAAGAGCTACCCATGCTGTGTGGCTATGTACTGTACAGTTTCAGGCGCGACCTGCCTGATTTTTCCTCGTTTTCGGGCAAGTTTACCCCGGCTTATGCCGATGCCTTTGAGCAAAAGATTTCCAGTGCACAAAACCTGCTGACACCCGAATCGGAATCGATTCTGATGAAAGGCATTACCCGGCGCATGTATGCTTCGCTGGATGGACTTAGTTATAAGGTAAAACAGTTGGAACAGCACGTCCGTTTTGCTGAAGCGCAACTGGGTTTTAAGGTATCGGATTTAAAACTTTCGGATTTACGTACCAGCATCCGTAATAAGGATGTAGAAGCGGTACAGCTGCTAATGAAACAGATTTTCCAGATTCTGGAACCCAATCAAAGCCATCTGACTGAGGCAGGAATGCCTGAAAACTTACTGGCTGACATGAAAACAACCGTGGCCTCGATAACTGCCGACAAGCAGCAAAGGTACGAACTACTCAGTCAGCGTAAAGCCCTGGTAGAAAACAACCAGGGAGAATTAAACACCTTGAATGCCGATTTGAATGAGATACTACAAGTTGGAAAGGCGCTGTATAAAAAAACAGACCCGGTAAAATACAAGGAATATACCTTTAGCGCCCTACTGAAACGGGTAAGGGCTGCGGCTAAAGCAGCGACTTCGGAAGAAACTCCGGAAACGGAAACCGTATAAAAAGGGCTTCGCGTAATGCAGCCCGGGCCGGAGTGTACAATATGGCTGGACACGCTTCGGCCTTCTTTTTTTTACGGACGTACTACCGCAGTGCCACTACCCTGCTTTGCTTTTACTCCTTAAACCCGGACATCGGGAAAAAATGCGATGCACCCCACGTGATAGCTTGTAAATGTTCCAAGGTAGACTGCGCGTGTGACGGGGTAGACAGTGCGTGTTACGGGGTAGACTGTGCGTGTTACGGGGTAGACGGTGCGTGTTAGGAAATGGGTGTGTACACTGAACCGGGACAAGTAACTATTTAGCAGCTGGATTTTTGTTTTTCAGGCTTTCAGGTAACGGTGGCGGTATGTTTGCGTTGCCGATTGCGGGTGATTTCCTATCAAGTTACACAAAAGTTGAAGCGGGCTACAACCCCTTGCATACCACTGAAACCCTTATTGGCTATACCGCGTGTTAGCCATTCGTGCATTATTTAATACCTAAAAATAATCCCAGTTTCAAGGAATGCGAAAGCATGTTCTTAGGCAAGAACATCATTGTAGGATTAAATTCAATATCTGAAGTTGCGCTTAAAAAGAATGTTTCAGATAATTTTATGTTTGCTCCAATATCGAAAGAGACTGTTCGATAATTCGGAATATAAAAATTCAATCCGTATGCAATTCTTGGTCTAAGGATGCCTTTAGGGTAAATATACTCTAATTGGCAAGGTATCTTATAAAAGTTTTTTTTCTCTCCGTCAAGGTCAAGTTGCGAGAAAAGTACTCCTGTTCGAAAATACATTTTCTCACTAGTCCTAGGCATCCATATGTGACCAATTATACCAGTATGAATATAAAATTTATCATTCAAATCCTCAACATTTGAATACTTTATCACACCTCCGGTTAATTCTGGTAAGATTTTTATGAATGGAGCTGATTTCTTATAAATGATACACCGTTCTCCTTCGCAAACTGCATTATGATAGGCTTCTGCTAATTTAATCAAGTTTTGATGCTCTGGTTTTTTAATAGTTTGTATCCGAGATTGTAATTTAGGTGCATCTTGCATATAAACACTTAGCAATCCAATATGTCTTGTCGATTCATAAAATACTTGTTTATCTTCAACGTATTTAATTCCTTCTTCATATGGTATTTCAGTCAACTTTACATCTTGCTTATCGAGAAAATAATGGTCGCCGATATCATCTCGCATGTAGTATATATTGATTTTTCCTTTAATCAAGTATTCAAGAAATACTTTTCTATTATTTATTTCTCTTGATACATAATACTTACTATCAATAAATCTAAACGCAGCAATATCATTTGGAGAATACTCTTTAATCGTATTCTCATTATCTTTGAACTTACAAAGACCACTCATCAACAAATCGCCGCGATAATCGATATCTCCATATAAAGTATCACCAGTAGATTTTATAATATAACCAGCTCTGAAATCAGTCTGAGCATTAAGTACTCCTATTGAGAATAGTAATCCAAATAAAATTAAGTTTTTCAGTTTCATGTATTTCATGTTTATCTTTTTTTGTACAAATGTTTCTTATGGGGCGTTTGTTGCATGATGGCTAACGTTGGCGGTCGAGTAGGCAAAGGGAATTGCACCCTAAGCCTCTCACAGAACCGTACGTGATAGTCTCCCATCATAC
>PHDD01000003.1:12375-246702 GCA_002840905.1 Bacteroidetes bacterium HGW-Bacteroidetes-4 | reverse complement strand
TTAGAGCAAAATACTCCGATAAAATTTTGAAATACATCAAAATACTAAATCTGCCGCACTAAAGTGGACAAGTCAGGAATATTATCTATAATAATTGGTTGAGGACTTGCTTTGAAGCCCTTTTAATAAACTAAAATTTTAAGAAATCTATAACGCCGCCCGTTGCTAAAATTCAGTAACAAACGGCGTTTTTTAAGTGGAAAGCCTCTGGAAAATCGTGCTAACTATTAATCGATTACCTTTCCGAGGAATCAATTGAATCTATTTTTGTTCAATTTCCTTAATCCAGTTTATGGCTTCGTCAAAATCATAGAAATACTGCACCTGGTGGGTTTGCTCCAAATCGCTGAATTTTTTAAGCGAAATTTTGGTAAAAATATCCTCGGGAATAACAAAAGCAAATGCTTTTAAACCTGCGGCCACCAGTTGCGGCATCACCGCTGCGGCATAGCTCGAATCGGTTGGACTAATGGCTGCTTGTTTAAGTGCATCAGAAATAATAAAATGAACCGGATTCTTTTCGGCAAACTCAAGGGTAAAATCAATGGCTTTTCTAAAATCATCGGAAGCAACAAAATCAAACCACGATTGAACGATTAAGCGTTGAACCGGAAAATACTTAATGGTTATGTTTTTGTGTTGAAAAATAATCTCTGAATTTCTCACGGTATTATTCTTTTTAATGATCATCATTTGTTCCATTTTTAAAAGTTTGCTTTATACATTGGTAAAATAACTTCATTTCGTTCTCGCTACCAATGCTTACCCGAATTGAGTATTCCAGCTTTTTATGATTTGATGTATTTAAAACTTCGATATTACATTTGTCTAATTCAATAGTAACATCATTAAAATACCCCTTTGAGGCAAACTGTATGAGTAAAAAATTTCCTTCTGAAGGAAATACACGTAATTGGGACGCATTGAACTCATTTAAAAGTTTATTGTATAACTGAGTTCTTAAAACCATTGTTTTCTCTATGTTCAGAAGCTCGGTCTCAAGAAAATCGGGCGTGCTCAAAAGTTTTATTGCATAGCTTTGCGAAAAGTGATTTATGGAATAAGGCAATACCAGTTTTTTATATTGCGATATTACCCGGGCCTGACCGCATAAATAACCCAGCCTTAACCCGGCTGCAGGAAAGGCTTTGGAAAAAGAACGCAACACCAATAAGTTTTCATATTCGTTAATTAGTGGGGTGAAATTGTTTTTCCCATACTCCTGATATACGGCATCCAAAATAATTCTAGTTTTTGGATACTTCTTAAGTAAAAATCTGAGCTTATCTTCTGGAATGGTATTACCAACCGGGTTATTGGGCGAAACGATAAACAACACTGTTTTTTCAGTTAACTCCGGCAGGTTTTCTATATCGTATTGCAACTCTCCATCTAAAACCCAGGAGACATAAGGAATATTATATGCCTTACAGTGATGATTAAAATAAGCATACGAGGGTTCCGGAAATATAATTTGCCAGCCATTAATTGCAAAGTAATTTAACAGGTTGCCAAGTAAGCTGGCTGCACCTGCTCCCAGGGCTATCTGGTCGGCAGCTACTCCGGCATAAGCTGCAACAAGTTCGTTAAGCAAAGAGCTTTCTGCCTCGGGGTATCGATTCCAGGAGCGGCTTTTTAGAGACTCAAGTACTGCACGTTTAACTTTGGGCGAAGTGTCGCAGCTTTGTTCGTTTTTATTAAGTAGTGTCTTCAAATTAGTTGAACCTGAATTTGAGTAACTTCTCGTTTTTCGAAGTTTGGAACTAAATAATGGACTACTCATGGTTTTTATTTTGCATACATAATGGCTAAAACCGTTTCGGTTCCGTAAGTAAAACCTAAAAATCCTTCGGGGTGCATCGCTATTTTGAGTCCAATGGGTGTTTCAACCGGAAAATCAAAATAATTGGTGTTGAGTTCAAATCCCGTCCTATTCATTTTTTCTATCCAACGAAACGCCGGTTCGTGCTTCTCAAAACGACTGTTATCCTGCTTGCCAATAATGTCCTCTATTTCGCGCCCATAAAATAGTTTGAATGCATTCTTATAATCGGGTTTTAAGTCCAATTTATCAATCACCTGAAAAATGCTGTAGAAATGCTGGTAGCAGTTTTGAAAACGCCTGTAAAAATTCGGCTCAAAATGATCAACATTTGGTTCGATAAGAAAAAAAGCATCGGGCTTCAGATTTTTTATTTTTTGTAAGGTGGCAAATCTGTTTTCGGACGTTTGTATATGATGCAATGCCAATGAGGCATTCACAATTATTTTATCGCTTTCAGGAGCAGGAATTTTAAAATCAAAATTTTCGGCAAAAGCGTTCACTCCATAGAAGTGAATGGTAAACGGCGCGCTTTCTCCTAATAATTTAAGGTTGTTTTCAGCATTTGCCAAGGCATCGGCAGAAGGTTCAATACCCACCACATGCAATTTTTTAAGAACGGGTAAATCAGTAGCCAGTTCAATAAGATTAGCCATTTGAGTGCCCTGTCCGATGCCAATGTCAATAATGGTAACTTCGCTGCAATCCTGCATTTCATTTAATATGGCACCGTTTACAATTTGCTGGCTAATGGTGACAAAAGGAAACTTCTTAATGAGCATATCAAAAAGCTCAATCTGAGAAACTTCATATTTTTTTAGATAGATGTTTTCGTTTATGGAAGTAAACGAAATGTGGTTCTTCAAGGATTTTATGAAAAGCGATGAAAGAAATTTTTCAGAATCGTCAGAGAGTCCTTCCAGGCAATGAGCAAAAAGCGTTTCAATTTCAACCCGGGCCTTTTCGTTAAAATTATCAGGATAGTACTTCATTACAAGGTTTAATGCCTCATAAACACTGGGAATTGCAAATGATTTCAAAACAAGGAATTTTAAAAAAATAAAACCAATAAACAAGGAAACAAACCTTTAGGTGGCGTACAACCGCTGCCGGAAATCCAAAAAGAAAAACAACACCAAAGCATTTCTTCTTTTGTGTTGTTTTGAAAGGTGCTGCTTTAAAAGCTTTGAGGCTAACTTACAGATTACTAGCAATCCATTCACTGGCATCCGCAGTGCTGGAAAACGGTTTAACATTGGCGCCTTTGGTTTCTTCCTGAAATTTTTTAATCGACATTTGGGTGAAAACACTTTTAGGAAGCACGATAGCCATAGCTTTTAAGCCACTCATAAAAAGTTTTGGCATTACTGATGCAGCATACTGGCTATCTTCGGGTTTTACCACGGCCTGCTCCAGAGTATCATTCAAAATAGCTTTTACGCCATGTTTCTTTACTGCATCCAAAGATTTATCAATGGCCTCACGAAAAACCTGGGAAGATGAGTAACCGTTCCATTTTTGAGTCATCACCTTAGTTTTTTCTTCAATTTCTACCGTTACTGTTGAAGTTTGATAAATTACCATAGTTCTTTAAATTAAGAGTGATTTTTAATATTACTGTTTCAAATATAATAATAAAAAAAGTATTTGATACCTAACAGGTTATTTAATAGTAACCTTTTTATAATATAGTTTTATACACTTCTTTCTGTTTAGCAAGTACTTAAAGATTTGAAAATTTTAAAAAAATTTATTTTCTGTTATATATATTATATAACATTAAAATAAAGCATTATAAACGGATGCTTCATACTCTACAAACCCACAACCTGATAATATAAGTAAGTTGTTACTTTACTTATTAATGATGAAACGAGGAATCAAGAGGTCTAATCTTTTGAATCTCTTATAAAGCTAACGTTTTGTGTAATTTTATTATAACTGGAAATTTTTTCTTAAATATTTATTTGATTATTTGCACCACTTTTTAACCCAAAGTATCGTGATATGAGACATAAAAAAAGGATGAGTAACCCATAACTTCAAAAGCCTCAACTATGGCATAAATGGCGATGTTCCTAATTCAAAAATGTTTATTTGTTTAAAAAAACAAGGAATTCTATCAGCAGTCCCAATGCCTTTGATGTATAAAAACATTAAAGCACAGGCGCTTTATAGTGAAAATTGAAAGTAAACGTATTTTAGCTCCTGGGATTAGGAACTTTGAAAATTAATTACTTTTTAACCGGTTGAATAATCCGAGCCAGCTTCATCCAACTGGTGCGCACTGGGCGTTCCATGGTTTCGGTGGTAATTTTTATTCCGCATTTTTCGGCAAAATATTTATGAAAAGCCAGTGATGGGGTCAGTTCCGGATGAAAAACCGTTGCCAGGCAATGCTCGCTTTCGGCAGCAGCCACGTAATCGTCAATTTGTAAAAGAGGTGCTACACCTTCTCCTACCCGCACAATTTTTGGAGCTCGGATAAAAGTTAAATCTATTGGGCCATCGGCAACTTTTGGCACCTCAACTTTTGCATTAAAACTGTCCAGTTGGTAACCAAAGGCATTCCGTTCAACGGTAATATCCATTAAATCGAGCTGTGGTTTATCGTTGGTAATTTCGTGGGCAATGAGTATGGCTCCGGCACAGGTTCCCCATATTTTCATCCCGTCGGCGTGTGCTGCTTTTAATTGGGGTGCCAACTCAAAAATATTCAACAAACGAATTAAACAGGTACTTTCACCACCCGGCAAAATAATTCCGGCCAATTCGTTAAACTGCTCCGCATCTTTAACCTTGACTGGTTCTATTCCTAAAGCCTGTAAGTGATATACATGCTCATGAACCCCGCCTTGCAAATCCAAAACCCCTATTTTATTTCGTGTTGCCATTTTGTTTTAATTATAAAAACCTGCAACGGAATTTCTTCCTCTGCAGGTTTAACTATATTTTATTAATCGAATACAAGTTTTGTTACCAGCCGCGACTGGCAATTTTATCTTCTTCTTTCATGGTCGATATACCAATACCAACCATAGGTTCGCCTAATCCTTTGGAGGCTTCCATTACTTTAACCGGATCGTTAAAATAAGCCGTTGCTTTTACAATAGCCCGTGCACGTGATGCCGGATCGCCCGATTTAAAAATACCGGAACCCACAAAAACACCGTCGCAACCCAGTTGCATCATTAAAGCGGCATCGGCAGGAGTAGCTATACCACCTGCAGCAAAATTCACCACCGGAAGGCGTCCTAACTCGCGCACCTGCTGGGCAATGTGGTAAGGAATGCCGTTTACTTTACAGAAAGGCATCACTTCAGCCTGGTCTAAACCGCAAAGTACTTTAATGTCTTTATTCATCTGACGCATATGACGTACCGCCTCAACCACATCTCCGGTTCCGGCTTCTCCTTTGGTACGAATCATGGCTGCACCTTCGGCAATACGTCGGGCTGCTTCGCCCAGGTTACGTGCTCCACAAACAAAAGGCACACTAAATGCGGTTTTGTCAATATGGTTTTCTTCATCGGCGGGTGTTAACACTTCACTTTCGTCAATGTAATCCACTTTTAACGCTTCTAATATCTGAGCCTCAACAAAATGACCGATTCGGGCTTTGGCCATTACCGGTATTGAAACCGCAGCTTGAATTTGTGCAATCATTTCAGGGTCCGACATGCGGGCAACACCACCGTTGGCACGAATATCGGCCGGAACACGTTCCAAGGCCATCACTGCCACAGCACCTGCCTCTTCGGCTATTTTTGCTTGCTCCGGATTGGTAACGTCCATAATTACCCCTCCTTTTAACATCTGTGCAAGCTGAGCATTTAGCTCAAAACGATTATTTTCCATCTCACAATTAGGTTTATATTTTGGCGCAAAATTAATGAAAAAAGGCTAAGAAATACTATTTATATAACATGGATTTGAAATCAGGAAAAATAAAGGCTTGCCTGTTTGTTCAAACCCCTTGCTTACTTCTACTGAAAGGTGCATACGTTTGAGATACTTTTCTGCTAAGAAAAATGATCAGAACGCACTTGATCACATTTTTAATTCACTTAGTTTTGTATAATGACAAATGCAAAAAAAACAGCCAAACCATTTTTAAAATGGGCTGGGGGCAAAAGCCAACTGATGCCACAGATTGCCCGTTGTTTTCCCTATAAAAAGGATGAACCGTTTACCTTTATTGAGCCTTTTATAGGCAGCGGTGCCGTATTGTTTTGGGTGCTTGAACATTTCCCTCTTGTGGAACGGGTGATAATTAATGACCTGAACACTGACTTAATTAACACCTATAAAGCTGTTGCTCTGGCCGTTGACGATTTGGTTTGGGTGCTAAAACACTGGGAAAAGGAATTTCATGGCTTAGCCAGCGACCACGCAGCCAAACAAACTTACTATTATGAGAAAAGAGCTTTTTTTAACGAGCGTAGCGCCGACGGAATTACGCATGCTGCCTTATTTATTTTTTTAAACCGGACCTGCTATAACGGCTTATATCGGGTTAATCGGCATAACCAGTTTAATGTGCCCATGGGTAGTTACAAAAAACCCACCATCTGCGACGAGGCCAACCTGCACCGGGTTAACAAAGCTCTTGAAAAAGTAAAAATACTGAATGGCGACTTTGAAGAAACACTTGATTTTGCCAATAATTCGACATTTTTTTATTTCGACCCACCTTACAAACCAATAAATACCACCTCGAGTTTTAATGCTTATGCCAGCTCTGGTTTTGACGATGAAGAACAAACCCGACTCAAAAATTTTTGCGACAAGATTCACGCAAAAGGTCATAACTGGATGCTAAGTAACTCTGATGTGAAAGTAACAGAAAACGCATCACCCTTTTTTGATGACTTATATGCCGATTACCATATTGAACGGGTGAAAGCCCGGCGGGCTATAAATTCAGTGGCCAGCAAACGCGGCGAACTAAACGAATTGTTGATTACCAATTACCGCTACTAACATGGAACGCCTGATAAAACTGCTGCCCAATCAACAAAAAGTAGTTTTCGATAAAGGAAATTTTGATGACTGGTGCGTTTATGTGGTAGAGCCCAACGGCGAACGTTACGCTCCAAAAGATGCTGTTTATTTTTCCGAACTTCAAAAAATCGACTTAAGTTATCCCGAAAACAAAGTTTATAACGACTTTGTAAGCATTTACCAAAAAACTACCGCTGTCATCGACCAACAAATTCTTACTTGCATCGACAACTTGTACCCATCGTATTTGCCACTCCATTGGGAAAAAATTGCTTTATGGTTTACGGTGATTTATGCCGGAATGGTAGCCGAAGAGAATAAAAAAGGTGCCATCCTGAAAAAACGCATCAAGCGTTTGGGAATGTACCAGGTTTTAATGCAACAACTAAAACCCGAAGAAGCAGCCGGATTCAGCAAAGGAAAAAGCTGGCGTGAGCTGGATTCCCTGATGTGCCAGTTGGGTTTTTAGAGCAGTCCTGTTTTCAAAGCCAAATACGTAAATAACAACGACAAACAAAAAGCAATAGCCGGAGCTACCAGCCACATCACAAAAAACTTATTTACTTCGGTTTTTCTAAAAATGTTTTTAAAGCCCAGTTTACTTACCCCGATGCCTAAAATAGCAGCTACATTTAGTTGTACCAACGAAGTTGGAATTCCTTTCAGTACTGATGCCGACAATAATAAAGTGGCTGAAACAAAAGCAATGATTACTGCTTCAATCTTGCCAAACAAAACAATCTCCTTGCCCGTATTTTTAACTATTTTATGACCAAACAGTGAAGCCCCAATTCCAAAACTAGGAGCTATTATCAGTGTCGATAGAATCATAATCAAAATAAAATGCCGCCCATCAGGCTGGTTCAATTCTTTCAATGTCATGCTGGCAATGGGCCCGGCTGCATTGGCTACATTGTTCGACCCAATAGCGAAGGAAACATAAAGCGACATAAGCAAAATTGAGCCTTTAAGAATTTTACTCTCGTTCAACTGTTTACTTATGGTGTAACCCCGTTTACGGAGCGGTTTGTATATAAAGCGGCCTATTAAATAAGAAATAATAAACGAAATAAGCGGTAAAATTAACCACAGGGGAATTATCTCAAAGAAAACTTTGTGGCTGTCAAACTGGTGGAAGATAATTGCAGGTGCACTTACGGCCAATACTGTTGATTGACTGGTAGATTGGGGTATCCCAAACAGATTGGCCACAAGCAACGACACGGCTATTGAAAACAGGATGATAGATACCAATACAAACGACATTAGTTCGGGATTTATTAATCCTTTTCCAACCGTAGTGGCGGTACCTTTACCAGCAATAATTGCACCCAAAAATACCATAATGCCAAATAATCCGGGAATTAAACTTTTACGAACCACATTAGCCCCATAGGCAGCTGAAAACGAAGGAGCTGTTCCACTCCCACCCATATTTACTGCTAAAAACATGGCTATAATATAAGGAATCAGTAAATGACTAAATAAAGGTGAAACCATAAACAACTTTTTAATAATTGGCATTAAACCATTGGATAAGCCCGGTAACCCGACAATACGAATTAAACAGAGCAAAATTCATCTAACCCATTCTGCTCGTTGAAACGAAGCGTAAATGACGACAAAAAAACAAACACAAATAAATAGAAATAAAAGTGTTAATATAACGGCATAACTACTAAGTATAAATGCGTTTAAATACTTATTTAACCCTAAGCAAAACGAACCCCAACCACAAATTCAGTCCAATTATTATATCTTTGTTAAAATTTATAAAGAAATGGCATTACAACCTTTAGCAGAAAGGCTCCGTCCCGATTCCCTGGATAACTACATTGGTCAAAAACACCTGGTCGGGCCCAGTGCAATACTCCGCCAAAGTATTGAATCGGGTCGTATCCCTTCAATGATATTATGGGGCCCACCGGGCGTTGGAAAAACCACTCTGGCACATATCATTTCGCGTCAGCAAAACCGGGCGTTTTATAGCCTGAGTGCCATCAGCAGCGGGGTAAAAGATGTGCGGGAAACCATTGACAAAGCCAAGCGAGGGCGCTTTTTTGACCAACCCAATGCCATACTTTTTATCGACGAAATTCACCGTTTTAGTAAAGCCCAGCAGGACTCGTTGTTGGGAGCCGTTGAACAGGGCATTATAACTCTGATTGGTGCTACCACTGAAAACCCTTCGTTTGAAGTCATCTCACCTTTGCTGTCACGCTGCCAGGTTTATGTGCTTAAATCGCTCGAAAAAGAAGATTTGGAAGAATTGCTTAACCGAGCCCTAAGCACTGATTTAGAACTCAAAGAAAAATCTTACGACATACAGGAAACCGAAGCCATGTTCCGCTATTCCGGTGGTGATGCCCGAAAACTGCTCAATATTATCGAACTGATTTCGAATTCTGCTAAAAGTTCAAGCATCACCATTACCAATAAGCTGGTTGAAGAAATATTACAGGAACATATTGCCGTTTACGACAAGCAGGGCGAAATGCATTACGACATTATTTCCGCTTTTATAAAATCAATTCGCGGAAGCGACCCCAACGGAGCGGTTTATTGGCTGGCACGCATGCTCGAAGGTGGCGAAGACATTAAATTTATTGCCCGGCGCCTGGTAATACTGGCAGCTGAAGACGTGGGTCTGGCAAACCCCAACGCGCTCCTGATGGCCAATACCTGTTTCGATGCCATCCATAAAATAGGAATGCCCGAAGCGCGCATCATTTTATCGGAATGTTGTATTTATCTGGCCACAAGCCCCAAAAGCAATTCCGCATATGAGGCCATTGATTCGGCCATTTCACAGGTGCGTGAATTGGGCGACTTGCCGGTTCCGTTGCATCTGCGCAATGCACCCACCAAATTGATGAAACAATTGGGTTATGGAAACGACTATAAATACGCACACAGCTACGCAGGAAATTTTGCTGAGCAGGATTTTTTGCCCAAAAAAATCAGCAACCAAAAATTCTACGAACCCCAGAAAAACCCACAGGAAGAAACCATCAGGACAAGACTTGCCGGATGGTGGAAGAAAAAATACGGGTATTTCGCAAATAAATAAACCCCGCTGGGTTATTCAACACAAAAACAAAAATGTTACATCTTAAAAAAAGAAATCATTTCACGTAACTGCTCAGCTTGTGAATTTAACTCTTCGGCTGTGGCAGCTAATTCTTCGGATGCTGAAGCGTTTTGCTGAGTTACCTGGTTAAGTTGCTGAATGGATTCATTGATTTGTTCCGCACCCGAGGATTGTTCCATACTTGCCGCAGAAATTTCCTGTACCAACGCTGCTGTTTTTTTAATCTGTGGTACGATTTCATTTAAATTTTTACCCGCTTCTTCTGAAATTTTAACTCCATTGATGGATAATTCGTCAATTTGGGTTGCTGCATTTTTGCTAAGTTCAGCCAATTTACGTACTTCAGCTGCAACCACAGCAAAACCTTTACCATGTTCGCCGGCACGGGCCGCCTCAACGGCTGCATTTAAGGCCAAAATGTTAGTTTGCAGCGCAATGTCGTTTATTATACCAATGCGTTCAGCGATTTCAGACATCGATTTCAGCATAACCTGAACCGATTCATTTCCTCTGTTAATGGTTTCAGCCGATTGTACAGCTATTTTCTCTGTTTCTTTTGCATTATCATTATTCTGCTGAATATTTGAGGCCATTTGTTCTACCGATGCTGAGATTTCCTCCACCGAAGCCGCAGCCTCGGAACTGGATTGTGATATTTGTTGTGATCCGGAATTAATTTGATTGCTGGCACTTTGTATACCAATAGAGCCTTCCATAATACCCCCAATTATTTCATTCAGCTTATTAGTCATCTGGGTTAAGGATTTTGCCATTACCCCCACCTCATCTTCAGAGTCATAACGAAATGAAAACTTAAGGTCCCCTTCACCCAGGTGTTCAATGTTGGTTTTTAAACCCTTTATGGGGTTCACAATTATTCTTGCAATTGAAATGCTTAATAAAAGCGCAAAAAACAAACAAAAAAACATGAGCCCAAGATTGCTGGTCTTTACTGAACTTATGGTGTTGTTTATGGCCTTTTGGGCGTTGGTAACTATTAAATCATTTAAATCATACTCCGTTTTGTTCATAACTTGCTCAACTTCCGAAATATTTGCATCCAGTGTGATGTCGATTGCAGCAAGTTGCTCATGAATGCTTTCCAATTCCCCGGTATTCTTAATTAATTCATACATCTTATTAAACATACCATCAACTTTGTTGAAGTAAGCCTCCTGCACCTGTTTTATCTGATTCAGGAATATTTCCTTTTCAGCAATATGTTCATGCCCCCAATTTTTGTCAGCTAACAACTTGATCGCATTATCCAAATTCACGCCTATACGTTTTTTGTTAAACGTATGTGAATTCCAGAATACATCTACTTCTTGCAAATTATCACTTGCTAATATTTCCATTAGTACCTGAGCTTCTGCTTTAATATAAAATTTCGACTCCATAATAGCATCTGCCGCTTCATAAGCGGTTAACAAATCAACTTTTTTGTCGTTGATGTTATCGGTGAATAAATAATTGGATATTCCCAATACAATTACTAAAAGGGTGATGACACCAAACCCGACAAACAACTTGTTCTGAATCTTTAAATTTTTTAACATAGTGGTACGTTTAAATTATTAATTACTTAATGAAATATTAAAACGAATTAAGGCAACGAGCGCATTGGAAAAAGCAGCATTTACTCCAGGATTAATAATGTATTGCAAATTGGGTTGAATGGTATAATATTCAAATACGCTAAACTTATATGTAAACTCAAGGGCTAATTCGCCTTTTAAGCTTTCAGGGAAAAGATGCAAATAATCAGGGCTTATGTTGGCATAAGCAAATGCCACTCCCATGACATCGTTAAAACGCTTAGGTAACATCCCATTCAGATGTACACCCCCTCCTAAATAATAATTCACCTTATTTATTTTTTTGGGGGCCACACTCCCTTGCAAAAATAAACTAAAATAGCGGTGTGGATGCGCAAAGGAGCTCAATAGCACTATATCGCTTACTACAAAGCCTCCATAATTACCCTTAATAGATTTTAAGGTGTCGGTATAGTCCTGAAAAGTACTGGAATGATAATAAGCACCAAATTTAAAATTTTCCGGCTTACCGTTAACGGTTCTGTACCATTCGAACTGGCCAATAGCAAACATGCCTTCATCTAAATCAATGTTGGGTTGTAAATTGTAACGGTTGGTTTCCGGATCACCTGGGTTTCCATCGTATAAGCCCAGCTTAACATTGTAATGGTTTTGCTTATCATAAGAAACAATAAGGGCCGGTGCTGCCAAAGGATATATTGAAACGGGCACATTCACTGACACTGAAGGTGAAATACCAAACGAACTGTTAATGAATGTGCCACCATATTCAGTGCCTACAAAATCAACATTCAAATCGTGTTGCCCAATTAGGATACTGATATTACCGAATGTTTGCTTTAAATAAAACTCGTACAAACCAGTGTAATTCCCTGACTCTATATTTGAAAATACCTGCAAATCGCCGGTAATGGATTCAGAGGGCAGTGCCCCATGGGTGTTTAAACCATGTAAAAAAACTTCTCCGCCGGCCCATAGTCCCATCTTTTCAAGGTCAAAATTAAGCGTTAATTCTTCCATGCCAATGTAGGTAAACTCACGGCTAATTCCCCCTTTCATGTTTTTAATGAAATCGCCGGTAACGGAGGTTTCAAAAGTAAAAAAGTTGTCGTTTTGTGCCCTAATACTACAATTATTATAAACAAATATAACAAGCAATAGCAAATACCTTTTCATGAATTGTTGGTTTGGTTCGCTACATAAATATAAGATTAAAATACCAAATAGAACAGCGGTTTTTTAAAAAAAATGAACAAATAAAATGGGTAATAAAGCAATACAATAAAAAATATGGTTTTTAACTATTGACAAACTTTCGGTTTTAAACACAGAATTACGGAATACGAGCTGGAATCTGTTTATATATTATATCATGTTGACATGCTATTTTTACTGTTTTTTTCTACATTTGACACATGTTTATCAGAGCACTATTCATTTCCATTCTTTTGCTTATTGCAACAGCAAGAGCACATGGTTTTTCTTTTCCGATAAACCATCCTTTGCTAAACAACAGCTATGTTAAGGATTCCAACGCTTTGTATTTTAATTTTTACAACGCCAATTTTTTATGGAATAATGAATTTTTTAACGATGTAGTGAACGGATACACCCTGATAGGTTACTTTTTAACTCCCGAGTTTCAATACCACATTTCGCCCAACATAAAAATTCAGGGCGGCCTGCATCTTTTAAAATACACTGGTATAAACGATTTTACCCAAATAGTGCCCACTTATTCGGCCATCTACACCCACAACGATTTTGCCTTGATAATGGGCAAAATAAAAGGGACCATAAACCACCGGCTGCCTGAGCCCCTGCTTTTTAGTGAGCGCTATTTTACCAATCATCTCGAAAATGGCGTACAGTACCTGCTAAACAAAGAAAAGCTGCAACTTGATCTTTGGCTCGACTGGCAAAGTTTTATTTTTCCGATGGATAATAAGCAGGAGGAGCTGGTTGCCGGATTATCGGTCCGGCCCTGGCTGATAAAAAACGAAAACTGGGAAATGGGTACCCCGGTTTGGTTGCTCACCGGTCACCGTGGAGGACAAATTGATACTTCGTCGGCAAACATGAAAACCGCCATGAACTATGGTGTGGGTTTTTTTCTGCAAAAGAACCTCAGTTACCGGTTTTTAGATAAGATGAGTTTTGAAACTCAGTTCCTGGGCTTTTCTGACAATTCACCTACGGTTGAAAGTCTTTATGAAAAAGGTACCGGATGGATGAACCAAATAAGCCTGGGTTATCGCGATAATTATTTCAGGGCCTCATATTGGCATTCTCATCAGTTTTTATCGCTCATGGGGCATCCCATGTATCAAAGTTATTCTGAAAAGGGCGAGGGGTTTCATCAGGCCCATCGCGAATTGCTGAGTTTTCATTTGTTCTACTCCAAGTCGATTCACAAAAGCATATACCTGGGATTTATGGGCGACACTTACATCGATTTAAACAACGGCGATGTGGATTACAGCATGGGAATGACATTGATTATTAAACACCTGGGATTAATTAAACGGTTTAAGCCGGCAGCCAAATAAGGCAACCATTCAACTTAACTATTTTTATTCCTCCTCTTCTTCAGGAACACCATACATTTCCTGCAACTGCTTCATTTGTTCCATCATTTCGGTCATATCGGTTATTTCAAAACCCGTGGGAACTTCAAATTCTTTGGCTGAAACCGGTGTGTCAATGGTTATTTCGAGCACTTTCATAAAGGTGTGTTCCCCACTGGCATCAATAAACTCGGCACGCATTAAATAACCTTCCCAAATCCAGTATTTGCCTTTATATTCGCCCAAGGGTTCGGCGTATTCATACACATCGCAAAGTTTACCCATTACTACTTCAGTTCCCTGTTTGCCAGAGCTTCCTTGTTTAACCTCGGCAACCATCTCCTGCAAATCGATTCCTCCGGCCGAATTACCTCCAAACTCATCAACCGATTCCCGGTCGGCTTCCAACGGAAATTTAATGATTTGTTTTTCTTCGTAATTTACTATAAACATCGATTCAGGAGTAATAATGGTGCGCGAATGATCAGAAAGGCCTCCTGTTTTCCCTACCAAATCGAACACTTGTTTTTTTCCATAATCATCAAAAATTATGGTGTATTCGGTGAGCATTCCGGCATACTCGTACTGGTATTTAATTTTTCCGCTTTTTGATGCATACCAGTCGTGAGCATCCTGTGCCATCAAAAAAACTGAACCTATCAACAGTAATCCGGTAAATGTAAACCATTTCATAATTGTGCTAATTTAGTAGGTGCCTGTAATTACCTTTATTTTTTAATGTTGATAAAAATACAAATTTTATCAGCGAAAAACCGCTCCGCCCGATCAAAATATTTGTGCTTGTTTTGGTTTAGGCAAAAATTCGGGCAACCCCAAATAAAAATACTGCATCCTTTGATAAGTGTAAATTTTAAAAATTAGTATCTTCGGCAGGAACTATTTTTAAAACAAAGCCAATCTGTTAGAACTGTTAATTCAAGTATCCATGAAAAAACTTCTTATTTACACCTTCATGCTAATACCCGTGTGGTGCTTTGGCCAGGTTGACAAGACCAAATTTGAAGAAATTTTTGAAGAAGAAACAACCGACTCAAAGTATTCGAAACGCGAAAACCATTCGGGAGCCTACCACTATGTTTCGCCGCAAACGGTTCCTGCCTGGTTTATCAACCCGCCGGTATCGAACGGTAACGAGGTTTATGCCATTGGCATTTCAAATCCGGGAATGGATACCACTGCAGCGTTGGAACAAGCTCTTTTACGCGCTGAGATTTTAGCCAATGTGTTTCGTAAATCGACCACACAATTGCTCTGTGATTTTTTTACCAACGAAATGCAGCACTCAAACAGTATTGTATTTGAACACTTTGCCCGGGTTACAGCAAAGCTTCCCCGGCAAAAAGGCAACTACCAGGTGGTTGATACCTACCGAAACCATTTTGATGAAACCCTGGTACTGATAAAATACCTTCCTCCCAAAAAAGTAAAATCCAACCAATTACAGACCATCCGGCTGGAACTTTACCGCAACGAAATTGACAGCAAAACCTTAGGTGTTTATGAATCGATTTATGAATTGCTGGTGCAACCCGAATCGGTGGAAGCCGATGCCATGGAATTTTTTCAGCTCACTGAACTGGGCAACCGATCAGATGTAGTAAGCGGAGGCACCAAAAAAGAGCATCAGGTTCCCATATACTCGCTCAAATATTCGGGATTGCCCATGGCCGATTCGGCAAGCAACTGTTTTTTGTCGCATGGTTTATGGAAAGACTATTATAAATCAATACTGCTGCAAATTCTGGAGCGTGCCCGCGAAAAACCCGAGAACATCAGCTTTCTGTCGGAGAACTACAACAGCGAAAACAACCAAAACCTAACCCGGGGTATCTCGGTAAATAAAATGCGCTTTGTATTATCAGGTGTTCAGGCCAAACAAAATGAGTTAAGTGTAAAGCTTCAGGAATTGCCTTTGGAATAAACACGGTTTACAGCCTTCAGTTTGCAATAGGCCGTATGCAATGAACATTGGACAATTGTCAATGAGCAATTATCAAATTGCATAAACCAAAAAATCCAGCCACAAAAAAAGCAACCAGTCCTCAGCTGATGTTCAGTCTTAAGTCTTATTTTGGGGATTCCGTATCCCTACGGAAGTATCTCCCGTTACCAGGTGGCGGTTTCGTACTGCTACGGAAGCATCTCCCGTAAACAGATGGTCTTTCCGTAGTGCTACGGAAACGTCTCCCGTGGTCAGGTGAAGGTTTCGTACTACTACGGAGGCGTCACCTGTAACCAGTTGGCCTTTCTGTAGCACTACGGAAACGCCTCCCGTAAACTTTTGACGGTTCCGTACGGCTACGGAAGCGCCAAATGTAAAATTTTAGCAGGCTTGTAACCCGGGCTAAGTCCTATGTTTACGGACGACGGGGAACCTTCCGCTCCATAACAGTCCCCTAAAATGGAAGCCTGGCTGTAGCCGGAAAAACCCATTCGCGGATAAATACAAAAGATTCCGGGTTCTTTTAGGAATTTTTCCTCCCTTTTTGCTCAAACCGACCCATTTTATGAAAATAGTTGCCCAATAAAAAGCAAAAAACGCACGTAATCAAATCCTTAGGAAGGGCAAAAATTTTCCTGTTTTATTGGCGAAGTTTGTTAAATTTGCCACAGCATTAAAAACTCAATTTTAACGTTATTTCCTGTCATGGTAACATTCTTCCGCAGCCCTGAGGGCAATATTCTTGCCGTAAAAACCAAAGAAGCACTGAACAAAGCCGACGTATCAAAACTCATCTGGCTTTTTGGCGAAGCCACCCATTTGAGCGACCCAACCATTGAAGGAACCTACATCGGTCCCAGGAAAGAAATGATTACCCCCTGGAGCACCAATGCCGTGGAGATTACCCAGAACATGGGAATAGTGGGTATTGAGCGAATAGAAGCATTTGAAAAGGCCCCGGAAAAAAATCCACCGTTCGACCCCATGCTGCAAGTGCTTTACCACGGCTTAACCCAGGAGGTGTTTACAGTTAATATTGAAGCCGAAGCTGTTATATACCTCGACGATATTGCCGCATACAATCAGCAACACGGGCTGGCTTTAAGCGATGATGAGATAGCCTACTTAAACCAGCTTTCGGAGAAACTTCAGCGCAAGCTCACCGATAGCGAGGTGTTTGGATTCTCGCAGGTTAATTCAGAACACTGCCGCCATAAAATATTTAACGGAACCTTTGTTATCGACGGTGAGGAAAAACCGGAATCGCTGTTCCAGCTCATAAAAAAAACCACCCATACCCATCGTAACGCGGTGGTTTCGGCCTACAAAGACAATTGCGCCTTTATGCAGGGCCCTGTGGTGGAGCAGTTTGCCCCAAAAACCCAGGACAAACCCGATTATTTCGAAATAAAAGATTACGAATCGGTTTTTTCGCTCAAAGCGGAGACCCATAATTTCCCCACCACGGTCGAGCCATTTAACGGTGCAGCCACGGGAACCGGAGGCGAAATCCGCGACCGCATTGCCGGCGGAAAAGGCAGCATGCCCATTGCCGGAACAGCGGTTTACATGACTTCCTACTCCCGACTTGAAAACGAGCGCCCCTGGGAAAAAGCAAGCAGCGAACGCCCCTGGTTGTACCAAACACCCTCACAAATATTAATCAAAGCATCGAACGGGGCCAGCGATTTTGGAAACAAATTCGGGCAACCGCTCATCTGCGGAAGCGTGCTTACTTTTGAGCATTTCGAAGCTTCCAAAAAATTTGCTTACGATAAAGTAATTATGCTTGCCGGTGGCGTAGGCTACGGGAAAAAAGCCGACAGCCAGAAGGAAAAACCCGCTGTGGGCGATAAGGTGGTGGTTATGGGTGGCGATAACTACCGCATTGGCATGGGAGGAGGCGCAGTTTCGAGTGTCGATACGGGCGAATTTGCCAATGCCATTGAGTTGAATGCCGTACAACGTTCGAATCCCGAGATGCAAAAACGCGTGGCCAATGCCATCCGCGCGTTAAGCGAAGAAGACCACAACCCCATTGTTTCCATCCACGACCATGGTGCCGGAGGCCACCTCAACTGTTTGAGCGAGCTGGTGGAAGAAACCGGAGGCCGCATCGAAGTTCGTAAACTCCCCATTGGCGACCCAACCCTTTCGGGAAAAGAAATTGCCGGAAACGAATCGCAGGAACGCATGGGTCTGGTTATGCATCCACAGGATGTGGAACACCTGCAAAAAATAGCCGAACGCGAACGCGCCCCCATGTATGTGGTTGGCGAAACCACCGGCGACATGCAGTTCAGTTTTGTCGACGAAAAGGACGGTTCCAAACCCATCGACCTGAACCTGTTCGATATGTTTGGCAATCCGCCCCGAACGCTGATGGAAGATAAAAAGCTGAACGAAAATTTTGACGAAATCAGCTATCATAAAAACAAGGTACACGAGTACCTGGAACAGGTGCTGCAACTGGAAGCCGTGGGCAGTAAAGACTGGCTGACCAATAAAGTGGATCGCTCGGTAAGCGGGAAAATTGCCCTGCAACAAAATGCCGGCCCACTGCATTTACCCTTGAACAACTGCGGCATTGTTGCCCTCGATTACCAGGGAAAAGCCGGTGTGTCGACCAGTATTGGCCATGCGCCGCTTAGTGCGATGATAAATGCCGCAAAAGGTTCGCGACTGGCTGTGGCCGAAGCGCTGAGCAACCTGATTTGGGCTCCTGTAAAAAACCAAATAAAGGGCGTTTCATTAAGCGCCAACTGGATGTGGCCCTGCAAAAACCCCGGCGAAGATGCCCGGCTCTACGAAGCCGTTGAAGCCCTGAGTCAGTTTTGTATTGAACTGGGCATTAATGTGCCTACCGGAAAAGATTCACTGTCGATGACACAGAAATACCCCGATGGTACAAAAGTTATTGCCCCCGGAACCGTTATTGTTTCGGCGGCGGCCGAGGTAACCAACATCCGCAAGGCGGTAAGCCCCGTTTTGCAGAAAACTGAAAACTCAAGGCTTATTTATATCGACTTATCGAAAGACGAACGCAAACTGGGCGGTTCGGCTTTCTCCCAGGTGGTAAACCGCATAGGAACCGATTGCCCCGACATTAACGATAGCGCATATTTTGTGAAAGCTTTTAATGCCGTTCAGGAGCTCATTAATAATGACCTGGTGCTGGCCGGGCACGACATTTCGAGTGGGGGTTTGATTACCTCACTTTTGGAAATGACTTTTGCCGACAATACCCTGGGGCTCGATGTGGATTTGTCGCCCCTGAAGGAAACAGATCCCGTAAAACTCTTGTTCGCCGAAAACCCGGGTTTGATTCTTCAGGTGAATCAGATGGAGAAAGTGGGTACGCTTTTAAACCGGCATCAGGTAAGCTTCCTAACCATCGGACAGCCCGGTGCAGCCGGTGAGTTGAACCTCAGTACCGGAAACTCGTGGTACTCGTTCGACACCCACTACCTGCGCGATGTGTGGTTTAAAACATCGTACCTGCTCGACAAAAAACAAAGTGGCGAAACACTGGCCAAAGAGCGCTATGAATCGTACAAAAACAATACATTAACCTGGAATTACAAAGGGTTCACCGGAAAAGCTGCTGATTTGGGCCTCGACCTGAAACGACGCAAAACTTCGGGAACCCGCGCAGCCATTATCCGCGAAAAAGGAGTAAATGGCGACCGCGAAATGGCTTACACCCTATATGCTGCCGGATTTGATGTAAAAGACGTGCATATGACCGACCTGATCGCCGGTCGCGAAGACCTGAGCGATGTAAACATGATTGTTTTTGTAGGTGGTTTTTCGAATTCCGATGTGCTGGGCTCAGCCAAAGGCTGGGCTGGAGCCTTTTTATACAACGAGAAAGCCAAACAGGCACTCGACAATTTTTATGCCCGCCCCGATACTTTAAGTCTGGGTATTTGCAACGGCTGTCAGTTGATGGTGGAATTGGGTTTAATAAACGTAAACCATGAGCAAAAACCCAAAATGCTGCACAATGCTTCGCACAAATTCGAGAGCGGCTTCATAAATGTAACCATCGAAAAAAACCACAGCGTGATGCTCCAAAATATGGAAGGCATGCAACTGGGTGTATGGATTGCTCATGGCGAAGGAAAGTTTAGTCTTCCGTATACCGAAGACAAGTACCGGATTCCGTTAAAATACAGTCGCAGTGCTTATCCGGCCAATCCCAACGGTTCCCCTTTCAATACCGCCGGCCTGTGTTCCGAGGACGGACGCCACCTGACCATGATGCCGCACCCCGAAAGGGCTGTGTTCCCCTGGCAATGTGCCTATTACCCGGCCGATGCAAAGCACCATGAAGTTACTCCCTGGCTAAAAGCCTTTGTGAATGCCCGGGAATGGATAGAAAAGAAATTGTAGTTCCGGAAATATCAAAAAAAGAAGGCTGCCTGAAAATTGGCAGCCTACTTTATTAGCGCACCCGCATTACGCCAAAAAGTTTAAACATCCAGCGGGGTAAAGGTTTTTCGCCTCGTTTCTGAAGGTCGAGGTACCAACCCAGTTTCTTTAATAAAGGTATTTTATGGGTTTCAACAAACTCAATCAACGTGCCTTCGGGTGCCTGAATGTAAGCAAAATTTCCGGCAGCTTCGCCCATGTCGAAACTGTCCATGGCTTTAGCGCTGTCGACCGTGAAGGGAAATCCTTTTTGCTTTACCTCTTCACGCAGCTCATCCATGCCGTTTATGTCGAAACACAGGTGAATAAAGCCCGGGTCGCCCCAAATGCGTCCTTCAAAAATATCGCGCGGCTCGCGGTCGATAACCTGCACCAATTCAATAACCGAAGGGCCAAACATGGGGCTAAAAGTACCCTTGTATTTTTTACTGTGTTTTAAAAGCATGCGACGGTAAGTGTTGTCGCACCCGGGAACGCCTACCCAATCGGTAAATTTATCCTGTATATCGTAAACTACCTGGTCGTAACCCAATATATCCTGATATACTTTCAGGCTTTCGTCCATGTTTTTAACGCCAATTACGGCTCCGTAAATTCCTCCGTTTACCGATTTTTGTTTCGAAAAGCGAAAATCTTCAGCTACCACATCCCACATGTTTCCATACAGGTCTTTCACGTAAAAGTGTTCGGTACCGGCCGGGTCGCGGTCAATGGAAGTAAGCACTTCAATATTCCACTGGTTGAATCTTTTGTAGGTTTGGTGAATATCGGCCGATTTAATTTTGCCGATGCCAATGCCCAAATCGCCCAATTGCAGTTGAAACGCCGGTTCCACCGGTTCTTTCCCGGTGTGCTGCCATATTTCGAATCCACCACCCCCTTCGAGGTTAAGCGCCAGAATGGCGTGTCGGGAACGGGGCTGCCCGTCGGTGTGAGCCAGCATCAGCTCGGCCATAGCTGCCTCTTCGAACATTTTTATATCCATACCAAAATAGGTGCGGTACCATTTAAACGCCGTTTGTACGTCGGTAACCCCAACACCCAATTGTTGTATTCCGTTAATTCGTTTTGCCATAATAATTAGTTCTTAGCTCAATGTTGTTTTTCGTTGGTTTAAATAAAACCAAGCTATCCTTGTAGATGTACTAATAGATTTGTTTTTTCCAGTTCTGAATTGTAAGACCCGGAATCCGTTCAAAATGTTTTTCATTATTAGTTGCCAAACTCATGTTATTTTCAATAGCAATGCCGGCTATTAATAAATCCATATCGTCAACAACCTTACCTGAAAGTTTTAGTGAACCATATAAATCGGATGAAATTTTTGCAGTGCCTTCTGTTACAGAAAGAATTAAGTGGTGGTTAATAAATTCCTCGAAAACCGTTAATTGCCTGGCAGCTTTTTTTGCCTTTAAACCACTTTCAATTTCATAATAAGTAATTACGCTAATTTCAAGGAGTTCAAAATGATTTAAGTAGTTTGTAAAATTAGCTATTACTTTTTCGTCGCCTTTGAGAAAATAAGATAAAATATCTGTATCAATTAACACCCTATTCATGAATCCTACTTCTGTTCTTTTGGCGTTTCTGAATCAGGTTTTCAGTTAAATCATTGAAGATATCGTCATCGATATTTGCCCATGCACCTGCATAATCTAGGGTTCTGGTTTTTGTTCCGGATTCATTTTCCAGTTTTGAAACAAATGCATCCAACTCATCGAATTTATCCAATGGAATTCTGAAAATTCGCTTTATAAGTAGGTTTCGGCGTTGTTTCTCTGTAATCATAGTTCATCTATCTTGATTCACAAACAAAGGTAGTTAATTTTTCCGTTCACTGTTTTGCTTAGTGGGGAATTACATGGGGTTTAACTTGCGGACAATTTTTGCATGCCAGCCCGGGAAAAACCGTTTGATTTTCAGAATAATCAGTTCACCGGCTCCCACGGGTATTTCGCGCTTCTCTTTACGCAAGCCTTTTAATATCTGGCTGGCTGCTCTTTCTGGACTAATGCCGTTGGCTTGTCCGGCATCCATTTTACCATGTTCGCTGCCATCTTTATTGATGGCAAATTTTGAAATATTGGTCTGTATGCGTCCACCAATGAGCATACTAACCCGAATGTTGTGTTTGTAGTTCTCGGCCAGAATGGTTTCAAAAAATCCGTGCAGGGCATGCTTCGATGCCGAATAGGCCGAGCGATACGGAAAACCAAACTTCCCCACCAAACTCGATGCTGCCGCCAGTTGCCCGCCCCCGTTTTCAATCATGTGGGGCAAAACCGCTTTGGTTAAGGCTACCACTCCAAAAAAATTAATTTCCATAATTTTCCGGTCGTTATCCAATGGCGTTTCGGTAACCAGCGAACGCTGACTGATGCCGGCAAACTGATACAAACCATCAATTTTCAATCCATCGCCCAATACTTTTTGCACCGTATCGAAAATGGCCGGAGTATTGCTCATGTCCAAAGGCTCAATGCGGGCTTTACTGCCATTTTGCTCCACTGCGCGGGCCGTTTCCAGCAAGCCATCGGCATCGCGGTCAGAAAGTATTAAAGTGGTTTGGTGTTTTGACAAAGCAATGGACACCGATTTTCCCATGCCCGAAGCAGCACCGGTAATCCAAAAAGTTTTTCCCTTAAAGTTCATATTTAGTTTTTTTGAAAGTACGAAAATATGGTTTTAGGCATTAATCGCGAAAGAAAAAACATTAAATTTGCACTATGACACAATTAATGAGAGACATATTAAATTTGAGTATCCCTGAACGGATATTAATGGTTGAAGCAATTTGGGATAGTCTTTCTGAAAACGAAGGAGAATTAATCCTTTCAAATGACGACAAACTACTACTGGACCAACGTTTGGCCGATCATCAGGAAAATCCATCGGAAGGTTCCGAATGGCAGGAAGTTAAAGCCCGGATTAAAAAACAATTATGAAATATAAACTTGTTGTTAAACCAAAAGCAGAACAAGATGCAAAGGATGCTGCCCTATGGTATAATAACAAAAGAGAGGATTTAGGTAATGAATTTTTGTTGGCAATTGAAGCCCAAATTAATGCAATTCATCGAAATCCCAATCAATTTCAAATTATTTACAACAGTATAAGAAGAGCTTTAATCGCACGTTTCCCTTATGGTATATTCTTTATTGTTGAGAAAAATACCATTTACGTTTTGGCCATTTTGCATACTTTCAGAAATCCACAAAATTGGAAAAACAGAAAATAAACTACCTGTTAAAAAAGCAACAAGTCTTTAATAAAATGTATTGGCAACCCATAACGCTTTAAAAAGAATTATCAATTGTTACCTACGCAACAAGTACTAATTTTCATATGCCCGAATCAGCACCAGTAATCCAAAAAGTTTTTCCGTTAAATTGCATAGTGTGTGTTTTTGAACGTACGAAAGTAATGAAAATCGGGAAAACATAAAGAACACTAAAATCATCATGCTTTTTTATGTAACTTTTTTCTCCTATTTTTGTTAATCATAGTAATCTGCTTTTTTAGGGTCAACATATTAAACATTGGAAATAAGATACATTCAGAACGTTAAAAAAAGGCTTGGTATCGCAATAGTTAATTTTTAAGAAAGGCCAAAGTAAGACATCCTTATTCAATGAAAAAATAAGATTATGCAAACAGTAACCATCGAACTTACAGATAAAAACGCTTTAAAAGTCTTACACGATTTAGAGCATATGCATTTGATTCGGATTGTAAAAGAACCTGATCCGATAGCTATCGGTTTAAACTCTTATGCTTTACAAGGTGAGCCCATAAATAAGTAAAGCGGATTTTAAAAGTGTTCCAGCTTACGCAACAAAATAAAAAGTTAAAACTATGAACTTACAATATATTACAGACGCAAAAGGGCATAAAAGTGCCGTACAGCTTCCTTTGAAGGATTGGGAACAGATACAAAAAGACCTGAGCGAACTGGAACGTTTAAGGAACAAAAAACTGTTCATGACCGAGCTGGCCGAAGCTGTTGAAGAGATGAAGCTGATTAAAGAGGGCAAGAAACAAGCCCGTAATGCCGAAGATTTCCTCAATGAGCTTTAATGTTAAAACCATATCGGTTTTTGAACGCCAGGCCAAACGCCTGATGAAAAAATTCCCATCGCTCAAAAAGGAAATTCAAACGCTTATCTCGGAACTTAAAGAAGAACCAGAAAAAGGCACTTCCATTGGCCATAACTGCAATAAAATACGCCTGGCCATTGCCAGTAAAAGCAAAGCAAATCAGGAGGGGCAAGGGTCATTACCCATCTTGTTTTTAAGGATGATAATGTTTACCTTCTTACCATTTACGACAAATCGGACATTGAAAACCTTACCGATAAAGAAATACTGGAGCTTATAAAGTTAATTCCATAAAAAGGCTCCGGTTTACAGAGGTTTTATTCATTATCTTTTACACAACGAATCTGTAACCCGGTTTTCATACCATAAGTATCATATAATTTTATCGATTTTCTCAATCCGTCAACACCAAGCCCCCAAATTTTATTTCTTTTCTTTTGCGTTGATGACCAAAATGCAGTTCCTGAAATAGTTGGTGAAAAATTTACTCCAAAGCGCAAGCCACTTTCAATAATAGAATAACCAGCACTACCTGTAATGTGTAATTCTCTATATGATACATTCTCATTCATATCATAGTTAATCAAAAGAGTTTCAAATTCCTCTTTACTCGGTAAATGCCAACCGATTGGACAAACTTCTTTTGCTATTTCCCAAGTGTACAAATAACCATATTGTGCCACATGCCTTTCTTCATTATTCCATGCCCAATATTTTCCACTATCGGGTTTAAATGCAAGATTCGCGGCAAACCACATTTGGTTCCCTATTAATACTGTTGGATAAGTTTTCCCATCACGAGAGTCAGTAAAATTGCCAAATTTTTCTGGCGCATCAACATCGGTAATAACCTCTTTATCTGCCAATTCAGGTTCAGAACCTTTTATGGCAATACACCTAAATCCCAAATATATTTCAGGTTTTGTATAGCTCTGAATTGAATCAACATGACTTTGGTTAGCATATAATGTAAAATTACCACCTTTTGCTACACCCTTTAATGAGGTCATTTCAGATACATTCCCAAATACATCATATGCTCCATTTGTTTTTGGTGAATACATCGCCACACCCTTTAAATTTCCTTGGTTTTCATCATTACCATTTTTACTTGGAATATTGTAGTTAAATAATGCACAATTTTTATTACTTAAACTATCTCTAAATCCATTTTCTTTTTCGCTTTCAGAGAGTCCATTTACTGCAAAGTATTTCCATTCTTCGGGAGTGGGTAAACGAAATACAATTTTATTGTCTCCTAATGTTTTCGTTCTCCATTTACAAAAAGCCTCTGCTTGTTCGTAACTTATACCAGTTATTGGGAAATCTAATATAGAACAACGATTTCTAAAATTTGGTAGTCTTTCGGCCAACTCTGCATCTACTGTGCATTCGTTGCAAAAATAACCAACAGGCAATTGCGTATATCTCGCCTCAAAGCTTACAAAATCTGTTGATTTACTCTTAATATAATTCCAAAGTTCCGGCTCTATAGCGTTGCTATCAGGCATAAGTTTTTGTGCTTTTCCAAATCCTTCATGTACGATTGTCCATGTATAAAAGGATAACCACGAAGCTACATCAATTTCAGTTTCATCGAAATAAACATCATCACTAATCCTGATTGTAGAAAAAAGTGGTTCTTGTGCCATAACTGTGCAAACAAAGATTGTTAGAAATAGTGTCAGTTTGTCTTTTAATGAGTCCATATTACCATCCTTTTAATGTTCCATCATCATTATGAGTTAAACTATACCAATGTTGGTAAGTCGTTTTTTGTTCAGTAAGCATAAAATAAGCATCCAATCCTTGCAAAATATTTCTGGACCAAGCTCCTATTTGACTGGTTCGCACAAGCTTATTGCCAAATATTTTTGCTTCACGGGCATTATTGACAAATTTCCACTCTCCATTACCACACATATACCTACGATATTTTGGCAAGTATATATCAGATTTAACTAAACTCAAGCCTAATAATGTTTCAAAGCCCATTGCAAATTGTTGGTCTCCGGTTAACCCATGACTACCGATGGTATAAAAACCGCCCCAACCATCAGAATGGTTATTTTTATGGCGCTCTGCATCCCAACCAACAGGACCAACATGTACTGAATGAAAATTAAAAAAACCATTCTCCATATTATCAGAAAGGTTATTGGTTAATGAAACTCCGGCAAATTGTCTTAATCCAAGTCCACCCTGTTTTGCTCCAATTGAAAGAGGTTTTAAGCTTGTTGATAATACTGAACCTGTCATAAAACCTCCCATAGCCCAAACTCCATTCCAACCTTTTTCATCGGCTTTATTAATATCTCCGCTATTTGGTATAACATTTAATGCAGTTAACGCTGCAAATTGTAATCCATAGCTCCCACTTGCTGAGCCAAAAACAGCCGTCATTCCTGCCGAAAAAGATGTTGCGCTGCCCGCTCCTCCTGCTGGTAAGGCAGCCAATCCAGCTCCCATAGTATTCCATCCAAGCCAGGCAACAGTAGCTCCCATTCCACCAGCAGCAACAGCTTTACCACCCCAATTCCCTGTACTTGCCCCATAGGTAACATATCCTACAATGAATCCAACTCCTGCAGATATTGCATCATCAATTCCAAACCATTCACCTGTAGGATCAGTATATAAAAGCGGGTTATTAAAGGCATAAGCATAACGATTAAAGTTTTGTGAAAAATCGGGAGCTTGAATAAAATTATCGGGGCTAATAAATAACCCTAAAGCGGGATCGTAAAAGCGGCCATTCATATTAATTAAGCCCATAATATCATTATGCTCATGCCCGGTAAATCCACGGGCAAACAGCAATCCCTGTGGTGTACTGGTATAATTTACGCCGGTTAACGGATCGCGGCGGTTTCCCCAGGCATCAAAACTTAACATTTGCAGTACGGTGCCACTACCATCGGTAATACTGCGCAATGATCCCAGGTAATCGGTATAAATATAATATGGCGTTGTTGTACTTCCTTCCTGTGTGAATATGGCTACCAGGTTACCGCCAGCATAAACATAGTTTAATTGTCGGGTTTGTCCCGCTATTATCTCTTTTTCATAATCGTTAAAATAATAACGGGTCAGATTATCACCTCCATCGTCAAGGAACTGGATAAACCTTTGGTTTAAAACGTTATATATTATGCTTAGATCATTACCCTGTGAATCACCAATATAACTTATTTTACCCGTACTAGTATAACTATAGCTATGATTTGTAGGCAAATAACCTGTTGAGCTACTTAATCCTGTTACCTGGTGGTTTGTTAAATCACTATAGGTAAAAGTCCCCACATCTGATTTGGTAACTATTCGGTCATTTCCAGGAGCAGAATAATCCATACTTAGTTTTAAGACTTCAGCAAGAGTCCCCAATTTATGATATACCTGTGAAAGTCGGTTAACCTCATCATAAGTAAACCGCTCATGAAAATATTGGTATTGATTGTTTACGTAATATTTCTCGTCTCTCCAGTCCAACTGATTCATATCATTGAATACGTATGAAAAATCAATGACTCCCGGTACATAAATACGATTTAGTCGATCTTTGGTATCGTAACCATAAGTAATTTGTTTTGCATTACCATAAGTAGCTTTAGAAAGTTGCCCTTTGCTGTTTACCTCATTAAGCGTCCATATGGATGAGTTGTCTGCCGCATTTTTAATTTGTGTTACATCGTCATATGAATTATATTCATAAGAAACCGCAAATCCACCGGGATAGATTTTTTTTGTCAGACGATTTTTTGAAAGGTCATATTCATAATTAAAGGTAAAAATGTCGCTTCCTTCTTTACACTTTTCTTCAGTCATATTCAACAAATTGTCGTATTTGTAATATACCCCCGAAGTAGTTCCTTTTGTTATACTTTCAATCATTCCAATGGCATTTGCCGGATCGTATTTGTAGGTTGTCACAATACCATTAATGGCTTTGGTAAGCATTCGCCCTAACTTATCATATGTCATTATTGTGTTGTTATCGCCCTGAATCTGTGATGTTAATTCATCCCAGGCATTATAGTCATACTGAATGGTTCCCGCGTCAGGGTCGTCCAGGAATTGCTGCCGACCATACAAATCGTACCTTATTCCAACTGTAGTACCTCCTGCTGTTGCTGATTTTAGTTTTCCGTTTTTATAATAAGCATAAACAATAGAACCTCCTGGATCAGAACTCTCCAACAAGAGACCAGCCGCATTGTATTTTTTGTAGTATTGTTCTCCGGTACTATACGTTGAAAGTTCATCATGGTAGGCTCCTATAGTTGGATAAGCTTTTGTAATACTTCTTCCATCGGGCAGGGTAATTGTATTTACCCGGCCATCAGCTAAATAAGTATAGCCTGTTTTCTTAGTTCCGGCAGTACCTTTCAGATAGGGTTCGGTAACCTCCTCAACCTGACCTTTGATATTATATTTGGTATCGGTATAGAATTTAGCACCATTAAACCCAACAGTAACCTTCCGTAAAGTCCTTCCAAGGCAATCAAAATATTCCGCACCATTAAAAAGGCCATTCCTTTGCGATTCGGTATAATAAAGAGCTCCCGAAATAATATCAGAACCCGTTGTAGCCCAGCTTATTTTGTATGAATAACTGGCGTCCGGAGTTTCCGATTGGATTAGCTGGTTCCAACTATTGAAAGTATTGTTGGTTGCTTTTAAATTTGGATCGGTCGCTACCATTGTATTTCCCTGCAAATCAATAGTAAAACTTTCAGTATGTCCCAAAGGATTTGTTATTTTACTTATGAATCGTTCCGTATTATCATAAAGGTAACTGGTAACCCGTGATTCCACACCATTAGTTTGGGTAACATCCTTAACCAGGGAAGAATTAGAAAAATAATTGTATGTTGATGTAATTTCCTTACTGGTTCCTGAATAAGTTTTCCGGGTTCGAATTGTTCCGTTGGAATTATAAGTAAAACGTGTTGATGAGGACAATGCGTTTCCGTCAGAACCGCTATTTAGTGTAAACACCTCAGTAATAATGGTAGGAACATTATAAAGATTGTTATTATCAAGTGTAATTGCATCAAAATACCCTGTATATGAAATTGTTTTACTGGCAATCTGTGTGCCTCCTGTTTCGTAAGTATTTGTGGTAGCCGATATAACATTACCATTATTGACATCATAATTATTAGTGGCAATTTGTTTTACCCCGGAAATATTATCAATAGTTGTGGTTGTGTACGGGTAAATAAAACAGCTTTTATCTAAAAACTCATACCCCTTGTATGTCAGGCTTGATGTATTAGTAATGGATCCAATTTTTGTTGATGTACTTTTAAGATAAGGCAAATAATAATTACTTGCTGTCTCTTTAAATGAATAAACCGATTCAGTTTGTGTATCTGTGTTATCATTTACAACCATTTTGGAAGTAAATCCTAAGAATCCCAATAAAGGATGTAATGATGCCCCTTTGTAGCTATAAGATAAATTGGTATTGGTTCCCCCATAATTATTTACTGATTTTACAATGCTCAAACTAACAGGAAGGTGAACTAACCCAGCGGCAACATTTTCTGATGAGTAATTTTCCTTTAACACAGTTTTACTATATTCGATTTCTGTTCTATAACCTAAACCATTCAAAACACCTGTTAGCAGGCCCTGGTTATGATCTTTATCGTAATTGCTGTAAATCCTCCAGGCTTTTGTGCTGGTTCCGTCCCAGCAATCAAAGCCGTAGCTCATTAAATCGTGTCTTCCATCTCCATTAAAATCGCCCAATACAAATAAATTATTGTAAGCATCATTTACATCGGTTGAAATAGCTTCCTTCATATTAGAAACAGAAGTACCGGTAGAAGCATACCAATTAACAGTATAATCACGAAACTCCTTCCATGGCTTACTCCATATATCATCTACCCAAATATAAAATGCATCAAATACAACAACATCATCCAACCCGTCATTGTTCCAGTCTAATACCAAACAATTGTCTTTATCATCATCTTTACCTATATCTTTGTCATTAAAAGCTGTAATAGGCAAACTTTTTATGGTAAAGTAACCATTTCCGTTGTTTAATGCAAAGTACCAACTGCTGGTTTGAGCGGGATTATATATAAAATCAACCAATCCATCACCATTAAAATCGCCCTGACGAATGCAATCCATTTTGCCTTTCAGCGTGGTAGTTGAACTACGGACTGCAGAATTACTAAATGAACTTGCTGATGAGCCTCCATAATTTTGATAAATATAGTAGCCAGAGGTTGTTATGATTAATAAATCTTTCAATCCATCGTTATTATAATCAAACGGGAATATCTCTTCGGGTTGCGATGATAAATTGAATGTTAAATCATACTGATTACCAGGCGCCTTATTAATAAAATCCTCTTGTGATATAAATGCGATATTGGCATTTCTTATGGATGTACTATTGCTTATTTTTTCAACCGTCAACAAATCTGAGTTCCCGTCATTGTTAAAATCTGAATTTATAAATAATGGTAGTTCATCCGCGGAACCTGTGTTCTTTTTAAACAAATAGGGAACATTTAGAAAGCTATAACCATTAGCTGTCAGTTGATAACACCAAAAGAAATATGCCTGTTTGCCATCTGAGTCAGCATATTTGGGACTCATAAAGTCGCTAATTCCATCTCCATTAAAATCACCCGACGACATTACTCTTTGTCCGATATTTTTCCATACAGAATTGAAAAGTGATGAAGACGTAACTATCTCTGGTGGTAATGATGTGATTTTTGAAGTATAGGATAATCCTCCGGTTGAATTTGGAATTGCACTTCTCGCTTCTAAATAAGTTTGATGAGTGCTGTAATAATCATAAGGATAAGTGCTCATTAACTCATGCTTTCCATCACCGTCCCTGTCTCCAGAGAGCCATATTTGATCTTTTACAGGTTTCGTTTCCAAATTAGATACACTTACACTTTTTGGGCTAAGGGCATGAGTTACTCCTCCTTTAAAAGAGCCATAGGAAAATATAGTAGGGTTTAATTGATTCTGATCCTTATTCTTTCTGGTCACCGATTTTAACCTGGAATAAACATCCTTGGAGTAATTAAAATCGTAACTGGCTTGCAACTCCTGATTAATATATGTACTGATTCTACCGAGTATTTTATTTATAGAACCCGATTGTGTGCTAACAACCAAAGGAATTGGATCATTCCGCAATTCATAAGTAAACATTACTTCACATTTCACCCCATCAGCATTATTTTTATTTAAGCCGTAAGTTATTTTTTTTAAATAAATAGCTAATCCGTCCTGTTCATATTCGTACGTAATGTAATTCCCGTTTACATCTTCAACAGCGTCAAGATACCAGGCTGCTACTTTAGTACTATTCACAATTAATTTCCCAGTAGCGCTTCCATATTTTAATTTTCTGCCGTCTTTGGTTTCTACCTCAAAGTAGTCAGGAGAACTACCAAAAGAGGTTATCAGTCCAAAATTATTCATTAATGTATTATAAGTTGTACCACTAGCACCATAATTTCCGGTAGTCATTAATCTGTTCCCATCCAAGGCAAACCTGTCCGTAGTATTTAGATTGACACCTTTGTAATAATCGTTAAAGTAGTAATCCTGCGGAACCCGGTTGATGGAAGAGATTCCGCCTAAATTACAACCCCAACCAACCAACCCGTTTCCACTTTGGCTATTATAAGTAATGGAAACATTAGGTTGCATACCGTCAAGACCAGCTGGAAGTTCAATAGGTATGGTATAAGTTGCGCCCCCACTAGAAGAAACATCAAAACTACCCGGCAAAGAACCAACTTCCAAACCTTTGTCTAACGTTTGTTCTGCGCTTGCATAACTATCTTGATACATAGTAGGGTAAGTAATTGATTCGTCAATCCTTGCATCGAACGAAGTTGAGGAAGTTGCTGTGTAATGAAATCCAGGCAGCAGTTTTATATAATCTCTGGCAATATAGTTTTTAGTACCGGTTTCGTTTTGATTCAGATTAAAATAAACCTGGGGATCTTGTCCTTTTATATAATCTGTGACTATTAGAAATAATAATATAGTTAATAGATTTTTCATACAAATAGAATTAACGTTTGATCCTTATTAATTCGGGAAAAGTTATTGTTTAATAATTTTCCATTCAGTTGTTTTACCATTTATTTGAATTTTTAAGAAATAAATTCCGTTAGTAAAACTCCTTAAATCAATTTGTTGAGATAATTGTATATCACTGTTTTGCTTAAGTACAGCACCTTTACTATCAACTAAAATATATTCTCCATTAATAGACTCGGCGTTCTCAATTTCAAGGTATATAGTACTTGTAGTTGGATTTGGAAATAATTTAATTTCTACATCACCAATTAAATCTTCATAAAATTCTTTGAGGTTTTTATTTTCAGTAGAATTGGAATCATCTGAAAAAGTTGAACCTACAGAATCGATACTAATATCTGCTGATTTGTTAAGACTTATTGTTCTGTATTCTCTATTACCATAATCATCATACTGATAACTAATTGTAGTTTGGTTAAAGGCAAAAAAAGGAATAACCAATAGTATTTTTAAAATAAATAATTTGATTTTCATAACTATTCCTCCAGCATTTTAATTCTTTCCTCGAGCAATTTATTTGTTTTATCTAACTCAATAATATAAAGAGTTAACTCTTCAATTTTCTTCATCATTGAGTTGGTAATTTCGCTCAATTTCATTCCATTTTGAGCTATTTTCTTAGCTGAAGGAATCTCTGGCAGATGTTTGTTTTGCTGAATAAATTTTGAAACATCTTCTAAATCCATCAGCTTGTATGTGTCTTCAAATACATAATCGGGGAAAGATACATTTTGTTTTACTTCAATTTCTGTTGTTTCAATGGCGTTACAAAATATCTTTCCATTACTTGTTATAAATACCTGAGTTCCATTATTATTTTTAAATCTTAAAAAATTATGACCTGTAGATGGACCTGCATCTACCAATATTCTTGCAACATCTCCATTCCAATTTTCACCATTAAAACTTGAACCTGTCATTAATAGCATGCCTTGGTTAATATGTAGAGTTGCGCTTGGGTTATTTGTCTTTATTCCAACTCTTCCATTTAGTGCTATCATATCAGTAGAAAAATCACCATATATTAAGGGAAGTGTTGTACTCGAATTATCAATATATAACTTATTGGAACCTGTTTCGTTATAGCCGGCAGAAAATCCAATAAACACATTATAACTCCCGGTATTCTTATAACCTGATAAGTTTCCTATAAAAGTATTTCTTAAACCTGAACTGTTATTCTGTCCTGCCCAAGTTCCAACATACGTATTGTAACCACCGGTTGTATTATTAAATCCAGCCGATCTTCCAATGAAAGTATTCTCTGATCCCGTTGTTTTTAAACCACTATACATACCAAAAAAAACATTGTTGGTAGAACTTGATGTTGCGGCTTTTCCTGTGTATATTCCAAAATATGAGCTATAAAGGCCTGATACCCCGGAATTATAACCATAAGAGGTTAACGTAGATGTATTTGCTTGTCCCCAAACAAAAATTGGGAAAATTGTAGCTATTGCTAAGAATAAAAAAACTTTTTTCATTGTGTTTGCTTTTATAATTTATCTATTAATATCTAATTGGTTGTCTAATCACTACAGCTTATCCTATTGTTTGGTACATACAATATAAAGCATTCCTTTTCGAAGCTTACTGTCTGAATTTATTTCACTGGCATTCTTAACCTCCAAAACCTTAAACCCAATGCTTTCTAATTCTCTAATAATATCATCGCGTTTTACCCAATAGGTAAGCGCCTGGTTTTTTGACAATATTTTTCGGTTAAATGAGGTGTTTATCTTTAACCAAGGCAGGTACTTATCAGAAATTGGTTCTTTTCGAATCCACCTTAACACCCTTAATACCATTCGTAAAGGTATATTTAAACTTCGCGAATTATAATCCAAAAACGAAAAGATGCTTATACTTTCCTTTCTTGCAATACGATAAGCTTCTTTTAAAGCATTATGAAACTGATCTTCGTCTTCAATAAAACATAGCACCTGTTGTAAATAAATTAAATAGTCAAAGGCATTGTCTCCATATTCCGAAAGGTTTGTGGCATCGGCTACTTTAAACTTAACCTGTGACTGTTTTTCTATTTTATTTTTTTCGGCATATTCAATCATTTGAGGCACATAATCAAAAGCATCAATTTGATTGAATCCAATTTGCTCAATATAAAATGCTATTCGCCCACCACCTGTACCTGCTTCTATTACACTGCCGGTTTTAAGCGTTAAATATTTATTAATAAGATAGGCCTCAGCGTGTATAATTTCTTCTCGCCTTACCCAATCATCAAGTAACTCTTTTGTATACAATTCTTTGTTAAGGTTTTTCATTGATTTGAAAACAAATTGATTTAAATAGTATAGAATTTGGTTGCTAATTTCACTTAAACCAGTTAGTCTGGTTTCAAGAATAAATTTATGACAAAAATAAAAGCATATAATGTGTTTTACAGCATGTGTTTGGGTGGATAAAGAATTGATAAACCTTTCTCCTCACAACCAGTTATCGCAAACGGGTTTTAATCAAAAACAAATAGTATTGAATTAGAATCTCGTTATACGATTTGCCTTTAAACTGGAAATTATAGCCTTTTGATTTCATTTCATCCTGTAAAGGTTTTACCGCTTGCCTATAATTTTTCCAATCGTTCTTTTGTAATAACCGCTCCTTTATAAAAACCGGGAAATACGCCTTGATGCGGTTCTTTACTTTTTGCCTTAGAAGTTCTTTTTTCCGGGGATTTAGCTCCTTACCAAAAAGCAGGTCGTTAGGCTTAAAAAATTCGTTAATCAATACCGAATCGTACAGTTTTTTTATGACCCGGTGTTCAAAAGGAAGTTTCAGGAAAAACTGCAACAATTCTAAATCCCAGAAAGGGAAACGCTTTTCGTAGCCAAAAAAATCGAAAACCAACGAGGAATTAAAAATAACTTTGGCAATTTTTTCCTGAATATCGAGGGCTTCAAAAACAGATGCGGGGTGATGATTCTCGCGTTGCAAAAACCAGGGTTTAAATTGTCCCTCCAGTTTTTTTCGCGTTTCTTTTGATACCGGTTGGTAAATGTTCTTCACTTTAAAAAACCTTTCCGGTACTTCTTCCCGGGAAATATTCGGGTTAAAGGTTTTAATGATTTGACTACCCCCAATCAAATCGCCCGAATGCCCGGGAATAAAAACCGCATCGTCGGGTACCAGTTTGTGCTCTTTTAAATAGCTTACAGCAAAATACTCCTGCAAAAAAAACATGGATGTTCCATGCCCCATAAATTGAACGTAATCCTGAAATGTTTGAGATTGTAAATAGCTTTTGTTAATCAATTCGTCAGTATATTCAACAAAAACCCAGGGATACTGCAACCGTTCAGCAACTTTTTTGCTTAATTCAAAATCTTGATTCTGAGATTTTTTCCCGTATGTATAGCAAATTACATTTTCGTATCCCTGCATTTTCAATCCGGCAGCTATCCAACGTGAATCAAAACCTCCGCTTAGCGGAACCACAGCGGTTCTACCTTCCAGACTGATGACTAATCGACGCAGGGTATTATTAAAAATATGATTTGCCTGCTGATATAATTCCTTTTCTGAAAGTTCCAGAAAAGTGTCTGTCGAAAACTGATGGTAATTTTTTATTTCCGGATTTCCCGAAGCCTTTCTAAGCAAAAAGGCCTGCCCGCATTGCATTTGTCTGAGTCCTTTAAATAAGGTTTCAGCCCCCATGGTGTGACTAAAAGCTTTATAACACTGAACCTGAAATGCATCCACTTCGAATTTATTGTCCAGCATAAGCTGCATATCTACCGTATCGGTAATGCTCCATCCCAACGAATTCCTAAAATAAAAAAGCGGAAAGGAAGTGTTCCGATCCACAGCTGCCCAAATTTCATCGCCATGAATGATAACTACCGAAAACAAGCCATTGCATTGCTTCAGCTTTATTAAAAACTCATCAAACGACTGAACTCCTTCAAAATACATGAGAGTATCTGCACCAGAATAATACTGCTCCGGAGGTTCAAAAAAAATTCCTTTTACCCATACATTATTTGAGCTATTCCAGGAAAAACCCAGATTACTGTAAAGGGCTACCTTGTTCATTTTCCTGTAAAGTTTTAATTAATGTGATAAGTTTTAATATTAACTTGTTTTGAGATGCTCAAATAGTAAATAATGATGTAAATATTGAATAAAAAACCAATCGCACTAAAGATAGCTACCGTAATAAGTGCATTTTTTGTCCAATAATACCCTAAAAACAAACCTCCAACCCTTGTTATTAAATAGGTTACATGAAAAACAGCCATGAACCTTTGTTTATTTAAAACATCGAATAAATAACTCATCGGTGAATTCAAAAAACTCATAAACAACCAGGGGATAAGCACCTGAGTCATTTGTCCGCTAACCTGGTATTCGTTGCTAAATAAAAAAGGAAATAACCAGGGAGAAAGAAAAAAGAGAATTAAAAAAGGCAAAAAAGCGATCTTTAATAATCGTAAATAGGTAGTTTTTACCAAATGATATAAATTCCCTTTTTTGTTTACTACATCAGCAGCCTCCTTATAAAACACCTGTCCAATAGATGTTCCTATGAGCCCCATTGGTGTTGAAACAACCCGATTAGCTAATCCATATTCTCCGGAATAAACTACACCAAAGTATTTTGATAAAAAGAAAAATGGCAATTGATTTGATAGCGTGCCAATTACTGAAATCAAGGTGTTAAAAACAGGCATATCACGATACTTCCGTACCATCTTCAATAAATTCGAAAATTGGCAAGTAAATATGAAGTGTTTATCAGCAAATACTTTATATATTAAGTAAAGGGCACTTATAAATTGTCCAATAATCAATCCTATAATTAATCCTGAGGGTATATTACCCATAAAGCCAAAAACAACTTGAGATAAAGTAAAAGTAACCGCTTTTAATATTTTTCCGGTGGCAATTATCCTATATTTATTTTGCCGGTTTAAGTAATAAATCGAAACATTAAATACCCCCAACAAAAAGGCACTTAAAGGAATCGCGTATATTAAATAAACAAATGCTTTTTGCGTAATTCTTATCGAAATATAGTCATTAACAAATACTATTAGCCCCAACATCATCAAACTTACAAAACCAACTGTAATATAACTTAGCTGCGTTACGGTATTCGCTTCCTTTTTTTCTTTAGGAATAATAATGGCTAATTCAAAATTCAACGACGCCACTATCTGTGTAAGCATTCCAATAGCCGCATAAACAAAATAAAAACCCAAAGCTTCTTTCGAATAAAGACGCGTGATTACAGGAAGTATTAAAATCGGCAAGGCCTGCGCTATGGCAGAACCCGAAAAAAGGGTGGCTACATTTCGCCAAAATGGGTCGTTGATAATTTTATTAAAATGACTGATTAGTCTATTATGCATTGCTTACAAAATAAGAAGGTGCAAAATATTAAATTATTACATGAATAATGTAATCAATTACTTAATTTATAAATAATACTTACTTTTGGTGCAATCGAAAAAACAATAAAAAATGAATCCTGATTTCATAGAAATATTGTGTAATCCGCTGAATGGAAATTCATTGTTTTTAAAAAAAGACAAGTTCCTGGATGAAAAAACAAATCAATCATTTGAATATTCAAAGGGAGTTGCCAACCTATTAATTATAAGCGAAACCCAAACTAAGAATTCTGAATTACACGATAAACTAAACACATCGTTCAACTATCAGGAGCATTATGAAAAAGATGCAGCGCTTTTTAATTATTTCGACAAAAAGCTAGATAAAGCTACAAAACATGAAAACAGAAGGTTGCATGAATCCATTTGGAGAAAAACAGCAAAAAACCCAAACTACATTCTCGATGTCGGCTGCGGCGAAGCCTGGGTTGCAAAAACGGCATTATCTTCTGGTATCAAAGTCATTTCTATGGATATTTCAACCATAAACCCCACAAAAGCAGTTAATCGATTCCCTTCAAAAATTCACCTGGGTCTTGTGGCCGATGTTTTTCAATTACCCATTAAAGAAAATTCGATTGAGACTATTATCGCCAGCGAAATAATGGAGCATGTAGCTGAACCAAAAGTTTTTATTGCTTCACTTTTTAAGCGTTTAAAACCCAAAGGAAAACTAATTATAACTACTCCTTATAACGAAAAACTGGAATATTGTCTATGCATCCATTGCAATAATCCAACTCCAAGACACGCTCACATCCATTCATTTAATGAGCAAAACATCAAACACCTGATTCCTGATAACTGCAACTGGAGGTTTCATTCCTTTAGTAATTTTTACCTGACAAAACTTCGTATGCATTTTCTGTTATCATGGATGCCCCATTTTTTATGGAAAATAATTGACTCTTTTGCAAATAAACTAAGCGGAAAACCTACCCGTTTATTAATTGAAATTGAAAAGAAATAAGTAATTGGATGCTTAGCAAATAGCTTCTTTTCATATCAATTAATTTTTCCTAATTTTGCGCTCCTGGATAAGCCGCTTTGCTTTTCATATTGAATCTGGCAGCGGCTTCACACATCAGTAAGTTTTGAATTTAATAAAAACATAAAAATGGATTATAATTTCAGCGCAATTGAAAAAAAATGGCAGGAGTACTGGCAAAAAAATAAAACATATAAAATTGACATCGATACAAATAAACCCAAATTTTACGTGTTGGATATGTTCCCTTATCCTTCGGGAGCGGGGCTGCACGTTGGGCATCCGCTGGGCTACATTGCTTCCGATATTTACAGCCGCTACAAACGCCTGAAAGGCTTTAATGTACTGCATCCTATGGGTTACGATGCTTATGGACTGCCCGCTGAACAATATGCCATTCAAACCGGACAACATCCGGCCATAACCACCGATATCAACATTAAGCGTTACCGCGAACAACTCGATAAAATTGGATTCTCCTACGATTGGGATCGGGAAGTGAGAACTTCTGATCCCAAATACTACCACTGGACCCAGTGGGCTTTTATCCAGATGTTCAAACACTATTTTAACAAACAATCGCAAAAAGCCGAAAGCATCGAATCGTTGGTAGCAGTTTTTGAAAAAGAAGGCAACCAAAACGTTCAGGCGGCCTGTTCAACCGACCAAATATTCAGTGCCGACCAATGGAAAAGCTGGAGCCAAAACCAACAACAGGAAATGTTGCTAAACTACCGGCTTGCCTTTTTGGCCGAAACACAGGTAAACTGGTGCTCCGAATTGGGAACCGTGCTGGCCAACGACGAAGTTAAAGACGGCGTATCGGTTCGTGGCGGATATCCCGTGGTGCAAAAGAAAATGAAACAATGGAGCTTGCGTGTATCAGCCTACGCGCAACGCCTGCTCGACGGACTAGATACCATCGACTGGACCGACTCGTTAAAAGAAGTTCAACGCAACTGGATTGGCCGCAGCGAAGGCGCATCGGTAAATTTTGGTGTTAAAGGAAACGATAAAACCATTGAAGTATTTACTACCCGTCCCGACACGCTCTATGGTGCTACCTTTATGGTGCTGGCTCCTGAACACGAACTGGTGTCGGAACTGGTAACTCCCGAATACAAAGAAAAAGTTGAAAATTACATTCATTGGGTTAAAGGCCGCACCGAGCGCGAGCGCATGGCCGACGTGAACAAAATTACCGGTGAATTTATTGGTGCCTACGGCATCAACCCAATAACTGGAAATGAAATTCCCATCTGGATTGCCGATTATGTGCTGGCCGGCTATGGAACCGGAGCCATTATGGCGGTTCCTGCGCATGACAGCCGCGACTTTGCCTTTGCCAAACATTTTAAGCTGCCTATAATTCAGGTGGTGGTTAAAGCTGACGATAAAGCTACAGACCCCGCAAGCTGGGAAGAATCATACGATTCAAAAGAAGGCCGGATGATAAATTCCGGGCTAATCGATGGACTGGAAGTTAAAACAGCTATTTCTTCAATAATAAACTACATTGAAGAAAAAAAACTGGGATATGGAAAAATAAATTTCCGCTTGCGCGATGCCATATTCAGTCGCCAGCGCTACTGGGGTGAGCCTTTTCCGGTGTATTACAAAAATGACCTTCCGTATGTGTTGGACGAATCGGAATTGCCTTTGGAATTACCCGAAATTGACAAATACCTGCCCACCGAAGACGGTCAACCGCCTTTGGGACGTGCCCAAAACTGGGAAACTGCCGAAGGTTATCCTTACGAATTAAGCACCATGCCCGGTTTTGCCGGTTCTTCAGCTTATTACCTGCGTTATATGGATCCTAAAAATAATCAGGAGTTGGTGAGCAAAGAGGCCAACGCTTACTGGCAGGATGTGGATTTATACATTGGCGGAACCGAACATGCCACCGGCCATTTGATTTACAGCCGGTTCTGGAATAAGTTCCTGTTCGATTTGGGTTTGGTTTGTAAAGATGAACCCTTTAAGAAGTTGATAAACCAGGGAATGATTCAGGGTCGCTCGAACTTTGTTTACCGTATAAAAGACAGCAATACTTTTGTATCGTACAACTTACGCAGCGATTACGAAGTTACCGAAATTCACGTCGATGTGAATCTGGTGCATCACGATGTGCTCGATATCGAAAAGTTTAAAGCCTGGCGTGCAGAATTCAACCAGGCCGAATTTATTTTGGAAGACAACAAATACATCTGCGGATACGCCGTGGAGAAAATGTCGAAATCGATGTATAATGTAGTAAACCCCGACACCATTATTGAACAATACGGCGCCGACACCCTGCGACTGTACGAAATGTTCCTGGGCCCGCTCGAAGACAGCAAACCCTGGGATACTTCGGGCATTGAAGGGGTTCATCGTTTTCTGCGTAAGCTGTGGCGTTTGTTTTTCGATGCCAATGGCAGCTTAAACATTTCAAATGAAACCCCGAATCCTGGGGAACAAAAAACCATTCATAAAACCATTAAAAAGATTCAGGAAGATATTGAAAAGTTCTCGTTCAACACTTCGGTAAGTGCTTTTATGATTTGTGTTAACGAACTTTCGGAACTCAAGTGCAACAAGCGCGAAGTATTGAGTAACCTTACGCTCATACTATCGCCCTTTGCACCCCACATAGCCGAAGAGTTGTGGTCGTTGCTGGGAAACCATACGAGTGTAACCGATGCTGATTTCCCAGGCTGTAACGAAGCCTTTTTGGTTGAAGCTACAAAAACTTACGCCGTTTCATTTAACGGTAAAGTACGCTTTACCCTGGATTTACCTGCCGACATGACTAAAGATGCGGTTGAAAAAGAAGTGATGATCGACGAAAGAACCACCAAATGGCTTGAAGAGAAAACACCGAAAAAAGTAATTGTGGTTCCCGGAAAAATAGTAAACATCGTAGTTTAATCACCAGATTATGTGCTTATTAAAAAGAAAGATCCATCCAGTTGGTGGATCTTTCTTTTTTTTACTTCTTTAAAACAATGAGCCTGAAGCCGGTTTATGGTTAACAATTTCATGGTTTTGTTAATAAGTGCCCGCAAACGTGTTAAATCTTGATTTACAGCCCATCACGCAATCGTTTGTTTAAAAGCAGCGTGAAGTAAAAATTTTTTTATGTCTGAATTAATCCCTAAACTTGCAGCGATTTTGAAAAAGAAAAGTAACATAGGAAGTCAAATTAAAGGATTAGCCATAGTAACTTTAGGGTTATTTATGAATTCCCTTGGGTGGACTGCATTTTTGATGCCCGGCGAAATAGTGGGTGGAGGAATTAGCGGTGTAGCTGCGCTTATCTTTTATGCAACCGGCATTCCGGCGGGTTATCCCTACCTGTTAATTAATGTGGTGCTTATTGGTATTGCTATAAAAATGCTGGGTGCCAACTTTGGCATTAAAACCATTTACAGTGTAATTGTCCTGGCTTTTTTTCTCACTGTACTACAAAAACTAATTACCGAACCCATAATTAAGGATGCCTTTATGGCAACTATTTTGGGAAGTTTGTTAGCAGGTGCAGGTGTGGGAATTGTGTTTTCGCAGGGAGGCAGCACCGGTGGAACCGATGTTATTGCCATGATTGTTAACAAGTACCGAAACATAAGTCCTGGAAAAGTAATTTTATACTGCGATGTATTCATTATTGGCTCATCGTACATTCTTTTCCAAAGCATGGAAAAACTGGTTTATGGCTTTGTTATGATGGGTGTGGTTGCCTATACTATCGATCTGGTATTAAATGGTAGCAAGCAAAGCATTCAAATTACCATTTTCAGTAAAAGCTCGAATAGTATTGCTGAAAAAATTGTAAACGAAATCAGCCGGGGAGTTACCGTAATTAATGGCGAAGGCTATTTTACAAAAACACCAACCAAAATCTTAATTACCGTAGTGCGTAAAAATGAAGCTCCCATGGTTCACCGTATTGTTAAAGAAGTCGATCCCGATGCCTTTATTTCTCAAGGTCAGGTGATGGGCGTTTACGGCAAAGGATTCGACGAAATCAGAGGTTAAACCCAAAACTATATATTCCCCAATACCTATTGTTTCACCAAAACAAAATGTATGAGAAAAGATTTACTTATTAGTATTATTCTTACAATTTCAACTTTATTATTGCTGATAAAATGTCAGCCAACAACAAAAATCCCAACAAGCAGCGAAGAGGCCATTCACGAAGTTTATGAAATGCCTCCGGTTGAACTCAAATATGGATTACCTGTTGATTCGTTCCAGATTATTGAAGGAACTGTTAAGCGTAATCAAAACCTTTCGCACTTACTTTTGCCTATGGGCATATCAGCAAAAACCATCGACCAGATTGCAAAAAGTAACGATGTTTTCGATGTCAGGCAAATGCGATCAGGCAATTCCTTTAAATTTTTCCTGAGTAAAGACAGTCTGGCCGTTCCAAAATATTTTATTTACGAACACACCCTAACCGATTATGTTGTTATTCAGCTCACTGATTCGGTTGATATTTGGCTGGGTGAAAAACCGACAATTATTGAAAAAAAACTGGCTCAGGGAACCATTAATACCAATTTATGGGATGCCATGGTCGATAACAACATCAATCCATTAATGTCGATTGAATTGTCTGAAATTTATGCCTGGAGCATCGACTTTTTTGGGCTAAAGCAAGGCGATCAGTTCTTTGTAATTTACGAAGAACGTTTTCTCGATTCCGTGTCGGTTGGCATCGAAAGAATACATGCCGCTTTGTTCAACCATCAAAATAAAGATTTTTACGCCATTTATTTTGTTCAGGATGATAAGGGGAGTTATTTTGATGAAGAAGGTAACAGCCTTCGCAAGGCTTTTCTTAAGGCTCCACTGAAGTTTAATCGTATCAGCTCACGCTTTTCAAAGAACCGCTATCATCCGGTTTTAAAAATTTATCGTCCTCACAGTGGTATCGATTATGCAGCACCTGAAGGCACACCGGTTTACAGTGTGGGTGATGGTGTGATTGTAAAAAAAGGTTATCAGAAAAACGGTGCAGGGAATTATATTAAAATTAAACACAACAGTGTTTACACAACGCAATACGCTCACCTGAAGTCATATGCCAGAGGGCTTACTAATGGTGACCATGTGTCGCAAGGGCAATTAATTGGATACGTGGGACGAACCGGATATGCTACCGGACCCCATCTCGATTTCCGCTTCTTTAAAAATGGAGAAGCCGTTGATCCGCTAAAAATTGATGCTCCCTCGGTTGAACCCATTAAAAAAATAAATCGCGAAGAGTTTGAAAAACTTAAGCTTGAGTTTTTGGAATTGCTCGATCAAAACCGTCGCGATTACAACAATCAACTTAGGCAGATCGCGGATAATATAAAATCGAAATAGTTTAAAAAAGCCGGCTCAGTTCCGGCTTTTATTTTTTACCAGTGGGTGTATAGGGTAAAAATACCTTAAAAGTGCTTCCTTGATTCATAACACTTTCTACTTCAATAGTTCCGCCTAAAATATGAAGTAATTCGCGGCAAATAGCCAAACCTAATCCTGTTCCACCATGCTCCCGGGTCAAGTATTCCTCGGCCTGAATAAAACGGCCGAAAATTCTGCTTTGATTTTCAGGTGAGATTCCCACTCCGGTATCAGAAACATAAAAACACACCTTGTCGCCCTGTAACTGATATCCCAGTTTTACAAAACCTTTACAGGTAAACTTAATGGCGTTATCGACCAATTGCTCCAGTATTTGCTTTAGGCGGTAAGGATCGGTTATAATACATTCTCCCACAGGAAAATCTTCTTTCTCAATAAACACTTCAATATCTTTTGGATCCGAAACCCGATTATACCCAGCAATTTTGGCTTTGGCCGAGGCAAACAATTCATTATACAAATCGTTTAAACTCACCGGACGGGGAAGAACCTTTAACTGTCCTGATTCTATTTGACTCAGATCAATAATATCGGAAATTAACTGGAGGAGCCTATTGCTGTTAACACTTATCAAATTCACATAGCGTTCCACATCATCGGGTGTTGGATCCGTATCGCGCAACAATTGAGCAAAGCCCACAACAGCATTTAAAGGCGTGCGAATTTCGTGTGACATATTGGCCAAAAAAGCTGATTTCAACTTATCGGCGGCCTCAGCTAAAACTTTTGAAGCCTGCAGCTGCTTTTCGCGCTCAAGCACCGAGTTTTTTACGTGCATTAGGTTATCGACAATAGCTGAAAGCTCATCATTACCTTTAAAGGTTTTCATTTCATCATACCGGGCTAACCGGAGTGAATTCAAATTGTAATTAATGATGTTTATTTTTTTTATCAGCAACCGGTCAATAATATGAGGCGATGCCAGTAATACAACTATTAAAATTATTAAAAGAATGGAACCGTTAAAAATCAGGTTATAACGTACCAATTCATAGTATTTAGTGTAATCAAAATCTGCCTCTAGTACCAAAAGAGGTGGAAAGCCTTTTTGTGTTGCATTTGTTTTAATGAGCGTATAATATTTTTCACCAAAATCAAAAGCTTCCGTGTATTCTCCTTTGGTTTTAAGTTGATTCCATCCTTCTTCATCCAATAAAAGCTCTTTGGATAAATTCACTAAAGAATACCACTCTGCATCATTTACATTATAAATATCAAAGCTTTTTAAAAAGCGATAATCATTAACAAAATGGGTAGAAATCAGGTTGAATCCTTCTGACGATAAAACGGTAGAACTGTATCGGTTCAAAAAATGCTGCAAATTTACCGATGTCTCCACGGCATAATTGGCGCCGGGTGCAACATAGTACGAATAGGCATTAATGCTTTTATCGACGGAACTAATTCCCCATCCCTGCATTCGGTATTGGTTTGAGCGAAACATGTCGTTAAAGTACCTCATAAATGCTTCGCCCTCGTTATTCAAATCATAACCAATTTCCTCGGGCAGGGTGCTGTTTTTAATAATGCCCTTTTTGTTGATTAAGAAAAAATGTTCAACACCAATTTCATCAGCTATTAGCTGCAAAGTATCAAAGGGAACCTCAGTCGGGTTCGGATAATTTTTAGACAGTTGTTTGGCTCTTTTTATGGTGGCATCCTGAAAGTTGTTGGCTATCAGGTGTTCTACCAACTCCATTATAGCCTGGGAATAGTTTAAATCATCTTTAATTCGCTCCGTTAATTGCATTTTTTCTTCGTGCATTAAATCGCTATATAGTTTTTTTGCATAGAAAAACAATAATGCTGAAGTAAGGGTAATGCTAAAAAAAACCACTGCCAACACATAAAAGTTTAACCGCTTTTTCATAAAAAACTACTTTTAGAGTTACCTTAATTTGACCCTTTGAAAGTAAGAAAAAAAACCCGAAAATTGCTCCCCGGGTTTTATTTTTTATGTTATATAGTATTCTTTGTTAATGTTGTAAATTTTCTACCACTTTAGGGTCGTGCTTGTGTTTAAAGAATATGGCAAATAATATGGCAACAATTGTTGCGTAGGCTGCAAACGACAACCATATTCCGGCCCATTCTTTTTGTCCGTTGGGCGAAATAAAAAACATATCGATAATTAAACCACTGGTCCACGAACCAAATATGGCTCCAAAACCGTTGGTCATCATCATAAATAAACCCTGAGCACTTGAGCGGATTTTTGGGCTGGTCGACGTTTCAACAAACAGTGAACCTGAAATATTGAAGAAGTCGAAAGCCATTCCATAAACCACACAAGAGAGAATAATCATCCAAAGTCCATCGCCGGGGTTTCCTAAACCAAAGAATCCGAAACGCAACACCCAGGCTACCATGCTAATAAGCATCACGTTTTTAATTCCATAGCGTTTCAAGAAAAATGGTATGGCCAATATAAATAAGGTTTCCGACATCTGTGAAATTGACATGATAATGGTAGAATATTTTACTACAAATGAATCCATGTATTGAGGAATTTTGGCAAAATCGCTCAGAAATACATCGCCGTATGCATTGGTCAATTGAAGTGCGGCTCCCAATAACATTGAAAACACAAAGAACAAAGCCATTTTTCGATCTTTGAACAGCGTAAATGCATTTAATCCCAATACTTCAATCAAATCTTTTTTGCCTGAATCCTGAGCCAAAGGAGGACATTTGGGCAGCGTAAACGCATACAATCCAAGTATTAGTGAAGTAAGGGCCGAAATATAAAACATGTTTTCGGAGCTCTTATTTCCGGTAAGGTTTACCACCCACATGGCAGCAATAAAACCGATGGTACCAAAAACCCTGATGGGCGGAAAAGCTTTAATCACATCGTAGTTGTAATTTTTTAACGCAGTGTAAGCAACCGAATTGGTTAGGGCTATGGTGGGCATGTAAAAAACCATGGCGGCTAATATTCCCCAAAAGAATACAGTAGAATCGTTAATTTGTGGAATCAAAAACATACAAATACTCCCGAGTATGTGCAAAATAGCATAAAGCTTTTCGGCGTTTATCCATTTATCGGCAATCATACCTGCCAAAGCGGGCATAAACAAGGAGGCAATTCCCATGGTTGAGAAAATAATTCCAAAATCAGTAGATGTCCAATGTTTGGTTTCAAACCAATAATTACCAATGGTTATTAACCATGCTCCCCAAATGAAGAACTGTAAAAAGTTCATCACGATTAATCGAGTTTTTATCCCCATATCAATTTATTATATCGTAGTAAAACATCTTAATTAGAAGGCTGTAAAACTAATAAAAAAAATAAGGTTGGTAATAAAATCTGACAAATACAGGAATTTTTATTCTGTGTCTGTCACCTCTTCGGGTAAAACATTCCCTATATTTATTATATTAAAGGAATATTTTCTAATGCCCCACTTATTTTCGTCGCTTAATTTCATCACGAATATCGGACGCTTCTTCGTAATCTTCGTTAGTAATGGCTTTTCCTAACATTTCGTTTAACTCCTGTAAGGAGTATTGGGCGTATTTACCATAATTTACTTCTGTTGTACGTGCCTTTTCTCCTTTATCGGTTCTAATGCGTTCTTCGACTGGTAGAATAATGCCCGCTTTGTCCAGTATATCGCTGGTCGTATAAATAGGGCATCCAAAACGAATGGCAAGTGCTACCGCATCAGATGTACGCGCATCAATTTTTATCCGGGAGGCTCCGTTATCACAAAGCAACTCTGAATAAAATATTCCCTCTTCAAGACGGTGTATGGTAACCTCAAGAATTTCAATTTTAAAAGCCAGGGCAAAATTCACAAACAAATCGTGAGTAAGTGGCCGGGGTGGTTTTAAAGCTTCCAATTCAATTGCAATGGCCTGGGCCTCAAAACCTCCAATAATTATAGGAATCCGACGCTCCCCCTTTTCCTCAGCCAGCACCAGAGCATAAGCCCCTGTTTGGGTTTGGCTGTACGAGAGCCCTAGTACCTTTAATCGTATTTTCGCCATTTGTTCTTTAATTATGGTTAACAAATATATGAATATCTCATAGGTTTAAAAAAGAATGCTAAATTATTTTGGCTGCCTAAACCGGTTAAAAACTTAGCTTTTATGCAGCCTTCCCTGTTAATAAACTGATTATGAAAACAATTTTTTAAAGAAACCAAAATTTCTTAAGCCAATTATTTGTAGATAAATGAAACTTTTATACTTTTGCAGTCCGAAAGATTTTAAACACAATAATATTTGGAGCGATGTACGCAATAGTAGAAATAGGAGGACAACAACTTAAGGTTGAAGAAAAAGCAAAAGTTTATGTAAACTTAATGGATGCTGAAGAGGGTTCAACCGTTGATTTTGAAAGAGTTTTGCTTGTTGACAATGATGGTAAAGTAACGGTGGGAAAACCAGTTGTTGAAGGAGCTAAAGTATCTGCTAAGGTGTTGACACATGTTAAAGGTGATAAAGTGCTTGTTTTCAAAAAGAAAAGAAGAAAAGGTTATCAAAAGATGAACGGTCACCGTCAACAATATACGCAAATTGAGATTGAAAAAATTACCGCTTAATCCAAAAAACAATTTAAGAAATGGCACATAAAAAAGGAATGGGTAGCTCCCGTAACGGTCGTGACTCAGAAAGTAAACGGCTTGGGGTAAAAATATACGGAGGACAAAAAGCAGTTGCCGGAAACATTCTGGTACGTCAACGTGGTACACAACATCACCCGGGCGAAAACGTTGGTATTGGAAAAGACCATACCTTGTTTTCATTAATTGATGGCACGGTACAATTCAGAAAGAAAAAAGACGATCGCTCTTATGTTTCTGTTTTTCCTGAAGCATAGAAATATATTATTTCCCAATAATTAAAAAAGTCTCCTGATAAGCTTATCAGGAGATTTTTTTATTTTTACCAAAAATCTATTGTATGCTTACACTTAAATATATTCAAGAAAACACCCAGGATGTTATTGATCGTCTATTGGTAAAAAACTTTGATGCGAAGAAACTCGTTTCAGAAATTCTTTCGAAAGATGATGAACGGAAAAGCACTCAAAAAGAGCAGGACGACTTGCTTGCCCAAATAAATTCGATATCGAGGGAAGTTGGCCAACTGTTTAAAAGTGGTGATACCGGTGCGGCTAACGCGGCAAAAGATAAGAGCACATCGCTTAAAGACGAAGTTAAACTATTGAGTAACCGGTTAAGTGAAATTGAATTAGCCCTGCATCAACTGTTGGTTCAAATTCCCAATTTACCCCACGCATCGGTTCCTAAAGGAAAAGGTGCCGAAGACAACGAAATTATTCGCGAAGGAGGCAAAATTCCTGTTATGGCAGCCAACGTTAAACCCCATTGGGATTTAGCCAAAGATTATGATATTATCGACTTTGAATTGGGTGTGAAAATTACCGGAGCCGGATTCCCTGTATACAAAGGCAAAGGCTCACGCCTGCAGCGTGCTCTTATAAACTTTTTTTTAGACGAAAATCAGAAAGCCGGATTTCAAGAGATTATGCCTCCCCTGATGGTAAACGAAGCTTCAGGTTTTGGAACCGGACAATTGCCCGACAAAGAAGGACAAATGTATCATGTAGGTATCGATAACCTCTACTTAATTCCTACCGCTGAAGTTCCGGTGACTAACCTTTACCGCGACGTAATTTTAAACAGCAATGATTTTCCGGTAAAAAACACAGCTTATAGTGCCTGTTTTAGACGTGAAGCCGGGAGTTACGGAAAAGATGTACGCGGTTTAAATCGCCTGCACCAATTCGACAAAGTAGAAATTGTTGCACTGGAACATCCCGATAAATCGTACGAAATGCTCGAATACATGGTAAATCACGTAGAGACATTGATTCAGAAACTGGGTTTACCTTACCGGATTCTTCGGTTATGTGGTGGCGATATGAGTTTTACATCGGCCTTAACCTACGATTTTGAAGTATATGCAGCCGCTCAGCAAAAATGGCTGGAAGTTAGTTCAGTTTCAAATTTTGAATCGTTTCAGGCAAACCGATTAAAGTTACGATACAAAGACGAGCAGCAGAAAAAACCACAACTTGCTCACACGTTAAACGGCAGTGCTTTAGCGCTTCCGCGAATTGTAGCTGCTTTACTCGAAAACAACCAAACACCCGAAGGTATTAAAATACCTAAAGTGCTGGTTGATTATTGTGGGTTCGATTTTATTAAATAAAAAAAGTTCTGCCCTGGAAACAGGGCTTTGCTTTTTAATAAGCATCTGTTTTAAAAAACCGGTAAAAAAACACGGATGTTCCTGCCTGCAGAAAGGGCGGCAGCTGACACCTGAAAAATAATGCTATCCGGATGAAAGAAAGAATCATTTTAGGTATCGATCCCGGAACTACCCTTATGGGTTATGGTGTGATAGAGGTGGTTAATAAAAAACCCCTGTTACTTACTATGGGTATAATCGACCTTAAAAAGATTGACGACCATTACTTAAAACTATCCAAAATATTTGAGCGGGTAATTGGGCTTATTGAATCATTCAAGCCCGATGAACTCGCCATTGAAGCCCCTTTCTTTGGAAAAAATGTTCAATCGATGTTAAAATTGGGACGGGCTCAGGGTGTGGCCATAGCAGCTGCTTTGTCGCGTCAGATTCCCATTTTTGAATATGCACCACGTAAAATAAAAATGGCCATTACCGGAAATGGCAATGCATCGAAAGAACAAGTAGCTCAAATGTTAAAACAGGAGCTGCGTTTCGACGAAATTCCGGCCGATTTAGATGCTACGGATGGACTGGCTGCTGCACTATGCCATTTTTATCAAAACAAGCCACAAAACGACGGAAAGAATTACAACAGCTGGAAAGATTTTATGAATCAAAACCCGGGGCGGGTAAAATAAAAAAACGGTGCCTTGTGAGCACCGTTACTATTAAACCAAATTTTTTTGTATTTGTAACGCAATTTCCTGAAACTCCTCAGGTGTGAACTTCATTTTCGGATTTGAAAAACGAATGTCGCTTTCTGAATCCATCGGAATCAGATGAATGTGCGCATGTGGAACTTCAAGTCCAAGCACAACTACAGCCACTCGCGTGCAGCTTACTGCTTTATCGATAGCTTTTGCAATTTTTTGTGCAAAAAGATGCAGCCCCGAAAGCGTTTCCGGATCCAAATCAAAAATATAATCCACTTCCTTTTTGGGAATCACTAAGGTATGGCCTTTTTTCAAGGGATTAATGTCTAAAAATGCATAATAATGCTCATCCTCTGCTATTTTGTAGCTGGGAATTTCACCTTTAACAATTTTTGAAAAAATTGAAGCCATAACTCAATAATTTAAATCGGATTAATTTCAAGAATTTCAAAACTCATCATTCCTGACGGAACCTGCACCTCAACAGTGTCACCAATCTTTTTCCCCAATAATCCTGAGGCAATGGGAGTGTTGATCGACATTTTCCCTTGCTTGAGGTCAGCTTCGGTTTCCGAAACAATGGCATACTCCATTATGGTGTTGTTTTTCAGATTCTTAATTTTTACTTTCGATAAAATCTGAACACAGGAATAATCAAGTTTTGATTCATCGATTACCCGTGAATTCCTTATGGTTTCCTCCAATTGCGAAATCTTAAGCTCAAGCAAGCCCTGAGCCTCTTTGGCGGCATCGTACTCTGCATTTTCCGACAAGTCTCCTTTATCACGAGCCTCAGCTATAGCCTGCGAAATTTGTGGGCGATCAATCGATTTTAAGCGCTCCACCTGGGTTATAAGCTTTTTAAGGCCCTCGCTGGTAATATACGACAGCTTACCCATAATAAACCTCCATTTCTGTTTAAACTAAAAGAAAAAAGAATCCCATGAAAACCATGGGACTCTTTCATTATGAAATACAAATATAATAAAATTAATTACTGAATAATGAATAAAACATTAAAATCATTTCAGAATTAACCAATTCTTTGGCTCTTTTACAAGTCTGTAAAAAACTGTAGTGTTGTTTTTTATCTGCTTCCCAAAAATTCTGTGCCTGTAATTGGAATTCCAATTAATACACTTTTCGATTTAAGATTTCGGAATAAATAACTGCTTTTCTTAAATCAAATTCGTGAGCTATTTTGCTTTGCGATTTTTCTTCCTCCCATTCCTTTTCTTCTTTTACTTCATCATCGACCAACTGATTCACCATTTCAGGTTTAGCTGCTGAAACACCTTCGTCAGTTCCAAATTCATACCCCTCTTCTTCCTTTGTTAAATAATCATTTACCTGGGTTTGCTGAGGCTCTTCAACCATAGGAATCCCAAATAACGACTCAAGGGTAACCTCAACAGCACTTGCCGGTTTATTATTTGGCTTTTTTTGTTTTCGAATGGCTGAAAATACAAAAAGTGCAAAGGTTAAAACAAAGAAAAGTATTTGAATTAAATCATCCATGCCTGCAAAGTTTAATTATTCTTTCTTTAAAAAATCCTTTTCCATCATTAAATTCATCGGCTTTTTTCTCAGACCGACGCATGCGCTTTTTCACCGCATTAGTCTGATTGTTGTAGGTTTGCTTTCGTGTCTTTTTCGATATTTTTTTATTTAAACGCCGCTTTTTTCGTATTTCGGAAGCGTTTTTTAAATCGGTTTTGGTTTGTTTAATAAAATATTCCAGTGGAACCCTGCGTTTGTCAGGTGTCTTAAGGTCGACAGAATAGCGATTGTTACTTTGCCCCTGTGCCGAAACCGAAATTAACACAAACAAACTCATATACAACAACCCATGCAAAATACTCATTTTTTTATAACTTCCCGGTCAAAAATTTAACTAAGATGATGCAAAACTCAAAATTAACCATTTTTTACCTGCTTACAATGGTAGTCTTTTTTGCTTGCCATTCGTGCAGTAAAAAAAACGAACATCCCATTCCCGATATCGCCTTTTATATTGAACCCATATATATTTACGATCCGGAATACACCGAACTTTTACACGATTATGGTGTGGTTGTAATTTCCAATGAGGGATATCTCAATAATGGCATTTTATTGGTCAATGTGGGGAATCATGAATTTAAAGCTTACGATGCTACTTGCACTTTCGAAATTGAAGCCGGCTGTCAGGTAAGCCCCAACGAAAACCAAATAAACAGTGCCATTTGCTCCTGTTGTGGAAGCAACTACGAATTAAGCTTTGGCACACCTAACAGTGGCCCAGCTAAATATTTACTGAAAGAATACCGTGTAGTATCCGACGGGGATTACCTTATAATTTATAACAAATAAAAAAGGAGGCTCAAAAAAACCTCCTTTTTTTTGATGATATTTTATGTATTAATAGCGATAATGATCGGGTTTGTATGGACCGTCGATCGGCACTCCCAAATAATCTGCCTGTTTTGGAGTTAATTTAGTAAGCTTAACTCCTAATTTATCAAGATGTAAGCGGGCCACTTTTTCGTCGAGTGCTTTTGGTAAAGTATAAACCTGATTCTCGTACTTGTTATGGTTGGTATGTAGTTCAATTTGAGCCAACACCTGGTTGGTAAATGAGGCCGACATGACAAAACTGGGATGTCCGGTTGCACAACCTAAATTTAACAGGCGACCTTCGGCCAGAATTAATACGCTATGTCCATCGGCGAAAGTCCACTTGTCGAATTGAGGTTTAATATTTGTTCGTTTTATTCCGGGAATTCGGGCCAGTTCGGCCATTTGAATTTCATTGTCAAAGTGACCAATGTTGCCAACTATAGCCATGTCCTTCATCTGGCTCATATGTTTAGCAGTAATAATGTCTTTATTTCCGGTAGTTGTTACAAAAATATCGGCAGTGGTTACTACATCTTCAACGGTTTTAACTTCGTAACCTTCCATTGCTGCCTGCAAGGCACAAATGGGGTCGATTTCAGTAACAATTACCCTTGCCCCCTGACCACGAAGCGATTGCGCACTTCCTTTTCCCACATCACCATAACCACAAACTACAGCAACTTTACCCGCCAGCATTACATCGGTTGCCCGCATGATACCGTCGGTTAAGGAGTGACGACATCCGTAAAGGTTATCAAATTTTGATTTGGTAACCGAATCGTTTACATTAATTGCAGGGAAAGGCAGTTTGCCTATTTCAGCCATCTGGTACAAACGGTGTACACCGGTAGTTGTTTCTTCTGATACACCTCGAATGCCATCTCTTTTGCGGGTCCAATAAGTAGGGTCTTCGGTTAGTTGTTTGCGGCACAATGCTAAAAATACACCCCATTCTTCTGCTTCCGTTTCGGGATTAAAGTCGGGAACTTTTCCTGCTGCTTCAAACTCTGCTCCTTTAACTACAAGCATAGTAGCATCGCCACCATCGTCCAGAATCAGGGTAGGTCCACTTCCATCGGGCCACTGTAATGCCTGATAGGTACACCACCAATATTCAGGAAGCGTTTCGCCTTTCCAGGCATAAACGGGAACACCCTTCGGATTGTCAATAGTTCCTTCTTTACCAACCACTACGGCAGCTGCTGCATGATCCTGAGTTGAAAATATATTACACGAAACCCAGCGTACATCGGCACCCAGTTCAACCAACGTTTCAATTAAAATGGCGGTTTGAACCGTCATGTGTAACGAACCCATGATTTTAGCTCCGGCAAGGGGTTTCTTTCCTTTGTATTCTTCTCTTAAGGCCATTAAACCCGGCATCTCAATCTCTGCCAGATCAAGTTCTTTTCTGCCCCATTCGGCCAGCTTAATGTCGGCAATCTTAAATGGGAGTCTTTCTGTTAAAACTTCTGTCATTTTATAGTATTGATTATTTCGTTATTGCTTTCAAGTAAACGTATTCCCTCAAGTAAGGTTTTATCTATTTCCTGAATTACCGGATAAAACCCTTCATTATCGAAAATATTACGGGCAATAAATGCTTTTATTTCTACTTCGATAATTTTTCCTGAAAGTTCCAGCTCTTCTGTATCTTTTTTTATTCCTTTTTTTGCTGCAAAAGAAACAAATTCATCAAGTATGTTTTGCTTGTTCAGGTATCCTGTAAGTAATTCTACATTTTTAAACTGCGAAAGCTTTTGCCTGTTTTTATCGGTATATTCGAACGAGAAAAGATATTCCAATCCTTTGCGCCGTATTTTCATTAAATAATCGGAAACACCGGTAGTATCAACAGGAATAAATACATCGGGCATGATTCCACCTCCGCCAAAAACCACGCGACCACTTGAAGTATAATATTTTAAAGAATCGGCTTGATGAATGCTGTCTTTTTCCTGAAACTCACCGTTCACAAACCGGTTTTGAATGTCGTGATAATAGGCTTCCTGCCCTTCATCATAAGGCTTTTGAATACTTCGCCCGGCAGGAGTATAGTATCTTGCAATGGTTAAACGCAAACTTGAGCCATCGTTAAACATTACGGGCTCCTGCACCAATCCTTTTCCAAAAGAGCGACGGCCCACAATTAATCCCCGATCGTTATCCTGAATGGCTCCTGCAACAATTTCAGAAGCTGAAGCCGACCAATCATCGATTAAAATTACCAAACCCAAATCGATACATGAAGATCGATGCGAAGCAAAATAGTCCGAACGCGGACGGGCTTTTCCTTCGGTGTAAACAATTAGTTTACTGTTTTCAAGAAACTCATCGGCAATGTTAATGGCAGCATCCATGTATCCTCCGGAATTTCCACGCAAATCGAAAACCAATTGCTTCATCCCTAAAGCTTTTAGTTTTACAACGGCTTGTTGGAATTCTTTATATGTAGTACGCGCAAATTTTGAAAGCTTAATGTACCCGGTTTTATCATCAATCATGTACGAAACATCGATACTATACAGTGGAATTTTATCGCGTGTTATGGTAAAATATACCAAGTCACTTTCACCCCGCCTAAAAATTCCCACGTTTACTTTGGTGCCTTTTTTTCCGCGTAACAACTTCATTACCGAATCGTTGGTTATACCAATTCCGGCAATAAGCGAGTCGTTTACCGATACAATGCGGTCGCCATCTTTTATTCCTACTTTTTCCGAAGGGCCTCCCAAAATGGTTTTAATAACCGTAACCGTATCGTTCTGGATATTGAATTGCACACCTATACCGTCGAAATTTCCTTCCAAAGGTTCGTTCATGGCATCATAATCCATGGCTGGAATATAAATGGAATGGGGATCTAGATCGTCGAGAATTTGTGGAATGGTATTCTCAATAATTTCAGAAATATTTACGGTATCCACATATTCCTGATCGATGTAGTTCAATACGGCATCAATTTTATTGTTTGCCATTCCTTTGGCATGATAGCTTCTTTCCTTTTTATTTTCAGACTGCTTTTGAATATACATACCTAAAACAATTGAAACAGCAATGAGCAAGGGTATGCCAAATTTTGAAAGTTTATTTTGTTGATTCATTTTCATCAATTTTTTCTACTTGAATAATTTCGATACCCGCCTTTTTCAGCAGGTTAATTCCATCGTGTAAACGATAATTATCAGAAAAAACCACCCGCTTTATTCCCGCCTGAATAATAAGTTTTGAACACTCGAGACAAGGCGATGAGGTAACATAAAGGGTAGCTCCTTCGCTACTGTTGTTCGACCGTGCCACTTTAGTAATGGCATTGGCCTCGGCATGTAGAACGTACGGTTTGGTTTTATTGTTTTCGTCTTCGCAAATATTTTCAAAACCTGCAGGCGTTCCGTTGTAGCCATCAGAGATTATCATTCGGTCTTTTACCAGCAAAGCGCCTACTTTTCTACGCTCACAATAGGAATTTTCGGCCCAAATCAGGGCCATTTTAATGTAGCGCAAATCGAGTAGGTATTGCTTTTTTTCTGTAGGGCTTGATTTTTGAGCAGACATACGCTTAACTATTAAAAAAAAACCCTCAAAATTGAGGGTTTTTGTGTACCCAGGGCCGGGCTCGAACCGGCACGGGTTTAACCCCACTGGTGTTTGAGACCAGCGCGTCTACCAATTCCGCCACCTGGGCATGGTCTTTTTATTAAAAATATTCAGACAATTAAAGTTTTTCACTTTTTATATCTGATGCTCAATGGCGGGAGCTCCTACGTCGGTTCCGCCACCTGGGCATGGTCTTTTTATTTTAACTATTTCAGACAAGCAAAGTATTTCTCTTTTCTCGTCTGATGCTCAGTGGTGAGTTCTCTCCCGACTTATCGGAATCAGGCCTGCCACGAGGCAATTATTTAGGTCTGCGAATATAGAATATTTGTTTAATTCAAGCAAATAAAATTTCTTTTTTGTTGAAAAGCTCTGATTAATCTTTTATTTCCTCATAATCAACATATTCTCCTTCGTCTTTGGTAAACAACTTCGATTTGCCCGGGGTTTTGTCAACCGAAACTTCACCTTCTTTCCGGCGGCTTTCGCGACCGGAATCGAATCCTGCACCCGATGATGCCTTATTTATTAATGAGGCAAAGAACCATTTAACTAACAATCCGAGCAAATAGATAACTATAAAAAATATCAATAAAAATTTCAACATAATATTAATTATTAATGGCAATTGTGACTGCTATGACCAGGTAAAATATAGCGGCAAACAATTCGTAGCGGCCTTGTTTTAATTTTTTCATCCGAAAACCCATCAAATATCCTACCAATGCAAAAATGGTAAATATTGTCAGTCCATATAACAAACTTATGACTGTTTGTTCCAACAAGCCGAAACCCAGACCTACAAAAAAACTATTAATAAGCATAAGCACCGTAAGTATTCGGTATCCCTGCTTGTCGATGGGATTAACCGCACGCTTCAGCCTGTTTAGTTTAAACCCATCGAAAAGCATTTTTATTGAAAAAATAAAAAACAAACTTGCTGCATACCAGTTATTGAATTGTGGCCAGGTCTGGCCAACCAGATTCCCTAAAAACAAGCCGACACCTAAAAGCAAGGAGGCCGCTATTGCAGCTCCTAGTAACTTAAAACCATCGGCAACAAACACTTTCTTTTGAAAAAAAGCGGTTATTGAAGCCATTAAAAACAGTTCAATGCCCAGCAGAAAAAGAGAAACGATATAAAAAGTAAAAATCATAACGCTAGTTCAATTTAAAATTAAACAGGTATTGCTCATCGCCACCCACAACCAGATTAAAGCGTGCCGAACCCGGCTCCAATACACCAATACTAAAACGGGTTTTGCCCGGCAGCGGAAATCCTTCCATAAACTTACCCCGGGTGTTAAAAAGATAAATCTTTTGCGACCCCACTTCAGTAATACCAATGGCTGTTTGGCTGGCCGAGAATTGATAAAATGCCGGCTCATGTTTAATTTCAGTAGAAAAAGTATACTCATATTGCTTTTTCCCGGCCACAGAAAATACAGTCAGTTTATTTTTATCTACAAATACCATATCGGCAATATTGTCGCCAGTAACATCTTCGAATTTAAAATAATGTAAGGGTGAAAAATCAGCAATGGGTTGCGATTCCACCTCACCGTTAAAATAAATGTAATAAAGGGTTCCGCCTTCGTCGGTTCGTATTAAACGCCCCTTGCGGGTGGCTGTCCCCGCCTGGTATTCGAACAAATTGTTACGCGAAGGATTGAACTGTTTGTTGAGTTTTATGCGGGGATTACCTCTGCGATCGAGAATGTAAATACGTGAAACATCCGTTACCAAAAGATAATCCATGTCTTTATCACGAACATATTGTACGGGCGAAATAATCGGGTTATCGGCTCCTTTAAAATTGAACCCGTTTACTATCCGCCCCTCAATATCGTAACAATAAACCTGTTTATCAGCAGTGGGCACAAAAATCCGATAGTTTTTGCGCTTATCGTAATCAAAAATTGACAAGGCATTTACCGCTTTTGCAGGCAAATTAATCGGATAGCGCTCAACAAAATTACCGTTCCGGTCGAGCAAATGAATCTGACTTTCGGTATTGAACAGGAATTGCAACTTCCCGTTTTTATAATAATCAATCTGGGTAACTTCGCTTAAAATGGGTTCTTCCAATTTCTTTTTCCAAAGTATCCGGCCGGTTTTATTTATTAAATAAACGGTATTTTTCATGTCCTGCACCAAAATCTCTTTCTCGTTGTTGTAATGATTAACTACCAGTTGCGGTTTAAAAGCTATCGTAGTGTCGAGCCGGGTTTCCCATTCGGTTGCTGCTTTTATTTTATTTGAAGGTTGATGCCGGAAAAGAAAATTATTGTAGTACATGTTATTTTCCGATGCTATCTGCCACGAAACCGCGTAAAAATCGCGTAGTATGGATTGATGCTGTTTAAAATAGGCAAACGCTTCGGGCGTTAAAAATTCATTCAAAAAACCAGTGCTTCCGGTTAAAGAAACAAAAGCATAAAAATTAACTTTATTCGACAAGAAATCGGAATATTGGTTGTAAGCTCCGTCGAAGGCCATAGTTTTTTGCAGCACATTATTATATATAACCCGCGATAGCGCATGAACCGATTCGCCAAAAATCAGGAAATCGTCGAAAACGGTTACATACGTTGCCGAACACGCTTTAAACCAGGGACCAAACATGCGTACCGGAAAATACGTTGTGGGAAACCGGTAAATCGGAAATTTGGTTTCGTTGTCAATTTTGTATTCGTGAATAAGGCTTTGTTTCGAAATTCCTTCCGACTTGGCATAATGTGTAATCCATTTTTGAATCAACTCGTTGGCATCGTGATAACCTTTGGTTCGAATATAAAACAAGGTGGATCCGTTGGCATAATTTACCTGGGCCAGTTCTTTTTCAAAAATAGCCAGCAAATCTTTTTCGTAGTTGGGCCCAAGCACAGCCACCAGTTGCTTTTGGTTTATTTCGTGACGTTCGCTTTGGTTTATGGCCGCCATATGCTTCTGTAGTTGCTCCTCGAAACGGGCCAGGTTGCTAATGCCAAAAGCAGCAAACGATTCAACTCCTGTGGGAACCCACTTTATAAACTTAAGGTTTTGCGGTTCCTGAGACTCCAGTAATGAATAGAAATGTGCTGGATTATTGGTGTTTTGCGTAAAGCCATTAATCAACCATGTTTGGTTTTTGAAATTCAAATCGAGCACGCTCCATTCGCCCAAATGCTTAATATCTCGTTCTTTTAGAAATTTATCAGCAATCAACCTGGTATAAAAGGCCTCAAATCGATTAAGGTTTAGGTAGATGTTTGCATCGGCATGCTTTCCGGCTGTTTTTCGTAAGTTCTGGAGTCCGTTTTGACTACCCAAACCGGCATCTACTTCAACCTGACGCAGGGCATCCTGCAATAACAGTTCCGATTCACTGGCCATCAAAATACCTCTGTGGTAAGCATAAAATACGCTGGAATTTACGGTCTTATAAGTATAAACTTTTACCTGATTGTATTTTCCTTCCGATAAATTTGCGGTATTTAAAACCGAGGCATGTAGTTGTTTAAAAAACTGATTGGCCTCGAACCTTCCCGAAAGGTGAATCAAATAAAGCAGTTCAAACTGTTTGTTTCCCACCTCGTGTAACGACAGGCTTAGAGTTTTGTCGCGTTTGTCGGTCAGCAATTTTTCATTGGTGTTTAAAAGCGAATCGATAACCAACATTTTTTTTGCCACTACGTACAGTTCGGGCAACTCCTGTAATTGAATGGCCAAACGGTTGTTTTGCGAAACCTCCTGAAGAAAAAGTGCGGGATTGTTTATTTCAGCAACCAATACGGCATTAACCGGAATGGCTGAAAAGGCTTCAATATTGGGGCTTTGTTGTTTTTTAAGGTAAATATAAAACCCAACAATTACCATTACAAATACAACAATTACAATAATAAATCCAGGCTTTTTATTCATGCTTTTTTAACGTTCAAATGTGCATCAAAAATATAAAAATTAAGGGAGCCCCCGGCAAAATAGCTGTTATAATGCTTATAATTTTTCTGTTAATCATTCTGTTTTTCGAACCGATTTGGGCATCTGCTAAAAAAATCAACTTCAGTTAAAACCGAAAAAATGCGGTTTAATTAAGCCTAAAGGCAAATACGCTTACTCACTAAACAATAATTAAATAAATTTTTAATAAGTCAACTATTCAGCTATTTTTGCGAGTTGATTAAAATATATTTTTATGGCTCAAGAAGATGTTTTCAAAAAAATAATTGCCCACTCAAAAGAGTACGGGTTTATTTTCCAATCGAGTGAATTATACGATGGATTAAGTGCTGTTTACGATTATGGTCAATACGGCTCGGAGCTCAAAAACAACATAAAAAAATACTGGTGGGACTCCATGGTAAAACTGAACGAAAACATTGTTGGGATTGATGCCGCCATTTTTATGCATCCTACCGTATGGAAAGCATCGGGACACGTGGGGGCGTTTAACGATCCGCTTATCGACAACAAAGACTCAAAAAAGCGTTACCGTGCCGATGTGCTTATTGAAGAGCACCTTGAAAAAATTGAAGCCAAAATATCAAAAGAAATAGAAAAAGCTTCCGCTAAATTTGGCGATGCCTTTGACGAAGCCCAATTCCGTGCAACCAATCAGCGGGTAATTGCCAACCAGGAAAAAATTGACCATATAAAAAAACGCTTTGTGTCGGCTCTTGAAACCGACAATTTAGCCGAGGTAAAACAACTCATCGAAGATTGCGAAATTGTTTGCCCTGTTTCAGGTTCAAAAAACTGGACCGATGTGCGCCAGTTTAACCTGATGTTTGAAACCAAACTGGGCTCGGTAAGCGAAGATGCCAGCAGCATATACCTGCGTCCCGAAACGGCCCAGGGAATTTTTGTTAACTACCTGAACGTTCAAAAAAGCGGACGCATGAAAATTCCTTTTGGAATTGCCCAAATTGGAAAAGCGTTCCGTAACGAAATAGTAGCCCGTCAGTTTATATTCCGCATGCGCGAATTTGAACAAATGGAGATGCAGTTCTTTGTGCGTCCGGGCGAAGAACTCGAATGGTTTGCCAAATGGAAAGAAACCCGTTTAAGATGGCACCATGCCCTGGGCTTCGACACCAAAAAATACCGTTTTCACGATCACGACAAACTGGCGCACTATGCCAACGCAGCTACCGATATCGAATTTGAATTCCCCATTGGCTTTAAAGAAGTGGAAGGAATTCATTCGCGCACCGATTTCGATTTATCGCAACACCAGGAATACAGCGGCAAAAAAATCCAGTATTTCGATCCGGAACTGAATAAAAACTACATTCCTTACGTAATAGAAACCTCCATTGGTCTCGACCGCATGTTCCTGTTGATTCTGTCGAACGCATACGACGAAGAAACCATTGAACAGGATGGTAAAACCGATACCCGTGTAGTGTTGCGCATTCCGCCCGAATTGGCTCCGGTTAAACTGGCCGTGTTACCGTTGCTTCGTAAAGACGGATTGCCCGAAAAAGCCCGGGAGATTCTCAACGATTTAAAATTCGATGTAAATTGCATCTACGAAGAAAAAGACTCCATCGGTAAACGCTACCGCCGACAAGATGCCATTGGAACTCCTTATTGCATTACCGTTGATCACGACACGCTAACTGACAATAAGGTTACCCTGCGAGATCGCGACACCATGCAACAAGAGCGGATTCCTGTCGATAAAGTAAAAGAAATTGTATTAGGCAAAACCAGCATGACCAACTTGTTGAAAAAAATTGAACGATAAATTAATTACTATTTGCCGGGGTTTATTGCTATGCTAATCGCATAATTTCTTATTTTTACATTCACTAAAGAATAATACCAAAAAAACGCTCGTAATTATGAAGAAAATTCTCTTAATCGCTATCATTATAAGCGCATCCGGCATTTTTGCGTATTCCCAAACCCAACCAATAAACAAGCCAACTACGGGTTACCGTTTTCAGGAACGCATAAAAGGTCCCAATCATAAAAAGAGCAAGGTTCTGGAACTTATGGTCGACGAGCATGGTAATTATCTGGTGGCAACCTTCCATGGCGAAAAGTCAAAATATGTTTACCTAATAGTATACAACCTTTATACCTGGGAAGAAAAATACAAAATTAAACTCGACGACAACCGATGTGAACTGTACAATAGTGTTTTCGACGAATCGGGCGATTTTTTTTATGTGAATTACGACATATACCGGAATCTTTTTAAAGAAATTAACCTAAAAACCGGCGAAATTAAAGAAGTTGATTGTACGGCCACTCCCAAAGGGTGCCGAAAAATTGAACCCCAGATATACCGCGTTGACGCCTACACCATTGGCGATAACTATTACATCTATCGCGATGAAAAATTCCTCAATTACATTCGTATTCTGGTGAAAAAAGAAATGTATATTCCCAAAGGCAACGAGGAATCAAATGGTAATTCCGATTATGGCCTAAAAAATGCCCTCATGGTCGATCCCAATAGTGGCGGAGTCATTCAGATTACCCCCAACGATTTACGCCAGCTAAAAGCCGGAATCGAAATTGAAAAAGATGGTGTTCCCGTATTCTTCGATCCCAATAGTGGCGATACCCCCTACACTCCCGCTGAAGGAGACCCCTTTAAAATTAAACTGTCACAAACCGAAATAAACAAACTGGAAAGTAAAATCAGTTTTGTTCATGGAAACTTTGTAATTAAACTTGATTTGGAAGCACTGGAGCAAGAAAAACAACAAAACAACTAATCAAAAATATTCCTATTTTTGATCTATGAGTAAATACCTAACGCTAATAATATTTTGTTCCCTGATACTTGGCTTGTCCAACAATGCCAACGCACAATGCGATCAGGCATTAATCGACAATTGCGCATCGGGCTCGGGCAACATCAAATACATTAAGCATTTCCGCATCCGTTTTGCTGAATCAAAAAATACAAAAAACCGCTCCGAAGGGAAATTTGTGATGATGCTAAGTAAGGGCAACCATTACCGTTTTTCTGTCTGTAACGACCCCTCGAAACCCGGCAGTACTATTATTGAACTAAACAGCGACTATTCAAAATTTGGTGGAAATTACAACCCAGAAACCGATAAGGAATACAAAGCTTTCGACTTTATGTGCACTAAAACCGGCCCGTATTACTTAACCATGTATTTTAAAGAGGGTAAAGATGGTTGCGGCGTGTGTGTTGTTTCATTAGTAACCGATTAATTACCAAATTAAAGGCATGAATACTGAAAACGTACTCTTTGCATTTGCCTTAACCTTATTTGCAGGACTATCAACTGGTATTGGCAGTGCATTGGCCTTTTTTACGAAACGAACCAACACCCGTTTCCTGACCTATTCATTGGGCTTTTCGGCCGGGGTGATGATTTATGTTTCGTTGGTCGAGATTTTTCAAAAATCGGTTCATAGTTTTGCCGAAATCTACAGTCCCAAAGCCAGCTATGCCTTTACCCTGCTGGCCTTTTTTGGGGGTATCGCATTCATTGCCCTAATCGATATGTTGATTCCCTCGTACGAAAACCCACACGAAATACGAAGCATCGAAGAAATTGATAAAGCCGAATACAAAATTGAAAAAAACAAAAAGCTGGCCCGAATGGGTCTTTTTTCGGCTCTGGCCATTGCTATTCACAATTTTCCGGAAGGAATTGCCACCTTTGCTGCCGGTTTAGCCAATCCTGAAGTGGCTATTCCCATTGCCTTTGCCATAGCCATTCACAACATACCAGAAGGCATTGCCGTTTCTGTTCCCATTTATTATGCTACCGGAAATCGACGGAAAGCCTTTCTTCTTTCCTTTCTTTCAGGACTAGCTGAACCTGTTGGAGCGCTGGTGGGTTTTGTGTTTATTTATTTTATAGCCGGTGGTATGACCCCCATTATATCAGGAGTAATGTTTGGTACCGTAGCCGGAATCATGGTCTTTATTTCGCTCGACGAATTACTGCCTACAGCCGAAGAGTACGGCGAACACCACATCTCAATTTACGGACTGGTTTCAGGAATGGCCATAATGGCTGTAAGCCTCTTGCTGTTTATGTAATACCTTACAGCCAAACTTAATGTGTAGGGCCACCGTTTTTCGGTGCAGGTTACCTTTCTTTCCATTACAAGTAACTGCTTACACAGCAGTTTCAATAAAGAATACTACAAAATGACACCCTTCTGTGGAAATGCCCCTTCCATTCATTAGTCATCAGCCACCAACTCTTAGTCAAACCTGTTTGCCGGCAAATCTGAAATCAAACAATCTCTCGAGTACTTCACTTACCTTAACTCCTTAGTGGTTCAATAAAGCCACAATGCCACGTACAGTTACTAAATGCCGCTGATAACACCGGGGTTTCCGCTACCTATATTGTGAATTCCGCTACTTAAACCAGGGTTCCCGCTCTGTATATAGAGGTTCCCGCTTCAACCATTTCCATTGGCGATGAATTCATTTGGGTTTGCGTTGAGTCACGTGTTTTTCGCGCTTTATACAGCGTAGTTTGCGTTGAATTCATTTCCAGTTGCGCTACACTAATTGTTGTTTGCGCTGCATCTCGTGTCGTTTGCGCTATATTCCTTTCAATCTGCGCTGCCAGCCGAAGGGTTTGCGCTGCATCCCTTTCCATTTGCGATAACCCTGTTAGGTTACGCGCTGTTTACCATGGCGTCTGCGCAGCCCCTAAGTTTGGTTGCGCTCCATACAGCAGGGTTCGCGAGGAAGTGGTGAACTTTAAGCACTTTCATTCTGGATCTTAATAACAAATACCCATAAAAAAAAGGAGCCCGAAGGCTCCTTTTCTATAGGATACGATAAAAGTGTTTATTGCTTAACAACTTTTACTGTTTTAGCGTTATTGTTTCCATCGGTGATGGTCACAAAGTATACTCCGCGATTCAGGTTATCGGTAGAAATTTCTTTCGACTCCTGACCAGCAAGATTAACTTTCATAACTTCCTGACCCAACATATTGCTTACGCGGATTTGTTTGGCGTTAGCCAGACCATTCACGGTAATTACGTTGTTGAATGGGTTCGGGAATACTGAGATAGCACTCATGTCAAGGTTATCTTCAATTCCTGTTACAGCCCAAACATCAGCAGGATCAATTACATAATCCACATCAGCAATAGTAAGTGTGCGGTTCGGATCTCCATCCCATTCGCCACCAACCCAGCCAGTGTTTTTGAAGTATTTGTATAAAATAGCTCCATGATTAACGGCCATAGCAATGGTTGCAGAGTAAACTTTATTAGCATCAGCATCAGCCATCAATACAGAATTACCTTTTCCGGGCTCATTCCATCCAGCAAAATCACCAGTAACATAAACCACATCGGTTCCGGCTACAAAAGTACCAGCATCAATAGGAGCTGTCATGTCAACATTGAAAGTAAGTGTTACCATATCTACCTCAACTATGTCGGCGATACTACGTGGGAACAATTGGTAAGTAGCGTTGTATTGTTGTCCGAATCCGGTAATTGAAGTGAATTCCTGGAACAATACGGCAGCATAACCATCTTCGATTCCGTTACGAATCACTAAGGTATCAGTAGCATTAGCTACAGTCCAGTTTTTGCTCTTTTCAGGAACAATACACTTCACATCTTCGATGGTAACCAATACCGCTTCGTACATTTCACTGTTCATTTCAGCAAGAGTTGCAACAGTAGCAGCAGCTACAGTGTTACCCTGATTTAATACGGTATAATCCGGAGAAACCAGTTCAGTTAATCCATTGTATTCGGCAACGGTAGCAGTTACTTTAACTGAATCACCAGATACTACAGTAGGAGCAGAACCCTGGTATACATAAACACCATTCCATGCACCGGCACCATCCTGCAGATAGAATCCACGGGCATCAACAGTTGCCACCACACCTTTGGTCATTACCATTTTATCAAGATATGGGCTGTCGCCTGAAACTTCGGCTGTTTCCTGAATTTGTTTAATGGTTAACATTTCAGGCGCAGCAGCTTTTAGTACGTAAACATCCCAAAGTTTGGTAGTTACGCCGTCGGCAGCAGTTACGATATACTCAACCGGGTTAACACCATCGAAAACTACTGGTAAAGTAGTAGCAGTAACCTGAGCACCGGCAGAAACGGTAATGGTTGGTTCCAAAGTACCTAAATCAGCATCCCAGGCAACAGTTGAAGTTACCATGGCATTTTCAGAACTGATAATGGCAGTACTGATTTCTTCGGCCAAAACAAAGCCTAAAATCTCAGCTTCGTTTGAAGGAAAATCACCAGTCAATACGTCGTCCCAACTGGTGGCTACACGGATTCCATCTACAACTATATTTTGTGAAGCATTAAATTGACGCAATCCTATTCCTCCAATCGAAGTTGCTGCTGTTTCAGTAAACGTTGCATCTGCTGTTGTGGGTTCGCTGGTTGGGTAAGTGTTAAAAACATAAAGACTAGATTCTTTAGTGTCTAAATTATATTTAACAACTACTAAAGTTGGAGTTTCTGGAGTAATTGACACCCAAGTAGTAACAGAAGCTCCAATTCCCAATGCATCACCCGTAGCATTCACCCAAAGCCTGGAAGAAAAAGCCGTATTCCAAGGATTCTGTCCAAAATGAAAGAAGTAGCCTTGTGCGTTTGTAGCAGAAGTTTTAACAACCATTGCAGCATATACTGAACCAGTTGTTTGACTTGTAAATGTGCGACTCACATCCTCACCAGTATTGTCCAACAATGCGGCTCCACCAATACCAGAGGCCACATAATCAGTAAACGATAAACCAGTAGTTACGTCAATCGCCTGGTTACCGGCACCACTATGGGCGGTCCATCCATTCTCGGTTAACAACGAACCCGTTGTATAATCGAAGTTTTCTTGAAACAACAACTGCCCATTAACCTCTCCAATGCCGAAAAGCATCAAGAGAGCTAATGAAAACAATAATGTAATTTTTCTCATAATAATAGGTTTTAATTAAAAAATACAACTTGCGGTTTTATAGGGTAATTAATAGAACATCAAATGTACTAAATATTTTTATAAATAATAAAAATTTTTGTTAAATGTGTGTTAAAATTTTGGGCAAAAAAAAACCACCGTAAACGGTGGCTTTTAATTTGTCTCTTAAAGGATTAACATGGCATCGCCATAGGTTCCAAAGCGGTATTTTTCTTTTATAGCCTTTTGGTAAGCATCAAAAAGTAAATCGTAACCGGCAAAGGCCGAAACCATCATAAACAATGTAGATAGCGGCAGGTGAAAATTAGAAACCATACGGCTGGCTACGCTAAACTCGTAAGGCGGAAAGATAAATTTATTGGTCCATCCTTCGTAAGGTTTTAAGTAGCCATAGGTTGAAACGCTGCTTTCGAGGGTACGCATTACGGTAGTTCCTACCGCACACACGTGTTTGCGTTTATCTTTGGCTCCATTTACAATATCAACGGCAGCATCGGTAATAATTATTTGCTCAGAGTCCATTTTGTGTTTGGTCAAATCCTCAACATCAACACTTCGGAAATTACCCAAACCCACATGCAGCGTAACCTCGGCAAAATTAATGCCTTTAATTTCGAAGCGTTTAAGCAATTCGCGGCTAAAATGTAATCCTGCTGTAGGAGCTGCTACTGCCCCTTCGTGTTTGGCAAAAATGGTTTGGTAGCGATCTTTATCTTCGGGAACCACCTCGCGTTTTATGAATTTTGGAAGCGGGGTTTCGCCCAAGTCGTATAAATTTTTCTTAAATTCTTCGTAGGGACCATCATAAAGGAATCGGAGTGTACGTCCTCTACTGGTTGTATTGTCTATTACTTCGGCTACCATCATATCGTCTTCGCCAAAATACAGTTTGTTGCCAATTCGAATTTTCCGTGCGGGATCGACCAATACATCCCAAAGTCTTTGTTCCCGGTTTAATTCGCGCAATAAGAAAACTTCGATTTTTGCCCCTGTTTTTTCCTTATTACCATAGAGTCGGGCAGGAAAAACCTTGGTGTTGTTAAAAACCAAAACATCTTGCTCGGAAAAATAATCGATGACATCTTTAAATACTTTGTGCTCAATTTTTCCCGTGGCCCTATCGACTACCATGAGTCTGGATTCATCGCGATTGGTTGACGGATGCAAGGCTATCAGGTTTTCAGGTAGTTTAAAATTAAACTGAGATAATTTCATAGTCTATTTATATGTATTAAAATTCGAGGTGTTTTATACGTACTAATCAATAATTGGTTGCCTATTTTCAAGGCTATTTACAAAATTGCCGATTTCAAGTGCTTTTGTTACGTCAAAATCGCCGATTCGGGTTCGACGCAGCTCCCACAGGTATGCTCCCGACTCCAGCGCAAGTCCTAAATCGCGACCAAAAGAACGCACATAGGTTCCTTTACTGCAAGACATTTTAACGGTTACAAAGGGCATATTAAAATCCATAAGTTCCAACGAATAAATTACAATCTGCCGGGCTTTTAGTTCAAGCTTTTCACCATTTCGTGCAGAAATATAAGCTTTTTTACCATTTACTTTTTTTGCTGAAAACATGGGGGGAATTTGATCCTGTTCTCCAACAAATCGCTCAATAGCCGCCGCTACTTCTTCTCGAGTTATATGAGCGGTTGGATAGGTTCCGTCTTCGGGGGTTTCGCGGTCGAAAGATGGTGTTGTGGCTCCCAGTTTTATAGTAGTAATGTATTCTTTGGTTTGTGCCTGATACGAATCAATCTGCCGGGTTAATTTTCCGGTGCAAACTATTAATAATCCGGTAGCTAAAGGATCAAGGGTTCCAGCGTGTCCTACCTTCAGTTTTTTATACCCGAACTTTTGCCGGATTAAATACCTGATTTTATTGACCACATCGAACGATGTCCAATCTTTGGGTTTATCAATCAGAATAAGTGCACCTTCTTTAAAATCGACCGAAGAATTTTCAGAATAAAGCATATAATTAAGCTAACGCTATGGCCAGAACTCCAATTATTAAACAATAAATTGCAAAATAAATAAGCTTTCCATTTTTAACTATTTTTAACATCCAACTGCAAGCGAATAATCCAGAGATAAATGCCGCCATAAAGCCAATACCCAGGGGAAGTACTCCAATCTGGCTGTTTTCAGTCATTCCTCCGCTGAGAATATCGAGCAGGTTTTCACCCAAAATGGGAATCAAAACCATAAGGAACGAAAAACGGGTTACTGCTTCTTTTTTATTGCCCAACAACAATCCGGTTGCAATGGTTGAACCGGAACGGCTGATTCCAGGCAAAACGGCAAAAGCCTGTGCTACTCCAATTACAAAGGCGTCTGAAAATTTTATTTCACGAGCCTTTGCTTTAACAAAATGGGTTAGTCCTAACAAAAAGGCGGTAATCAACAACATAAAACCAACAAACATCACATTACCTTCGCCAAAAAACGATTTAACCCAATCTTTTAAAAAGACCCCGACAATGGCAACGGGAACCATGGAAAGTAATATTTTTGATATGTATTTGGTTTCGTCGTTCCATTGAAATTTAAAAAACCCACCAAATATTTCGATGATATCTTTACGAAAAACAACCAGAGTGCTCAGTACCGTTGCCCCATGAACCGCCACAGAAAAGTTGAGACTTTCGGTAGCTGCCACATCCAATAGGGCTTTACTAATTTCTAAATGGCCACTGCTACTAACCGGCAAAAACTCGGTTAATCCCTGGACTATTCCAAGGATAAGTGCTTCAATCCAATTCATTATAATTGTTTAATTTATTTTTGTTTAGGTTTTTTCATGATGGCGTATATCTCAAATACAAACCCACCAAATACCAGCATGGGAGCCAGTGTAATTCTTCTGAAACTAAACATTTCTTCGTTAAAAACATTGGGGTCGGTCGATTTACCACCAGTCATCAAAATAAATCCAATAACTATGGCGGCAAGACCTATTGCCATTAATATAAAATTGCTTTTTCCTAAAGCAAACTCCATTTTGCTGTTGTTTTTATTGCTCATTTTAAATCGGTTTAAAAATACAAATCGCTGCTCCTTAGTTTAAGGTACCTGTTTACAGCAAATCGTGTAGAAATATAAACAATGCCTATTCCCACAACAAATACACCGGCAAACAATAAAGCCAGGGTGTCTAAATCGTTTAACATACTCAATTCGGGAAGCTGTGCTTCAATCATGTAAACGGTGCCTCCTAACATTAAGTAGGTTAATGCAATACTATAGATGGCATGAGCCAGGCTCTTTAAGATAAACGGCCCGCGCACAAAACGACGGGTTGCCCCAACCAATTGCATGGTTTTTATTAAAAACCGCCGTGCGTAAACCGTTAACCGGATGGTGTTGTTGATTAATGAAAGCGATATGATGAATAACGCTCCGGTAAATATCAACAATACAAAGCTTATACGATTAATATTTTTGTTCACCACATCGATAAGCGATTTTTGATACGCCACCTCTTTAACCTGTTCGTATTTTAAAATCTCCTGTTCAATTTTTGCCACGCTGTCAGGATTGGCATATTCGGCAAACAAGCGAACGTCGATGGAAGGTAAAAGCGGATTGTACCCTAAAAATTCAATAAAGTCTTCCCCTAACTCTTCTTGCAATTCCTGAGCAGCACGCTCTTTTGTAATGTATTCGGTGGTTTTTACATATCGTGAGGCGTCGAGGTTTTTTTGTAATCGAATCATGTCTACTTCACGGATATTACTTTCGAGGATAACTGAAAACCCGATGTTCTCCTTTACATGGCGCGATAATTTATGCGCGTTAAGCAAAAGCAGCCCCATTAATCCTACTACAAAAAGGACCAAGGCAATACTTACAATGGTTGTAAAATAAGAGCTGCGAAGTTTTCGTCTCGACAGCTTATGCTCCTGCTTGCTCATATTAAAATTTATATAAGTGCGCAAAGATATAAAATTATTGGCGAATTCAATTCATGAAACACCTTGCGAATAAATTACAAGAATCTAGCGGCGTTGTTTCTTTAATTCGCTGACAATAAAGCCTAATATTAATAACATAAGCAGGGCTGAACTGGCATACGACACGTTTTTTCCTATTTTATAAGACGCCGGTTCAAAACGCCATTCAATCAAATGTTCTCCTTTAGGAATAACCATTGCTCTTAACACATAATTTGCTCTAAGATAATCAGCGGGTATACCATCGATAAAAGCATGCCATCCTTTGGGATAATAAATTTCAGAAAATACGGCCAGTCTATTCGTTCCTGTTTTGGAACGGTATTTTAAATAATTGGGTTTGTAAGTTTCAAGCCGAATAAAATCGCTGGAGTCAACCTGTGAGCCTGCAAGCTGTTCCAGTTTCAACTCAAAGTTTTTATTAATCACAGCCTCAACTGCGGGGTTAAAACCATACAGTGCTTCTATTTCAGCATCAGCATTATCAACCATTTTCAAAGAATCAACATACCACGCGTTTCCTAATGTTCCAGGATTATAGATTGGAAAACTCTCAGGACTAACAATAACAAACTTAGTGTTTAACATATTCAATACCGGTTCGTTCGAAATGGCCCCGTAATAATCGGTTTGATTTTCCTGTTGAAGGTTTCGGGCAATACGCTGAATTGATGGAGCAATATGATAATCAATGAGCTCCTGATACCTGCGCATTTTGGCTCCATGATAACCTCCAATTGATTTATGATAATACGAGGTGGTTGCATCGTTAAAAGTACTAACAGTAAGGTTAAGTACTCTAAAATTTGGATCCTTGTCCTTTAAAATAAACTGGTCGGCTTGGGTGGGTTGAAATTCCTGATTTGAAACCCTGGTGGTTACAAAATGCGACTCGTTAAGGTACCGTTTATTTACCGGCCACATATCGAATAAAACCAAAAGAATTAAAGCCGGAAAAAAATATTTATTTTCAAGTTTTTTGTGAAAAGCAGCTAAAACCAAAATTGCAGCAACAGCAATAAATAAGAAGGAACGCCAGGCATCGTTGCGAAGGAGCATTTGCCGGTCGGTTTGCAAGGCATCAACTAAAATCTGCTGCATTCCGGCATCTGAGGGAGCCTGAAACGAAAAAGCTCCGGCAAATAAAGCCAATACCAGACTCAAACCTCCTGTAATCCCAAACGACCAATAAAGAGCTTTCATAAATGTTTTCTTTGAAAGTTTACCGGAGATCAATTCCTTTAATCCCAAAATCGCCAAAAAGGGCATGGCAAATTCAGCAATAACCAGTGTCATACTTACCGTTCGGAATTTATTATAACCCGGAAAGTATTCCAAAAATAAATCGGTAAGAAACATGAAGTTTTTACCCCAGGCCAACACAATACTTAAAAGCGTAACCGTTAACAGCCACCATTTAACTGGCCCTTTAACCACAAAAAGTCCCATTATAAATAAAAAGCAAATAATGGCCCCGACATACACCGGGCCCGAAGTCATGGGTTGTGTTCCCCAATAAAGCGGAAGTTGTTGAACCACTTTTTTCGCGTAAGCTTTTCCCTGTGCCTGTTCAAATAATTTATAAGTTGCTGAATTTTCCGGTAAACTTCCGGCTGAGCCACCTCCCTTAAAATTTGGTACTAAAAGGGTAAGCGTTTCATCAATTCCGTAACTCCAGGCTGTTGCATAATCCTTATCTAACCCACTGGTTTGATTGTCCTGATTATGGGTTAACTCCGATGCACCCCTGATAGAATATTTTCCGTATTCAAAGGTTAAATACAGGCTGTTGCTGTTTGCACCAATTGCTAAAAGAACACCGATTACATTTAAAGCCAACGCCTTTAAAAAAGATTGATACGCTTTTTCGCGGATAGTTTTAACTAACCAAAAAACTCCAAAAACCAAAATAATTAAGGCGGTATAATAAGTTATCTGAAAATGATTTACCCGGATTTGCAAGGCTAAAAACAAGGCTGCCAGCAAGGCTCCCCATAAAGGTTTTTTGGTAAACGATAAGTAAACACCCGCGATAATAGGTGCCATATAGCCAATGGCAAAGGCTTTGGTAGCATGACCTGCCTGAATGATAATAAAAAAATATGATGAAAAGGCAAAAGCAACAGCTCCTAAAACTGCTAAAAAAGGACTGATTCCTAAAGCAATTAACGCCAGATAAAATCCTATTAAATACAAAAATGTTTGTCCCATGGGTTCACTTTTCCAAACGGTAAAAAGCCGGTGAACTTTCCCCAATATGGGATTACCTAAGTTGTTTATTAAATAGGTAGGCATTCCACCAAACATACTATTGGTCCAAAGTGTTGTTTCTCCGGTTTGCTCTTTAAATTCTTTCGCTTCCTGAGCGGCCCCGGTCCAGGTTGATATGTCGTGCCTTTTTAAACTTTTACCCTGCATTATGGGTGAAAAATAAACCGCTGTTATGAATAAGAAAAAAACAATAGCGGCCAGATGTGGTAATCCCTTTTTTAGTAAATCCTTTTTCATTGCTTTCAAAGCTTTAATATAATGTTGTTGTCTCTTTTATTTTTATTTTTGCCCGGACGAATTTACAAACTTAAAACAATTCAGTAAAGTTGCGCCATTTCTTATCAACATAAACATCAAAATCGATCGATTTTTTATATCCGTTAAGGAAATTTGCAGATGCACAACTATTTTTCGGGCTATCAAAATATTTATACTTTTACCTCACTAAATTCAAAAGCAAATGCCTCAAAAAGTATTAATGGTTTTAGAAGGTGATTTTCCACCCGACGACCGGGTTTATAAAGAAGCAAAAAGCCTTATAAAACAAGGCTTTTCGGTTACTATAGCCTGTTACACCTTTACCCAAAAACCCCGGCATGAAGTTTTTAATCAGATACAAATTATACGTAAGCCCATTCCCAAGCTTATCTACAAGTTAAGTGTAGCTGCATTAAAGCTTCCTTTTTATTTTTTATGGTGGCAAAAGTATCTTGAGTCGTTACTACGTACTGAAGCTTTTGATATTATTCATATTCACGATTTACCTTTAGCAAAAGTTGGTACACTTATAAAAAAGAAATATAACCTAAAACTGGTGGTTGATTTGCACGAGAACTGGCCCGCTCATTTATCACAAGCCAAACATACCAACACTTTTTTGGGAAAAATACTTTCAGACCAAAATAAATGGCGGACCTACGAAGCTCAGATTCTTCATCATGCGAACCTGATAATTTGTGTGGTTGAAGAAATGATGGAACGAATCGTTAAACTGGAGCTTCCGGAAGCAAAAATAATTGTTCTGCCAAACACGATAGACCCAATGGAGTATAACCTGGTTGCACATGAAAAACCCAGTGATGAGTTTGTTTTGTTTTTTGCCGGAGGAATAACAATTGAACGAGGTCTACAATATGTAATCCCAGCCATTGCAAAACTTATGGACAAAATTCCCACGCTTAAACTTAAAATAGTTGGAATGGGAAGTTATCTGAAAACCCTAAAAATGCTGGTTAATAAATACAATTTAACTCAACATGTTGAGTTTTTAGGATGGAAACCTTTAAAAGAAGTGATTCAAATGACCAGCGATGCTGATGTAGCATTAATCCCCCATTTAAAATGGGAACAAACCGATTGCTCATCGCCCAATAAATTATTTCAATGCATGTATGCCAAAGTTCCATTAATTGTTTCGAATTGTAATTCAGTAGAACGAATTGTGTTGGAAACCCAATCGGGAGTTTCTTATGCTTATAACGACATTAACGAACTGGCTGATAAAATACTTAATTTGTATAAGCATCCTGAAGTTCGTTTAACCATGGCCGAAAATGGAAATAAAGCCGTGCTTACAAAATACCATTGGAATAACACGGTAAAAACACTTACTGAAGCCTATAAAAACATTTAAAATGAAACTTGCAACTATAATAGGAGCCCGGCCACAATTTATAAAAGCTGCCGTAATCAGTCGGAATTTAAAAAACCATCCCAATATAATCGAAATTCTGATTCACACCGGACAACATTACGACCGGAACATGTCGGAAATTTTCTTTGAGGAACTCGAAATCCCGAAACCCCAATATAATTTGGGGGTAGGCTCAGGAAACCATGGCGAACAAACCGGCAAGATGCTGCATCAAATTGAGTTGGTGCTGCTTAAAGAAAAACCCGATTTTGTATTGGTATATGGCGACACCAACTCGACCCTGGCTGGTGCATTGGCGGCATCAAAACTTAACATTCCCATTGCCCATGTTGAGGCCGGACTACGCAGCTTTAACCGTAAAATGCCCGAAGAGATTAACCGTATTGCTACCGACCATATTTCAGACCTGTTGTTTGCACCTACACAAAATGCATTGAACCTGCTCGAAAAAGAAGGCTTAAAAGAACGCAGTGTTTTAAGTGGTGATATCATGTACGACTCGGTAATGTTTTATAAAGAAAAAGCCTTACGGCAAAATTTTCAAAGCCCAATCGACGAACAGGAATTTTACCTGGCAACCATTCATCGTCAGGAAAACACAGACGATCCGAAACGATTACAGGCAATTTTTACTGCTTTTTCGAACCTTGACAAACCGGTATTTTTACCACTTCATCCACGGGTTCGTAACTTATTGAAAACAATTCATTATTCCGAAAACATAAAAATAACAGAGCCGGTTGGTTACCTGAATCTTTTACAGCTAATAAGTAAAGCATCGAAAGTTTTGACTGACTCGGGAGGATTGCAAAAAGAAGCTTTTTTTATGAATGTTCCCTGCATTACCTTACGCGATGAAACCGAATGGATTGAAACACTTGAAAATGGATGGAACCATATTGTTGGAGCTTCTGAAGAACGTATAATTGAAACAACAAAGCTCGCCAACCCGAAAGTAAAAGGGAATCCTTTTGGAGATGGAAAAGCAGGAGAAAAAATACTGGAAATTTTGACCTCCATTGGCCAATAAAATTATCCTAAGACTCAATTATGGCAAACTACCGAAACATTCATCTCTTTACTCAGGAAAGCACTTATGCCACTGCCCTAATTAATGTTTGGGCTGAACACCTTGATTTAAAAGGCAACCTAATTGTTTTCCGAAATAAAAATACCCACCAGTTTTCGTACGCTCATGAAACAGCAAAGCAAATACTGTATATAAAAAATTATCTGTCATTTATTTTTATCCTTTTTATAAAGCTTATAAAAGCAGAAAAAATAATTATCCACTTTTTACCTATTGGTCCTTCCCTGCTGTTTTGGTATATTTTTCCCGGATTGTTGAAAAAAGTTACCTGGAGTGTTTGGGGTGGCGACGTTTATAATTTTATGAATGTCCACAACACATGGAAATCGCGCTTTTATGAAAAACTAAGGCAAAATATTATTCCTAAAATCCCCCATATTACCGCTATTATTAAAGAAGATTTTGAAGTGGTAAAAAATTATTATGGAACCAGGGCAGACTATCAATATGCTTTTTATTATATTCCGTTAAATTACAGTTACTTAAATACTATAGCACCCAAAAGCAATGACTCCATAAAAAAAATACTGATTGGTAATAGTGCCGTTGCATCCAATAAGCATGTTGAGATTTTAACTCAATTACAAAAGTTTGCCGGAAAACCGGTACAACTTATTGTACCCTTGTCGTATGGAAATGAAGGATCCTACGCTGATTCAGTGATTGAATATGGGAAGAAAACTTTTGGCGAGCAGTTTATTCCTCTTACCAAAATGCTCTCGCCCAAGGATTATTCTGATTTATTAGCTGAAATTGATGTCGCCATTATGAACCAGGTGCGCTCGCAAGGGTTAGGAAATGTGCTTCCTTTACTCTACTTAAAAAAGAAAGTTTATTTAAGGAGCGATTCCACCTCCTATAAATACTTTAAAAGAATAAATTGCAAAATTTATGATACCTTACAAATTAAAAATCAGAGCCTGACACAAATATTGGACTATTCAAAAAAGGAACATGAACAAAACCATTTTATTATAACCCAGGAAATGTCGAAGGAAAAATGTGCCGAAGTATGGAAACCCTTTGTTGAATTAAATTATAACTAAATGATAAACGTTACTAAGACCTATCTGCCCGATAAAGAAAAATATAAGCATTATGTGGATCGTATATACAGATCGGGTTGGTTAACCAATAACGGACAACTTTTACAAGAACTTACTGAAAAGTTAAGTTCCTATTTTGAAGCGCCCTATGTTTTACCCGTTTCAAACGGCACTCTTGCACTACAAATTGCTTTTAAAGCTTTGGAATTAAAAAACCAGGTAATAACAACTCCCTTCTCCTTTGTAGCTACCACAAGCAGTCTGGTTTGGGAGGGACTAACTCCTGTATTTGCCGATATTGAGCCCGACACCTTTTGCCTGAATCCCAATAATATTGAGGCGCTGATTACTCCTGACACCTCGGCTATTTTACCGGTACATGTTTTTGGAAACAGTTGTGATATTGATGCTATTCAGGCAATTGCAGAACAAAACCAGTTAAAAATAATTTACGATGCCGCTCATGCTTTTGCCGTAAAGTATAATAACAAATCTATTGTTACATATGGCGATGCTTCAATTTTAAGTTTTCACAGTACAAAAATATTTCACACCATTGAGGGAGGAGCCATAATTTTTAAAGACAAAGAAGCGTTTGAACGCGCTAAATTATTAATCAATTTTGGCATTGCCGGGTATGATACCATTACATCATTAGGAATTAATTGCAAAATGAATGAATTTCAGGCGGCCATGGGGCTTTGCATGTATGATGAAATGGAAGCAATAATTGCATCCCGACAAAACGTGTATCAGCGTTATGTAGATGCTTTTAAGAACAGCTCACAAATTCAACTTCAAAAAAACAACAGGCACAGCACACATAACTTTGCCTACTTTCCCATTGTTTTCAAAACTGAGGAGAATCTACTCCGGGTTAAAGAGGTGTTAGCTGAAAATAAAATATTTGCCCGGCGGTATTTTTATCCTTCGCTCGAGAGTCTACCCTATTTAAAAACGCTTCAAAAGGTTCCCTTTTCATCTTCCCTTTCAAAACGTATTTTATGTTTGCCCATATACGAGTCGTTGGATGTTAAGGATCAAGAACTGATCATTCATTTAGTTGAGTCAAACCTTTAGAACACTATGAAAACATCGTTTTATTCAGTAGAAGAATTGGCTGGTTTTGGTTTTAAAAATATTGGCAAAAACGTTTTGATTAGCCGAAAAGCAAGCATTTATTCTCCTCAAAGCATTTCTATCCAGAATAATGTTCGCATTGATGATTTCTGCATACTAAGTGGAGAAATAACCCTGGGCTCCTACATACACATTTCGGCTTATACCGCTTTGTATGGCAAATACGGTATTGAATGCCAAGACTTTACCACCATATCGGGAAGAACCCTGATTTACAGCCAAAGCGACGATTACTCGGGGGAATTCTTAACCAATCCTATGGTGCCTGAAAACCTTACCCATGTTACCGGAGGTAAAGTAATAATCAAAAAACACGCGATAATAGCTGCCGGATGTATTATTTTTCCGGGTATTACCATTGGTGAAGGAGCTGCTGTTGGTGCTATGAGCCTGGTAAATAAAAACCTTGAGGAATGGTTTATTTATGCTGGAATACCGGCTAAACCAATAAAACCCAGATTGCAAAAAATTATTGACTTAGAAAAAAACAGGTGGACCAACCAAATATAGTCAATAGAAAAAGCCTGAAATTATGCAAAAAGATTCCTTTTTAAATATGCGTTATTTCCAAAAGTTATAACTATGCTAAAATTACTTTTTAATAGAACACATCAAAAATTTACAAATGATTCCGTTTCCTTTTCAAATGAAAAATACGATTTAGAAACGTATGGAATGTTTCTAGGAATAAATTTCAATTCTTCTCAGCAATTAGCTCTTCATATTATATGTGCCTATCAGAACAAAGGGGCGGGTTTTGTAAACGAATTAAGAGGAAGCTTTTCTCTTATCCTTAAAGACAAACTGCTTAAAAAAACTTTTGTTTACACCAATCAGGTGGGCGATAAAAGAGTTTATTACTATCAGTTACCTAAATTAACTATTATTTCTGATTCAATTCTCTCCATTTCGAGCTTTTGCAAAGAACACCTGATTGCTATAAATATTAATACACAAGCCGCTTACCAACTCTTAACTTTTGGCTATTTATTGGCCAGCGAAACATTAATTGAGGGGGTAAAACGACTTATTCCCGGACAGTTTCTTGAATATTCCAATGGAAAATTAACGGTGATAAAATACTATTCGCTAAAGAACGACGAGCAAACAAATCTCCGGGAGAAAGACGTTGTAGAAAATATTGATGCCTTATTTAGAAAAGCAATTCAACTTGAATACGAGAAAGACCTGCAATATCAACTTCATCACTTAACCTCGTTAAGCGGTGGTGTAGATTGCCGGATGAATACCTGGGTTGCACACGACATGAATTACCAACACATTACAAATTTTACCTTCTCACAAACCGGCTATTGGGATCAAATAATTGCCCAACAAATTGCCTCTGATTTAAACCATGAATGGATATTCAAATCGTTGAATTTTGGTGCTTTTTTAACTAATGTTGAAACGGTTATGCAAAATAACGAAGGGGCTACCACTTACAGTAATCAGACCCATTTGAAAAATGCCATTGAAATACTAAACTTTAAAAAGTTTGGTTTAATGCATACCGGCCAGGTTGGGGATGTAATGATCGGTAGTTTTATAAGTAACGACGCACATCAAAAACCTTTTTTTTCAAAATATATATCAAATAAACTTATACACAAGCTTGATAAATCTGTTTTAAACAATTATCCCAATCAGGAATTATTCTTAATGTACAACCGGGCTTTTAATGGTGCATTAGCTGATCATTCCATCATTCAACAATATACTGAAGTGGTTTCTCCGTTTTTAGATGTTGATTTTATGAATTATTGCCTTTCAATCCCTTTAAAATTAAGAAAAAACCATTCTATCTATAAAAAATGGATACTTCAAAAATATCCTAAAGCCGCCGATTATATTTGGGAAAGCTTGGGTACCACCATTCGGGCTAAAACCATACAAATAAGAGGAAAATCGATTCCTATTAAACAAATTCCCCATTTTGGTTGGAAAGGCTTACAATTTCACCTGGGATTGAAACAGCAAAACGATACCCACGCGGCTTTTAACATGAACCCCTTTGACTATTGGTATAAGAAAAATCCTGCATTACACGATTTTTTTAATCGGTATTACCAGGAAAATATTGGTAGCATTACCGACAAGGAACTAAAAAAAGATTGTTCTCTTTTATTTAATGAAACCACCCTTGAAAAAATGCAGGTTCTTTCTTTACTTGCTGTCATAAAACTTATCAGGAATTAATATGATTGCTTCTGTACGGCGCACTTTTAGGAAATCGGTAATTTATGCCATGGGAAACTTGGCCACAAAGTTTATTGGACTAATTCTAATCCCTCTATATACCGATGTGAAATATTTTACAGTAGGTGATTATGGTGCTCTGGGTATTCTGGAAATAACCTCGCAGGTACTTGTGGCCATACTTGGTTTATCTTTAGCACAAAGCCTTACCCGGTGGTTCTGGGATGCTTTGTATGTTGAAAAGCAAAAATCTATTTTTTTTACCTCTACCATTGTATTAATCTTAATTTCAGGTTTAATAATTCTAGCCCTGCTTCCCTTTTCCAACTCTTTTTCAAGGATTCTTTTTCAGGACGAATCATATAGCTATATAATCAAGTTAGTTTTAATTTCAAGCTGGTTTCAGGTCATTTTTAGTCATTTTTTGGCTTTGGCCAAACTACAGGAAAAAGCGTTGTTGTATTCACTTACCAACATAATCAGGCTTACTGTAACATTAGGATTGACCGTTTATTTTATTGTTGGATTAAATAAAAAAATAGACGGTGTTTTTGAAGCTACGGTAATAGGTTCATTTATATCCCTGCTCATTCTAATTCCCTATGCCCTTAGAAACTGCAATTGGCATTTTGAATGGGCAATCTTAAAAGAGATGCTTGTTTTTGGTTACCCATTAATTATTGCTTCAATTTCTGGTGTGTTTTTTTCAGTTATCGACAGGTACTTTCTTAACTTTATGAGAGCATTGGATGATGTCGGTATTTATACCTTGGGATATAAACTTTCATCCACTTTAAATATAGTCGTTATTACATCTGTTCAATTGGCAATAACCCCCTTAATGATGAAAAAAATGAATGATCCTGATAACAAACGGTTTTATTCACAGGTGTTGAAATATTTTAGTTTAGTGCTGATGTTTTGCATCATTGGGTTGTCAATTTTCAGTCTGGAGGGTATTAAACTTTTTGTTAAAAACCGCCTTTATTGGGATTCCGTTTATGTTGTAGGAATTCTATCGCTAGCTACTTTATTTAGTATGATGAAAGACCAGGTGTTAATCGGTTTGCATATTACCAAAAAAACAAAAATTACAGGTTCCATTATTGTTGTCGCTACAGGAATTAACGTATTACTAAATGCCCTGCTTATTCCCCGGTGGGGAATTTATGGAGCAGCCATAGGAACCCTAATTTCACAAATGGCCTTTTTTGGAATCATTTATAAAAAAGCGCAGCAGTATTATTCAATTCCTTATGAGCTGTCCAAAATCGGTGTTTTATTGGCTGTTGGCACGGTTTTAATTACGGTAGGTCTGCTGTTAAATCCACTATCGGCCGTGATTCGTCTTCCATTAAAAATACTGCTGCTATTCCTATATTTTGTGCTTTTGAATTGGTTTAATTTTTTCACTATCCAGGAAAAGGAGATGGTAAAAAAACTAATTAACTCATGGAAAGATCCCCGAAGCTTCTCACAAAACATAAAACGCCTGCTGCCGTAACTTTTTTCAGAAAAGCTATAAAATAAAAAAGGCAATCACCAAATGACTGCCTTTTTATTCTGTTTATTTCGTCCTTTTTTATAAAGTCCGTTTTACCTCAACTTCTTCGTAGGATTCAATTACGTCGCCCATTTTTATGTCGTTGAATTTTTCGATATTTAAACCACATTCGTAACCTGCTGCCACTTCTTTCACGTCGTCTTTAAAGCGTTTGAGTGAGCCCAGATCGCCACTGTAAACCACAATACCATCACGGATGATGCGGATTTTAGACGAACGCTTGATTTTTCCATCGCGAACGTAGCAACCGGCAACGGTTCCCACCTTGGTAATTTTAAACACTTCACGAATTTCAACGGTAGCGGTAATTTCCTCTTTAATATCGGGCGAAAGCATGCCTTCCATAGCGTCTTTAACCTCATTTATGGCATCGTAAATTACCGAATACAGGCGAATATCGATTTCCTCTTTTTCGGCCAGTTTACGGGCAGCCATCGACGGACGAACCTGGAAGCCAATAATAATGGCATCAGAGGCTGCAGCAAGCAATACGTCCGATTCTGAAATCTGACCCACGGCTTTATGTTTCACATTAACCTGAATCTCTTCGGTCGATAATTTTATCAGTGAGTCGGTAAGCGCTTCAATAGAACCGTCAACGTCACCTTTAACAATTACATTCAATTCCTGGAAGTTTCCAATGGCAATCCTACGGCCAATTTCGTCGAGTGTAATATGTTTCTGGGTACGTAAGCCTTGCTCACGTGCCAATTGTTGACGCCGGTTGGCAATTTCTTTTGCCTCGCGGTCGCTGTCCATCACGTTAAACTTATCACCTGCTTGCGATGCTCCGTTCAATCCCAATATTTGCACGGGCGTCGAAGGTCCGGCTTCAGTAACCGCTTCGTTCCGCTCGTTATACATAGCTTTTACGTGCCCGGTATGATTTCCGGCTAATAAAATATCTCCTATTCTTAACGTTCCGGTTTGAACCAGTATGGTAGTAACATATCCACGTCCTTTATCCAAAGTAGCTTCAATAACAGTACCCGAGGCTTTACGTTTTGGATTTGCTTTTAAGTCGAGTAATTCCGCTTCAAGTATTACTTTATCGAGCAATTCATAGATATTGATTCCATTTTTAGCTGAAATGTCCTGCGACTGATATTTTCCGCCCCATTCTTCAACCAAAAGGTTCATGTTGGCAAGTCCTTCTTTTATTTTCTCGGGGTTTGCTCCGGGTTTATCAATTTTATTGATGGCAAAAACAAGCGGAACATTGGCTGCCTGAGCGTGATTAATTGCCTCTACGGTTTGAGGCATAATGCTATCATCGGCAGCAACTATAATAATGGCTACGTCGGTTACCTGAGCACCACGGGCACGCATCGCCGTAAAGGCTTCGTGACCAGGAGTATCGAGGAAAGTAATCTTTCGGCCGTCTTCCATGGCAACACTATAGGCACCAATGTGTTGGGTAATTCCTCCGGCTTCGCCCGAAATTACATTTGTTTTACGAATATAGTCGAGCAACGATGTTTTACCGTGATCAACGTGACCCATAACAGTAACAATCGGAGGACGAGAAATCAAATCTTCTTCCGTGTCTTCTTCTTCGTTAGAAATAGCTTCGAGCAGTTCGGCACTTACAAATTCTACAATATATCCAAATTCGTCGGCAACCAGAGCCATTGTTTCGGCATCGAGCCGTTGATTTATTGAAACAAACAAACCAAGGTTCATGCAAGTACCAATAACCTGGTTCACCGGCACATCCATCATGTTTGCCAATTCGTTTACCGATACAAACTCGGTTACTTTTATTATATTTTTTTCTGATTCAATTTTTGCTAAATCATCCTGATGCTTTTGGCTAACTATATCGCGTTTTTCGCGACGGTATTTTGAACCTTTGCTTTTTCCTTTGGTTGCAGTGAGTCGGGCCAGGGTGTCTTTAATTTGTTTTTGCACATCCTCCTCGTTCACCTCTTTTTTAAGTGGTCGCTTTTGTCCTTTTTTTGGCAGAACCGTTTTGGTTTTCGCTGTCTTAGGATTACGGCTGTCGACTTCGTTTGAAACCTCCACTTTATCTTTTTTAATACGCTTGCGCTTTTTCTTTTTGCGGTCGTCATCGGCTGAACTTCCAGGCTGACCAGGACGACGAGGTTCGCTGGGCAATGCAATTTTTCCAACTACTGTTGGTCCTGAAAGCCTGTCGACCTTACGCTGAATAAAATTATCATCGGCACTTGTTTTTTCATCGGTGCCTTCTTTTTCAGGTGAATCACCCGGTTTTCTTACTTTTTCGCGATCTTTGCGTTCTTTTGCCTTTTCTTCTTTTGATTTCCGGGCAGGACGGGTTTTTTGATTCAGTAGTTCTAAATCAATTCGACCAATCACCTTAACATCTTCGAGTTGCTCTATCTGAGTTTTAATTTCTTCATTAACTTCTTCCGCCTTTTTTTCAGGTGCGGCCGGTTTTTCAGGTTCAACAACCTCCGGCTCTTTAGTGGCAACAGGTTCCTTTTTCTTTTCGACTTCTTTTGGTTCGTGTTTGGGTTCTGGTTTTTCAGGTTTTTTTGGCTCTTGTGGAGCAGCCTTAGCCTTCTTGGCTTCCAAATCGATTTTACCCACAACCTTTACCTTGGGACTTTCAACCGGTTTAGTTTCCATCGGCCTGGTTTCCTCTTTTGGTTCAGCTTTAACCTGTGGTTTAAGCTCTTTTTCTTTGGGTTTGTGACTGCTAAGATCTTTAACAATCACTTCTTCAGGTTCATTTTCCGGTTCGTCGTCCGACTCATCAAAATCTGAGTCAGCAGATATGGCCTCTTGCCTTCCCCGGTGTAATCCCAGTTCTAATTTTTCAGACTCCTCTTTTACCCTGATGTCGGTACTATACTCCTTAAGTAACATGGAGTAAACATTTGCGGGTACTTTGCTGTTTGGGTTGGTGTCTAGCTCTATTCCCTTCTTTTGCAGGAATTCCACCATGGTATTGATCCCAACATTAAGCTCTTTAGCAATTTTACTGAGTCTTTTTACTTGATTGGCGTCTGTCATTTTTTGACCTTTACTAATTTACTTTGTTAAAAATGAACCTAAAAATCCCTGAACCAGCTTAGTCAAATTCAGCTCTTAGGACTCTAATTACTTCATTAATAGTTTCTTCTTCCAAATCGGTGCGTTTCACCAAATCTTCCATGCTCAAATCGAGAACGCTTTTGGCCGTATCGCAACCGATACCTTTTAATACATCGAGTACCCAACCTTCAATTTCGTCGGTGAATTCATTCAAATCAACATCTTCGTCGTCTTCGGTGGTTTCGCGGTACACGTCAATTTCGTAACCGGTAAGCTGGCTGGCCAGTTTTATGTTCGAACCCCCTTTACCAATGGCAAGTGAAACCTGATCGGGCATTAAGAAAACATCGGCACGTTTGTCCTCTTCATTCAGTTTTATTAAGGAAACTTTTGCAGGACTTAATGCTCGTTGAATATAGAGCTGGGTATTATTTGTAAAGTTAATTACATCGATATTTTCGTTTTTGAGCTCCCGCACTATTCCATGAATCCTGGAACCTTTCATACCTACGCAGGCTCCAACAGGGTCAACACGGTCGTCGTATGATTCTACGGCTACTTTTGCCCGTTCGCCGGGAATGCGTTTAATGTTTTTAATGGTGATTAAGCCGTCAAAAATCTCCGGAACTTCCATTTCGAATAAACGCTCCAGGAAGATTGGACTTGTTCTGGAAAGAATAATAAGTGGGGTGCTGTTGCGCATCTCAACCCGCAATACAACGGCTCGTACGCTATCTCCTTTTCGGAAGTAATCGGATGGAATTTGCTCGGTTTTTGGCAATATAAGTTCGTTGCCTTCATCGTCGACAACCATAATTTCTTTTTTCCAAACCTGATAAACTTCACCGGCAACAATTTCACCTATGCGGTTTTTGTATTTTCCGTAAATATTATCCTTTTCTAATTCAAGAATTCGTGAGGTCAGGTTTTGCCGTAATGCTAAAATTGCCCTGCGCCCAAAATCGGCCAGTTTTACTTCGTCGGTTACATCTTCACCAACCTCATAGTCTGCATCAATTTTTTTGGCTGCAGTAATTGAAATTTGAGTGTTTGGATCTTCAAGATCTTCGTCGGCAACCACCTCACGATTACGCCAAATTTCAAAGTCACCTTTATCGATGTTAATAATTACATCAAAATTTTCATCTGTACCGTATCGTTTAACCAAAACACTCCGGAATACATCTTCCAGAACCCGCATCATGGTTGGGCGATCGATATTTTTCAGTTCTTTAAACTCCGAAAAGGTGTCTATAAGATTCAAGTTTTCCATTTCTTTTATGCTAAACTTCCGTTAAAATATTATTATCTCTTTTACCGATTTTGCCTCAGCAAAACCAATAGTTTTTTCTTTTTCAACCCACACGGGCCTTTTTGCTCCTTCGGGTTTTTCCTTAACCGAATAACCTAGTGTAAAATTCTCCTCGTTTACGCTAAGCAGGTTTCCCTGCAATTTTTCTCCGTTAAAAAAAAGAACTTCGATAGTTCGGCCAATCGCTTTCTGGTACTGCCCTATAACTTTAAAGGGATAACCAATACCCGGCGACGATACCTCTAAGGCAAAATCTTCTGCTTCGCGATCGATGGAATGCTCCACATGTCTGCTGATGGCAACGCATTGATCGATGCTGACACCCTGAGGCGAATCAACAAAAATACTAATATTATTCCGGGCATCAACCTTGATGTCAACCAGAAACAAATCAGTTTCCTGTATTTTTTCGTTCACTAAATGTTCAACTGTCTTTACGTCAATCATAACAAATCTCCAATAAAACAGGGGACTACAGGTCCCCTGATGTGTGCTAACCCCACAATAATTGCCTGCAAAAGTAGAAAGAAATATCTGAAGTACAAAATATTACATTGAAAATTAAAGGCTTTCGTTAAAATTTTGCACCTTTAAGAGCTTGTTACAAAGTGTTTTTTTGTCAAAAATTGGGTAATACTTTCGGACGACTTGCTGCTTTGTTATACTTTAGCTTTTATTTGATTAAATAACCTTACAAAATGCACCGACGTGTATGAAAACACGAAAAATAATAAATGATCCGGTTTACGGTTTAATTGAATTGCCCCGTGGCAAGGTTTTCAACTTGGTTGAACACCCTTGGTTTCAGCGTTTGCGTCGAATCCGGCAACTGGGGCTTACCGAGCTGGTATATCCAGGAGCCCGTCACACTCGGTTTCATCATGCTCTGGGAGCCACTTATTTAATGACTATGGCGCTTGATGTACTGCGTTCGAAAGGGCATCTGATTAATGCCGAAGAATCCGAAGCGGCTATTGCTGCAATTTTGCTTCACGATATGGGACATGGTCCATTTTCGCATGCGCTGGAACACCAACTGGTTAACGTGCGACATGAACAACTGTCGTTAGTTTTTATGGAAGCTTTGAATAAAGAGATGAATGGAGCTCTTGATCTGGCCATTGCCATTTTTACCAATCAATACGAAAAAGGGTATCTGCACCAGTTGGTTTCGAGTCAGTTGGATGTTGACCGCCTTGATTACCTGCGACGTGATAGTTTTTTTACTGGTGTTTCAGAAGGCGTGGTGAGTAGCGATCGGATTATTAAAATGCTTGATGTTGTTGACGACCAACTGGTGGTAGAAAAAAAAGGCATTTATTCCATTGAGAAATTTTTAATTGCGCGCCGGTTAATGTACTGGCAGGTGTATTTACACAAAACTGTTCATGCAGCTGAGCAATTGGTGCTGAGTATCTTAAAAAGAGCCGTGTTTTTAGCACAACAGGGTATTGATTTGTTTGGAACCCCGGCCATGCGCTTTTTCCTTTACAATAAAGTTACCCTTAACGATTTTAAAAACCCAGACCTAAGAGCTCACGGAAAAAATGTTCTTGAACTGTTTGCCTTGCTCGATGATGACGATTTAATTGCTTCCATAAAAGTATGGGTAAGTCACCCCGACCCGGTACTATCAAGGCTTTGTGCCAGTTTTGTGAATCGCACTTTATTTAAAAACCTGATTCAGGATAAGCCATTTGAAAGTGAGAAAATTGCCCAACTAAAAGAAAAAGTTAGTCGGGCTTATCACATTCCATTAGCCGATGCCTCGTATTTTGTAATTTCAGACACTATCGAAAATAGTGCCTACAAACAAGAAACTGATAAAATACTAATTAAAGAAAAAGACGGAACGGTAACTGAAATTGTGAATGTTGCCGACATGTTAAATATACGTGCGCTTTCGGGAACTGTAAGCAAATATTTTTTGTGTTACCCAAAAGAAATTGTCGTCTGATTTAAAGCATTCACCGGAATATTTTGATGTTTCGCCGCAATAAATATGAAATATTTACCATTGTTTTTTAGCTTTGCCACAAATTTTAATCATTCAATATGGAATTTTCAGCGAATCAGATAGCGGGATTTTTAAACGGGCGTGTAGAAGGAGATGGCGATGTAAAAGTCAGCAATGTTTCAAAAATTGAAGAGGGAGCAAAAGGCACGCTATCCTTTTTAGCAAATCCCAAATACACGCATTATATATACCAAACTCAGGCATCGGTTGTTTTGGTTAACAATAGTTTTAAAGTCGAAAAAGCCATCAATACAACTTTAATTTATGTTGAAGATGCTTATCAGGCTTTTGCTTCGCTACTTGAGATGGTTGCATCAGCCCTGTTTGAAGAAAAAACCGGGATAGAGCAACCCTGCCACATTCACGAAACAGCCAGCTACGGCGATAATATTTATGTGGGGGCTTTTGCTTATGTTGGTAAGAATGTTAAAATTGGAAACAACGTAAAAATTTATCCCCAGGTATATATCGGCGATAACGTTATCATTGGAAATGATGCAACACTTTTTGCCGGAGTAAAAATTTATCACGATTGTAAACTGGGTAATCATGTTACACTCCATGCAGGAACTGTTATTGGTGCCGACGGATTCGGTTTTGCCCCAACCGATACTGCCAATTACAAAAAAATTCCTCAGATTGGGAACGTAATTCTTGAAGATTATGTTGAGATTGGAGCCAACAGCACCATCGACCGGGCTACCATGGGCTCAACCATTATCCGTAAAGGAGTTAAGCTCGATAACATGGTACACATTGCACACAATGTAGAGGTTGGCGAAAATACCGTTATGGCCGCGCAATGCGGAGTAGCTGGTTCTGCAAAAATTGGTGCTGATTGTATGTTTGGCGGACAGGTTGGATTGGCTCCACACATTACCATTGCCAAAGGAACAAAACTTGGAGCAAAGAGCGGCGTTAATTCAAGCATAAAAAAAGAAGGTGCAACTATGATTGGCGCTCCGGTACAGGATTATAGCGAATGGGCCAAATCGTATGTTCATTTTCGTAATTTTCCCAAATTGGTTACGCGCTTAAACACGCTTGAAAAAGAGTTGGAAGAACTGAAAAAAAACAGGTAATTAAAAAATATTTTTATTGTTGTTAAAAAGCTATCCTGGTCGATAGCTTTTTTTATTCTATTTTTCAGCATTTACAGATGCCAAAAAAAAGCACCGGTAATAATTCATCGACACGCTGGTTTAAAATTTCACGGTCCTGACTTAGAACCGGTATTTCAAGTCCCTTTACAATTATCAACATGGTTTTTGCAGTAGCTTCAATGTTTTCAATACTAAAACTTCCCATTGTAACGCCATATTCCAGCAGGTTTCTGATAATATCCAACTCCAGCTTGTCATATTTTTCGCGTAAAACAACGGCATTATCGAGCGATAAATACTGGCTTTTTCTGAAATCGTACAGGTTATTCAATTTTTTTATTCCTTCAAGTCGCGACTTTATATACAACGATACCTTTTCACGGGCATTGTCCGTTTTGGCCAGTTCACCAAGAATCTGTTCTTTTAACTCTGTTGCTTCCTGATCCAAAACCGCTTTATAAAGTTCCTCTTTGCTGTTAAAATAATAATAAAGTGAGCTTTTTCCCTTTTGCAGTTCGCGAGCAATGTCGTCGATGGTTGTTTTTTTAAACCCATATTTGGTGAATATATCGCGGGCAACCCTTAATACCTGATTTCGTATGGTGTTTTTGGCAACAGCCAAATCATTGCTTTCAGTCTTCATAAATAAATGGTTTTTTTGGAACAAACGAATGATTTGTTCAAATGTAACAAATACCTGATAGCAAGCAATGCATTCAGAATTTTTTTTTATGCGTGATGTAAATTACCTTTTGAAAAACTTAAAGCATCGGCTAAAAAACCATTGTTTGCTTCAAAACAGCTTTGCAAACAAGTTTTATAATTCTTACACCAATTCGGGGAATGGTGCCAGCTCAAAATCGAGTTGTTTTTTAGCCAGGTTTGCTGAAACTACCCGAATGGCAATGCTGTCGCCCATGGTAAAACGCTTTTTGTTTCGTTCACCTATTAATGCAAATTCAGCTTCGTCGTACTCATAAAAATCGTCGGTAAGCGATCGAACGGGTATCATGCCTTCACATTTGGTTTCGTTAAGTTCCACATAAATACCCCATTGCGTAACTCCTGAAATAACACCTCGGTACTCTTTACCCACATTGTCTTTCATAAATTCTACCTGCTTGTATTTTATGGATGAACGTTCGGCAGTGGCTGCTAATTGTTCCATATCGGAAGCGTGTTTGCACATTTCTTCGTACTTTTCCTGTATAGCCGATTTTCCTCCTTTAAGGTATTGTTCCAGCAGCCGATGTACCATCATGTCGGGATAACGGCGGATGGGCGATGTAAAATGCGAATAGTAATCGAACGAAAGCCCGTAGTGACCCAGGTTTTTAGTTGAATATTCTGCTTTTGCCATAGTTCTGATGGCTAATGTTTCAACAACCGTTTGTTCGTTTCGGCCCTGAACATCAACCAGCAATTGATTCATTGATTCAGCAATCTTTTTAGGCGACTTGGTTTGCACCTGATAGCCGAACCTTTTTATAAAATGGGCAAAAGCATTCAGTTTTTCTTTGTTCGGTTCATCGTGAACCCGATAAACAAAGGTTTTTATGGTTTTCTTTCCATCGGGTTTACCAACAAACTCGGCAACCTGCCGGTTAGCCAGTAGCATAAACTCCTCAACCAGTTGATTGCTTTCTTTGTTTTCTTTCAGGTAAACACCAATTGGCCGGGCCTTATCATCGAGCTGGAATTTAACCTCGCTGCGCTCAAAGGCTATGGACCCCATCTGAAACCTTTTGGCACGGAGTTTTTGTGCCAATTGATGCAAAGCCAGCATTTCTTCCTTTAAATTTCCCTCACCCGTTTCAATTATTTCCTGAGCTTCCTCGTAAGTAAACCGACAATCACTATTAATGATAGTTCTACCTATCCAACTGTTTATTACGTGAGCTTCAGTATCGAGTTCAACTACCGTTGAGAAACAAAGTTTGTCTTCGTTCGGACGCAGCGAACAAATAAAATTCGACAAACGCTCGGGCAACATGGGCACCACCCTGTCGACCAGGTAAACCGAAGTAGCCCGTTCATAAGCTTCTTTCTCAAGAACGGTATTTGGCCTCACATAGTGGGTTACATCGGCAATATGAATCCCTACCTCGATGTTCCCGTTTTTAAGTTTTTGATACGAAATGGCATCGTCAAAATCTTTCGCATCAAAAGGGTCGATGGTGAAAGTGGTAATGTTTCTAAAGTCGCGTCGTTGAGCAATTTCTTCCTCCGTAATTTCTTCCGGAATACGTTCTGCGGTATCCAATACTTTTTGTGGAAACGCATAAGGTAAGCCAAACTCAGCTAAAATGGCGTGCATTTCCACTTCATTCTCACCCGGCATTCCTAAAACCTCAACCACTTCGCCAATGGGGTTTTTTTGGTTCTCGGGCCATTCAATTATTTTGGCAATGGCTTTTTGTCCGCTTTTGGCTTTCTTTAATTTGTCGAGTGGAATAAAAATATCAAAAGGCATTTGGTTTCGCTCCGGAATTAAAAAGGCAAAATGCTGCGAAACCTCGATGACCCCGACAAAAACTTCGCGTTTGCGTTTTAAAATTTCAACCACTTCGCCCTCAACGTGATTCCGTTTTTTAAGCGCATATACGTAAACCCGCACCACATCGTCGTGCAAAGCATGGTTGAGGTTTTTTGCTGCTACAAAAACATCGCGGTCTATTTCATCGGAAACGATATAAGCCGAGCCTTTGGCGGTTAAATCAACTTTTCCGGTAATGTAATTTCCTGTGGTTTTCAGTTTAAATTTTCCGCGATGAATCTCAATCAGATCTCCTTTGGCTGCCATTTCAATTAAACAAGCGTTTATGAGTTTTCGGGTGTTGGCATCGGTAACGTGCAACAAGTTGGCCAATTGTTTATAATTCAACGAGCGACCCGGGTCCTCGTTAAAAATGCTTAGTATTTTATTTATAAGGGTTGGTTTGTTAAACGAAGTTTTCTTTCCTTTCTTTTTCCAACCTTCGTTACTTTTCTTTTTCGACATAGCATTTAATTTATATATACCATTAAGCTAAAAGTTACCAAAAACCCTAATAAGAAACCGGCGTAAACCTGTGAATGTGTGTGCTCACGCAGGTATAACCTTGCTGAAGCTATAAGCCCGGCAAAAATTATGGCCAGCATGAGTAAACCATCTAACTGAATTTGATAGCGATATCCCAATACCGACAACAAACCAATAACTCCTCCTATTCCCATAGTATGCAGGCTGATTTTCCATTTTAAATGGATAAGAGCTGCCATTAAAACGCAAATAAACGCAGCCAACAGGTATTGCTGAAGAAAAATGGGTACCCTATATTTATGCAGCAGGTAATATCCAAAATAGTAGAATCCGGCTGTTAAAAAAATGGGTAACAAACGTTCGTTCCGGTCAGAAATAGTTATCCCGGTAATGAGTTTATGATAATAAAACAGTGGCAGTAATGCCAAAGGAAAAACTACGTTGGTTAGCGCTACAATTTTTATGATGGCTATCCGGCTTTCTGAAGGGAGTAAGGCCAAATGGCTAAAGCTTAAAATAATTAGTACTCCTACCAAAGTCATAAACACCGGATGAAGCACAAATGAAATTAATGAAACAACTTTTTTTGTCATGGTTTTATTTTTGCTTACGCAAGGTAAGAATTTATATGTAGTGAAGATGCAACAAAGTCTGCAATAATGCAAACCGGCTAACAAATAGGTTGACCACAATCTGTCAATCGGGATAAGCTTTAGAAATTAAAGTTCTTTTCGTAATCGGGCTACTGGAATGTCGAGCTGTTCGCGGTATTTGGCTACTGTACGCCGGGCAATCTGATAACCTTTCTCCTGAAGAATTTTTGTTAATCGCTCGTCGGTAAGTGGTTTCTTTTTATCCTCGCCTGAAATGGCTTCCTCAAGAATGCTCTTTACTTCGCGGGCACTAACCTCTTCACCACTGGTGGTTTGCATGGCTTCAGAAAAGAACGATTTTAACGACAATATTCCAAAATCGGTTTGTATGTATTTGCTGTTGGCAACTCGCGAAATAGTTGAAATATCGAGCCCGGTAATATCGGCAATGTCTTTTAAAATCATGGGTTTGAGTTTTTTCTCATCCCCATCTAAGAAATACTCATGCTGATATTCCAGGATAGCTTCCATGGTAATAAGCAGGGTGGTTTGCCGCTGCCGAATGGCGTCGATAAACCAGCGGGCCGAATCGAGTTTTTGCCTTACAAAAGTTATGGTCTCCTTGTCCTGACGATTCCTTTTGGCCTTTTTTCGTGCCAGACTATCCAACATCTCAGCATAGGTTCTGCTTACTTTCAAATCAGGAACGTTGCGTTCGTACAGCGAAACCTCAAGGTTCCCATCCTGGTTGTCAAGAATAAAATCGGGAATTATTGGTCGGTTGCTCTGATCGCGTGGATCGGAGTAGGTTCCTCCGGGTTTTGGATTTAGACGCAGAATTTCGTCGAGCGCCGCTTTTAATTCCTCTTCGGTAATGTTTAACTTAGCAATTATTTTATCGTAATGTTTCCGGGTAAATTCGGTAAAGAATTCATCGAGAATTTTTTCTGCCAAAATCAGGGATTCGTTTTCCTGATCGCGTTTTCTGATTTGAATCAGTAAACACTCCTGCAGGTTGGTAGCACCCACGCCTGGAGGATCGAAATCCTGTATTACTTCCAACACTTTTTTAAGCTGCTCCAGACTGGTTTCCATATTCAGGGCAAAGGCCAAATCGTCGACAATGGCGTCCAAATCGCGGCGCAGGTAGCCGTCGTCGTCAATGTTGCCAATTATATATTCAGCCAGTTTCTTTTCAAAATCACTTAAAACACGCAAGCCCAACTGTGTGAGCAGGCTCTCGTGAAAAGTTGAACCCATGGAAAAGGGAATTTCTTTTCGTTCGTCGTCTTTTGAATAATTGTTGGCCCGCAGTTTATAGGCCGGGGTATCGTCCTGGTCGGCCAGATAATCCTCCAGCGAAAATTCTTCCAATTCCTTTTCTTCGTTAATTCCCTCGTCGGCTTGATCACTGTCGTATTCAGCGCCTTCTTCCAAAGCCGGGTTTTCTTCCAATTCTTTTTTAATGCGTTGATGCAACTGCATGGTAGGAATCTCAAGCAGCTTAATCATTTGTATCTGCTGTGGCGATAATTTCTGTAAAAGCTTTTGTTGTAACCTTTGTTTTAACATGCAATTAACTGCTATTGGTTCATTAAAATAAGTGGATGCAATTTAATGAAAATATATTGTTTTTTTGCGTTAGTACCCTGCTTTTTGAAGCTTTGCAAACACTGTTATTAAAACGAAAAAAGACCTGCAATTGTTGCAGGTCTATAAGTATTTTATAACAGGCTTATTATTACTAAAATTCCGCATTCTTAGGGGTACGGGCAAAGGGAATCACATCGCGGATGTTACCCATACCGGTTACAAAAAGCATCAGGCGTTCAAAACCCAGTCCGTATCCACTGTGTGGAACGGTACCAAACTTGCGGGTTTCGAGGAACCACCACATGTCTTCTTCGGCAATTCCCATTTCGTCGATACGAATTTTCAATTTCTCATAACTTTCTTCACGTTGCGAGCCGCCAATAATTTCGCCAATACCGGGGAACAATACGTCCATAGCCCGAACGGTTTTGTTATCGTCGTTTTGCTTCATATAAAAAGCCTTAATTTCTTTGGGATAATCGGTAAGGATTACCGGCTTTTTGTAATGTTTTTCCACCAAAAAACGTTCGTGTTCACTTTGTAAGTCGATGCCCCATTTTACCGGATACTGGAATTGTCCTTTTTTGTTGGGTTTCGAATCTTCCAAAACCTTAATGGCTTCGGTGTACGATAAACGAACAAACTCGTTTTTGGTCACAAATTCCAGCTTGTCAATCAGCGAAAGTTCCGAACGTTCGTTCTGCGGTTTCGACTTCTCTTCTTCAAGCAGACGGTTTTGCAAAAACTCCAGGTCATCGCGGCAGTTATCGAGGGCATACTGAATCAGGTATTTTAGCATTTCTTCGGCCAAATCCATGTTGTCGTGGATGTCGTAAAACGCCATTTCGGGTTCAATCATCCAGAATTCAGCCAGGTGGCGCGAAGTGTTTGAATTCTCAGCACGGAACGTTGGTCCAAAGGTGTAAATCTCGCCAAGAGCCAGCGCGGCCAATTCGCCCTCGAGCTGTCCCGAAACAGTTAGGTTGGTCATTTTCCCAAAGAAATCTTTAGAATAATCCACTTCGCCGTCTTTGGTTTTGGGCAACTTGTTTAAATCGAGGGTGGTAACCTGAAACATTTCGCCTGCCCCTTCGGCATCGGAACCGGTAATGATAGGCGAATGCATGTAGTAAAACCCTTTATCGTTGAAAAACTTATGGATGGCATAAGCCATGGCATGCCGGATGCGGAACACGGCGCTAAACGTGTTGGTGCGAAAACGCAGGTGTGCTTTTTCGCGCAAAAATTCAAGGCTGTGCTTTTTGGGTTGCAAGGGATATTCATCGGGGTTAGCTTCACCATAAACCTCGATGCTCTCAGCCATCAGTTCTACATTTTGCCCCGAGCCCTGACTTTCGGTAAGCGTGCCAATAACATTCAGTGATGCACCGGTATGGATGCGATCCAATATGGAATCGTCGATATTTTCGCGATCGGCAACCACCTGAATGTTATGAATGGTCGATCCGTCGTTTAAAGCTATAAAAGCCACGTTCTTACTTCCGCGTTTGGTACGTACCCATCCTTTTACACAAACTTTACTGCCAAAATCAGTTGATTTAAGCGCTGCTGCAATTTTTGTTCTTCTCAATGATTCCATAGTTTTTTCCTGTTCAAAAATAAAGGGCAAAAATAATAATTACTTGCAAGTTGCAAGTTTTTGGCTGCCCAATTTATTGGTATGAAATTAATTTTCGTGCTTTGTTTTTATTTTAGTTCCCACTCAAAGCCGTCTTTGGTGTCTTTAATTACCACGCCCATTTGGGTAAGCTGGTTGCGGATGCTATCGGCAGTAGCCCAATCTTTATTGTTTTTGGCTTCAATACGTAAGTTCAACAACAATTCAATAAGCTGTCCGCTTAAATCGGATTTGGCAGCACCTGATTGAGCCTCGGGCAGCAGCCCAAGTATATCCACAACAAAATCGTGGTACAACTTGCGGAGTAATTCCAGTCCTTTAGCATCAATAGTTTCGTTTCCGGCCAGCAGGCTGTTGGTAATTTTTACAGCCTCAAAAAGTTGAGCCAACAAAACGGGACTGTTCAAATCGTCGTTCAGAGCCTGGTAACATTTGTGGTGTAAAGCGGCTACATCAACCGTACTTTTAGCGGATGCAATAATTTTTTGAGTGGCTTCCATCCCTTTCATCAAACGATCGAGTCCTTTTTCGGCAGCAAGTAAGGCTTCGTTCGAAAAATCGACGGTTCCCCGGTAGTGCGCCATCAGAATAAAGAATCGGATGGTCATGGGACTGTAAGCTTTTTCAAGCAAGGAATGCGAACCGGTAAACAATTCGTTCAGGGTGATGAAATTTCCCAGCGACTTGCCCATCTTTTGTCCGTTAATGGTAATCATGTTGTTATGCATCCAGTAGCGGGCTGCATCGTGACCATGTGCCGCTGTGGATTGGGCAATCTCGGCTTCGTGATGCGGAAAAACCAAATCCATGCCACCTCCGTGAATATCGAAGGTTTTGCCCAGGTAACGGGTACTCATGGCCGAGCATTCCATGTGCCATCCGGGAAAACCGTCGCTCCACTCGCTGGGCCAGCGCATAATATGTTCGGGTGCTGCTTTTTTCCACAGGGCAAAGTCGGCACTGTTGCGTTTTTCACTTTGTCCGTCAAGGGTACGGGTATTTTCGTAAAGCTCTTCGAGTTTGCGTCCCGAGAGTTTTCCGTAGGGGTATTTTTCGTTGTATTTAAACACGTCGAAATACACCGAGCCATTTACCTCGTACGCAAAGCCCTGAGAAAGAATCTCACGTATCATCTGCTGTTGCTCAATAATATGGCCGGTTGCGCGGGGTTCGATGGAAGGTGATTTAACATTTAGTGCCCGCATGTTATCGTGGTAACTTTCGGTATAGCGATGCACAATTTCCATGGGCTCCACTTGTTCCAACCGGGCTTTACGGGCAATTTTATCTTCTCCCTCACCAGCTACTTCGTCAGCCAGGTGACCCACATCGGTAATGTTGCGGACGTAGCGAACTTTATAACCCAGGTGCTCAAAATAGCGGGTAAGCAAATCGAAGGTTACCGCCGGGCGTGCATGCCCCAGATGGGCTTCACCGTAAACGGTAGGTCCGCAAACGTATAGCCCCAGGTGGCCGGGGTGAATGGGAATAAATTCTTCTTTTTTGCGTGTTAGCGTATTATAAATGAAAACTTTGTGTTGCATTATATCTTCTGGTTTTGTAGCTGCAAAGCTAAAAATTATTATTTAAAAGCCGGCTATATGGAGAATCCTTCTTAAGTGTAAGGTAAAATTGGCCAATGGCGTTTACGGCGCCTGGTTCTTTTTCTGGGAGTAATAGCAGTAAATGTGTTTTGCTTTTATAAATTAAGGATCAAGCGACTCTATCACTTTGCCATCTTTATAAACCAGCGTTCGGATGAGTTCGCCCTGATCGTTATACAGGTAGCGCTTGCCATTTATAAATTTGCCTTTGACAAAGTCGCCTTCGCGATCGACTTTTTTAAGCTCGTTGTAGGTTACGTAATAGCCCGTTTGGGTAAAAAAATCAAGTTCCTTCCCCGTTGCTTTTTCGTTGGTAACCGGCTGGAGTTTTGGTGCGATTTGCTTTTTGGCTGGTTTTTCGGAAATCTCAAATTCTTTAATGGAAGCCACCTCAATTTTACCGTCGGTGAAATTCATTTCGGCTTTGATGCTTCCATCGGGGTGGTATTCGGTAAGGATGCCCTGTTTTTTTCCATCGGTCCAATCGCCTTTTATCATTAAGGAACCGTCGCTGTAGTAATAGCGCTGCTCACCGGTACGCTGGCCGGTTTCGTTGTAACTCCAGTCGTAAGCCAGGCTGCCGTTCTCGTGATAGTATTTGTATTCGCCCACCCATTTGTTTATTTTCCAGATTCCCTGTTCCGAAACCTTGCCATCGGGATAATAAAATTTAGCGGGACCATCGGGCCGGTTATTTTTGTAGGTAATTTCATGTTTTAACTTACCCGAAGGATAGTAAGCTAACCAAAGGCCTTCTTTTTTGTTGTTGGTATATTGTCCTTTTTCCTCGAGTACCCCTGCCGGACTCAGGCTAACCCACACTCCCTGCTTCTGGTTGTCGGCATCGCGCTGGTTAACGGTTTCACCCTGATATGTTTCGGATTTCTGCCCAAATCCGGCAAACGAAATCAACAAAACCCATATTGTAAGCAGGTACTTCACCATTGGGGATATTTTTAATCAAAAGTAACATTTTTAGCTATTTATTGAAAAAATATTTCGCCCGCTCGCACGATTCCCTTAAAGGAATCTATTGCTTTACCCTTTGTTGCGATATATTCCTTTGGTCTCTTGCTTCTGTTTATTGCTGCTTAAAAATTACCAAAGCCCCACATCAGTGTTGCCCTCACATAGGCAATGTTTCCTCTGAACCCTTCAAAGTTATGCTTAGCCAATACATTATAGCCCACTTCGGTTTTTAAACTAAAGTATGATTTTCCTGTTTGTCCGTACCCATAGAAATTATGCAGGTCGTATTCAAAAAGCTTTAGTTCGGTCTTTAATCCAACGCCATAACTAAAGGTGTTAACTATCTTCACTTCATATTTTTCATCATCCGGATCGGTATATAGGTTACTGGTCAGGTTGGTTCCCATTAGTGCCCCAAAGGGAGCTAAATGCAAATGCTTGCTGCGGACAACAAAATAACCCATAATAAGGCCTCCATCGATGTATGAAAATGAATCGCTATTATCGAAGTCAATAGTTTGAAAATTGTTATACATACTAAAGGGGGTATTCACATGCAAGGCACCGGCCTGCATATACAACGAAGTATAAATATTATTTATATTAAAATCCCACGACATATTAAATCCCACATTGCTGCTAAAACCCGTAGCCAGATTGTCGGTTGGAAAAATGCCCGAAACTCCCATGCCAAAAGCTGAACCCGCTTTTACCCTTACCCCCGGCATATAATCGGAAAAGAACACGGCATAGCGGGTTTGTGGATACAGGCGTTTAAAATCTTTCAGCATTTGGTTGTACGTATCATCGGCCCGGTCGATAATTATCAAGTGCAAAAACAATTGAATCAGGGCCTTGTCTTCGTCGGTTAAAGCGGTAGTATTTATTCGCTGCAACAAATCGGGTTGCATCCGGATCAGGTATTGCCGTAAAAATGAGTAAAGATTGTCGTCGCGGGAATTATTGTAGGTCGCATAAAGCTGTCTGAAATTGATGGCATGATCGATCCAAGCCTGATAGTTTTCAAATATCAGACTCAGGCACATTTGTTCATCGTACGAAAAGGCCCGGCAAATATCCTTGCCCGAGGCATTAATCAGATAGGTATATACCTGATTGGCTTTTTCCGGGTTGTCTTCTTCAAGGCTCTTTATCAACAAACGGCGTCCGTTATTGATTAAAATTTCTGTGCTGTCCACAAAATTTCGTATCTCGTTTTCAATCTGAGCCATCAGGCTACCCGATAAAAGAAACAATAAAACAAAAAGCGCAAGTCTCATTACGTTTATTTTAAATGAATTACAGACCGGATTAGTTGAGCCCATACATTCAGTGCATGAATGGTTTGGTCTGTGCTAACCGCCGTCTAAAAATAAACAAAAAAGTATTACCAGCTTCAACTCCATATTTAAAATATTTGTTTGTAAAAGTTTGATTCAATTGGGTTAATCCGCATAAAATTCCATACAAAACAAAGCTGTTTTTGGTCATCCGCTATCCGTTTTTAAATTTAACGTTTTGCCGTGAATAATTCCGGAACCCCGTTAAGCGGCGGCCTTTTATTTGGGCTTAAACAAAGCGACGGTCAGGTTCCTGCACTTTGTAAAAACTCGACTGGAGCCTCGGTTAGGTAGCTGCAAATTGCAGGGGTTCAAACGAAGTTTCGGTCAAGCCGCTGCATTTTGCAGAAGCTCAACCGGAGTTACGGTCAAGCCGCTGCATTTTGCAGGAGGTCAACCGGAGATACGGTCATGCTGCTGCAAATTGCAGGAGGTCAACCGGAGTCACGGTCATGTTGCTGCAATTTGCGGAAGTTCAAACGGAACCACAGTTAAGCTGCTGCATGTTGTAAGAGATCAATCTGAGCCACGGATTTGCTGATACAAGGTTGTAAAGATAAATCGTAGTCACGGATTTACTAAAACAAGTTGTAAAAGTATATTCTTCGTTGCGGATTTGCTGAAACAAGTTGTATGAGCTCAATCGGAGTCACGTATTTGCCGCTGCAAAACGTATTGAACCCAAATGGCTCTGGGATTTAGCTTTTCAGCTTTGCTAAAATGCTCCGGGTTTTCGATCCAAGTCAAAAACGATTACCCGCATCTTACTTATATTGTCCCTTAAGCCAGCCAATAATTAAAACCCACATAGCCGCTTCATTTTAAGTGTATCGCCGGATAGGAAAACCCATCGGGGAACCGGTAAGAGAGTCTTTCAAATGGGTGAAATAATTGGGTAAAAAATCACAAATTGAAACTTTTTTTGCTGTTTTGTTTTGATTTAAAACTTTTGCTCCTATATTTGTAACGCAATTATCGATCTTTTTACGGTTGATGTTATACAGAAGAGCAGAGAGATTAGGCTCGCAGAAGCTCTAGCAACCTTCCCCCCGAAAGGAAAGGTGCTAATACCTAACCCGCCGGATATTCCGGTTGGGAAATTATAACGAAACAGACAGATGAAACCATTCGCAAATCAAAAATCAGGAAACCTTTACCAACAGCAAAAAGCATTTGCTTTGTGCGCGGTAGTGTCGTACCACCTGGCCTTTTCAAAAGCCTGCATGCACCTGTAGGTGCTCTTTTATTTACCCCCGAAAGCTATTTATAGCCGCGACGCTTTGGGTTCAAGGAACCGAAAACCGTCTGCACTCCATTTTTTGGTTTAGCCCCGGAGGCTATGCCTGAACTCGTACAAACTTTTAATTTTATTTATCATGACAACAAAAAACACCCATATAGCCACCCGCGCGGTTCAGAGTGGTTACGAACCTAAAAATGCCGAACCCCGCGTAGCCGGAATTATCCAAAGTACCACCTATAAATTTGATACCGCCGAGCAAATTGCCGACGTGTTCGACTTAAAAGACACGGCCCACATTTATTCGCGAATCAGCAACCCAACGGTGAGCCAACTCGAAGAAAAAATTACCGCACTCGAAGGCGGAACCGGAGCTTTGGCTTTGGCGTCGGGACATGCGGCCGTATCGCTGGCCATTCTGAACCTGTGCCATGCCGGCCATCATTTTGTGGCGGCTAAATCGCTTTACGGAGGAACCATCAACCTTTTTTCGAACACCTTAAAACGCTACGGAATTACCTGTACTTTTATCGATCAGGATGCACCGCTGAGTGAATTGCAAAAGGCCATTCAGGATAACACCCGTTTAATTTTTGCCGAAAGCCTGACCAACCCGGGAATGGAAGTGCTCGATTTTGAAAAATTCAGTCAACTGGCAAAGCACAATAAGCTGCCTCTGCTCATCGATAATACCTTTCCTACACCGGTGCTTTGCCAGCCTTTTGAGCACGGAGCCAACATTATAATTCACAGCACCACCAAGTTTATCGACGGTCATGCTACCAGTGTAGGTGGCGTTATTGTTGACGGCGGAAATTTTAACTGGGACAACGGAAAATTCCCCGAGTTTACCACCCCCGACGAGAGTTACCATGGCGTACGCTATGCCTTCGATTTTAAGGACTTCCCTTTTGTGGTAAAAGCCCGTACCCAGTTGCTGCGCGATTTTGGCCCTTGCCTTTCGCCCTTTAATGCCTTTCTTACCTATCACGGTTGCCAAACGCTGGCTTTGCGCATGGAAAGGCACAGCAGTAACACCCTGCAGCTGGCCCAATGGCTCGAAAAACAAAAAGAAGTGGATTGGGTGCGCTATCCCGAACTGAAATCGAGTCCTTACCATGCGCTGGCAAAACGTTACCTGCCCGAAGGCTCCAGCGGGGTGCTGGCATTTGGTTTCAAAGGTGGTTTTGAAGAAACTAAACAAGTTATCAACCGCTTAAAACTGGCCAAACTGGTGGTACATGTGGGTGATATCCGTACCAGTGTGGTTCACCCTGCCAGCATGACCCACCGCCAGCTAAGCGAGGATCAACTACTCGACATAAAGATTACCCCCAACCTGATTCGGGTGTCGGTGGGTATTGAACACATCGACGACATTATTGCTGACTTTAAACAAGCCCTTTTCTCTGAACAAGAAGTAATTAGCAATGAACAATGAATCACGGTTTTTTTTATTCGAAACAAAACTAAGTAACAAAAAAACAATGGAAACAACAGATGCCGGGTGTTTGATAAAACCTGAATACCTCTCGCATGATGGAGGAAAAAATGTAAAATACCTGAAACACGCGCAGGAATTTAAACTCGAAAGCGGCGCCGTTTTGCCGGAATTGGAAATTGCCTACACCACTTATGGTAAGCTTAATCGCGAACAAAACAATGTGGTTTGGATGTGTCATGCCTTTACGGCGAATTCCGATCCGGTGGATTGGTGGCCGGGAATGGTGGGCGAGGGGCATTTTTTTGATCCCAAACACTATTTTATTGTATGCGCCAACATTCTGGGCTCCTGTTACGGGAGCACGGGGCCCTTGTCAACCAATCCGCTTACCGGAACACCCTATTATTTAGACTTTCCGCTGGTCACCGTGCGCGACCAGGTACAAGCGCATGAATTGCTGCGCACCCATTTGGGTATTGATAAAATACATTTGGTGTTGGGGTGCTCCATTGGCGGGCATCAGGCGCTGGAGTGGACCATCTCGAACCCCGCCTTGTTCGATCACGCCATTTATGTAGCCACCAATGCGGTAAACACTCCATGGGTAACAGCATTTAACGAAAGTCAGCGGTTGGCCATAGAAGCCGATCCTACTTTTTTTGAAAAGCGTCCCAACGGCGGTGCCCGTGGAATGAAAGCGGCACGCAGCATGGCGCTAATCAGCTATCGCAACCCGAACGCTTACAATAAGACCCAGGCCGAAGACGACCTGGAAAAAACCGATGGTTACCGGGCCAGCTCGTATCAGGCGTATCAGGGCAACAAACTGGTTAAGCGTTTTAACGCCTACTCGTATTATTACCTGAGCAAAGCACTCGATTCACACAACGTGGGACGCTCACGGGGCGGTTATCAGGCAGCCTTAAGTAAAATTACCGCTAAAACGCTGGTGATTTCCATCGATACCGACCTTTTGTTCTCGCCCGATGATCAACAACTGATACACCAAAACATTCCGGGTAGCCGGCTCGAAATACTCGAGTCGTTTTACGGTCACGACGGCTTTCTGCTGGAATTCGAAAAACAAAACCGGATTTATGCCGATTTTTTAAACGTAGCTAATGTTCATAAAACACAGAAAACAAAATGAGTACACAAATAAATATTGGATTAATTGGATTTGGCGTGGTCGGCCGCGGACTTTACGAGGTGCTGGAAAAGTCGCCCAACGACCGGGTGGCCATTAAAAAAATCTGCATTAAAAATGCCGATAAGCAACGAGGGCTTCCTCAGGAATATTTTACCACCAAGGCCGATGATTTGCTGAACGATACTGATCTCAACCTGATTGTTGAACTGATAGATGATGCCGATGCCGCTTATGATTTGGTTACAACAGCCCTGTCGAAAGGAAAGTCGGTGGTATCGGGAAATAAAAAAATGATTGCCACTCACCTTAACGAACTGATTGAACTGCAAAAAACCTACGGTGCGGCGTTGCTTTACGATGCCTCGGCGTGCGGAAGCATACCGGTAATTCGCAATCTCGAAGAATATTACGACAACGATTTATTAAAATCGATAACCGGCATCTTAAATGGGTCATCGAATTTTATACTTACGCGAATATTTAACGACAACATGGATTACCATACCGCTTTAAAGATGGCTCAGGATTTAGGCTTTGCCGAAAGCAACCCCCTGTTTGATGTCGAGGGATTCGACAGTTTATACAAACTGGTTATTCTGGCGGCGCATGGCTTTGGTACGCTGATAAATCCTGAAGAGGTATTGAACTACGGCATTTCAAACATTTCGGATTTTGATATTCAGTATGCCCGCGAGAAAGGATACCGCATTAAGCTGGTGGCTCAGGTTACTAAAATCAATAAAAACGAAATTACTTTGTACGTGCTTCCCCGATTGGTAACCAAAGACAAATACATTTACAGTGTCGAAGACGAGTTTAACGGGGTGGTGATTCAGGGCGAAGCTTATGACAAACAATTTATGTTCGGAAAAGGTGCCGGAGCCCATCCTACAGGCTCAGCTGTACTGTCAGACATTACCGCACGCTTGCACAATTATCGCTACGAATACAAAAAGCAAACGTATTTTACCGTGCCAAAATACAGCACCAACCATACATTAAGCGTATATTTGCGCTTTACAAATCCATCAGATTTAAACCTGTTTAATTTTGAGCAAATTCAGGAAAGGTACACATCGAAACAAAACAACTATGTTATTGGTACCATAAAATTGGATCAGCTGATTAAGCTGAAAAGTACGCTCCCAAAAAGGGATCTGTTTCTGGCTTATTTAGGCGATTTGGTAAATACCTATTAAAAAAGTAATGCAAAAATTAGAACAATTGGCAATGAAAGCGTATCGATAAAATAAGAAAATTAGAACGCTGATAACGCAGATGCAAACACCGCGGATTTAACAACATAAATCAGTGAAAATCTGCGCTTTTGCGATAGCAAAATCCGCGTCATCGGCGTTCTATTGTCACAGAGAAAAATCCAAAAATTAAATACAATGCCTTTAAAACATCAGGAATTATCAGAGCAGCTAATAAGTACCTTTTTCGATGTTTACAATGAATTGGGATATGGTTTTCTTGAGAAAGTTTATCAAAATTCGATATATATTGAATTGAAATCCCGGGGATATTATGTTGAAGCACACAAACAACTAAAAGTATATTATAAAAATGTCGAAGTTGGTGAATATTATCCCGACTTAATTGTTGATGATAAAATTATTATCGAACTTAAGGCTGCCGAATACCTGGTACCTGAAAACGAAGCCCAATTAATAAACTATTTAAAGGCTACCGATATTGAAGTTGGTTTACTGTTTAATTTTGGAAAGAAACCTGAATTTAAAAGAAAAATATTTGAAACAGCCAGAAGGATAAATAAAAAATAACAAAACGCAAATGTTGGAAATGCGGATTTAACAACATAAATCAGTGAAAATCCGCATCATCAGCCTTCAAAAAGTGAAGTTTGAATAATAAAAAAAAACACACCATGTCACATCAGAAAACTCAGATAGAAGAATTGATTAAAAAGCGCATTTTGGTGCTCGACGGAGCCACCGGAACCATGATACAGCGCTACAAACTCAGCGAAGAAGACTTCCGGGGCGAGGAATTTAAAAGTCATCCGGTGGATTTAAAAGGAAATAACGATTTATTGTCGCTTACCCGTCCCGATATTTGTAAAGAAATTCACCAAAAATTTTTGGAAGCTGGTTCCGACATCATCGAAACTAACACCTTTAATTCAACCTGCATTTCGCAGGCCGATTACTCCATGGAACATCTGGTGCGCCGTATCAATGTGGCTGCGGCACAAAACGCCCGCCAAATGGCCGACCAATTCACGGCAATGAATCCCGACAAACCCCGTTTTGTGGCTGGTTCTATGGGCCCCACCAACAAAACCGCTTCCATTTCGCCCGACGTGAACGATCCCTCAAAGCGCTCCATTACCTGGGATCAACTGGTAGATGCCTATCAGGAACAAGCCGAAGGGTTGATTGAAGGAGGTGTGGACATTCTGCTAATTGAAACCGTATTTGATATTCTGAATGCCAAAGCCGCTTACGTGGGTGTGCTGAACGCTTTCGAAAAATACAACACCAAACTTCCGGTAATGATGTCGGTAACCATTGCCGATAAAAGCGGACGAACCCTTTCGGGACAAACCGTGGAGGCTTTTATTATTTCCCTTTCACACATGGATTTATTGAGCATCGGGTTGAATTGTAGTTTTGGTGCCGAAGGCTTGCGTCCTTATCTTGAGGAGCTGGCGGCCAAATCGCCCTGGTACATTTCGGTGTACCCCAACGCCGGACTGCCCAATCAGTTGGGCGAATACGACGAACTGCCCCGAACTATGGCAAATCAAATTCAATATTTTCTCGACAATAATTTGTTAAATATTGTGGGCGGTTGCTGCGGAACTACTCCAGAACACATTAAAGCTATCGCCGACATTACTCAGGGCTACAAGCCCCATCAGAAAACGGCAATAAAAACCGCTACCCGAATAAGCGGTCTGGAACCATTGGTAATTACTCCCGAAATTAATTTTGTGAATGTTGGCGAACGAACCAATGTTTCGGGCTCCATTAAATTTGCCCGGCTTATACGCGAAAAAAAATACGACGAAGCGCTAAGCATTGCCCGCAATCAGGTTGAGGGAGGCGCCCAAATTATTGATGTAAACCTCGACGACGGCTTGTTGGATGCTGTAAGCGAGATGACCACCTTTTTGAATTATATTGTATCAGAACCTGAAATTTCGCGGCTGCCTATCATGATCGATTCTTCGAAATGGGAAGCTCTTGAAGCCGGATTAAAAGTTTTGCAGGGAAAAGCCATTGTAAATTCCATTAGCTTAAAAGATGGTGAAGCCGATTTTATTAAGAAAGCAAAACTGGTTCGCAGATACGGTGCTGCTGCGGTAATTATGGCCTTCGACGAAGATGGCCAGGCCGTAAGTTCCGAGCGAAAAAATGCCATCTGTAAACGGGCTTACGATATTTGGGTGCATCAACTGGGATTTCCACCTGAGGATATTATTTTTGACCCAAACATTCTGGCCATTGCCACCGGAATGGAGGAACACGACAATTACGCGGTAGAATTCATTAAAACAGTTACCTGGATAAAAAAGAACCTGCCTCATGCTAAAATCAGCGGAGGCCTGAGCAACCTTTCGTTCAGCTTTCGCGGAAACAACACCGTGCGCGAGGCCATGCACTCGGTGTTCCTGTACTACGCCATTAAAGAAGGTTTGGACATGGCCATCCTTAATCCCGGAATGATTCAGATTTATGATGACATTCCAAAAGATTTGCTTACTCTGGTCGAAGATGTTGTACTGAACCGCAAACCCAATGCCGGCGAAAAGCTGATTGAATTTGCCGAAACCGTAAAAAACGACGGGAAAGAAGTCGTAAAAACAGAAGTCTGGCGAGAGAAACCGCTCGAAGAACGGCTATCCTATTCCTTAATGAAAGGGATAAACGAATTTCTGCATCAGGATTTGAATGAAGCGTTGGAAAAATATTCGCCCACACTTAAGATTATTGAAGGCCCGTTAATGGATGGCATGAACCTGGTTGGCGACTTGTTTGGCGAAGGCAAAATGTTTTTGCCACAGGTAGTAAAAACGGCCCGGGTAATGAAACAGGCCGTTGCATTTCTGCAACCTTATATTGAGTCCGAACAGGAAGGCGGAACCAGCGGTGAACGAACCTACGTGGGAAAAGTACAACTGGCTACCGTAAAAGGCGACGTACACGATATTGGAAAAAATATTGTCAACGTGGTTTTGGCCTGTAACAATTACGACACCATCGACCTTGGAGTAATGACTCCCTGCGATACCATTTTAAAAAGTGCCCTCGAAAACAAAGTGGACATTATTGCGTGCAGCGGTTTAATAACTCCATCGTTAGACGAAATGGTTCATGTAGCCAAAGAGATGGAAAAAGCGGGCTTTACCATTCCGCTGTTTGTTGGTGGAGCAACCACATCGAAGATTCATACTGCGCTCAAAATCGATCCCCACTACAGTGGTCCGGTAATTCATTCAAAAGACGCTTCGGAAGCGGTAAAAATGATGAACGAAGTAATGAATAAGACCACCGGTGCCGTTTTTTGTCAATCGATTAAAGAAGAATACGCAAAAATCCGTCGCAATTATGGAAAAAACACCAAACCCTTATTAAGCCTGCCCGAAGCCCGGGCTAAAAAGATGCCGTTTAACCTAATGGAATCGGCTATTGTAAAGCCTAATAAACTTGGGTTAATGCAAATTGACGACTTCGATTTATCAGCAATCCGACAATACATCGACTGGACCTTCTTCTTTATCTCGTGGGACCTTAAAGGGAAATTTCCACAATTACTCGAAGATTCGGAAAAAGGAGAAGAAGCACGGAAGCTATACAACGAAGCCAATCAAATGATTGATGAGATAATTGCCGAAAAATCGCTGCGTGCCAATGCTATGGTTGGTTTGTATCCAGCCAACAGTCAGGGCGACGATATTATTATTTACGATCCGGTAGACGACACCAAAGAGATTGCCCGTTACCACAGCCTTCGTCAACAAAACCCGGCACCAAACAGTGAATACTGTTACGCACTGGCCGATTATATTGCACCGGTTGCATCGGGTGTTAAAGATTATGTAGGTGCTTTTGCCGCCACGGCTGGCATCAACATTGAGAAAAAACTGGAGGAATACAAAGCAAAGAACGATGATTACCAGGCTATTCTTTTAAAATACGTTGCCGACCGCCTGGCTGAAGCATTTACCGAATTGCTGCATATAAAAATTCGTCGCGAATGGTGGGGTTATGTTCCGCAGGAAGAAATCAGTTTTGATGACCTACTGGCTATGAAATACCAGGGAATCCGTCCGGCTATTGGCTACCCGGCCTGCCCTGAACACACAGAAAAGGGCATGTTATTTCAATTGATCCAGGCTGATAAAGCCGGCATCACACTAACCGAAAACTATGCCATGTATCCTAATGCTGCCGTATCGGGATTGGTTTTTGCACATCCCAAATCGCACTATTTTGGCGTGGGAAAAATTGGCCGCGACCAGGTGGAAGATTATGCCAGGCGCAAAGGTTGGGATATAGCCACCGCCGAAAAATGGCTTGGAACTTTATTAAACTATTAACCAAAATCAGAACGCAACGAATGTTACGCTAAGTTCACCATTTTTTTCTTTCATAAAAATTCGTGACATTCGTAGCAAAACAACCATATGCAATAAATCGTGAAAGTAATTGACCTAATTAATGATCGAAAAAAAACACTTTTTTCTATCGAGATAGTTCCGCCTTTGCGGGGAAACAATATTGAAGGTATTTACCAACGTATTGATCAGGTTATAGAATTTGATCCGGCGTTTATCAACATTACCTATCACAAGGATGAAGCCACTTACACCCAGTTAAAGAACGGGAAAATTGTAAAACGCACCATCTCAAAACGCCCAGGAACGGTAGCGCTTACTGCATCAATAATGAATAAATATAAGGTTGAAGTGGTTCCTCACCTTACCTGCGGAGGTTTTACACGCGATCAGGCCGAAAACGCCCTTATAGACTTTAACTTTTTGGGGATTGAAAACCTTTTGGTTTTGCAGGGCGATGCCGGACGCGGGCAGGATGTTTTTATTCCCGAACCCGATGGCCATCGCTATGCAGTGCAACTGGTTGAACAGGTTGTAAATATGAACAAGGGAAAATACCTCGATGAAAACCTTGAACAGGGAAATCCCTCAAATTTTTGTGTGGGAGTTGCCGGCTATCCTGAAAAACACTATGCAGCAGCAAGTCTCGATTCCGACATTCAATACCTGAAAGCCAAAGTGCTGGCCGGTGCCGATTATATTGTAACACAAATGTTTTTCGATAACAAATATTACTACGATTTTGTAGCCAGATGCCGTGCCGAAGGAATTGATGTTCCAATTATTCCCGGTTTAAAACCCATTGCTTTGATAAACCAGGTAGATGTACTTCCAAAAATCTTCCATACCGATATTCCCGAAGCGCTAACCAATGAAATTCGTAAATGCCGCGATAACAAAGAAGCATTGGAAATTGGAACCCGCTGGACCATTGAACAGGCCCGCGACCTGATGAAAAACGGAGCTCCCGTATTGCATTTTTATACCCTGGGAGCTGGCAGCAGCATTCGTAAAATTGTAAAAGAGATTTTTTAGATCAGCCATTATATTAACAAATTAAAGTATACTGATTTGTTGAACAGGAAGTTTTTAAAAAGGGCCTCTCCGGCTATTGAAGCGTGTTTAGCCGTTATTTAAAATAAAACAAAAAATAATTGAGCTTTAGGGAATAATGTATTGCTTTTGCTTCTAAATTTGCCCCCTCAAATCAAAAGCTTTTTATCATGGCAAATCTCTTTAAACCCAAGTTTTTCAGCTTGCTGAAAAAAGGGTTTACCAAAAAACAGGTATCGCAGGATATGCTTTCCGGCGTGGTGGTTGGCATTGTGGCATTGCCCCTGGCTATTGCCTTTGCTGTAGCCTCGGGAGTTTCACCCGAAAAGGGGCTTATTACTGCTGTAATTGCCGGATTCCTGATTTCACTTTTAGGAGGAAGCCGTGTTCAAATTGGCGGACCTACCGGTGCGTTTATTGTAATTATTTACGCCATTGTTGAACAATATGGCATAAACGGATTGATGATTTCAACCGTAATGGCGGGTATAATCCTGATTGCTTTTGGTTTGCTACGTCTGGGTAATTTGCTTAAATTTTTCCCGCATCCGCTAATTGTTGGTTTTACCAGTGGTATTGCGCTGGTAATTTTTTCAACCCAGATTAAAGATGCTTTTGGACTTCCCATTGAAAAAGTACCCTCAGAATTTACAGAAAAATGGAGTCTTTATTTTTCTCATCTTTCGGAATTTAACCCCACTGCCTTAATAATAACTTTAGTAACCATATTTATCACCATCTATTTTAAAAAGATAACTCAAAAAATTCCTGGCTCGTTTGTGGCTATCGTTCTGATTACGCTGGCTGTTCAGCTTTTCGATATTCCGGTAAGTACCATCGAAACTTTTTTTGGTGAAATTCCCAATAAATTTTCACTTGAATGGCCGGCCATTGAATGGAGTGAGTTGAGTTTGTATCTGGCTCCTGCCTTAACCATAGCATTGTTGGGCGGAATTGAAAGTTTGCTGTCGGCTGTTGTTTCCGATGGTATGATTGGTGGAAACCATCGCTCAAATACGGAACTAATAGCCCAGGGAATTGCCAATATGGTTACTCCTTTTTTTGGAGGAATTCCCGCCACCGGAGCCATTGCCCGAACAGCTACCAATGTTAAAAACGGCGGACGCACACCCATCTCAGGAATGATGCACGCAGTTACCCTGTTGGTTATCATGCTTTTTGTAGGCAAATGGGCCAAACTGATTCCTATGTCGGTATTGGCCGGTATTCTTATTGTGGTGGCATATAACATGAGTGAATGGCGCTCGTTTCTAACCATACTTAAAGGTTCGGTTTTCGATATCATTGTATTGCTCACCACATTTTTATTAACCGTTCTGGTTGATTTGACCATTGCCATTGAAATTGGTGTCGTACTTTCGGCACTATTGTTTATGAAACGTATGGCCGATTCCGGAACCAAAGGCCTGTTCTCCGTTGACAGTGATGTTATTAATGAATACACCGAGATTCCCAAAGAAATTGGTGTTTACGAAATTAGTGGTCCGTTCTTCTTTGGCTCGGCCAAACATTACGGTGAACTGATACGCGAAACCGGCTTTAAGAGTAAGATTTTAATTATCCGTATGCGCCACGTGCCCTTTATCGATGCCACAGGAGTTCATAATTTTAGAGGAACCTTGTGTTTGTTGCTGGGAGCACACATAAAAATCTATCTTTCGGGTGTAAACCCTGAAGTACGTAAAGAATTGGTTAAGGGAAATATTGCCCAAATGGTAGGTCCCGAACATATTTTCGACTCCTTTGATGATGCGGTAAAAGCAGCCAAAGCAAATTTGGTAGAAGAACCACATGTTACCTCGCATCGCGAATGTGAATAATTGATAATTTCTGCATATTGAACCCTGGTTTCCGTCAGATTAATTAAATTTGCACCGTGAAACAATTTTCAATAATCGGGCTTGTTTTTCTGACATTAGGGTTCAATACGGTTTTTGGCCAATCGGGCAACGACAAATACAACCGGTATTTTCGAAAAGACCAGTTAACTTTTACGTTAACCGGAGCACAATGGCTGGCCACCGATGCGGTACCCCGCCCCTCAGTTTTTTCGCGTGGAGTAAACCTGCAAATGATGTATCCCATTCTGGGAAACCGGTCGAATGTAGCTTTTGCACTGGGTTTTGGCTATGCCGTGCAAAATTATTACCTCGATCACTTTTTACACACCACCGCTGATGATGCCTGGTTTACACCCATTCCTGAAGATTTGGAGTACAGCAAATACAAGCTTACCACCAATTATCTGACTTTACCCATTGAGCTGCGGATAAGAACCAACCCTGATGCACAGTACCGCCGAAGTTTTAAAATATATCCCGGGTTTCGTGCCGGATACATTATAAATGTGCACACCAAGTATATGGGCGACAGTCCGGAAACCGGAGAATATATTAAGATTAAAGAATACCATATCAAAAAGTTAAATCCATTCAGCTATGGACCTACCATTCGTTTGGGATATGGTAAACTGATGGTACACGGTTATTATTCCCTGTCAAATCTTTTCGATTCAGAGATACTTATACCAATTAATACTTATGAGTTAGGTCTTTCGATTGTTTTATTCTGATTGAACAAAACGCAGATTACGCTGCATTCCTTTCAGTTTTGCCCGTTTCAAGGCCGATTTCTTAAACAACTGATTAAAGGCCGACTCATCCATGGTATTCCACGCATCGCTGTCGAGCATTAAAAAACTATCAGATGGCTTAAACTCCTCAACTGAGGTAATTATGGGTTTTTTATTCCAGGGACAAACATCCTGACAAATGTCGCAACCAAAAATACGGTTGCTAAAAGTTCCTTTTAAACGTTCATCGATACTGTCAGTCTTGTTTTCGATGGTTTGATACGAAATGCATCGCCTGCTGTCGATAACTCCGGGTTGAACAATTGCCTGCGTGGGACAGGCATCGATACATAAAGTACAGCTTCCGCAAAAATTCGAAGCATAAGGTTCATCATACGCCAACTCAACGTTTACCAGCATTTCGCTGATAAAAACAAAAGAACCTATTTCTTTATTTATCAGGCAACTGTTTTTTCCGAGCCAGCCCAGTCCGGCTTTTACAGCCCACAGTTTATCAGAAACCGGAGCAGAATCAACAAAAATACGGCCATCCAAATCGGGAAACATCACTTCAAGATACTTCCAGAGCTCTTTCATCCGATCTTTTAATACAAAATGATAATCGGTTCCGTAGGCATATTTGGCAATTTGAGGATACCCGGGATTTTGCAACGGTGCCGGATAATAAGAGGTGATAAGAGATATTACCGATTTTACGCCGGGAACCAATTCGGTAGGATCGCTGCGTTTTTCCTGATTGCGGGCCATATAATCCATTTCGGCGTGGTAACCTTTGGCAAGCCAGGCTTTTAAGGCTTCGGCAAAACCATTCAGTTTTTCAGCCCGGGCTATACCCACGCCATTAAAACCAAGCTCAAGAGCTTTTTCTTTAATTTTTTGGGTGATATTGGTTTTTGCCAGATTCAAATCAATTCTGCATTAAAACAAACGTCCCTGATTACCTGATGGTATTTTTCCCAAATGCAAATAGGCTTTTTCTGTAGCTTCGCGGCCACGTGGTGTTCGTTTTATAAAACCTTCCATAATCAGAAAAGGTTCGTACACTTCTTCAAGTGTGCCACTGTCTTCGCCCACTGCGGTAGCAATGGTTGTAAGCCCAACCGGACCGCCTTTAAATTTATCGATAATGGTCGATAAAATTTTATTGTCCATTTGGTCCAGTCCGTAGGTGTCAATATTTAAAGCCTCAAGCGAATATTTGGCTATAGCCAAATCAATTTGTCCGTCGCCTTTCACCTGAGCAAAATCGCGTACTCTCCGCAGCAGGGCATTCGAAATACGTGGTGTTCCCCGGCTCCGCGATGAAATTTCATGAGCCGCATCGTCTGTTATAGGAACTTTTAAAATGCCAGCTGAACGTTTGATAATTTTTTTCAGAGTTTCGGCATCGTAATATTCCAGGTGCGAGTTAATTCCAAAGCGTGCACGCAGTGGACTGGTAAGTAAACCGGATCGCGTAGTTGCTCCAATTAAAGTAAACGGATTTAAAGATAATTGCACCGAACGTGCACTGGGCCCTTTATCAATCATAATGTCGATACGAAAATCTTCCATGGCTGAGTACAGGTATTCTTCGACTACCGGATTCAGACGGTGAATTTCGTCGATAAACAACACATCGTTTGCTTCCAGATTGGTTAATAAACCGGCTAAATCGCCAGGCTTATCGAGCACCGGACCCGAAGTTAGTTTAAAACCCACGCCCAGTTCGTTGGCAATAATATTCGACAAGGTGGTTTTTCCCAATCCGGGAGGGCCGTGCAAAAGCACATGGTCGAGGGCTTCGAGTCGCATTTTGGCTGCTGCTACAAACACTTTCAGGTTTTCAACAATCTTATCCTGTCCGCTAAAGTCGTTAAACGTTAATGGCCGGAGCTTTTGTTCAAACTCTTTATCGTTTGAAAACTCAGCATCTTCGCGTATGTTAAAATTATCTGTCATAAAAAATCCCGATATCTATCGGGAAACAATATTACAAAAAAATGGGGGTTTTATTTGTTTAAAAATTTTCTATCGTTCTTTATGGAAGCACTCCTTTTAATAATGGTTTTAATTGCTTAAAAAACGAATTCCGTTTGGGTATGTTATCAATTCTGCTTGGGTTTTTGCATATTATCATCCAAAGGAACTTCTTTTCTTTGTTCTTCGAAATTCTCTTCCTGTTTTGCCAGATTCTCCGAAACCTCATCGTAAATTTTCTCGAGAATCCGGGGTTTTTTGGCATAATGCTTAAACGAATTATCGATTTGCTTTTGGGTTACCCCGTGCTTTGCCATAATGGCCTGATAATACAACTCTATTTCGGTGGTATCTTTACTTACATTTAACCCAGCAACAGCCAGCGTAGCGTCGGCCATATGCAAATCAGCAAGAACCAACGCAAATTTTTCACGTCCAATTATTTTTTCATCCGGATTTTTTGAATTGCAAGCAGCTAAAGCCAATGCACACAAAAAAAACCAGGCACTTATTCTTAAAAAACGCATTAACTATTCTTAATAAATTGGTAATGATAAATCTCTTAACGTATTTTTCTTCTCGATTTTGATTTACGGATATCGTTAAACTTAACACCAATCATTATCTCATGTGACCCATAGGTTGTTTTTGCCAGCGTTGATAAACCAATATCGTAGGAATATCCTATGTTTATCATGTCGTTGTAGTTGTAACCCAGAAAAACAATAATGGATTCCATGTTTTTAAAATTATAACGAACTCCCAATCCGCCCCAAACCATTTTTTGGTAAATGGTGCGAATGTTAATGTCGGTTATAAAATCAAAATTGGGCGACGCTTTCATTAATACTGAAGGTTCCAAATCAAAATTCCGGTCAATATTGTATTTATACCCTCCCTGAATGTTGAAATAGGGTTTTAAGCGGGCATCGGCTATGTTAAATCCTTCGTCGTATTCACTTAATAGCGACATATTATTAAAAAACAGGTGGCTCATGCTTACGCCAAAAAAATACTGCGATGTGTAGAGATACACCCCAAGGGTTCCATCGGGTATAAACTTGTTGGGTGTAGCTTCTAAAAATACCGGATCTTCGGGCGAGATGGCTGCCATATCAATTTTTTGCTGAACTACACCTGCGAGCAAACCCATCGACAAGCGGATGTCGCCCGATATTTGAATGTTATAGGCGTATGAGCCATACATCCCAAGATAAGAAATGGGCCCAACAATGTCGTTAAAAATAAAACCCCCATAACCCATTGGCATGGTTTTGTGCGGGCCATAGGCTCCCAGCATATATGTTTGTGGCCCATCGTTTAAGCCGGCATACTGTAAACGGTAATTGGAACGTATTTGCCAATAATCGTTGGTTCCGCCAATGGCAGGATTTATGGCATAATCGTTAAACATGTATTGCGAAAACTGAAACATGGGTTGCGCATGCCCCACTTGCACAGCAAGCAGGAGCGCCCATGCTATTCCGATGTATTTTTTCATTGTACGCTTCATATTATCTCAATATTGTTACAGGTCCGGTTAATGTTTTGCTTACTCCCTGATTATTTCCATAAGTTATTACATAATAATAGGTGCCCGACGGAACCGGATTTCCTTTGGCATTGGTTCCATCCCACTTATTATTGCCATCATAGGCTCCGCTGTGTTCCCAAATCAATCCGCCCCAGCGGTTAAAAATCTGAACCTCTACTTCGGCCCATCCATTAATGCCCGAAATATCCCAGGTGTCATAATTACCATCCCCATTGGGTGTAAATCCGCTTGATGCTTCAACACTCGACAATACTTTTAAATTTAAGGTGTCGGACACTATACAAACCTGGTTCGAATAGGTCGGGTTAAAGATTTTTATGGTATCGTAAACCGTTATTATTCCCGATTCACCAGCTATAAGTGTTGGTGCAATGGTATCGGGAGGTGCTGGTAACCAGGTAGCACCGGCAAAGTCTGATGCCCAGGTATAGCTGTGCGTGGTGGTAAAATCATCCTCTTTAGCATAACTCACCTCAGGACTGTTCGCAAACAACTTCACTTCGCTACCGGCTGCAACTATGCTATCGCCATCAACTGATGCAATTAATGGTTCTATTACATAGCGGCCAACAATAATTGTATCCTCGTCGTAACAATTGTTATTGTATGCAGTAACATAGAAAATCTTGTTGGTAGCTGCCAAAACAGTAACCATTGGTCCTGTGGAATCGCCAATTATATAATCAGAGTTACTCCATAGAATAGAATCGGCCTCAACCACACTGGCAAACAATTGCACTGTATCTCCAGGACAGAAATAATCTTCTTTCAACTGAGAACCTATAATATAGGCATCATCAATCCAGATTACGGTTTTTGAAGGCATTATAATGTTAAAGCTATTTTGACAACCCAGATTGTCGGTAATACGGACAGAATGCGAGCCACCTAAAGCTTGAGTTAAGGTGTCGTTCGCTAATGCCGGATTTCCATCCCAACGGTAGCTATATGTAATGGTCTCAGTTACTAAGATTGGAGAAATCTGATCAAAATACCCCATTTTTACATTAACAGCAAGAATTCCATCGCTGGTATTATTATTACAACTGGCGGTATCGATAATCTCAAACTCCGGTAACATTTGTGGAGAACGCGATAAGTATACAAACGGATAAGTTTCACTTAAACATCCCAGTTCATCTTCTACCCGTATCTGGTAATCGCCCGGACACAGGCTATTAATAATTGCATCGGTTCCTTCGCTAACAATTCGACCGCTTTCTCTTATAATATAATTCCAAACACCTGCATTACCTCCCTGAATATTATCGATGGTAATGCCACCATCACAGTCGGTATAACAAAGCAAGGGTAAAGTGTCTTTCAACGTAAAGGTTATGGAATCGGGTTGTGTAAGTTCAATACTTCTTGAGCGTACACAGCCATCATCGTCAGTTACCGTAACAAAATATAAACCAGCTCCCAAGCCAGTAATTTCCTGTGTTGTCTGACCGCTGTCCCATGTAAAAACGTAAGGCTCAATACCATTTGTAGGATTTACATCAATGCCACCATTGGTCCAGCTAAAACAACGTATTGGAGATAAAACCGGATTAATTACAAAGGGTGAATTATCCTCCATGCTCACAGTATCTGTATAAGTACATCCACCGGCATCGGTAATGGTAACATAATAATCATCGACCCAAAGGTTACTTAAGGTTAATCCGGAACTATCGGCTGCTGGATAAGAGCTCCAGGACTCGTGAGCCCACTCAAAGGTAAATGGAGCCGTTCCTCCCTGAATAAGCGCTAAATTCACGGATATTACACCCGACGAATCACTACAATTGGTCGGACTAATGGTATAATCAGGAATAAAGGGCTCGGGTTGCGTAATTTCAATACTGGCAACCAGGGTATCCAGTTCGCTGCGATTTGTTATGGTTAAGAAATAGGTTCCCGCAACCAGATTTGTAAGTGAATTACCTGTTGAATCATAAGCCGGATAAGAGCTCCAGTTCTCGTTTGCCCAGAAATAGTTGTAACCATCAGGATAGCCTCCCATTCCCTGAACGGAGATTGCTCCTGAACTATCTCCATAGCAAGTGATGTGCTGAAGCAGCAAGGTGTCGTAACGTAAAGGATCATCGCTGATAAATACACTGTCAATTACCTCACAAACAGGATCTACAGACGCGTCGGTTACGGTTAGGTAGTACCAACCTTCACATAAATCAGGTATATTATCGGATGTATTATTATCAGCAGTAGACCAAAGGTAAGTGTAGGGTTCCGTTCCGCCCGAGACCACAGCTTCAGCATAACCGTTACAATCTTCGCCTCCCTGGCTAATATCGTTAAAATGGATAATCTTAACTTTTAAAGCTTCATTGTCGGTAATGGTTACCGATTTTACCGCCTGACAACCGTTGGCATCGATGATGCGAACCAGGTTATTTCCCAAACATAGACTATCGGCCTCAGGAGTTGTTTCCCCGTTGCTCCAGATAACATTATAACCAAAGCCTGTTGGGAGTTGAGTTCCACCTGTTGGTAAAACAACCTCAGCCCTGGCATCACATTTATCGACACAAGAAACCTGATTATGCACAACCAAGGTAAAATCAATATCGCTCACGTCTTTCATTTCGAAAGTATCGGTAACCATGCAGCCTAAAGCATCGCTAACCTCTACAACAAACACATCGACCCAAAGGTCAGAAAGGGCGATGGTTCCCTGGCCGGTTAAAGCCGTGGCCGGGTTCGAAAGTTGATACCAACTATAGGTATAAGGTTTTACTCCACCGTTTACTGTGGCTGTAGCTGTTCCTGTAGAGTCGGTACACTGGGTTTCGGTTATTGAAATGCTTAAAGTAAGTGCGTCGTCGGGCTCAATTAGCTCTATACTATCTTCATAAATACAATTGTTGGCATCAACAACAGTTAGGTAATACCTGTCGGCGGTTACATTTTCCAACGCGGCTGTCTGGCCCAGGTTGTCGCCTGCACTGTTTTCCCATAAATAGGTATAAGGAGCTACACCGCCACTAATCTCGGCATTAAAGCTGGCTTCCGTGTCGCCATGGCAAATAATGGGTTGTGTAAATACAAAGGTATTGTCCAAAGCATCGGGTTCGGTAATCACAAAAGCGGTATCGCGACGGCATAAGTTCACATCGGTAACTCGCAAATGATAGGTTCCGGCAACCGCATCATTAAGCAGGGAATCAGTGTCGCCCGAGTCCCAAAGGTAAGTATAAGGTTCGGTACCATTTACGGCACTTACCAGAATGGCTCCGTTGGTTCCGCCATTACAGCTTACCATTGTCATAGAATCAACAATAATTGTCAAGTCTGAATCGTCGGTCAGGTTCATGGAGTCGCGGAACTCGCAACCATTGGCATCGGTTACTATAGCTACATAAGAGGCTACCCATAAATTACTTATGCTTTCGGTATTTAAAGAGTCGGGAGCCGGGTACGAAGCCCAGTCGGGCGATGCCCATGAAACGGTATAGGTTCCGGCACCGGTTCCACCGGCAAGGTTAGCCACATTCATGGTTCCAACACTGTCGCCACAGGTGGTGCGGGTAAATTCAAAATCGAAAGTTACCGGATTTGGGTCGGTTAAAGTAACTGTTGCGGTAGCTTCGCAACCATTAAAATCGGTAAGGCTAACTTCATATACTCCAGCCATCAGGTTGGTTGCTGTTGCAGAGGTTTGTCCATTGCTCCATAGATAAGAATAAGGAGCCACGCCACCCTGAGGAATCACCATGGCTTCTCCGTCTGCTGCTCCAAAACAAAGTGGTTGGTTTACTATGGTTACAGCAGCCGATAAAAATGCGGGTTCAGTAATTTCTACCTCAGCCACCCGTGAACACAAGTTCGCATCGGTTACAGTAACCCGGTAAGTTCCTGCTGCTAAATCGGTAAGGTCTTCAGTTATTTCACCATTGCTCCAATTGTAAGCGACAGGCGCAACAGCATCGGTAACACTAATGTTAATTTCACCACTAGCTTCACCAGCACAAAGTACATCAACCACATAATCAATGCTAATAACCATATCGGAATCGTCGATTACTGAAACCGACTCAAGCAGTTCACAACCATTAAAATCGGTTATGGTAACATTATAAATTCCAACCGGCAAATCTTCGACCAGTGTTGTTGTTGCATTCGAGACATCATCCCACAAATAGGTGTAGGGTGCCGTGCCTCCGGCAGGAGTAACTGACACGGTACCGGTAGCAACTCCACATGAAGTGTTTGTTGATGCAGTTGTTGCAGTTAATTCTGTTGGTTGATTAATAAAGATACTATCAATAACAGAGCAAAGATTTGCATCTATAATTTCAATATATATTTTTCCATAAGGAAGGTTATTGGCTGTTGCTGTCCGGCTTAAGGTGTCGTTTGTTGTGGTAAACCAGGCATAAGAATACGCTCCTGTTCCTCCAATTCCAATTGCTTCAGCGGTTCCTGTACTGTCGCCAAAACAAAGTACATCGGTTTGCGAAACAATATTGACTTTTAGTGAATCGGGTTGTGGAATTTTAAAGAAATCGGAGGTGCTGCATGAAGTGTTAACATCGGTAACTGTAACATAATACGTACTATCGCCACAAACATTTGGCAGCGAAACATTGGTTCCGGTTAATCCCGCACCACTCCAGTTGAAAGTATAATCACCAGTTCCTCCGGTAAAATCGACCTGAACTTCAGCATCGCAACTTCCGGCACAGCTCACATTGTTTACCATAGTAAATCCGGTGATATCCATATCGCCGTTATCTGTCATGGTAATGGTGGTATCGAGGATACAACCCAAGGAATCCTGAATTAACACATTGTAGGTGCCAACACCAAGTCCGGTAGCTATATTTCCGGTTAGCAAAGCATCGTGTGCCCAGGTATAATTGTAAGCATCTCCCACTATGTATGGAGTTCCTCCATTGGGCGATAGGGTAATGGTTCCGGTTGAAGTATTACAACCTGTGGGATCCACAACATAAGTTAGATCGAGTGCAGAAGCAGGCTCGGTAATAGTAATGCTGCGAATTGTAGTACATAAATTCTGGTCAGTAATTGTTACTGTATAGGTTCCGACAGTTAATCCATTTACCTGAGCCGTTGTAGAAGCATTGGCATCGTCCCAAAGGTAATTGTAAGGAGGCACACCATTCGATGGGGTAACTTTTACCATTCCGTTTGCACCACCAAAACAGGCAATGTTTGTTGAGTCAACAGCTAATTCAATGGGATCGGGTTCCAGCACTTCAACCATGGCAATTGCGGTACAACCATTGGCATCGGTTACTGTAACGGTATGGTCGCCGCCACACAAATCAACTTCAGTACCTGAATCACCGGTGCTCCATTCATAGCTGGCATAAGGAGGAGTACCTCCAATAACAGAAACAATGGCGCGGGCATCACAAGCTCCATTACAACTGGTTCTTAAGCCCATGGGGACATAATATATGGTTGAATCTTTATCGATAATCGGAGAAGCAGGACTCAAGACTTTCGAGTCGTAAAAAATGGTTTGCATAATCCCCTGGATATTCATATCGGTAAAAGATATCATTGCTCTGCTTAGGGTTCCTGTTTTTCCTGTTGTACGATCCTTTATCATTAATGACCAACCTCCCTGTGCCGGATCCATTGTATATATTTTGCTCCAATCTTCGGCAGCATCAAAATTTCCACTTAAAACCGGATTAGTATTGTATCCACAGAAATCCAGACTGGTTGCACTGGACGTTGAAAATGCCAGGCTGTCAAACTGCTGGTTTATCGGGAAAATACAAGCCGATCCATCCAAATTATGTTGGTACAGCCTAATTTTGGTTGTTCCATCGGGAGCTACTAAATAAAATCCAAGCTGTCCTATATTTTCATGTTCGCCCCAGAAAGCAACATTTATTTGTGTACTGGCTCCAATTAAATAAGGTGATACAGAACCAACTGATACCACCATTTCAGGTGAAATATTCACGCGAATGGTATCCGTAACATCCGGACAGTATAGACTGGATGCGGTTAGTACCAAATCGACATAACCCTGAACTTTATCAGTTGCTGAAAATGCATAGGTAGGATTCAAAGCAAAGGCGTCGTCAAAACCCGTAGCATCACCCGATGTCAGATTTTTCCATGAGATGGCTGTATAGTTTAATGCCATTGCATCAATCAACTCATAGTCAATGGCATCGTAACAAACGGTATTATCAACTCCCGCATTAACTGAAGGAGATTCATGAAAATTAATAGTTACCGTAGCGCTGCTGCTGCATGTAACCAATGTTCCGTTGCTCGATTCCAACTGAAGAGTATAGGTACCAAAACCAGTAACATCAATTTGTGGGTTTACTACCGTATTGTTTGGTGTAAAAGTAATGTTTGCCGCATTTCCCACTACTACGCTCCAAACATGTGAAGCTCCGGTACTACTGGCATCTGCTAAAGTGTAAGTGGTTCCGCAAACATCAGCATCGGCTCCGGCATTCACCACAGGATTGGCAATTACATCCAAATCCATGCTGTTAATTGCAGGAGGACAGGTTGCAGATGACTGTGAAGCCTGTAACTGCAATGTGTAAGTTCCGACTCCTGCTGTCGGAGTAAAAGTTGGGTTTAGAACCGTGTTGTTAGGACTAAAAGTTCCTCCGCCAACGGGCGTTACGGTCCAAAGATAGGTGTCGGCATTGGTAGCACTTGCTCCGGTTAAATCAAAACTTGCTCCGTCACAGACCTCAGCATCGGCTCCGGCATCGGCGGTTGGGTTATCAACAAAATTAAGGTTGACGGTTGCGCTGCTGCTGCATGAAACTGAAGTTCCATTGCTCGATGCTAACTGTAATGTATAAGTACCAAAAGCGGTAACATCAATTTGTGGATTTACAACCGTATTGTTTGGTGTAAAGGAAACATTGGCTGCATTTCCGGCAACTACGGTCCATAAATGCGTGGTTCCATTACTGCTGGCATCAGCAATGGTATAGGACGTGCCACAAATATCAGTATCGGTTCCAGCATTAACAACAGGAAGTGATATTACGTCCAGATTCATGCTGTTAGTTACCGGCGGGCAAGTACCTGCCGATTGGGATGCTCTCAGTTGAAGCGTATAGGTTCCCACGCCACCGGTAGGTGTAAATGTTGGATTTAAGACGGTATTATTTGGGCTAAATGTTCCTGTACCTCCGGCGGTAATGGTCCATAAATAAGTATCGGAATTAGTTGCACTTGCTCCGGATAAATCATAAGTAGCTCCATCGCAAACTTCAGCATCAATTCCGGCATCGGCTGTTGGATTATCAACAAAAGTGAGATCAACCGTAGCACTGCTACTGCATGACACCAAAGTTCCATTGGTCGATTCCAATTGAAGGGTATAAGTTCCAAAAGCAGTAACATTAATTTGGGGGTTTACCACGGTATTGTTTGGCGCAAAGCTTACATTGGCTGCATTTCCGGCAACTACGGTCCATAAATGAGAAGACCCATCGCTGCTGGCATCGGCTAGGGTGTAGGAAGTTCCGCAGGTGGTCATGTCATTTCCTGCATCAACAACCGGAATGGCCAGAACACTTAAATCCATTGAATTTGTAGCCGGCGGACAAGTACCAGAAGATTGTGAAGTTAGCAATTGTAAAGTATAGGTTCCAACACCTCCGGTTGGCGTAAATGTTGGGTTTAATGCTGTATTACTTGGGCTAAAAGTTCCGGTGCCACCTGCTGTAATGGTCCATAAATAGGTGTCGGCATTGGTGGCACTTGCTCCGGTTAAAGCGTATGTATTTCCATTGCAAACCTCAGCATCGGTTCCGGCATCAGCGGTTGGATTATCGACAAAAGTCAGATCAACAGTAGCATTGCTACTGCATGATACCAAAGTTCCATTGGTCGATTCCAATTGAAGGGTATAAGTTCCAAAAGCAGTAACATCAATTTGTGGGTTTACTACGGTATTGTTTGGCGTAAAGATAACATTGGCTGCATTTCCGGCAACTACGGTCCATAAATGCGTGGTTCCGTCGCTACTTGCGTCGGCAATGGTATACGAACTGCCACAAATATCTGCATCGGTTCCTGCATTCACCACCGGATTGGGTATTACATCCAAATCCATGCTATTGGTTGCCGGAGGGCAGGCTCCTGAGGATTGAGATGTTTGTAATTGCAAGGTATAAGTTCCCACACCTCCGGTTGGAGTAAATGTAGGATTTAAAGCGGTATTACTTGGACTAAAGGTTCCGGTACCGCCTGCTGTAATAGTCCATAAGTAAGTATCTGCATTGGTGGCACTTGCTCCACTTAAATCGAACGAATCTCCGTCGCAAACTTCAGCATCTGTTCCGGCATCGGCTGTTGGAGCAGGAACAGATGCTACACTAATTGTTGAGTTGTGCTCTTCAATACAAGCGTTTCCATCAATTATCCAAAGATAATACGTTCCGGCAGCAAGTCCGGAAAGAACATTTCCATCGGTAAAATCACCAGGAACCGGATTATAGGCTCCATTAGTTGAAGCAAAATATCCGTAGCCCGTTGTGGGATACATTCCCATATTGGGAGTTCCTCCAGTGGTAGTTTCCACATCAATAACGCCGGTGGTACCTGAGGCACAGGAAGCTGTAGTAATTATTCCCGATACTCCAATTTGATTAGGACCCGTGGTATAGTCATCAAATTGTGGAAAAGAGGGGTAATACTCAAAATAATTGGATGCCTGGCATCCGTTGGCATCGTTGGCGTAAACAATATAATATCCTTCGCCCAAATCGGCATTGGTAATTTGCCCTGTATAAAATATCACTCCTTCATTGGCAGTATTGTTTTCCCAATCGTAAGAACTTATGGGATTGGTTCCGCCGGTAGCGTCGGCACGCAATTGCAGGTCATCTCCGCCAAAACAGCTTACATCGTTTTCAACACTGATAGCCACACTAAAAGCGGGAGGATAACCTATTATATTTTCGCCTGCAGTGGCATAATTTTGATTGTATCCGGTTTCACTTCCCTGTACCAGATATGTTCCGACAGGAAGGGTAAAATCAATGTTGTTTCCAAAGGCACGGCCTTTTTCCAAACCGTCGCCCTGACTGAAAACGGTAATGTAATAATTACCTGCCGGACTTACCAAAACATTTAATGTTCCTTTTTCTTTGGGATCACCACCAACCGGATCGGTTCCGGGCGAACATAAAGCATCGGTAATGGTAACGGTTATAGTACCAATAGCTTTACTTGAACTGGCTCCCACTAGATTATAACTATAATTTCCTGGCGTAAAATCTTTTTTTATGTTGGGTACATAAATTCTTGAGTTTTCAGTTAGCAACTCCAGATTGCTTTGATTCAACATATTCCAATCCTTTACATTAACCTCAGCATTTTCCAGGTTAATTTTTGATGCAGCATTTCCTTCTTTTACTATCGAACTGCTGTATATTTGAATACCGCTGGCGTTTATTTCACCTTGTTTAACTAATATTCCTTTGCGGGTATTTATACTTTCTTTAACATTAAAAACCCCTGAACCATTAAAAACCAAATTGCTGTTTAGCTCATTGGACATCTGTATAGTAGTGTTTTGCTTTGAATTAAAAGCAATATCGCCTTTGTATTTAGACAAGTCAACATTAGGGTTCACCGATACGGAACCTGATATAGTAAGCGGGGCTTTCCCCTTTAAAACAACTTTTGCGGTGTTAATATTCAGGTGATTGGTATATGCTTCCTGTTTAATTAAAACCTGTATTTGATTGCCGATAACGGAATTATCATCAAAAAACACCGGGTTTTCTGCAGTTGGAACACTGGCTCCGGCATCTCCACCACTGACGGTTGACCAGTGTGATGTGTCGTGCCAGTTACCAGAACCATTTACCCAAAAACGGGCTTCTTGTGCCTCTAACCGGGTAAAAAATATACTTAACAGGATAATTAAAAGTATCGGCTTCCTCATAACAATAATTATTGAATATTCAAAAAGTGTCGTGTTATCTTAAAAAATAAATTATCATAATTTATCAACATACCATACAAATATAACATAAAAACCATACGCAGTGCGCTGCTTTTGATAATTCGACAGATATGTTGGTTAAATGTCAGCATATGTAGATTAAACATTTATTTTGTCAAAACATACCCATTCATACGCAAGTTTTTCTTAAGTGTTTTGAAAATAAAATATTTAGATCGCTAAATTGGTTGATTTAATGCGTTTTTTTCGAACGCTAAGTTGCTATAATTTTTTTTATTATCAAAATTACTTGTGTTGCTTGGTTGGCCTGATGCGACGCATGAGTTCCGACGAGAACAAAAAATCGTCGAGTTCGGGATTGCCCGAGTCGAGTAAATCGGTACGTGAACCATGCCACCACGAATGTCCTTCAAAAATAAACACCACACTATCGGCACCGGCCAGTACCGAATTCATGTCGTGCGTATTAACCACCGTAGTAATGCCATATTCCTTGGTAATCTCCTGAATTAATTTATCGATAACAATAGCGGTTTGTGGGTCGAGACCCGAATTGGGTTCGTCACAAAAAAGGTATTTGGGGTTTAGTGCAATAGCCCGCGCAATGGCTGCGCGTTTTTGCATACCTCCGCTTAACTCCGAAGGAAACTGCTTGTTAACGCCCGTAAGATTTACGCGTTCGAGACAAAAATTTGCTCGTTTCAGTTTTTCTGCTTTCGTAAAATTGGTAAACATGTCGAGCGGATAAATTACATTCTCTTCGATGGTTGAACTGTCGAACAGCGCACCACCCTGAAAAAGCATTCCCACCTCCTTGCGTATAGCTATCTTTTCTTTGGTTCGCATTTTGGTAAAATCGCGTCCATCGAAAGTTATGGAACCTGAGTCGATTTTATGGAGGCCAACCAGCGATTTAAGCAATACCGTTTTTCCGGAACCGCTTTTACCAATTACCATATTCACTTTTCCGGGATGGAACTTAGCCTCAACATTTTTAAGTATCTGAGCTTCATTAAATGTTTTATTTACCCCTTCAACTACAATCATGACAACAAGAGTTGGGTTAAAATTAAATCGAAAGTAAGAATCAAAACAATGCTATAAACCACAGCGCGTGTGCTGGCCCGTCCAACTTCCAAAGCTCCTCCGCTAACATAATATCCCTGATATGATGATATGGAAACTATAAGAAAAGCATAAAAAAGCGATTTTATAATAGAATAAGTCACATAATAAGGAATAAAGTAAAGTTGAATTCCGGTAATGTAATCCTGTGGCGAAATAACTCCCACAAAAACAGCCGATAACCATCCGCCGGCAATGCCAACAAACATACTTATAATTACCAAAAAGGGAATAAAAAACATAAACGCTAAAATTTTTGGTGAAACCAAAAACGATGCTGGATTAATTCCCATAATTTCCAATGCATCAATCTGTTCCGAAACCCGCATGGTACCAATCTCAGAAGCAATATTTGAACCTACTTTTCCAGCCAGTACCAGCGAAATGATGGTTGACGAAAATTCGAGCAACATGGTATCGCGGGTGGTTAGACTTATAACATAATCGGGTACCAACGGGCTTGTAATATTGTATGCCATCTGAATGGTTATGGCTGCTCCAATAAATAGAGAAACAAGTATTATTATTCCTGTAGAACTTAATCCTAGACTTTGAACTTCTCTGAAAAATTGCCTGAACCAGATTTTATGTTTTTCGGGTTTTGAAAAAACCTGAAACATAAATACAAAGTACCGGCCTATGTGAAACATGGTTTTCATTCGTCGTTATTTAATGTTATGCAAAGTATTAAAAACCTTAGCAATTTTCAAAAAAAGAAACCCTAAATAAAATGCTTATATTAGCAGCTCTTTTTGAAGCGAAAAAGAATTGGAAAAACCCAAAACATTCAAACTATTATATCATGAATACAAATAATTTTTGTGTTATTATGGCTGGAGGTGCAGGCACAAGGTTTTGGCCCATCAGCAGATCGTCACTTCCAAAACAGTTTATTGATATTCTTGGAACCGGAAAAACTTTATTACAGCAAACATTCGACCGATTCCTAAAGATTTGCCCCCTCGAAAACATCTATATTGTAACCAGTGCCGAATATCAGCAAATTACCTTAGAGCAGTTGCCTCAAATCAATGCTTCGCAGGTATTGCTGGAACCCGCACGGAGAAATACTGCACCTTGTATTGCATATGCAAATTTCCGAATCCAGAACGTTAATCCCAACGCGAGTATTGTAGTGGCGCCGTCGGATCATTTAATATTGAACGAAACCGCTTTTATTGAGACGCTTCAAAAAGGTTTTGATTATGTGAGTAATAACGATGCCTTATTAACACTAGGGATTGAGCCCACCCGACCGGATACCGGTTACGGTTACATTCAAATTAACAAAGACAAAAAATCTGAAATGGGTTCTGATATTAAAAAGGTAAAAACCTTTACCGAAAAACCCGATCTTGAATTGGCAAAATTCTTTGTCGAAAGCGGCGAGTTTTTCTGGAATAGTGGAATTTTTCTTTGGTCGCTCAAATCCATCCAGGATTCTTTTTCAAAATACCTCGAAGATGTTTACAATGCCTTTAACGAAAAAGCGTCTGTTTTTGGAACGATGGAAGAGGTAAAAGCCATTGAGGAAATTTATCCGGCTTGCCGAAATATTTCCATCGATTATGGGATTATGGAAAAAGCCTCGAATGTGTTTGTGCTGATTGCCAGTTTTGGCTGGTCCGATTTGGGGACCTGGACCTCACTATTCGATCATGCCGAGAAGAATGAAGAAAACAATGCTCTGAACGGAAGTCATATTTTAACTTACAATACTACAAACTCAATTATCAAGTCGAACGAGGGCAAACTAATGGTAGTTCAGGGTTTAAGCGATTACATTGTAATTGATACTCCAGACGCTTTGCTTATATGTAATAAAAAAGACGAGCAGCAAATCCGGCTCTTTGTAAACGATATAAAGGTTAAAAAAGGAGAAAAATTCATATAAAAAAAGCCTCTTAAAGAGGCTTTTTTTATATCGTTTTTAGTAGTTCCATAAATCCTGTTCGTAATCAGAAATGCGTTTTTTTATGCGCTCTGCCTCAAGCAGGCTTTGCAAGCCCAGTGTATATTCACTAATACCCCTATCGTCTTGAACGTTCGATTCGCGAACAATAAAGCTGTTAAATTTTCTTTTAAAGAATATGTCATCAAAAGTTCTGCGTTCAGCATCATTAAACTGATTAAACACCTCGTGATTGGAAAAAATTCGCCGGGCTTCGGGAAAATATATCCAGAACACCTGCTGAATTCTTATGGTGGCATCTTCGTCAACATCACCGGTCTGGCTTTCTACGGTATACCAGCGAACAGGACATAACCCTATAATGCGGGCATCCATTATGGAATGTTGGCGATCAAAAAACCAATCTTCTTTTACAATAAATTGTTTTACTTCGGAAGTGTTTTTCTCTTCAGTAATGGTTTTTGAAACTTCATTTCCATTCTCGTCGGTAAATGTAATCGTTTTTGGAACAGCTCCAAAAGCCACATCTATCTGGCTTCGGGTAATGGGCTGAGTAAAGCGGTCATCATCAGTAGCGTAAGGAGTAATCCCTTCGTTGTTGATGCCCCAAATCATTAAATCGACCAAACTCATTCGGTCGCCAATCTGAGTAGTTGGATAATACAAAGGATGATTAATTTTTTCGCGAAGATCGATTACCCGCCAAACACGCTTTGACCACATTACATCGCTTTCACGTAAAAATTTATAGGGTGCAGGTTTTCTGGCAGGTACATGCTCTTTTACATAAATGCCATCCAATACTTGTGCCTGACTTTCCTGGTTTGGAGCACAAATAAAAGCAAATGCGATAAATGAAACTACAATAAACTTCTTCATATCATTTTTTTTTTATTTTAATTTAAATACAATGGGAGCTAACGGTTTAACCTGCCCGTCTGGTCCTCGTGCTTCAATATTTTCAATGGTAATACGCGAGCCAGTTTTTGCTCCTTTTATTGCATCTTGTTGTTCTTTCGAGAATGAATTTCCTTTAACATTAAGTTCTTTGGTATAAATACCATCTTGCGAAACAAGGGTAAACTGGGTTATAACAAACTTTAAGTCAAAAACAAAGTCTTCCAGTTCAGCATAGACTCCAGGTGCATTGCTTAACATAGCTTTAGAAATAGAACCGCTTGCCTGCCCCATAACTTTTGCTACCGGAGATGGAATGGTTCTGATACGAAATTCCATACTACCCATCGATTTACGGGCTCCGTCAATTTCGGCAAAAACCTGAACGGCAACTGTCCCATTCCTTTTGGTAGGTTTAACTTCGTAACCATCTTTTACTTTACGAATGGTTGCTCCCGATGGAATCGTTGGAATAATTTTATCGGAAGGTATACCGGGAACAGAAATTGCCACCGGGTTTTCGATTCCATAGTAAAACACGTTCATTTTAGTAGGAGAAACAACCAAATTCGGTTCTGCAACCTGATAATCAACCTTGAATGGATACATGGCTTCTTGACCATCGGGTGATTTAACCACAATGAGGCCTCCCCACTTTTTATCACCAACCGATGTGGCTGTTTTTTTATAAATTCCTTTTCCCTGCTTTACCGGCAACGAATCGTAAGCTCCTAACATTTCGTATTTGCCCTCGCTGGTTTCCCGATAATCACCAATTAGAATTCGTGGAGCCTGAGTAGAATCATAAGCGGCAAGAAAAACCTTGGCATTGTATTCACCTCCCCGCATCACATAACTTGAGTTAGGAATAACGGTTGCTTCCATGGCATTAACTTTAAAGTCACCGGCGGTTATTTGGTTAAATAAAAAATTAACCACGTCGGTTTCCATGTTTTTAACGTCGGTTTGCAATTTTGTTAACATTACAAAATCGGCAATAAGTGGAATATATTCAAAGGTAACACTTACCCAACTATGAGGTGATTCTCCTTCTTTTCCGGGACGGTCGTGTGTGTCAAGGGTTTTTTCAATGTTTGAAATTAACTCGGTTTCGTTTGGAGGAACAATCTTCAACAATAATTCGCGGTATTCGTTAATGCCTTCGCGAATCGCAACTCCGTGTTTTTTTCCCTTCTCTCCAAAATACTCACCCCCTTTATCAATATTGTCTTTTTGCTCTAATAGGTTTATATCAAACTTTCCATTCACAACAGCAGGTGTTTCTTCTCCCTCAGCATATTTTGCCAAACCAATTTTATGACCCTCCAGCATCTCGAACAAAACGTTTGCATTTTTTTGTACCTCATCCGATAAGGTTTTCCATTGTCCTACTTTATCGGGGTTTATTGCATGTTGTTTGGCAAATTCCTCATAAAGCTTGTCATTTTTCGATTTGTAATTTACAATTGTCTTTTCCAGACTTTCACCCACGAGTATAAACGAGTTCAAAACATCTTTCGACACGTTTAATGCCATCAAAGCTGTCAGGAATAGGTACATCAGACCTATCATCTTTTGCCTGGGGGTTTCCTTACCGTGACCCATATATCAACTGATTCTATGTTACTTGTTAAGGTTTACTGACGATAACATATTCCCATATATACTGTTTAGGGAGGCTATGTTTTTCTCAAGTTCAACTACGCCTTGATTTAATTTATTGGTGTGATCAACCGTTTGGTGAATGTTCCCCACAACCTGATTCATTTCTTTAAAGTACTCCTGCGAGGCATTAATTTGCTGGTTCATGTTTTGAACCTGAAGTTCGTAAACAGCATTCAACGCTGATAGATTCGAATTTAATGACCCAAGTTTTTGTGTATAATTCGATCCTTCGGTTCCAACATTATCAATTTCGGCGGTTAATTTATTAGCAAAATTTGCATAAGCTTCAGTAAGCTGATTGCTCGACTCTTTAAATGTTTGAGCGGTGTGAACGTACGATTCCGATAAATTATTCACCGATTCCTTTAATGCTTCTCCTGATTTTTGATAAACCTCGTCGAATTTACCAACTGACTCCGAAGCTGATTTCATTGAAGTTGTAAAAGCATTTACAGCTACACCTGCCTCTGAAATATCAGCTAATTTTTCGGCCGTTTTGCTTAGATTATTCAAACCCTGCCCTAGTTTATCGAATATTTCGGGTCCAATTTCTGCTTTTTCCAATAGTTCATCGAATCGTGCCAATGCTGAAGGACTTCCTCCACCCACATAACTAACGCCACCGCCTCCTGAAACAGCTCCACCAGCATGACTTTGGGCCGGGGTTCCTTCAAAGGTGCCGCCAACAAAACCTCCGCCTCCGCCTCCAACAGGAACACCAATTACCTGAGGAATATCGTGTACGCGTTCAAAACTTCTTACCTGAGCTTCGTCGTCATCAAATTCATCGGATAATCCTGCTAGTTCAGGATAAACCAAGGTCCAGTCTAATTCCTCGTGCAAAGGTTCAAATCCGGAGAAAAAGAAAATAAGGGCTTCAACCAACAAACCTACGGTAAGCATCAGTGAAGAACCTGGTAAGTGAAGGATTTTAAAAAGCGCTCCAACCAATACGACAGAGGCTCCCCATCCATACACGTACTTCATAAAGTTTTTATAGCCTTTACTCTCTACTAATTCGTTTATACTTAACATGGCTTAAGCTATTTATGATACACTAATAAACATTCGATTTGGCTCCGGTTTCATCGGGGCCCATATAAGAACGTACACAACGAAATCCAATATACGCTTTTGCTGTATCCTGGTATTCGTAAGTACGTACGGCATTCTGTAAATAGTAACCGATATCTTTCCATGAACCACCACGAACAACTTTTCGTTTCATTGCTGGAGGATCATCTGATAAAGCGTGGTATTTATAATAAGGATTCATATCGTGGGTAAAACTATAGGCACTTTCATCGAAAGCGTTTGCTGTCCATTCAGCAACATTCCCGGCCATATCGTACAAACCGTAATCGTTAGCTTCATAAATTGCAACCTCTACCGTGTGTAAACCACCATCGTCAACATAATCGCCGCGCATGGGTTTAAAGTTAGCCAGGAAACAACCTTTGTCGTTTCTGGTATATGGTCCTCCCCAAGGATAAACAGCTAAATCAAGTCCTCCCCGTGAAGCATATTCCCACTCCGATTCCATCGGTAAACGATAATCCTGTACAAAAAACTGACCTACCGAAGACAAATAAGCATTCATATAGGATGTTCTCCAAATTGCAAATGCAGAAGCTTGTTTCCAACTTACGCCAACTACCGGGTAATTATCGTAAGCAGCATGCCAAAAATACATGTTTGCCATGGGCTCGTTATAGCTGTATGAAAAATCACTTATCCAACACAATGTGTCAGGATAAACATTGACCATATCTCGCATTATAAAAGAACTCCTGTCTTTTATCGGAACTCTTTTCCCGTCTAAATCTACAATTTCACCATCGTACTGACCAGTTTTATAATTGTAATGGCGCCGGTTTTCGTTTTCAAAGGTAAATTTTTGAGCGGCTTGTTTGTAATCAATCCAAAAATACTCGTAGTTTAACTTACGGGGATCGATATTTTTTTGACGGTAGAATCGCTCGTGCTCAGGATAAAACATGTCTTCAAGAATTTCATTTTGCTCCTGATCGTCCCAAATAATTTCCTGATTCCAGTTAATGAAGGGTGGGTCAATCTCTTCTCCGTATTGATCTTCAGAAATAAGGTATTCATCAATTTGCTCGCCCAACATACGGTATGCCAACGAATCTCTAACCCAAAAAACAAATTGTCGGTATTCGTTATTGGTTATTTCGGTTTCATCCATATAGAAAGCAGCAATTGAAACATTTTTTGATTGTGAAGTGCTTGCCCAGGGAACATCCTGATCGTTAGGACCCATACGGAAACTTCCTTTGGGAACAACAACCATTCCGAGCGGTGGAGCGTTATACCATGACGCTCTGTCTTGAACACCAACCAGTTCTCCATTGTCGTAATTTGCACAACCGGCAAAAATTAAAAGGGCGACACTCAAAATTGCTAGATTTTTCATAGTCTATCGATATGTATTTTTAGAAATATAAAAATGAACAAAATAAATTAAAAAACCAAATTAAAGAAAACGCACGCTTTTAAACTTCCGGTTATCTTTATCAATATCTAAATTGAACGAATAACCCACCATAAATTCAAACGAACCGGTGCTACTTCTTATTATCCTTGAAGTATTTAAACCATAGGAAACGGCAACATTAATTCCACTTGGCAAATCAATACCTGCTAAAACGGTTACGGCATCGGTTTGCTTATAGCTTAACCCGGCAAACACTTTTCGGCTATACGTAACGATTCCTGATACAGTAACCTGAGTTGATGCAAAATCAGTAGCAACAAAAGCTCCTGGCTGAATAGCAAACAAAGGATTAGCCAACTGGTAATCGTAGCCGGTGCTAAAAAAAATCTGCCGACCAAAAAACGTGCTGTTGTTGGTCGACACATTGTTTGCATCTCCTTCGTTTATATACTTTACATGACTACTCATGGCATTCATCATAGAAACACTCATAAATAAATTGTCTGATCGATAATACAATCCAAGGTTCAGGTCAAATATTAAAGGTGCGGTGGCTCCGGGTTCCGGTATGGAAGGATCAACCGACCCCTCGTTTCTAATCCACTCTCCGTCAATAGCATGGTTTAACATACTTAGGCCAACACCAATACCCAAATCACCCTGAATCAATGAACGTCTGTATGCATACGAAATATTTAAACCAGTGTTTCTGAAATTTCCAAATTCGTCAATAATAATTGAAATTGCGGCACCGTGTTGCTGGTGAAAAAGCTTAAACGGAGCGTCGATATTAAATGTTTGGGTATTAGGCGCCCCGGGGAAACCCATCCACTGATTCCGGATTAGTCCTTTGAATTCAATGTCGTTTCCATCGCCTGCATAACCCGGATTATAATACATTTGGTTAAACATGTACAAACTTGAATAATTCGCATTTTGACCGAACCCTTTCAAGGAAATTATAAGAAATAGTATGATTGCTATGTAATTATGCCGCATCTGACTTATTGCAATTCTTTTTTATGTGGTTTTTGGTAAAATAAATAAAAATTAAATCGTGAAGCAAGTTTAGTAAATAATTTGCAATTAATAAACGCCGATACACTAAAGGAATTATATCTGCACAAATTTATTTTAATAAGCGGCTAATGCTTTTCCAAATTCTTTCGGGAATTTCGTTGTTACAAATGTCTTTATAATCTTTTTCGGAACAGGACACAATTCGCGTTTCGTTCTCTTGTTCTGTGGGTAATTCAATCCAGTAGCGATTGTTTTGTGCGTTTTGATAAAAAACCAAATCGGATTCCGTTTTTTCAATCTTCACATAAATTTTTTTATACTGACTAATGGGTTTTGCCGGCCAATCGCCTTTGCGTTGGCTTACTCCCTGAATAAAATGCCAGATAAGCTGGGCTATCAGCTGAGCTGTCTGATTGTGGATATCGCGTTCCGGTTGAAAATCGAAAATTCCTACCGCTTTTAATTTGTCACTTATTCCTGCCAGATGAACCAATTGACAAGCCTCTTCTGCATATAAACCATTGGGCCCGGTTGATAGGGCTCCGGGGCAATCGGAAAAACGGATGCTCGATAAGTCGAACGAAAGTAAATCCGCATCGCGTAATAAGGGTTCAACCTGCGACCATCCATTTCGGATCAAACCAAGCCGCATGGTATTAATTGAGTTGTCGCTTAAAAACCGCTGCTGTTGACTGCTGGTAAGGTAGGTTTGATATGCCACCACTGATTGTTCGAGGTTTTGGGGATACAATTGGTGTAGTTTTTCAATATAGTTTTTTGAATGTAATTCCACATCATTGCTTAAATCAACGAGAGCATCGGCAATAACCAGTTCACAACTGGATTGTTGATTAAAAACTCCCTGAACCATTGGCAATGTTAAATCCTGAGTGCCCCCAAAAAAAACAGGTATAATATTCCGGTTAATAAAATAACTGGTAATGTGTTTTAGTGCAGCATACGTATCCTGCACTTTTTTCCCTGATTTTAAGTTTCCTAAATCAACTATTTCTACCCGATTAATGGAGGCCAGCTGGTAAAAGTATTCACGAACAATCTCGCTATTGCCCGGAACGTTTGTTTCAAAAGCATTTCGTGTTTCACTAAGTCCAATAAGCACAAGTTTTGTAGTGTCGGCAAGTTTCTTAATGCTGTGTTTGCTTAAAACTGAGCCATAAAAACCTTCGCGTTGTGCAATCGATTTGTATTTTTTTTCATTAACCGCTTCAAAATATCCAGCTAGCTCTTCCATACTATTTCCCTTTTTTTCGGGTTGGTTTTACGGGTGTCTTTTTAATGATTTCAAGACAATCATCGAGCGACAAATCCTTAGCTTCTTTAGCTTCTTTCCCTTTCGGTAAGCGGTAGTTCTGTTTATTAAAAGCGATGTAAGGCCCATACCGTCCGTTCAACACCTGAATCTCACCCTCTTCGGTTTCAAAAGTATTGATGGTTTTATTCTTATCGGCCAAACGTTTTTCCTCGATCAATTCAATGGCTCTGTCGAGCGAAACAGAAAAAGGATCGTCCACCTCTTTTTTAAGGGAGTAGAATTTATTGTCGTGCCGCACATAGGGGCCAAAGCGTCCGATGGCAGCAACCACTTTTTTATCTTCGAACAGTCCCAGGTCGCGGGGTAATTTAAACAGCTCAAGGGCTTCGTCGAGTGTGATGGTTTCAATGTGTTGATCGCGGCGAAGTGCTGCATATTGCGGTTTTTCTTCGTTGTCGTTATCTCCTATCTGTGCCATTGGCCCATAGCGTCCAATTTTTACAAGCACCGGTTTTCCTGTTTTAGGGTCGTCACCTAAAATGCGTTCACCGCTTTTCCGGCCAACTATTTCAAGAGCTCCTTCAATCCTTTCGTGGAACGGATGATAAAAACTTCCAATCATTTTCTGCCACTCAATAGCTCCTTCGGCAATATCGTCGAATTTCTTTTCTACATCGGCGGTAAAGTTAAAGTCCAAAATACTTGGAAACTGCTCCAACAAATAATCGTTTACCACCATTCCAATATCGGTAGGAAACATTTTACTTTTCTCACTTCCAAAAGTTTCCGTTTTATTGGTAGTGGTAACTTTTCCGTTTTTAAGCTTTATTAAAATAAAACTGCGCTCTTTTCCCGGCCGGTCTTCCTTAATAACATAACCCCGGTTTTGGATGGTTGAGATAGTGGGTGCATAAGTTGATGGCCGTCCAATTCCCAACTCCTCGAGTTTGCGAACCAGGCTGGCTTCAGTATATCGGGGCGGATGCTGTGAAAATCTTTCTGTTGCGGTAATCTCAGACGATTGCAGCTTTTGACCGGCTTTTATAGCTGGTAAAAGAACTTTTCCGCTTTCTTCGTCTTCATCGTCGGTCGATTCGAGGTAAACTTTCAGAAAACCATCGAATTTTATCATCTCACCCTGGGCAATAAATCGGTGTTTGCTGTTTTCTACATCTATATTTATAATCGTTTTTTCCAATTCGGCATCACTCATTTGCGATGCAATGGTTCGTTTCCAAATAAGCTCATAGAGTTTTTTCTCATTAGCATTACCCGAAACAGCGTCTTTATTAATATATGTCGGACGAATGGCTTCGTGAGCTTCTTGTGCTCCTTTACTCTTGGTTTTGTATTTTCTTATTTGCAGGTATTTCTCACCAAACAGCGATTTAATTTCACTGGCGGCAGCACCAACGGCAGCATCCGACAGGTTAACCGAGTCAGTTCTCATGTAAGTTATTTTTCCGGCCTCGTACAAACGCTGAGCAATGGTCATGGTTTGCGAAACAGAAAAACCAAACTTGCGACTGGCTTCCTGCTGTAAGGTTGATGTGGTAAAAGGAGGTGCCGGTGAACGTTTTGTGGGTTTTTTTGAAATATCGCTAACTGTAAAAGCAGCTTTTGCACAATGATTCAGAAAAGCTTCTGCATCTTTAGCTTTATCGAATCGGGTATTCAATTCGGCACGCAAATCAACAGCCAGGTCGTCGGCTTGAGTAAAATGCGAAATAACCCGAAAGGCCGATTGCGGATTAAAATTCATTATTTCCCGTTCACGCTCAACCAAAAGACGAACGGCCACCGATTGAACACGACCTGCCGAGAGCGATGGTTTCACTTTTTTCCATAAAACAGGTGAAAGTTCAAACCCAACCAAACGGTCAAGAACCCTTCGGGCTTGCTGAGCATTCACCAGATTGGTGTCGATGTCACGCGGATTTTCAATGGCTTTTAAAATAGCCTCTTTGGTAATTTCGTGAAAAACAATTCGCTTGGTATTTTCAGGTTTAAGTTGTAAAACTTCGAATAAATGCCAGGCTATGGCTTCTCCCTCGCGGTCCTCATCCGATGCTAACCAAACGGTCTTAGCTTCTTTTGCCAGCTTTTTTAATTCCGAAACTACTTTCTTTTTGTCTGCAGCAATTTGATAATTTGGAGTAAAATTATTGGCTATGTCAATACCAAAATCCTTTTTCGACAAATCGCGGATATGACCGAAACTTGACGTTACTATATATCCCTTACCTAAAAACTTTTCTATGGTTTTTGCTTTTGCCGGCGACTCAACTATAACCAGATTTTCTTGCATGTGTAAACGGGTGTTTGTTACTTTTAAATTTTCGCAAAATAAATCAATTAAGTATAGATGTTCAAATCTTTTTTTGTAAAGTCCCCCGAAAAGACCCTTTTTTACTCCGCCTGATAAAAGTTGTTAATCAATGATTTTGGCGTCTTGCGGCTTATTAAAAAAATAAATTATTTTTATTGAATTCGTATAAATTAGCTGAGTATTTGTACTTTTATCACCTTAAACTGCAAAAACGATTAGATGGAAAAAACAACCACCGTTTATTTTAAAAGACAGATTCTTAGCTGGGCGATAATTATTTTGCCTTTATTGTTTTTGTCGCTTCTTTTCTATCAGATTTCAGTTGGTCACCTGGGTTTTATGCCTTCGTTTGAAGAACTTGAGAACCCAAATATTAACCTGGCTACCGAAGTTTATAGCGAAGATAATGTAATATTGGGAACATATTTCAGGGATAACCGCTCACGAACTGAATTCGCTGAGCTTTCGCCCTACCTGGTTGATGCGCTGGTAGCTACAGAAGACGAACGGTTTTACAGCCATTCGGGTATCGATTTTAGAGGATTGGCAAGGGTTGCCATTAAAACCGTCTTGTCGGGCGACGAGAACGCTGGTGGGGGAAGTACCATTACCCAGCAACTGGCAAAGAATCTTTTCCCGCGCGAAAATTTTAGCAATCCGGTACAGATTGTGTTGCGAAAATTTCGCGAATGGGTTATTGCCATTAAATTGGAACGAAGCTATACCAAGGAGGAAATAATTGCCATGTATTTCAACCAGTTCGATTTTTTAAATCTTGCTGTTGGCATTAAATCGGCCTCAAAAGTATATTTTGGATGCAATCCCAATGAATTAAAAATTGAGCAAGCAGCCATGCTGGTGGGGATGGCAAAAAACCCATCGCTCTTTAATCCACTGCGCCGCCCTGAAGAAACAGAAGGCAGAAGAAATGTAGTGCTGGCTCAGATGCTTCGCAACCAAAAAATTGACCGGGCTACTTTCGATTCACTTAAAAATATTCCATTGGAATTAAATTATCAAAAAGTGCATCACGCCGAAGGCTCTGCTACTTATTTTAGGGAATACCTGCGAACTACTTTAAATAAAACCAAACCCAATCGTAAAGAGTACAGTCTCTTTTCTTCGTATAAAGAAGATTCCATCGAATGGGCTACCAATCCACTTTACGGCTGGTGCAACAAAAATTTTAAGCCTAATGGTGAATCGTATGACATTTATAAAGACGGCCTTCGGATTTACACAACGTTGAATTCAAAAATGCAGACTTATGCCGAAGAAGCTGTGCGAGAGCACCTTTCGCTCGATTTACAGCTTGCTTTTGATAAAGAAAAAACCTATCAAAAAACGGCCCCCTTTTCTGCTGAACTAACCGACGAACAGGTGGCGCAGATATTAACACTGGCTATGAAACGCAGCGAGCGTTACAGGGTTTTAAGGCTTCAGAACCTTTCCATGGATTCTATTGAAGAAAATTTCAATACGCCCACACCTATGACCGTTTTTAGCTGGCAAGGAGAAAAAGATACGGTGTTAACCCCCATGGATTCCATCAGGTATTACAAACATTTTCTGCTGTCGGGAGTTATGGCAATGGATCCCCATACCGGCAATGTAAAAGCTTATGTGGGTGGAATAAACTACAAACATTTTCAATACGACCACGTAACGCAGGCCAAACGACAAATCGGCTCAACGTTTAAACCTTTTTTATACACCTTAGCCATGCGCGACGGCTATTCGCCCTGTTACCCGGTACCCAATGTTCCGGTAACCATAACCGATCCAACAACCGGTGTAACCTGGACTCCCAAAGGTGGTGGAAGGGCAGAATATGAACGCAAAATGGTGTCTCTCCGTTTTGGTTTGCGCCAGTCGCTCAATAATGTAACTGCCTGGCTAATGAATCAATTCCGTCCCAAAGCGGTTATTGAAATGGCCAGAAATATGGGCGTTCGAAGCGAAATCCCCGAGGTGTTCTCTATTGCATTGGGAACTGCCGATTTATCGCTTTACGAAATGGTTGGTGCTTATGGAACCTATGCCAATAAAGGTGTTTACACCCAACCCATATTTGTTTCCCGTATCGAAGATAAGAATGGAAACTTGCTGGCAACATTTACGCCAAAGCGCAATGAAGCAATAAACGAAAAAACCGCCTTTTTGATGCTTGAAATGTTACAAGGAGTAGTAAAAAAAGGAACTGCTGTTCGCCTTTGGTCAGAAAACTATCCCTACCAAATACACGCTGAAATTGCAGCAAAAACCGGAACCACACAAAACCAATCGGATGGCTGGTTTATGGGAATAACTCCCAACCTGGTTGCGGGTGTATGGACGGGTGCCGAAGACCGTGCCACCCATTTCGACGGCATTTCGCTTGGACAGGGAGCAAACATGGCGCTACCTATATGGGCCATATTTATGAATAAAATATACGAAGACGGAACTTTAGGCATTACTAAAGAAGACAGATTTGAAAAACCTGCTGACTATACCGGCGAATCAGATTGTATTGATATTTCGGATACCAGCGAATCGGAAAGCAACTCGCATGTAATAGACGATGAGATTTACTAAAAGACAAGAATTAAGAAAACAGCTTTGAAAAAACCTGTTCTACCTTCTGAACCTCAATAATTTCGATATCCGACTTTATTGAGGTTTTGTTTTTAACTTTTGGAACAAAAATCCGACGATATCCTAACTTCGCGGCTTCAGCTATGCGTTGTTCCATTCGTCCAGCCGGACGTATTTCACCCGACAACCCAACTTCACCACTAAAACAGGTTCCTTTGGGAATGGGCCGGTCTACATCGGAGGATAAAATTGCGCAAATCACGGCTAAATCAATGGCTGTATCGGTTACCTTAATACCTCCGGCAATATTTAAGAACACGTCTTTACTTGAAAGCCGGAATCCTACCCTTTTTTCGAGTACAGCCAACAACATATTCAATCTTCGGGTATCAAATCCGGTGGCTGAACGCTGCGGTGTACCATAAACAGCCGTACTAACCAAAGCCTGAACCTCAATTATAAACGGCCGAATTCCCTCAACCGTAGCACAGGCCGAAATACCCGAATACTGGTAACTGTTGGCAAATAACAAGAATTCGGAAGGATTGGTCACTTCACGTAATCCCGATTCACTCATCTCAAAAATTCCTATTTCTGAGGTTGAACCAAAACGGTTCTTATGAGCCCGAAGAATTCGATACATAAAATGGTTGTCGCCTTCGAACTGCAATACCGTATCAACCACATGCTCCAATATTTTTGGCCCGGCCAGACTACCATCTTTGGTAATATGCCCTACCAAAATAATCGGAACACTGTATTCTTTTGCGTATTGAATTAATTGGGTTGCGCTTTCGCGGATTTGTGTAATCGTTCCCGGCGATGATTCAATGTAGCTGGTTCGTAGGGTTTGTATGGAGTCAATAATCACCAGCCCGGGTGATAATTGTTTGCATTGAGCAACAATGGCTTCGGTGCTTACTTCGGCCAGAAAAAACAAGGATTCGGTAAGTTTTCCCAGACGATTTGCCCTTAACTTTATTTGGTCGGCACTTTCTTCGCCCGATACATAAAGTACTGTACCTGAAAACTGTTGGGATATTTGAAGCAAAAGTGTCGATTTTCCAATGCCTGGTTCACCGCCGATTAAAGTAACAGAACCCGGAACCAAACCACCACCAAGAACCCTGTCGAACTCAGTGTTCATGGTAGAAATACGCACCTGATTTGCTTCGTTTACCTCCTTTAAAAGAACGGGTTTGTTTCCGGTTGCATTTTGCGAAAGTAAAGCCGGGCTTTTAGCCGAAGGAATAACAACTTCTTCAACAAAAGTATTCCATTGGTCGCACGAATTGCATTTACCTGTCCATTTAGGTGATTGTGCTCCACAATTCTGACAAATATAAACGGTTTTTGCCTTGGCCATGCCTTAGCGTTTAACCAACTCTATTCTCAAATATGCCGCTTCGGTTGAACCATCGGGGTGTTTTGTGCGGGTAGCTTTAAAATAGTCCGATGAAAGTTCATCAACCCAATATTCCCCGCGAACATCGCCGGTTGCTATACCATAATTACTATTATCTGCACCATCGGGTGGAAAAATATTAAAACTTATTCCATCAATATCGTACTGATACGTTTTAATGCTCAAGGTGTCGGCAGGTGTTTTGCTCTCGTCAAGCTGATATATTTCAAGCAGGTCGCCGGCATAAAATTGCCAATAGGTCTTTTTCTCTGTTGGTTCCCTAAAAGTCATTTGTTCCCAAATACTTATCAGCTTTGTTTGCTGACTACCCCGGCACGAAGTAAAAAAAACAACCAGAATTAAAATCAGAACTTTAAAAATTCGTTGTGTTTTCATGTTCAAAATGAATTAATTAAACTTTTAGGTTTTGTTAATTTTTTGATGTCGATTGTAAGTGTAAATTACCATTTAATCAAAAACAAAATTAACAATTAACCGGTTGACTGAAAAATTTTTACACTAACCCGCTTTTTTTTATGATGGCGGTCGATGAAAAACCATCGACAAAATCGATGATAACAACCTGTCCTCCTTTTTCGGTAACCACATGGTATCCCACTACTTCTTCAGCTTTATAATCGCCTCCCTTAACCAAAACATCGGGTTCTATAGTTTTTATAAGATCAATGGGGGTGTCTTCACCAAAATAAATTATAGCATCAACAAATTGAAACCCTGCGAGCAAAAGAGCACGTGCTTTCTGAGGATTTACCGGCCGTTCGGCTCCTTTTAATTTACGAACCGACTCATCGGTATTGAGTCCGATAATTAGTTTTGTGCCCAAACCGGCTGCAGTTGCCAGGTATTTTAAATGTCCTAAATGTAAAACGTCAAAGCATCCGTTGGTAAAAACAATTTTTTCATCAGAAAACCGCCACAACGAAAGAAGCCGGTTCAAATGTTCCGGCTCAATAATTTTATTCTCAATATGTTTAAGATAATCCATAACTCTTTTTATACTACCGAATTGGTAGTCGTATCCGGAAATATAAAGGTGGGTTTAAAGGTTTTTGCTTCCTCAAAGTCCATGCTGGCGTATGATATAATAATTACAATGTCGCCAATCTCAACTTTACGGGCTGCGGGACCATTCAGGCAAATATCGCCGCTGCCCCGTTCCCCTTTAATAACATATGTTTCAAGGCGTTCTCCGTTATTAATATTCACCACCTGCACTTTTTCGTTCTCAATTATATTGGCGGCATCCATTAAATCTTCGTCAATGGTAATGCTCCCTACATATTGAAGGTTTGCCTCGGTTACCCTGACTTTGTGAATCTTTGATTTTACAACTTCTATATTCATTGCACTATCTTTTTACGCTACAAAATTACAAATTAATTGTGACATTATCTATTAACCTCACCTTACCAGCCCAAACAGCTATACACCCCACATTGTTTTTACCCGCCGTAAAAGAACTTATGGGGAGCAAGGTTTGCTCATCAACAATTTCAAAATATTCAACACGCAATAATCCCGAATCGTTTATTGTTTCTTCAACCCATTCCTGCAATTGGCCCACTGATTTTTCATAAGCAAGTGTTCTCGCTTTTTGCAGGGTTTTATAAATAAGGGGTACTGCTTTACGGTGTTCCGATGATAGTAACTGATTCCGCGAACTCATGGCCAATCCGTCGTCTTCGCGTACAATAGGACAAGCTATAATATCAATTGGTAAATTCAGTGATTGAGTCATTTTGCGAATGATGGCTACCTGCTGAAAATCCTTCTGTCCAAAAAAAGCTTTGTGTGGTTGAACGGCGTCAAAAAGTTTGCTTACAATTTGTGCAACACCATTAAAATGTCCGGGCCGATGAGCTCCTTCCATTTGCTGATCCAGTCCGTCAAAATCAAAAATTCGGGTATCTTTTTCAGGATACATTTCAGCCTCGTTGGGCATAAAAACCGCATCACAACCCGCTTCCAAAAGCATCTCCAAATCTTTCGCTTCGTTTCGGGGATAATTTTTTAGATCGTTGGGATCATTAAACTGTGTTGGGTTTACAAAGATGCTGGCTAATGTAACATCCGATTCTTTTTTAGCAAAAGCTATCAGTGATAAGTGTCCCTGGTGCAGAGCTCCCATGGTGGGAACAAATCCAATGGTTTTTGACCGGGTTTTGCAACTTGCAATAAAAACACCCAGTTCGATTTTTGTTTTAAAAACTTGCATGGTTTAATAATAATTCAACCAAAATAGGGTGCAAAAGAAATTGAAAAAAGCCTTATATCAAAGAAAAACAGCAAAAAAAGCACCTTATATAACCACCTAAATATCATGGGATAACATTTTGTGCGTTGAGATTCTGCAATATTTTTACTACCTTTGCTGCGTTAAAACAATCATATATTAGATGGAAAAGAAGAAGGTTTTGTTTATTTCTCAGGAAATCACCCCTTATCTACCCGAAAGCGAGATTGCAAAAATTGGACGAGAGCTACCCCAAGGAATTCAGGAAAGAGGAAAAGAAATCAGGACGTTTATGCCGCGTTTTGGTTGTGTGAACGAGCGAAGAAATCAGTTGCATGAAGTGATCCGCTTATCAGGTATGAACCTGATAATTGACGATACAGATCATCCACTTATCATTAAAGTTGCGTCCATTCAGGCTGCCCGTATGCAGGTGTATTTTATTGACAACGAAGATTATTTCCAGCGTAAATATGTATTAACCGATAAAAGTGGGCTTCCATTTAAAGATAATGATGAGCGGGCTATCTTTTTTGCGCGGGGTGTACTCGAAACCGTTCAGAAATTGCGTTGGGCCCCCGACATTATTCATTGTCATGGGTGGTTTACCTCTTTAGTACCCTTATATATAAAAAAGACGTTCAAAGACAATCCGCTCTTTTCTGATGCAAAAGTAATTTATTCGCTTTACAACGACCATTTTGAAAAAGACCTGGATAAAAAATTCAATTCCAAGCTTATTTACGATGGAATTACCAAAAAAGACGTAGAAATTTTAAATACGCCTAATTATGAGAATCTGACCAAACTGGCTATTAATCATGCAGATGCGCTTGTTTTCGGAAGTGAAAAACTAGCTCCTGAAATACAGCAAATGGTCGATAGTGCCGCAAAACCTACCCTGGCTTATAAAAATTCGGACGAATATGTTGACGCTTATTCTGATTTTTACGACCAGTTGCTTCAATAAAACAAATCCTTAGGTTGGGATATAAAACCATAATATTAAGCTGGAAAATGAATTCTTTATCAAAAAAAAGATTCATTTTTCTTTTTTTATATTTATCCACACCTGATTACGTTTTATCAAAAAGTAGGGGAATAGGGTTAACGACTGTGTTTAAATCATTAGCTTTGAAAAAGAATTACACTACTAATACACTAAACTAAAAAAAATTATGTGCGGAATTGTTGGATACATTGGCGACAAAGAAGCCTTCCCCATTTTAATTAACGGCTTAAAGCGATTGGAATACCGCGGATACGATTCGGCCGGAGTTGCCCTGCTTAACGGAGAAACCTATTTGTATAAACGCAAAGGTAAAGTTTCGGATTTAGAGGAATTTATTGGAACCAAATCGGTACTTGGAAATATTGGAATGGGACATACCCGTTGGGCTACCCACGGTGAACCCAACGACATAAATGCCCACCCACACGCATCGTTTCACAATAAATTTATTGTAATTCACAACGGAATTATTGAAAACTACAGCCGCTTAAAAGAAAAATTAATCCACCGCGGATATGAGTTTAAAAGCGAAACCGATACCGAAGTATTGGCCAACCTGATTGAATTTATTTACATGAAAGGTGATATTACCGCCGAAATGGCTGTTCGTCTTGCCCTTTCGAAAGTGGTTGGAGCTTACGGATTGGTGGTTATGTGTAAAGACGAACCCGATAAATTAATAGCCGCCCGTAAAGGAAGTCCGTTGGTTATTGGTATTGGACAAGGTGAATACTTTTTAGCCTCTGATGCAACACCGATTGTAGAATATACCAAAAGCGTAATCTACATGAATGACAACGACGTGGCAGTTATCAGCAAAAATGAACTGCTATTAAAAACCGTCGACAACGAAGCTTTAACCCCTAACATTCAGGAACTTTCGCTCGATATTGGAGAAATCGACAAAGGCGGTTACGACCATTTCATGCTGAAGGAGATTTACGAACAACCCCGGGCTATTGCCGATACTTTTCGCGGAAGAATCAACGCCGAGCATACCAACATCCATTTGGGCGGTTTGCATGCGGTTTGGCCCAACCTTGAAAAAGCCCGTCGTATTATTATTGTTGCCTGTGGGACCTCGTGGCATGCGGGATTGGTTGGTGAATACCTTTTTGAAGAATTTGCCCGCGTTCCTGTTGAAGTGGAATACAGTTCGGAATTCAGGTACCGCAAACCAATTATTTATGCCGACGATATTGTTATTGCCATAAGTCAAAGTGGTGAAACAGCCGATACGTTAGCTGCCATAAAAATTGCCAAAGAAGCCGGAGCTATGGTTCTGGGAATTTGCAATGTGGTTGGTAGCAGCATTCCCCGCGAAACCGACGCCGGAGTTTACACCCATGCCGGACCGGAAATTGGCGTGGCATCGACCAAAGCATTTACCGCTCAGGTTACCGTGCTCACCATGATGGCTTTGAAGCTGGCACACCGCAAATACCAAATAAGCCTGGATCAGTACCATCATTTAATAAATGAGCTAACGCTGATTCCCGACAAAATTGAAAAAGGACTGTTGGCAAATAACCACATCAAAAAAATTGCTGAATTATATAAAGACAGTACCAATGCCATTTACCTGGGCCGCGGATTTCTGTTCCCGGTAGCTTTGGAAGGCGCATTAAAACTAAAGGAGATTTCATACATTCATGCTGAAGGTTACCCCGCAGCAGAAATGAAACACGGTCCCATTGCTCTTATCGACAAAAATATGCCTGTTGTAGTAGTTGCAACCAAAGACAGTTCGTATGAAAAAATTGTTTCGAACATTCAGGAAGTTAAAGCCCGCAACGGAGTAGTTATAGCTGTAGTTACCGAAGGCGATGACACCATACGCAAAATGGCCGACCATGTGATTGAAGTTCCGGAAACACCTGAACACCTGGCTCCTTTAATGTCGGTGATTCCACTCCAGCTTTTGTCGTATCACATTGCTGTGATGCGTGGATGCAATGTTGATCAACCAAGGAATCTCGCAAAATCGGTTACTGTTGAATAAATTTAATTTTCATTAAATAAGATTAAGGTTGTCCAATCACAGACAACCTTTCTTTTTATTTTTTTTCGTCATAATTTGTACATTTAAGCCAAAATTAGAAACCATGGCAATTGAAGTTTCAAACGTAACTAAACTTTACGGAGAACAACGCGCATTAAACCAGGTCAGCTTTAAGATAAACACCGGAGAAATCGTTGGATTTTTAGGCCCCAATGGTGCAGGAAAATCAACCATGATGAAAATTATTACCGGTGTAATTCCCGCAAGCCAAGGTGAAGTTTTCGTAGAGGGATTAAATGTGATGAATCAATCCATGGCAGTTAAAAAAATAATTGGGTACCTGCCCGAAAACAACCCGCTCTACCTCGAAATGTATGTAAAAGAGTATCTGGAATATGTAGGACAAACTTATAAAACCAAAAACCTTAAATCCAAAGTGCAGGAGATGGTTGAGAAAACAGGCTTAACCCACGAACAACACAAAATTATAGGAGCCCTGTCGAAAGGTTACCGGCAAAGGGTAGGGCTTGCTCAGGCTCTGATACACGACCCCAAAGTATTAATTCTTGATGAGCCTACCTCAGGTTTGGATCCAAATCAGATTATTGAAATACGCAACCTGATTTCAGAACTTGGAAAAGAAAAAACCATCCTGTTATCGACTCACATCATGCAAGAAGTAGAAGCCATTTGCGACCGAATTATAATACTTAAACAGGGAACCCTGGTGGCAGACAATTCGACCCGGGAAATTCAGGAAAACTGGGAAGCTGAAAAACAAGTAATTCTTATTGAATTTGCAGAAAAAATTAATCGGGAAGAAATACTGGCTATTCCCGGTGTGTTGACCGTGGTAGATGCAGACACTCGCTATTGGATGGTTGAAGCGGCTTCAGAAAAAGACATCCGCTACGACTTGTTTCAGTTTGCTGTAAAACAAAATATTCCCATTCTGTCGATGCAAAAAAAGGAAAAATCGCTCGAAGAAGTGTTTCAGGAATTAACCAAAAATTAGAAACTCAATACGTCTTTCAATTTACGGTAACCCGAAAGGCTCACGTTAATTTTCTGGCCTTGCCCCAAAATGGCCAGATACGATGATTTTCCATAGGGTTCAAGTCGTTTAACCTGATCAACACGAACAATATAGGAACGATGCACCCTAACAAATTCCTGTTCATCCAAATGGTTCTCGTAATACTTCATGGTTTTTTCCTTAAGGTAACGACCCTTTGGGGTGTAAAGCATCACATAATCGTCTTTGGCTTCAATATAAAGCAGCTCTTCAACGGGAATCATATGAATGTCGCCTCCTTTTTTTACTGCAATTCGAAACAGTTTTTCTGACTTATCGTCGAGGGTTTGAATTACCTTCTGTAGTTTTTCACCCGTTTCAAACACCTCCTCATTGGCTTGCACTTTCTGCATGGCCTGATTAAACCGTTCTTTTGAAAAAGGCTTAAGAAGGTAATCAATTGCATTCATCTCAAATGCTTTAATGGCATATTGATCGTAAGCAGTAGTAAAAATAATCTGAGGTTGTTCGTCGAGCAGTTCAAGCATCTCGAAACCGGTAATTTTTGGCATTTGCACATCGAGAAAAACCAAATCGGGTTGCATTTCCTTTATGGCTTTCAAACCAGAAAAACCATCTTCGCACTCTCCAACCAATTCGGCATTGGGGTAATCTTTTAAAAAAGTCTTTACTATTTCGCGGGCCGGAGCCTCATCTTCAATAATTAATACCTTCATTCTCTAATATTTATTGTGTTCGTTTTTTTTCAATAAAACCACCGCGCTCACAAAAAGCATGTTTTGCCTTATATATCAATTGATTCATTAAATGCCGGCTTTGAAGGTATAATTATCTGAACCTCAAAACTATTTTCTGTTTTTTGATAGGTAAACAAATCGTTTAACTGGTAAATTATCCGTAAGCGTTCAATAATATTTTTTATTCCGGTTCCGGTTCCTTTTCGTGGAAGTGCCTCGGGATCGAAATTATTGCTGATTGTAATCTGAATGCTATTGTCTGTTTGCGGTTTACAACTTATTTTCAAAGTAATGGGTTCTGTACTTTCATAAACGCCGTGCTTAATGGCATTCTCGATTAAGGGTTGCAATATTAAAAACGGAACTTTCTGCTCGTAACACGCCTGGTTAATTTCTTTTTCAAATATAAGCTTCTCGCCAAACCGAATTTTCTCAACGGCAATATACGATTCCACATTTTCGATTTCCTTCCGCAATGGAATTAGTTTATTGGGATCGTGAGCCAATGAATAACGCAAAAAACCGGAAAGTTTAATTATCATCTCGTGTGCTTTTTCCGGATTGGTAAGGGTAAGCGAACTAAGCGAGTTTAAGCTGTTAAATAAAAAATGCGGATTTATCTGCGACTTTAATGTTTGCAACTCCGCCTCATTAATTTTTTCCCGCAAACGGGATTCCTGAAACATGTGTTCTTTAAGGTTTTGGCCATAAATATAAAGGTAATAGAGCATTACAATGATAAAATAAAAAAAAACGCCGGTAAAAATCCTCCAGCTTATCCCGTCCTCTACAAATTCCAGGTAAGCATCTGTTTCATTAAATATCAGTTTACAAATAAATATGCCCAGGCTAATCCAAAATGCCAGCGAAAGCGACATTATACTGAGGTGATTAATAATCAGATTTGAAAAACTCTGCTTTTCTGGGTTATTGTAAAATACCGGATACCATAAAGCCACACCCAGAAAGGCATAAAGCGTGTTAAAAATCAAGCCGTCGGCCATGGCGAACCAAACGTTAATTTCATACATAAAGGTAAGGGTTCCCATATGTATTCCCATTATAAATAGCCAAATCAGGGCATAAATAAGTAAAAACCGTAACTTTTGCGTAATGGGGTGTTTCATTTAATGTTTATTTAAAACCAACCAAAGCGAAAGGCCAGTTTTCCGCCTGGTCCGCTAAAATCGGAATTGCTAAGTTCGGGATAATTATTGATTCCGCTTACCATTTGGTAATGCCCTGCTACAGCAATTCTGAAATAGCGGGTCACATTAATCTCCACCTCAACTGATGGATTTAAAACCATAAAATTGTCAGAAATTCGGGTATCCGGCTGTAAAGATTCCAACTCACCCCAGCCAATTTGTAAAAATGCTGCGGGATGAACGGGTTTGTTACCTTTATGAATGTATCCAAACCAAAACCCGCCATGTCCAATTCCCAAATTGTTAATTGTGGTGTTATTTATAGTAAATGTGCGGTCAATAGAATAACCGGTGCCATAGCCTCCCAATAGAACACTCCGGTTAATGATTGCTCCTCCTCCACCGCCCGCACCATAGGCATAATACCCACCGAGCGATGAGAAATGCATCTCAAAACCGCCCATTCCGGAAACGCATACTTTACTATCACCAAATATGGTCTGAAACTCATCTTTATCCTGCGAATACAATGCGGCAGAAATAAAAAGAAACAAAACAACAATACTTTTTTTCATGTCAAAAAAGGATTTAAAGCCTGCTATGGGGCAGGCTGGGTTAATAAAAGCCCTTAGATGTTGTTTTTTTTATATACGTTGCGCTTTAAAACGATTTTAGTTCGCCTCCGCCAAAAATAGCCGCTCCTTTAATAATAAGCTTTTTCCCGGTGTTGGGTTCGGTTCGTTTGTAAACTTTGCGTTGGTCAGAAAAACCGCCTAAAATTGAAGTTACCTGTACCTGAACATCCCATTCGGGATTCACAATTATGGTAGCTCCGCCAAATATACAGGCAATTTCAATTACAGCACCTTCGTCGCTTAAATCGGCATCAGACATGTCGAGTTCTACGCCGCCAAAAATTGCTGTTATCTGGCCTCCTTTAATGTTCTGATTCGAAACCACCCGTTTTCCTCCACCAAAAATTGCTACTTCATCAATTCGCTCGCTGTTGCTTAGGGTTTCGGTGTCGGAGAAAAAAACATGCGGGTGTTTAAGGTTTCGGGCTTTAAATACAAGGGCTATTCCGACCATTATTAAGATAACAGGAAAAACAAGACGAGTAACATTAAAAGGCAAATTGAAAAGTGAAGGGATCATAAAACCGCTACCAACCAATATCAGAATTAAACCAGGGAAACGGGCGTGTGATTTAAACATACTGATTAAGCCAACAAAAATAAGTAACGATTGCCAGCTAAACAAAAACTTCCGGTATTCATGGGGTATAATTCCAATTCTATCGAGCAGAAATATTACGCCAAGCACAATGAGAAAAATCCCCATAAAAGGAAGTCCATCGTTCTTTGAACAGTGAGGCTTCCGGTTCATTTTATCGTTTTTTGTATAATCCATTGCTTTAGGTTTTAGTTTCGTTTTAAAATCTACGCCAAAAATAACTTGAACCAAAGAACCAATCAAAAAGGAATCGGTAAACTGATGCTTTTTTTCGGTAAGCAACGGTAAAAGGGTAAAAATCAAAAGTCAATTACCGATAAAACAAAAAATAGTTGTGCTATTTAATTTCAGAACCGTTGTTTACTTCTTTCTCGCTCGACACAAAACTCAGGCTTCCATCGGCGTTCTCAGCCATCAGAATCATTCCCTGCGATTCAATCCCTTTGATGCTGCGTGGTGCAAGGTTAACCAAAATGCTTACCTTTTTCCCTTTTAACTCTTCAGGATTATAGTATTCGGCTATTCCCGAAACCACCGTACGTTTATCAATTCCCGTGTCGACCAGCAATTTGAGCAGTTTTTTTGTTTTGGCCACTTTCTCCGCTTCTAAAATAGTTCCCGTTCGGATATCGAGCTTTGTAAAATCGTCGTATGAAACTAATTCTTTAGCCTCAACGGCCGGAGTGCTGTCGATTTTCGATTGACGGGTTGCTTCGAGTTTTTGCACCTGTGCTTCAATTGCCTCATCTTCAATCTTATCGAATAATAAAAACGGCTCATCCAAAAGGTGTCCTGCAGCAAGCAAATTCATTTGTCCTAATTTTTCCCAGCCCAACGATTCAATATGGAGCAATTGTCGAATCTTTTGCGCTGTAAAGGGCATAAAAGGCTCAAACACTATCGACAGGTTTGCTGTTAGCTGAATACAGATATTCATGATGGTTTCTACCCGGGCTTCATCGGTTTTAATCAATTTCCAGGGTTCGGTATCAGCCAGGTATTTGTTGCCCAGGCGTGCCAAATTCATGGCTTCTTTTAACGCTTCGCGAAAGCGGTAATTTTCAAGCGACGATTCAATTCGCTCTTTGTGTTGTGCCATTTCGGCAATGGTTTCCTGATCGATGGGCTGCAATTCTCCCAGCGATGGAACTTTTCTGTCGTAATATTTTTGAGTTAAAACCGCTGTGCGGTTAATAAAATTACCTAAAATAGCTACCAATTCGTTGTTATTGCGTGCCTGAAAATCTTTCCAGGTAAAATCGTTGTCTTTGGTTTCAGGCATGTTAGCCGCCAAAACGTAGCGCAACACATCCTGCTTACCGGGAAATTCTACTAAATATTCATGCAACCAAACCGCCCAGTTTCGTGAGGTAGAAATTTTATCGCCTTCGAGGTTCAGGAACTCATTTCCCGGAACATTTTCGGGTAAAATGTAATTGCCATGCGATTTTAACATAGCCGGAAAAATAATGCAGTGGAATACTATATTATCTTTTCCGATAAAATGAACCAGTTTTGCATCTTCATCCTGCCAGTATTTTTTCCAGTCTTTGCCGTTTTGCTCAGCCCATTCAATGGTGTTCGAGATGTAACCAATGGGCGCATCGAACCAAACATAAAGTACTTTTCCTTCGGCGCCGTCAACCGGAACGGGAACGCCCCAATCCAAATCGCGGCTCACCGCTCTGGGCTGCAATCCGGCATCGAGCCACGACTTACATTGCCCGTAAACATTAGCTTTCCACTCCTTATGATCTTCCAATATCCATTTTTTCAGAAAGGGTTCGTGCTTGTCGAGTGGCAAATACCAATGGCGGGTTTCTTTTAAAACCGGCTGGTTTCCGCTTAATGTCGATTTGGGATTAATCAAATCCATTGGACTTAACGAAGTTCCGCATTTCTCACACTGATCGCCGTAAGCTTCTTCGTTGGCACAATGCGGGCAAGTTCCTTTAATGTAGCGATCGGCCAAAAACTGACCCGCTTCCGCATCGAAATATTGTTCCGAGGTTTTCTCAATGAATTTGCCTTCGTCGTAAAGTTTCCTGAAAAAGTCGGAAGCTGTTTTATGATGCGTTTTTGAACTGGTGCGTGAATAAACATCGAATGAGATACCCAAATCTTCGAACGATTTTTTAATTATTGTATGGTACTTATCTACCACATCCTGCGGAGTAACTCCCTCGTTACGTGCTTTTATAGTAATAGGAACACCGTGTTCATCGGAACCGCCAATAAATACCACGTCGTTTCCTCTTAAGCGCAGGTAGCGGGCATAAATGTCGGCAGGAATGTAAACACCCGCCAGGTGACCGATGTGAACAGGTCCGTTTGCATACGGCAAGGCTGAAGTTACGGTGTATCGTTTAAAATTTTTCACGTTCTATTTTGTTTTGTGGTGCATATTTAAAACTGCTGCAAAGATATAATTTAGCCGCAAGTTGCGGCCAGAAAATGCAAGCGATTTTGCTTAATATTTTATCGAAAGCCGTTAAAATTAATTACTTTTGAATAAACTGAGTTGAACAAAAGGTTATGAAAACACCTCCTCCACTTAAAAAAGGCGACCCGATTGGCATTGTAGCTCCGGCCAAATTTGTACCGCAAGAACGATATCCTGAAATTCTGGAATTTATAAGTCAACAGGGGTTTGAACCCGTGCGGGGAAAAACTACGTATCTGGAACATGGCTCTTTTGCCGGAACAGATCAGGCAAGGCTAAACGACCTGCAACAAATGCTGGATAATACAAATTTAAAAGCCTTGTTTTGTTTGCGCGGGGGTTATGGAACCATCCGAATTATTGACCAGCTAAATTTTCAGCAATTTACCGAACACCCCAAATGGCTGATTGGTTTTAGTGACATTACCGTTTTACATGCTCAATTGAATAATCTGGGTGTTGAATCCATTCATGGTCAAATGCCCGTACATTTTAATTCGGGAGCCCGGGGTTTGCGCAGGCTTTTTTCGGTTTTAAAGGGCGACCCACTGAGCTATCAGATTGAAGGCCATACATTAAATAAAACGGGCAAGGCTTCAGGTGAATTAATAGGAGGAAATTTGGCCATTTTGGCAAGTTTACTCGGAACACCTTACGCACCAAAGTTAGCCGGAAAAATTCTGTTTATTGAGGAAGTGGGTGAATACCTGTATCGATTCGACAGAATGCTTTATCAACTAAAACTGGCCGGAGTTTTAAAAAACCTGAAGGGCTTAATTGTTGGCGGTTTGTCGTCGATGGAAGACAATTTTCCCTCTTTCGGTCGCAATGCTGAAGAACTGGTTTTTGATTTACAGAAAGACTACGATTATCCGGTTTGCTTTGGATTTCCTTCGGGACATATTGAGAACAATCAACCGCTTATTTTTGGGCGTGAAGTGGTATTAAAAGTAACAACCAGCGAAACTGAGCTGAATTTTAAATAACATGTCGCAACACAATACGACCGGTAGAACTGGTGAAGAGGTGGCGCGTAATTACTTAATTAAAAAGGGCTACCGTATTCTCCATGCAAACTGGTTTTTTAATCACAAAGAGATTGATATTGTAGCGCAACACAATAATGTCATAGTTTTTGTTGAAGTAAAAACCCGTGCCACTCTGGCTTTTGAATTGCCCCAGGAAGCGGTAACCAAGAAAAAGATGCGTAACCTGGTATATGCCGCTGATGCTTACCTGATTCAGAAAAACATTGATTTGGAATGCCGTTTCGATATTATTTCAGTATTAAAAGGCGAGCCTTATCAAATACTGGAACACCTTGAAGATGCTTTTAAAGCAAACGAACTACTATAAAAACAACCAATAAATTTGTAAACCGCCTGTTTAAAGCACATCAAATCTACCTATGAAAAACCGGGTTCCATTAATATCACAATATTTCTGGGATTTTGTCAGCCTTTTTTATCCCGAACTTTGTGCTGCGTGTAAATCGAGCCTGTTAAACCAGGAAAAAGTGCTTTGTTCCAAATGCCTTTACGAATTACCCCGCACCAATTATCATAAAGTTCCCGGAAACCCGCTGGAGCAAATCTTTTGGGGGCGTGTTCCCCTGGAACGGGTTACTTCGTTCTTTTTCTTTGTAAAAGGAAGCAAATACCGAAAACTCATTCATCAGTTGAAATACCAGAATCGTCCCGATATTGGTGTGGAATTGGGTCGATTATTTGGCTCAGAGCTAATTTCTGAACCCGCTTTTCTTGAGCCTGAATATATTTTGCCGGTGCCTTTACACCCCAAAAAGGAGTTTAAACGGGGATATAATCAAAGCAAAACCATTGCCGATGGATTGGCGTCATTCCTGCCGGCAAAAGTGCGTTCCGATATGCTGATTCGAAAAACCTTTACCCAAACCCAAACCCGAAAAGGCCGTTACGAGCGCTGGGAAAATGTGGAAGAGGTTTTTGGCGTTAACCATACCGATGAATTGAATGACAAACACATTCTTTTGGTCGACGACATACTAACAACCGGAGCCACCATAGAAGGTTGTGCCCAGATGCTACATAAAGCGGCCCGGGTAAAAATCAGCGTGGTAACCTTAGGTTACGCAAGCCAATAATACTTGCCTGTCGACACTCATTTTTCCCGACAGATTAAAAAAAGAAACGGCTTCAAACCAAATATTCTCATCCATTCATGGAATTGATTCTATTGGTGGTAAATTTATTTCTATTTTTACTTTTTAAATAATGATAATATGATAAACACCAGGCTTAAGCATAAAATCAAAATTTTGGCAAGCAATAAAAAACACCTCACAAATAAAAAAGATAAAATTCAGCGGCTGCTAATCCCATTTATCTTTTTAATTCATATGATTTCCGGTTCGCTTCAGGCTCAGGAGTCTCATTCCCTGTATCAAAATCATTCGTTTCGGCATTACGATCGTTATGTGTATCAATCGTCGGAACGCTTTCACACTTCGGTAAAACCCTATTTAAAAACACAAACCGATTCCATTGTTTCGCTCAACAGCATCTATTCCAAACCTGTAAACACAAAGTTTGCCGATATATTTTTTAACCGCAGCCTGATTCAATATAAAAAGAATGATTTTTCTTTTACCATCGATCCTCTTTTTCAGTTTGAACTGGGGCGCGACAAAACATACGGCGAAAAAAGCTGGATAAATACCCGTGGCATCATGGTAAATGCGCAATTAGGAAAAAAAGTTGCTGTCAGCACATCGTTTTACGAAAACCAAGCCTCGTTTTTCGATTACCGACACGACCGCATTCAGGATATCGGACAGCGGGTAATTCCCGGACAAGGTGCGGGTAAAAGTTTTGGCGATTCAACCCAACATAACTACGATTATGGATTTGCCGAAGCCTGGGTTTCATTTTCCCCCAATGCACATTTCAACTTTACATTCGGGCACGGCAAAAATTTTATTGGCGATGGCTACCGTTCTTTACTATTATCGGATAATGCATTTAATTATCCTTTTTTGCGCATTACTACTGATTTTTGGAATATTAAATATGTAAACCTTTGGATGCAGTTACAGGATATTCGCAATAAACCTCAGTTTGAATCACCCTACAATAAAAAATGGGCGTCGATGCATTACCTCGATTGGAGTGTAACACCCTGGTTAAACATTGGTTTTTTTGAAGCCATTATTTGGCAACATGCCGATACCAGCGGAGTGCGAGGTTTCGATATGAATTATGCCAACCCGGTAATCTTTTTGCGACCGGTTGAATTTTCTGTTGGTTCGCCCGACAATGCGCTGATGGGCGTAAGCGGAAAACTGACGCTGTTTAAAAACCATGTGTTTTATGGTCAGGCCATGATTGATGAGTTTAAACTGAGCGAGATTAAAGCCGGCAATGGCTGGTGGGCAAACAAGTGGGCTTTTCAGGTCGGTTATAAAACTTTTGATTTATTTGACTGGCAACACCTCGATGTGCAAACTGAATTTAATTATGTGCGCCCTTTTATGTACTCGCATTACAGTACGCTACAGAACTACGGACATCACAACCAGCCTCTGGCTCATCCTTTGGGTTCGAATTTCTGGGAATCGCTTACATTTTTACAATACCAGCACAAACGAATTTTTGTTGAAGGACGCTTTTCATATGCCCGCCATGGAAGTGATACCGCCGGGATGAATTATGGTAACGACATTTACAAGTCATACGACACAAGAGCTAAGGAATACAATAATTATCTGGGGCAGGCCCAAACCATAAATCTTTCGTACACTTCGTTAATGCTCGCTTACCTGGTTAACCCACGCACCAATTTAAATGTGTATGTATCATACACCCAGCGAAACGAGCAAATTAATTCAATCAGTAACAAACAATCGTTAATCACTTTTGGAATTCGCACCTCACTACAAAATTTTTACTACGACTTCTGATTACCTCATCAAAAATACTTTGTCGGTTTTTTAGAATAAATACCGTTCTATAAAAAAGCCACAAGTATAATCTTGCGGCTTTTAATATTATATTCTGGAAGTGATGGGTTAAGCAAACGCTTTTTTAATTGCTTCTACATAATCCAGCTTTTCCCAGGTGAATAATTCAACTTCGAACGTTTTTTTACCTGAATAAGGCGATTCAAAAGTTTTTGTAACTACTCGTGGGGTTCTGCCCATGTGTCCGTATGCCGCGGTTTCCTGATAAATTGGGTTGCGAAGTTTTAATCGGTCTTCAATAGCAGCAGGGCGCAAATCGAAAATGGATTCAATTTTTTGAGCTATCTCACCATCGTTTAAATTAACTTTTGCCGTTCCATAAGTGTTTACAAAAACCCCCACAGGTTTGGCTACACCAATAGCGTAGGCTAACTGTACCAAAACTTCGTTGGCTATTCCGGCAGCAACCATGTTTTTAGCAATGTGGCGGGCGGCATAAGCTGCCGAACGGTCAACTTTAGAAGGGTCTTTTCCTGAAAAAGCACCGCCTCCATGAGCACCTTTTCCTCCATATGTATCAACAATAATTTTACGTCCGGTTAACCCGGTGTCACCATGGGGACCCCCAATAACAAATTTTCCGGTTGGATTCACATGGAGAATATAATCGTTGTCGAATAGGCGCTTTAAACGTTCAGGCAATTGGGCAACGGTACGAGGAATTAATATCTTTCGAACGTCTTCTTTAATTTTTGCCAGCATGGGCTCATCGGCATCAAACTCATCATGTTGGGTCGAAACCACAATGGTATGCACCCGTTTGGGTTGATTGTCGTCGCCATATTCAATGGTTACCTGGCTTTTTGAGTCGGGACGTAAATAAGTCATTTCCTTTCCTTCGCGGCGAATAGCAGCCAAATCGAGCAATAAACGATGTGACAATTCCAATGCCAAAGGCATGTAATCATCTGTTTCGCGACAAGCGTATCCAAACATCATTCCCTGATCCCCCGCTCCCTGATTCATGCGATCTTCGCGCTCAACACCCCGGTTAATATCGGCACTTTGTTCATGAATAGCTGAAAGTACTCCACACGAGTCTCCCTCAAAACGGTATTCTCCTTTGGTATAACCAATAGCGTTAATTACTTTACGTGCCACTTCCTGCACGTCGACATAGGTTTGTGAACGCACTTCACCTGCCAGTACAACCTGTCCGGTAGTAACCAGGGTTTCGCAGGCCACTTTCGATTGTGCATCAAATGCTAAAAAATTATCTAATAAGGCGTCAGAAATTTGGTCAGCTACTTTATCAGGATGGCCTTCTGATACCGATTCGGACGTAAATAAATATCCCATAACAATACTTTTTAAAATTGTAAACTATAACAGGGAAAGCCAATGAATGTTACGCAGAAAGCAATACATTTTAGCATTTTTTTCTGTGGTTGCAATCCGTTCAAATCTTTCCACAATTGAGTGCTCAAAGGTATAATTTTAATTTATAATACGAAAAAAGAATAACTGCTCCTTTTGAAAAGCCTTTTTAATAGGGTGTGAATTAAATACCGTTTTTTTATGCTATTTCATGAGCAGTCCTTTAAAACCCCGGCTGGTAAACAGCTTATTCCGGCGAGTTTTGCCTTGCGTAAAGCCAAACCTTATCGTTGTTTGGTGTATTGCGGATGCGGCGAAGCTCGTGCAGGGCGTTTACTTTGCTGTCGAACGAATTAAGTGATACGCGGTATAAATCGTCGGCAAAAATTACTTCGGCATCAAAACCAATCTTTTTAAACTGAGTAGCATGATACTTTGCATTGGCTTCTTCTTTATAACTGGCTCCAATAATATAATATACCTTTTCAATTGTCTCTGGTTTTTTAATGAGCGGCTTAGGCTCCTCACTATAAAACAAAGCCTGTCGTTTATCGGTGGCTATATCGAGCACCTGCTCCATATCGTCGTTTACCGGCATGGCCGAGTGGGTTGCTTCAATGGGTTCACTACTTGAGTCGCCAAAAGCGTAACCGGCTGTTTGCTGCTGCCTGATACTTTTGGTGTAAGGGATTAAAGTCAGCAATCCGATAATGGGAAGCACCACTGCTGCAATTTTTAACGTTCGTTTGATACCCTGATTCATGTTTTGATTGGCATTATAAATGGGAACTACTTCACGTGCATTTTTGTGGTATTGTAGCGGAGGAAAACGAAACGAAGCCATACCATAGGCATCAGTCAAAAAATTCTCGGTATCGGCCGGATCAAAAAGCAGGTTGTTGTTTTCGTCTTGTCGGAATGTGCCTACTCCATCAAAACTAACCGCTTCGCCTTTGTCGAGCAGGAGCCAGGCTTGTTGAACTTCGTCCTGAATGCGTCTTTTTGCCTCCTGATAAGTGACCCCCTGATTTTTTGCCAGATAATTCAGCAGTAAACCATCGTTATAGGTGAGATTTTTATTGAACAACACATCTTTTTTGGGCGGCTGAAAGGTATGACTGTTCTCGTTGTGTTCGGCGGCATGGTAGTTCGTTACAAAACCCCCAAAACCCGGCAGAATAACACAGTCGTGAATAAAAAGTAAACCGCTGATGTATTTGTTAATATCTTGCATGAATCGTATTTTATGCTGCAAAATTAACAATTTTATTGCTGCCATTCACTATGGCTCTTTTCAAAATTGTGTATGTTTGCAAATCAGTATAAATATAAGTAATTGAATCTAAAATAATTGAATTTTTTAACTAAATGAACAAAACCCTATTAATTACCGGAGGAGCAGGATTTATTGGCTCGCATGTCGTGCGTTTGTTTGTAAATAAATATCCCGAATACCACATTGTAAATCTAGATAAACTTACTTACGCCGGAAACCTTGAAAATCTGAGCGACATCGATAAAAAACCCAACTACACTTTTGTTAAGGGCGATATTGTGGATGCAGATTTTATTTTTTCCTTGTTCAAACAATATCCTTTCGACGGTGTAATTCACCTGGCTGCCGAAAGTCATGTTGATCGGTCGATTAGCGACCCCATGGCGTTTATCAATACCAATGTGCTGGGAACCGTAAACCTGCTGAATGCAGCCAAAGAACAATGGAAAGGACAGTTTGAAGGCAAGCGGTTTTATCACATCTCAACCGACGAAGTGTATGGCGCTTTGGGCGATACCGGCTTTTTTACCGAAGAAACCGCTTACGATCCCAAAAGTCCGTATTCGGCCTCAAAAGCATCGAGCGACCACTTTGTACGGGCATACAAAAACACGTACAAGCTTCCCATCGTAATTAGTAACTGTTCCAATAACTACGGCCCAAACCAGTTTCCCGAGAAATTGCTACCCCTGGCCATCAATAATATTAAAAACAACAAGCCCATTCCTATTTACGGGAAAGGTGAAAACATACGCGATTGGTTGTATGTAGAAGATCATGCTCGCGCCATCGATTTAATTTACCATGAAGCCAAAAACGGAAAAACCTACAATATTGGCGGACATAACGAATGGACCAACATTGATTTAATAAAACTACTTTGCGCTGTAATGGACAAAAAACTGGGGCGGACAAACGGAGAATCGGAAAAACTGATTACCTATGTTACCGATCGTGCCGGACACGATTTACGTTACGCCATTGATGCTTCATTGATTGAAAAAGAATTGGGATGGTTACCCTCATTAACTTTTGAAACGGGCCTTGAAAAAACGGTGGATTGGTACCTGGCTAATCAGGATTGGATGGACCGCATCGTTTCGGGTGCTTACGAAGCATATTACGATCACATGTACACAAACCGATAAAGCAATGTCACGTTTCGGCCGTTTGTTTGGGAAAAAAGATCACCTGGTTCCATTCGACTTGTCTAAATTGGGATGCGACATTCACTCGCACCTGATTCCCGGCATCGACGATGGCTCTCCATCGTTTAAAGATTCACTGGAACTGGCTCGTGGACTGGTTGATTTGGGTTACCTGAAAGCCATTACCACACCCCACGTAATGAGCGATTTTTACCGAAATTCGCCGGAAACCATTCAAAACGGGTTAATTCAACTTAAACAGAAAATTCAACAGGCTGAAATACCATTAAACATTGAAGCCGCTGCAGAATATTACATCGACTTTGAATTTATGGAAAAGGTTGAAAGCAATTCGCTGCTTACTTTTGGTAATAATTACCTGCTGGTTGAATTCTCTTTTATTGAGCCTCCGGTTAATATGAACGAAGTGTTTTTTAAGCTGCAAACCAACGGATATCGACCTGTATTGGCACATCCCGAAAGGTATTTGTACTGGCACAACAACCCTAAACCCCTTTTCGAATTAAAAGATCGCGATGTTTTATTCCAGATAAACCTGCTATCGTTAATGGGGAATTATGGGCCACAGGTGGCAAAAGCAGGTGAATTACTTATTGAAAATAAAATGGTGGAATGGCTGGGTACCGATATGCATCACGCCAATCATTTGGAACTCTTAAAAAACTACCAGTTAAAACAAAGTCTGGTATCAAAAATTGAAGACCTTCTTTTATTAAACCGTACTCTATTATAAATAACAAAGACCTGCAAAGCACAAACACTTTTGCAGGTTTTTTTTATAAGAAACCCTTTTTATTCTAATTTCTTATTACACGCCTATTCGGTACGATAATTTTATAAGAAAAGTATTTCGCGCTTTAAAATCAAACAGGTTATTCATACTGGTTCCCAGCGATTGTGTTGGATCAGAGGTAAAATGTTCGCGGTTTTGAGACCAAACAAAAAACAAAACCGATCCCGGACGATATTCCCAGCGGGCAACCAGATTCGACAAAAACACTTTGGTGTTAAAGTCCGGATTTTCAAAAGTATAATCAAGACTTCCATTGGCACCCTCATCAACTTCGAGAATAATTTCATCGGGATCGCTTATATTCCGGCTGATCTCAGCTGCTGTATAAGTATAAAAGCGGTCTTTATAAACCTCGTTATGCGCATCAGCTACGTACTTAAAATTGGTATAAGCTCCGGTTGCAAAAAATGGTTGCCCCCAGTATTGAATCGACAGGTCGGGAGTAATGTTGTAATTAATACGCAACGAAGTACTCAGTACTTTTTGATTGATGGTCCCCAACACATAGCGCGTTCCTCCATTATAATCAACACCATCAACATATTGCTGTTGATCTTCCTTGTTGCTATAACTTGGTTCTACTTCTATCTCAATGTTTTTCATGGGTTTGTAGGTTAATCCGGCCGAAAGTCTTACCTGACTGTAATAGTCCTCATTTCCTGATACATACGTTGTGTTTAGCGATGCAATTAATTTTTTTCGCGAATCCGATTCCACCCAAAGCCATGCATTATAGCTTCCCGGCAAGCGATACGAAGGGCCACCGCGTAAATGAGAGGTTGCAATTTGCTCACCTTCTATATTAAAGCCACCACCCATCGAAAAGTTTTTTTTAAAGGTTGCATTTCCGTTAATGTTTCCACCCTGTCCCAGATAAGTTCCTCCAAAATCGAACGAAGACCAATGATTCAGATTAATACTAACATTTTTAAATATCGAAAATGGCTCGTTGATGCGATAACCCATCCAAAAAATGGAAATTAAATCGTCAACATGTCGCACATAGCCAATATCATTCAATTCAAAACCGGGGTTTTTAAAATACAATCCTGCAATAAAACTCAATCGATTCCCTCCGCTTTTTCCAATAAACACATTTCCTCCATATCCAGAAAGAGCGGTAAGCGTTGAGTCCACGGTAAGGTGTTGGGCATCGGGGCGCTGAAATAAATGGGTTGATGATAGCAGGGTTTCGGTAATGGATTCGGCACTGCCCTCAACATAGGTGAATGCTCCTTTTGCCATTACATACCAGGTTTTATCTTTCCAGTATTTGGTAAAGTTTATTCCTCCCGAATAAGCATTGGTATGAAGATAATTTAGGTGTTCATCATCAATTAAGCGGTTTGTAGCCGTTAGCATACCACCCAGCAAAGTGTTTCCTCCGCCAAAATCTTTTTGCAGACTTATCACTGAATAATTGGTGGCGGGTTCTACGGTTTCATAGCGGGTATCTGTATCGTTGTAACGAATTTTGGCGCGTTCTTTGGCAGTAAAACTCTCCATAATTCCAATACTTAGGCCATTTTCGGTTCGTCCGGTAATTTTAGCCGCTCCAAGAATGGTGGTGTTATCGGGAACCATTGCAAATTCATTATCGTTTAAGTCGATGCTGTGATGAGGTCTGCGGCCAATGCGCCGACTGTAAAACAGGTTTTCAAAAGCCAGGTCGCCATCGCCAATCATCAAGGGGAAATTAATAATGTTACTTCCTTCGATAAAAAAAGGACGTTTTTCCTGAAAAAAGAGTTCAAACCCGCTAAGGTTTACTGTTGATGGGTCGGCTTCAACCTGCCCAAAATCCGGGTTAATGGTAAAGTCTAAAGTAAGGTTGTTGGTCAGTCCCACTTTTCCATCAAGCCCTAAGTTTCCTTTCCAATCGCTACCGTCGGCAAAGGGATTTTCTTCTTCTTTTTCATAGCTCGAGATGCTTCCTACCACATAAGGATACAAATCGAAAGTCCGCTTTGGCTGGATATTATTTAAGCCTGTCATTTGTCCAAAATGGTGAACCCATCCCGGATCGTTCCGCTTTTTTGGCTGCCAAATAGAACGCTCTTCGAGTCGGTGAATGTATCGCTCCATCTGAATTCCCCAGGTTTGTTCGTAGGAATTAATAAAACGCAATTGCGAAAAGGGAATCTTCATTTCAACGGTCCAACCATCTTCCACAACCCGGGTTTCGGCCCACCAGATAGGATCCCAGGAATCGTCGCTGCTGTCGCCATCGCCCGAAATATACACATCCTGCTTGGTTCCGGCAGCGCTTACGTTAAAACAGTAAGCGGTTTGCTTGTCGTTGTAACTGTCGAGCTGAATTCCCATGTAATCTCCATCCAGATTGTCGCGGCGGGTGATACGACGGGTTATTTTTTGGGGTTCATTATCGAATGCCTTTATGGCCACATATATAAAATTGTCGTCGTAAAGAATGGCAAATTGTGTGGCTTGCGATGGTGCTTTGTTATCGTAAGGATAATACATGGTAAATCCCTCTTTCCAATTGGCTATTTGCCAGGCATCATCACTCAGTTGACCGTCAACAAGTATTTCATTTTCGGTTTTTTGAGTTACGTATTCCCGCTTTAAACTGGCTGCATTTAATTGAAATACAAAGCATACCAATGCCAATAAAGTAGCTTCTTTTGTCATCATGTTGTATTAATTTAAGGGTTTATAACAACTCAAAGACGCATCGAATTTTTTTCCGTTACACCCCTTGTCTGAAAAGTTTTGAAATAGCATCCGAATAATAATAGTTCACCCCATTAACTTTTCGTTAACAATTTTATTCGAACAATTCAAGACTTGATTCGTTTTGGTTCACAGAAGAACAATATTAAACGATTTTTTTATCTGAAATAATTATGAAAACAATAGTAAGTATTTATTTAATCGTATTAAGTATGACAAGTTTAGCACAATTTACACAACCGGAACTACCTTATAAGTATAGTGATTTGGAGCCTTATATTGATGCTGCAACCATGGAAATCCATTACAGCAAGCACCATGCAGGCTATGTAGCCAATTTAAACAATGCCGCTAAAGGAACCGCAATCGAAAAAATGAGTATCGATGAGTTAATCACCAAAATCGATGGCAACACACCGGCTGGTGTTCGAAATAACGCCGGAGGTACCTGGAACCACACCTTTTTCTGGGAAAGCATGGCTCCCAAAGCAGGAGGCGAACCTGGTGGCAATTTAGGAAAAGCCCTTATTGCCCAATGGGGTAGTTTGGATGCTTTTAAAGCCGAGTTTAAAAAAGCCGCGTTAGGACAATTCGGTTCAGGATGGGCCTGGTTGGTAATTGCCAACGGAAAATTGAGCATTGTATCGACCCCAAATCAGGATAATCCCCTGATGCCTGTTACATCAGTAAGTGGAACCCCTTTGTTGGGAATCGATGTATGGGAACACGCTTATTATTTAAAGTATCAGAACAAACGTGCCGATTATGTAGATAATTTCTGGTCGGTAGTAAACTGGAACAAAGTTGAAGCGCGTTTCAAATCCAGTTCGAAATAAACAACAACAACTATTAGACAACAAAAAAGACCTGACTTTTTAAAGAGCTGGTCTTTTTTTATGCCTGTTTAATTAATAAGCCGATTTAAACTGCTGTAAAAACCGGATGTCGTTTTCAAAATAAAGCCGTAAATCTTTCACCTGGTATTTAAGCATGGCTATACGCTCTATGCCCATTCCAAAGGCAAAACCGGTATATTTTTCATTATCTATGCCACAACGTTCCAACACATTGGGATCGACCATTCCACAACCCAGTATCTCGAGCCAACCGGTATATTTACAAACATTACAACCTTTTCCTCCACAAATAGAACACGACACATCGAGCTCGGCCGAAGGTTCGGTAAAAGGGAAATAAGAAGGCCGCAAGCGGATTTGTGTTTTCTCACCAAACATTTCTTTAGCAAAGTAAAGCAGGGTTTGTTTTAAGTCGGCAAACGAAACATTCTCGGCCACATAAAGCCCTTCAACCTGATGAAAGATACAATGCGCCCGGGCCGAAATGGCCTCGTTGCGAAATACCCTTCCCGGGAAAATGCTCCGAATGGGAGGTTGGGTGTTTTCCATTACACGAACCTGTACGCTGGATGTGTGCGTACGTAAAACAATTTCGTTTTCTTTATCGATAAAAAAGGTATCCTGCATATCGCGTGCCGGATGTTCCGGCGGAAAATTCAATGCGGTAAAAACGTGCCAATCGTCTTCAATTTCAGGGCCTTCGGCAACGGTAAATCCGAGGCGGTTAAAAATGCTGATGATTTCGTTCCTTACCAGGGAAATTGGATGGCGAGAACCTAACTCAAGAGGCTCGCCCGGGCGGGTTAAATCACTGCCATCGGAACTTGCCGACGTTTCTTCGAACGACTCCTTTAATTGGTCATATTTTTCCTGAGCTTTTTGCTTAAGCCGGTTAATTTCAAAACCCACCTCTTTTTTCAATTCAGCGGGTACATTTTTAAAATCGGCAAATAACTGTGCTATCTCGCCTTTCTTGCTCAGGTATTTTAAACGGAACTGCTCCAGTTCATCGAGTGATGAAATGGTAAATGACTCGGTTTGTTCCAGCAGTTCTTTTATTTTTTGAATCATTATCACAAAGTTTTATTACAGAGGGCAAATTTAATGAAATTCATAAGTTTATCAAACAGGTAATCACCTTCAATAAAAACAACTGATTCGATAAAATATTGCAAAAAATGGCATGAATGAATAGCCTCTCTAAAAATCAATTCTTTCCCTATATTTGCAAATTAAACATAGTTTTCGATGAAGAAAAACCTAAGGGCTTACGACTCGCTGATTTTTGATTTTGGCGGAGTGATTCTTGACATAAATCCGGAACATACCTGGAATGCTTTTGGCAAATTTGCCCCGAAAGAACGAATTCAGCAGGTTATCAACAGCGGCTTGCTTGAAACGTTTGAAGCCGGAAAAATAACGGCCAATGAACTCCGAGGGCTTATCAACCAAAAATTGGACGAAACAATTGATGATGCAACTTTTGATCGTGCCTGGAATGCCATGTTAATTGATTACAAACCCAAACGCATTGAACGTATTCAGTGGCTAAAAAAAAGTCATCGTTTGTTTTTGCTCAGCAATACCAATGAAATACACTTTACGTTTTTCAGTAAAAAACTGGAAAAAGAATATGGCGTAAGCTTTTCCGATTTATTTCATCACACCTACCTTTCGCACGAAATGGGACTTATAAAACCCGATGTCGAAATTTTCCGCCAGGTTTTGATTGAACAACAATTAGACCCCGAAAAAACACTGTTTATTGAAGACTCCTTTGAAAATGCTGCTGCAGCTTCATCATTAGGTATTGAAACGCTGGTAATTCCGCGCAACGGTAATTTTTACGATTATTTTTATTAAACCTCCTGAAAAACACCCGAAGTGTTGTTTATTTTTTCTTGAACGTTTCGGTGTTGATGCCATAATTCAAAAAGTAATCGCCTTTAGGTAATTTACTTATGTCGACCCGGGCAGCAAAACCTTTTTCAACCAGATTTCCGTAATAATCGTAAATTTCGTACATGGTTTCGCGTGAAAAGATAATCTCGATAGTTGGTTTTGCTGGCGAAAACGTTACGGGTGGTTCCATGGAGCGATACCTAACTTCCTTACTGTAACGAGGTTTGCGGGTATAATCGATTTGCTTTATACGAAAACGGTTATTGCCACTATGCGGTTGCACGGCAACCGCGTATGTATTGGTTCCTGCGGTTCCTTTTCCTTCAACTTCGGCAACTTTTACCCATTTGTTCCAACGGAATTGTTCCACAATAAAAGGAAGCGAACCACTCTCGCCACTGGTCGACCAAGTGAGGATTCCATCGTTCGAAACCTTTAAATTGCTTGCGTTATAAGTGCTTTGCGGTTTTAAGACTTCTGGATTAATAACTTTAGGTATGCACCCATCTTTATGCTTAATGCTAACAATTAGCTTATCGCCAACCGAAAATTGAAAAATACTTAAATCGATTTCAAACGCGCTGGAGTTAATTTCGTCGGTTGTCAACTGACCATTAACGGTTACCTCAATTACACAAAAACCTACTCCTGATGAGGCAAAAGGGTTCATCACATAAAGATTTTTTCCCTGATATACCCCTTTCAGTACAATGTCGCCCGATGCTGATACCAGTTGTGTAACGGCAGTTAAAAGTATGATGATTAGTATTTTTCTCATTATTAAAGGTTTAGTTCAAATCAAACCCTGTTTTTCTCAGTTAAATCTGGTCGAAAATTAATTTGAGTTTCTAAGAGCATGCCCTTTGCATTGCTCTAAACCCTTGTTTGTTGAACAACCAAAACTAATACAAATATTTATTTTTTGAAAATCTGTTTTTGTTTTGGTTTAAAAACCTTTATACCGATAGCTTTTAGTCTTTGATTATATATTGCTTTATAAACAGAAGTTTGCTATTTAGCGACTTTTACAAATTGCAGGTAAGCGTGTATTTTATGCTGAAATATGTATTATAATTCCTTACTTTGCATAAAAACATTTGAATTATGATGCTTCAATATATCCATTGGAATGTAAATCCCGAAATTTTCACCATCGGCGGATGGGGTCCCCGCTGGTACGGCCTGTTTTTTGCTCTTTCGTTTGTTGCCGGTTATTACCTTATACTCAACTATTTTAAGCGCGAAGGGATTAAACAGGATGTACTCGACAGCCTGACTATGTATATGTTTATTGGGACACTTATTGGCGCACGTTTGGGACATTGCCTTTTTTATGAACCGGCGTACTATTTAAAAAATCCGCTCGAGATTTTGTTTGTTTGGCACGGTGGTCTGGCCAGTCATGGTGCGGCTATTGGTATTTTAATTGCCCTTTACTTTTTTGTCCGCAAGCATAAAAAAAATTACCTGTGGATATTCGACCGGGTAGTAATTGCAGTAGCTTTGGCAGGATTTTTCATCCGAATGGGAAATTTAATGAATTCTGAAATTTATGGACACGAAACAAACCTTCCCTGGGGTTTTATTTTTGAATTACGCGGTGAAACAGTTCCCAAACACCCGACCCAAATTTACGAAGCGCTGAGCTATCTGTTTATTTTTGGATTGCTTTCGGTCATTTTCCGGAAAACCTGGCAAAGTCAGCGGCACGGATTAATTTTTGGCATTTTCTTAATCCTGTTGTTCACCGCTCGTTTTCTTATTGAGTTTGTGAAAGAAAACCAGGTTGCCTTTGAGGAAAACATGCAACTGAATATGGGACAAATGCTTAGCATCCCGTTTGTTTTGGCCGGCTTTGCCCTGGTAATAAACGCCTTACGGCACAAGCCCGTTGAAATGCAAAAACCAGGTAATTATAAAGTATGAAAAAACTTCTCCTTTTTTTATTCGTATCCTTATTCTTTATGACTTGCTCTGATGAAACGGATTTGGATATAGTTTATCCCCGCTCCTATTTCCCTGCTTTTCCCGGTTCCTGGTGGACATACACCAACGGAGAACGCTCATTGGTGCATCCAAGCTACCAACCCAACAGTTACCAAACTGAAATCAACTCTTCAGCCTGGTCTAAAGAAAAGCTGGTTCCTTATATCGATGGGGCTTATCTTTATGAGTATGCTATTACTCAAATGTCGACCGAATTTCCATTAAAAAAATTATTAGCTGAATCCGTTACCACAGAATGGGTAGTGAATCATGTAAATGGAGATGATATTTTACGAAAAACCATTGCCAAACTCGATACTTTTTACCTGGCACATGATTCCAGCCTATACAAAAAGGTTGTGGTTGTGGTTGAATATCAGGAATCGTTGGGAATAAATAAATGGAATACCAAAGAATATTATGCCGATTCGGTTGGATTGATTCGTCAGGAGATTAACAATCCGAACGACACCCTGCCTGCTATTATCCGCAAAGAATTGATTACTTATCAGATAAACTGGTAGCTGTGGCTTAATACAAAAAATTTGTTTTATGAAAAGCCCGGTTTCACAGGAGCGAACAAGGTTTTGGAACAAGTTCCCATTTGTTTTTACCGATGAATTGGTTTTTTATGCTCCCGAGAATTTTGAGGAACAAAACTTCCACCAAGCTATTGTTGAACACTTTAATGCACGGTTTGACGATAATCAGTTTACCACAGAAACAGCCATCTCGCTTTCAAGGCTACCCGTGAAAATCAGGTTACGCTACTACTCCGATTCAATTGCTCCAAAAATTACGCTACGTATTTCGATGTTTGAAAATACCATAGCCTTATTACTTTTTCTGGCAATTGGTGTTTTTTTATTCCAGTTCGATGCGGTTGCATTAGCTATTACAATGATTCTTGCCGGGTTGGCTTTCTATATAATAAACCTTCACAAAACACTGAGTAACTTAAAGACAAAACTGTTGAACCTTGCCCATGCTAACCTGGATTGGGGCGAACCTGCACTTTGGAAAAAACAACAAGCCTGGCTCAAAAACCCATTGGTTTGCCCGGCTTGTGGCGAACCGCGCAATGCTTACAGTTCAAACTGTGTTAACTGCGGGCTTTATTTAAGTAAAGCTCCCAAAAACAAAAACAGCAGTAGCGTCAGTACTTCAGCAGGCGATACGTCAATAAGCTACCAATACCAAAAGAAAAATGAGAAAAATAGCCGCTAACTTAATTTTCCCGATTTCAGGTCCTCCGGTTAAAAATGGTTATCTGATTCTTTCAGATGAAGGTGAGCTTCTGGAGGTTTGTGGCGGTAGTGAAACCCTTCGCGAGATTTCAGGACTGGAGTATTACAGCGGAATTCTTATTCCCGGTTTTGTGAATGTGCATTGTCATTTAGAATTATCACATCTGAAGGGTAAATTTGAAGCAGGAAAAGGATTAGCCTCTTTTTTAGAAAATGTACCAAAATTACGTGAAGCTCCTGAATCGGAAATACAAGGGGCTATTCAACAAGCCTTACGCTATATGTGGAGTCGGGGAATTAATGGTTTGGGCGATGTGATAAATTCCCCGCACACCTTAAACTTTAAAGCAAACTCACCTGTTAAGAGCCACAGTTTTATTGAACTATTTTCGTTGCCCAACCAAAGCAATCAATCGGTTCTGAATAAAGGCAATGTTTTATACGAAGCTTTTAAACAACAAAAACTGTCGGCATCGCTTGCTCCCCATTCGTTCTATGGTACACCCACCAAATTGATAAACTTAATACTCGATGGTTTAAGTGTTCCGCAAAACTTAAGCATCCATTATAAAGAGCATCCAAAAGAAAGTAATCATGCTTCGACCGAAAAACTTCGCTTACTTTTACAACACCCCATGGTAAACCAATTGCTTTTGGTTCATAATATTAATATGGCACCCGAATGTATACAGGACCTTCGAAATTTGCCAGACGAAGAAAAACAAAAAATATTTATTGCACTCTGTCCCAATTCAAACTTGTACATCGAAAATAAACTTCCTCCGGTCAATTTGCTCCAAAAGTCGGGCTTTCCCATTTGCCTGGGAACCGATAGCCTGGCGTCGAATGGTCAGCTATCGGTTTTTGAAGAAATAAAAACACTTCTGCTTCAATTTCCGGAACTTACATTTATTGAGGTTTTGAGCTGGGCTACCTTAAATGGTGCCTGGGCTTTGGGCTTTGAAAAGCAACTGGGAAGTTTTGAATCCGGCAAAAAACCCGGTGTATTATTAGTTGAAGCTTTCGATTTTAAAAAGCAAACACTTACTGCGGAATCGACGGTTACCCGACTGGTTTAAAAAAAGAAGCCGCATAACGCGGCTCTCTGAATAATAAACAGTAAACCTATCTGCTCACTTTAATTCCTTTTTACTACTGGTTTTCTATTTAATCCCATTCTCCTTTAAAATCTTAATTAACGAAGGGGTATAATGCGCAAGAAACTCAGGATACAACTTTTTCAGATAATTATACAAATCAATAAATAATTCTTCGGAAGATTCGTGATTGTAGTTGTCTTTAAACTCGCGCAACTTTCCTAAAAACTCATTGTGCTTAACCCTGAAGTATGAATAATCGAGTCCATCAATATGATTAGCCATCATTTTTTCCTTGAGCAAATACTCGTCGGCAAAATGCAATAAGGCAAAAAACAGTTGCTGTCCTTTTTCCTTGTATGATTTATCGGCAATACAATCACCCAACTCGTTTATCAGGTATAGAAATTTTTCATGTTGTTTGTCAACAGAAGATAATCCCACACTATACGACTCTTTCCACTTAAATGCATCTGTTTTCATTCCAAATTAGATTTAGGTAAATCACTTTATCTTCTGTTGTCTTGTGTGCTGGGTGATTCAAACAACCAACTCCAGCGCTTAAAAAATGTGTTCGTTTAACGCGCTCAAAATTAATACTATCCACCATTTGTCCAAATGACTTAAATCATAAAACCAGCACAAAATTAATCAACGTTATGGTTGATTAATAATTATCGATGTGGTATTATAAACCGGTGGCGAATAAGTTTACCTTTGTAAACGATGCAAAAAACAGAAACCATTTTGCTTGCTCCCTTAAACTGGGGATTGGGACACGCCACCCGCTGCGTGCCGCTTATCAGCGGTTTTTTAAACGCAGGACACCAGGTTTTAATGGCGGGCCACGGAGCATCCTTTATTTTCTTAAAAAAGGAGTTTCCTCATCTCACTGCGTTGCCCCTGAATGGTTATTCCATGCGTTATTCGCTCAAAAGAAATTTATTTTTTCTCCTCCTATTACAGATGCCTTTATTTTTGGGCGCCATCCTTTGGGAACACTGGAAATTAAAAAAAATTATACGAAATTATGCCATTACTCAGGTGGTGGCTGACAACCGCTATGGCTTGTGGAATAAAAAAGTTCGTTCCGTACTGATTACGCATCAGCTTTTTATTCAGTTGCCTAAATCTCTTGGGTTTATTGCCCCGTTGCTTCACGGCTTCACCCGCTTACTGATTCATCGCTTCGACGAATGCTGGGTTCCTGATTTTGAAGATCCTGAATTAAGCCTTTCCGGTGTTTTATCGCATGGCAAACCCTTGCCTAAAAACGTTCGTTTTATTGGTCCTCTTTCGCGCTTCTCCAATTACAAATTTCCTCAAAATTTTATTTTCCCCGATTTAAAACCCAACGTTTTGATTTTAATTTCAGGACCCGAACCTTTTCGGAGCTGCTTTGAAAAAGAGATGGAGGAACGATTTGCAAAGAGCAGGCAATCTGTTTTAATGGTTTGTGGAAAACCAGGGGAAGAACTTCCTGAAAATAAAGTATTGACTGATCAAGGTACGCTTATTAAAGTGTCTCATTTATCGACTCCCGACTTGTGTTTTATTCTGAAAAACACCCCTCAAATTATTAGTCTGGCCGGGTATTCCACGCTAATGGATCTTCACGCGCTGGGTCGCCAAGCAGAGTTAATCCCTACTCCCGGACAAACCGAACAGGAATACCTGGTCAGTTTCCATAATAGCAAGAATAACCCGGGAACCAGGTAGATACTAACTTCCACCTGGCTTCCGGGACAGCATAAGGCAAATGTATTTTTATTCTTCTAAAGGTTCATTGTTTCGCTAAGGCGAATATCGCGCGATGAACTACCCAAAAGTATTTCGAACTGTCCGGGTTCAAACTCCCACTGATTGGTTTCTTCGTTAAAAAAACGTAGCGATTCTTTCGAAACCTGTAATTCTATAGTGCTTGATTCACCCGCTTCCAAAAATACTTTTGTAAAGGTTTTTAATTCTTTTTCAGGACGTTTAACACTCGATTCCTTATCGGCTACATAAACCTGAACCACTTCCGCTCCGGCTGTTTTGCCCTCGTTGCTCAAACTAAAGGTTAAATAAATGGTGTCTTCGTCGTCTTCAGCAAAAAGGTCGCTGTAAACAAAGGTTGTGTACGAAAGCCCGTGCCCAAAAGCAAAAGCGGGTGCTACCTTATAGCTGTCGAAATAGCGGTAACCCACAAAAATGCTTTCGCCGTAGTTTACTTCCCAATTTTGTCCCGGAAATTCTCCAAGAGAATGAGCCGGATTATCTTCAAGCTTTTTGGCAAAAGTCATGGGTAATTTTCCTGAAGGATTGGTTTTACCGAACAAAATATTTGCTAATGCATTCCCTCCTTCCATTCCCGGATACCAGGCCTGAATGATTGAAGGAACCTGGTTTATCCACTGATACATATCAACCGGTCCACCACCAAATAATACCACCACCGTATTTTTATTAACCGTTGCAACGGCTTTTATCAGTTCGTCCTGTCCAAAGGGCATGGTGGTATTTTGCTTATCCACCGCCTCGCTGTCAAATGCAAAGCCTCCCCAAACCGAAGGGTCGTAATTATGAATCCATCCGCCCACCAGAATTACCACATCGGCATTTTTAGCCGTTTCAACCGCTGCTGCAATCATTTTTTTGTTGGCCTTGTTGGCCCGGGTAACTTCATAACCGGGAGCAAACGTAATGGTTGCTTTATCGCCCACCAGCTTTTGAATTCCTTCCACCGGGGTAATTTCATACTTGGCATTCACCTGTGAACTTCCGCCTCCATGGGCATGACGCCGAATAGCATTGTCGCCGATTACAGCTATGGTTTTTGTTTTATCTACCGCTATGGGCAGCAAATTATCGTTTTTCAATAAAACAATCCCTTCTTCGGCTACCTGAAGCGCTACTTGCTGGTGTTCCGTTGTGTTGATGGCGCCGGGAGTCCTTTCGTCAAATTTATTAATCCGGAACATCGTGCGTAAAATCCGTCGTACTTTGTCGTCGACCACCGAAACCGGAACTTCTCCACTTTTAATCATCGCCAAAGCCGAATCGGCCAGATAGAACTTATTATAGTCAATTGTAGGCTGCGTTAATTCGGTTCCCATTTCAATATCGGTACCGTTTAACAAAGCTTCACGTGTATTGTGTACCGAAGCCCAATCGCTCATAAGCAAACCGGTAAAACCCCATTCTCCTTTTAAAATAGTATTTACCAAATATTCATTGTGCGTAGTGTATTGGCCGCGCAGTTTGTTGTACGAGCCCATCACTGTATGCACATTGGCCTCCATCACAGAAACCTTGAATGCGGGAAGGTAGATTTCGCGTAAAGCCTGCTCGCTAACGGTAACATTTACCCCGCTGCGGTTGGTTTCCTGATTGTTTGCCACGTAATGTTTTACGCAGGCTGCTATGCCCTGGTCCTGCACTCCTTTAATATAATCTACAGCCATTCGTGAAGTCAGGTAAGGATCTTCGCTCAGGTACTCAAAATTACGCCCGTTAAGTGGCGAACGGATAATGTTAACGCCCGGCCCCAAAATAACATCTTTTCCACGCTGTTTGGCTTCGGTACCCAGCACCGCACCGTAGCGATATCCCAAATCGGTATTCCAGGTCGATGCCAGACAAATACCTGTTGGTAAGTAAGTGGCTGAATCGTCGACAGTGAGATCGCGTTCCCATCCGCGACCATGTTCAAAACGCACCCCATGAGGGCCGTCGCTCATTACCAGTTCGGGAATTCCCAAACGCTCAACTCCTCCGGAAGTAAATGAAGAACTGGCATGCAGCATCCCTATTTTCTCTTCCAGGGTCATTTGTTGAATCAATGAATCAATTTTTGATTCCATAAGTTCCGTATTTGATGGTTCTTTGGTTTGATTGCACCCAACTGCGGCAAGCAGCAGTGCAACCACAACTAATTTTTGCATGTTTTTTTCTATTAAATGTTGATTTTTGATTTTCATATAATAAGTAACTATTTGTTTTTTTCGGCATAAACACTGGGCAGCAATCCAAATTCCTCTTTAAAATACCGGCTAAAGTATTTGGGATTGTTGAAACCCACCTGATAAGCAACCTCCGAAACAGTTAACTGGCTTTTTCCCAATAGTTGGGCTGCTCTTTTTAACCGCAGGATGCGTATGAACTCAATGGGGGTTTTTCCGGTAATCGATAATAGCTTTTTGTATAAATGTACGCGGCTCATGCCCATTTCCTGACTCAGGAGCTCCACTGAAAAGTCGGAGTTGTCCATGTTTTCCTCAACACATTTTATGGCTTTGTCAATCAGTTGTTCATCGAGCGAGGAGACTTTAATTTCCGAAGGATTGATTTCTTTTTTCTGGACAATCTGATGATGTATTTCGACCCGCTGTTCCAGGAGCTTATTAATGCGGAGCATCAGAATGTCGAGGTTAAACGGTTTGGTAATGTATTCGTCGGCACCGGTTTCAAGTCCCTGAACAATATGTTCGTTGGCAGTACGGGCTGTAAGCAGAATTACCGGAATATGAGAACTGCGCACGTCGCTTTTCAGGACTTTACATAATTCGTAGCCATCCATCTCGGGCATCATCACATCGCTGATTACCATATCGGGAATATGCTCAAGACATATTTCCAGCGCCTTTTTTCCATTTTCGGCTTCCAGCACATCAAAAAATTCCTGCAGGTTATCGCGCAAAAAGATGCGGAAATCCTCGTTGTCGTCAACAATCAGGATGTTTTGTTTGCGTTTGGCTGGTTCGGTCATATCGGCTCCATCTGCATTCAAAACTCCCGGACTCAGGGTTTCAACCACCTCATGAATTTCGAGATCAGTGGTGTTGGTGTTTACCAAAGGAATGGTAAAAACAAAAATGCTCCCCTGTTCCTGATTGGGTTCCATCCATAAAGTTCCACCGTGAAGTTCTACAAACTCTTTACAGATATGCAAGCCGATACCACTTCCGGTGGCTTTGGTCTCAGGAACATTCACCTGAAAAAAACGGTCAAAAATCTGACTGCGGTGTTCTTCTTTTACCCCGATTCCTGTATCGGCAATACTTACGCGAAGCTGAGGCTCATTATTCACGGTAGTAAATGTTATTTTAACATCAATCCGGCCCCCTTCGGGCGTAAACTTGTAGGCGTTTGATAAGAGGTTGCTCACAATCTTTGAGAGCTTATCTTCGTCAAAGTTCATGCGTATCTCTTCCGACGATGCTGAAAAGGTTAGATTAATATTCTTTTTCTCGTAGGTTTCAGCAAAAGAATGACAGATTTCGCGAATTACCAGCACCGCATCGCCCATGGCCAGGTTTAGCTTATGTCCCTTGGCATCCATTTTACGAAAATCGAGTATCTGATTGACCAGCTGAAGCAGTTTGTTGGCATTGCGGCTTATCATTTTCAATGCCTTGCGGGTATTCTCATCGTTGGTTTGTTTTATCAGCTTGTCGAGCGGGGTAACAATAAGCGATATCTGGGTGCGAAATTCATGACTAATGTTTGTGAAAAAGCGTAGTTTCATTTGGTCGAGCTCGCGGTTTCGTTTGGATTCGAGGCGCTCCTGGGTAATCTGAAACCGGTTGCGTATGCGCTGGCGCATGATTCCGGCTACCAGTAAAATAATTCCGGTAATCATCAGGTAATAGATAAAAACGGCCCAGTTCGTTTTCCAAAAGGGTGGATGCACATTAATTGTCAGGGCAATGGGTTCTTCAGACCAAAACCCGTCGTTGTTTGCTGCTTTTACTAAAAAAGTGTAGGAGCCTTCGTCGAGGTTGGTATAGGTAGCGCTGGGATTTAAACCCTGAGTTTTAACCCAATCCTGATCAAAGCCTTCCAATTTGTAGACATAGTTTGTTTTAGCCGGCTGCAGGTAGTTCAGTGCCGAGAACTGAATGGTGAAAATGTTCATTTGGTGATACAAATCAATAACCCGGGTCTGACTGACGGGTTTTTCAAGAATCACCCGTTTAAAGTATTGGGAATCGATAACTACGGGTTTATTGAACAACAAAAAATCGGTAAATACCAGATTCGGCCTATTCCGGTTGTATTTAATCCGGCCGGGCGACACCCGATTGTACCCGTTGGTTCCGCCAAATATCAATTCGCCGGCTGAGGTACGGTAGGCCGAGCGCTCGTTAAAAGCGGCTCCCTGAAGGCCATCGCGTTCGTCGTAATTGCTGGGGATAAAATGGTATTCGCCGGTTTTGGGATTGGTTGATACAACAAGGTGCGAGAGTCCGTTGGCTGTACTTACCCAAAGGTTTTTACTTTCGTCCTCGAGAATGGCGCAGATTACGTTATCGGCAATTCCGGTACTTTTATTTAGCAAAACCAGTTCATCGGTTTTGGGATTGATAATATTCAAACCATCGCGGGTTCCTACCCAGATAAGTCCCCGGGTATCTTCAAAAACACTCAGAATATTTTGATTGATAAATTGCGCTGTTCCGGAAAAATTTCCGGATAGGGTGATAAAGCGATCCTGGGCCGGATAATAAATGACTAAGCCATGCGCTGTTCCAATTAACAGGTTTTTCTCCCGGTTTTCATGAAGGCACAACACGTAGTTGGACGATAAAGGCGGGGTGCTATTCGTAGTATAGTGCGTGAACCGACCGGTTTTAGCATCGATTCTGTTTAAGCCACCACCCAGGGTAGCTATCCAAAGGTTGCCAAAAGAATCTTCCAGGAGCGACCAAATGTTATCGTTACTAACCGTGTTTTGGTTGCCGGGTTCACCTTTATAGTGAACAAATTGCCCATTCACGTAACAGTTCAATCCGCCCTGATACGTTCCCACCCACAAGCGGTTTTTGGAATCGTTCAGGAGTGAAACTACTACGTTGTTCGAAAGGCTTTGCGGATTTTCGGGCTGGTGCTGAAACAGTCTTTCTTTACCCGTTCGGTGATCGATACGCAACAAACCTTTGTTGTTGCTTCCTATCCACAGATTACCCTCGTGGTCTTCCTGAAAACAGTTTAAATCGTTATCGAAGGTCGGTTCCTTATCGGAAACCTTAAGCCTGATGTGCTTAAACTTAAAGATGCTCTCGCTGTAATACGAGATGCCATATTTATATGAACCCGCCCAAAGGGTGTTCTCGTTATCGTGATACAAACACACCATGCTCTTTTCCACAATACTTCGCTTATCACCGGGGTGGTGCTCCAGATGAATATTTGTTTCGGTTTTTTTGTTTATCAGGTTGAGGCCTCCATGATCGGTGGCTATCCAAATCTGATTGCGGTCGTCGCTGGTAATGTCTTTTACCGTATTGCTCGATAAGGTATATAAACATTTGGGATCGGTTGTCAGGTGGTTCCAGCTATTTGTTTTGTTCGAATAATAATAAATACCGTTGGGATTGGTTTCCTGATACAACCAGCGATCGCCATCGTTATCGACAAAGATATGCAGCGAATTAACTTCAGGCAAATTGAATTTATTGGTCAGGAACTCGGTCTTTTCCACTTTTAAGGTTGTATGATTCAGATGAACAATTTGCCCGTTGGTATAAACCAGATAAAGCATGTTTCCCACGTGGGTGATATCGCTCAGTGCTTCTTTGGGAAGCATATCGGGTTTTTTCCACTCCTGTAATGACACATCGAACATGCTGCATTCGCCCCTATTGTTGGTAAGCCAGAAATTACGGGCATTATCGATATAAATAAACGAAAGCAGGTCGTTATAACCCAAGGTTTGCAGGTACTTTCCTACCGGATAAATAAAGCGTTCTTTTTGCGTGTTCAACAAGGTATAGCCCGAGCCGGTATTTATCCACAGGTTGTGTTGGAAATCCTCCTGGATACTAAGAATGTTGTTATCGATAATGGAATTGGTGTCGTTTTGAATGTGGGAGAATATTTTAAAGCTGTTGCCATCGTAGCGGTTAAGCCCCGAACCGGTACCAAACCACATAAAGCCCCGGCTGTCTTTAAAGATGCAATTAATCTGGTTGTTCGATAAGCCCTGGTTGATGGTCAGGTGTTTAAAGGAATATTCGGTTTGAGCCGCCAGGCTTAAACCCCAAAACCAGCATAAGATATAGCATACAAGTTGCTTCATATTCCAATTGTCATTTGCTGTTTATGATATTGCAGCGAAAATCTGGTTTAAAAATACCAAAAATATGGTGATTTACGGCAGACGCCTCAATGCTTTACCTGCTAAGCCGTATGATTATAAATAAAACCCTACCACAAGAGCAAGTGCCAGGCTGGACGGCCTTTAGGGAATGAAAGTCACTGCTGCTTCCTTGCTTTTCCTTTGATGAACAAGGCGGGCATTAACAATTCAACCACCAATAGTTAACCATTGATGGACTATTTAGCCGGTTGGTTCAAGTCATGTTTAGAAGCGAACTGCACTAAAGATTCTCACCGATTTTATGCTACCTGACTTAAGTCGGGTTTTGATTCGATGAATTAAGACCCAAAAATTTCGGTCCCGATCGAAAGAAATTTTCGTATAGACGGTTTTAAAAAACCGTATAGATGAAAATAAATTTTCGTCTATACGAAAATAAGGCCTGCTGCAAACCGCTGCCAGTAAAGCATTGCCGGTTGAATACTGCGAAAAAAAAATATGGGGGTAGAGAAAATACCGCTGAACCTATGTCAAACGCTGTTGTAAGTGAAGCTTAAACCGGTGGAAGTAAAACAATGAACACTGACTGTGAACCAATGACCGCTGGCAGCGTAACAAAGACCGGTGGCAGGGAAACAATTACCGATGAAAGCAAAGCATTGACCAATGAAGGAAAAGTAAACCCAGGTACACGTAAAGCAATGACAGTTGGCTGTGTAACAATAGCCGATGGATGTAAAGCTTTGATGTTGTTGCATGCCATTAACGCTACGAGGGTTTTAAACCCTCGTAGCATAAAAAAAACGGCCCCATAATGGGGCCGCCTAAACCTAAATATTATGAATTATTCTTTAACCAAATGTATGGCTGAAGTTTCTTCTTTACTTTCATTGTTTTGACCAAACCAAATACCTTCGGTACTGCTGGTAACATCAACTGCATAGATATTTTTACCGGTTAAGGTAATGGCGCAAACCGGAATGTTCACATCATCGGCAAAAGCGATGTAACCGCCTTTATTAATTGTATAGGTAGTTGCCACACCATTAATGGTACATGAACCATCGGCATTAAAGGTAAGACGCACCTCATCGGCGGCAGCCAGATTTTCGGCCGTTGCAGCCCATCCGGTAGCAATTATAGCGTCGCGATCAGCCCAATCATTCATTACATCTTTAGTAGCCCAACTTATCCAATTCAATGGAATGGTTGCCACTTTCCAGGTTCCTGTCAAAGTTTCGGCAGTAATGTCGGTGCGAACCGGGTGAGTTAACGGGGCTTTTACACCATAATCGTAACCTTTTACTACGTAGTTGTATAATAACCAGCATTTGCTTTCGTTATCCCCTTCGTAAGTACGTTTCACGCGCATAATTAAACCAGAATCAGAAGCGTGTAAAATAGTAACGTTTTTTAGATCATCTTCGAGGAACTGGCTGGTAATGGTTGCATTTCCATCGTTGGTTAAGCGTCCTATATCCATGGGGAAGCGTAACTCTCCTGAAAAACTGATGTCGCCCATTTCATCGCTTAAAGAAACTAAGCTACCGTAACCCGTTTTTTCTAACATATAGTCCCATAATGACATATCGGTTCCCCCGGCATTAGCAGCAGGAATGGTCAAGAAGTTAGGATCGCGATCGTAAACGTTCATGGCAAACGAAGCTGTGGTTGGTTCGCCATCGACGGTTAAAGTAGCGGTGCGACTCACTCCGTTAAATGTGATTTCACCATCTTCGGGCGTTCCTCCCCAACCATAGATATTAGTTCCACCCCATGGTCCCCAGGCACCATTTTCGTTTCCTCCAACACCTTCTTCTCCATAAAAATCAAGGGCATTGTGGAAATAAGCGCTTTTATAAACCGAGCTTGAAGTTTCGACACCGGCATTGTCGATTGTGGTTGTTACTACTTCACGCACATCGAGAACCCAGGTTTTATTTCCGTCTGCACCTCCGGTAAGGGCTTTCCAAACACCCTTCTCAAGGTAGGATAAATCGTCCTGATCAATAACCACATCGAATGGAGCCGAAGTTAAGGTGGTTCCGCTTCCTAAACTGCTACAAGTTGCCGAATAGGTTCCCTTTAGAGGTAAATTCACAGTTACTGCTTTATCAACGGTTGGGTAATCGGTTCCGTCAACGGTAAACCACACGTTACCGGGAATGGTGGTAGTAAAGGTTACATCGTTTCCATCGACCACAAAGTTAAAGGTAGAACCTAAAACCGGCGTATAGTCAATGGCTGGTTCCGGGTCGTCGCCGTTTTCACAGGCGGTAACAAATACCAACATTAACACGCTCATTAAGAGGGTTAATAAATTAAAGTTCATTTTTTTCATAATTGTACTGATTTAATTAAGATAAATTGTTAGTTACACAGTTAGTTATTCCCAGCCGGTGTTTTGCTTTAGTACGCCACCCGACAGGGTTATTTGATTGTTTGGAATCTGAAACAGTCCTTTTGTTTTTATTAAATTGTTTCCGTCGATAATTTTCTCTACCGCAGTATTACCGGTTAATACGGCTCCACTGTAGGCTACTTTTGAAGCAGCATAGTTCAGGGTATGATCGTAGCGCAGCAAGTCCCAGTAACGCAGGCCTTCAAAAGCAAATTCGAGACGGCGTTCTTCAAAAATAACGTCTTTATCTACCGTTGCTAAGGGGAGCAAGCCGCCACGGGTATGTACCCGATTTAGATATGTAAGTGCATTGGTGCTTCCCAATTCGGCAGCCATCAGCAATACATCGGCAAAGCGGATGCTAAAAAAGTCCTGGTACTGGCCAATCATAAAATCAACAGCACCATTATTCATGGCATTGCTGTTTCCGCTGGCATCGCAGGTGGGGACATACTTTTTGGTAAAATATCCGGTGTATTCTTTTACGTCTTTTATTTGGGTGTAATTGATTCCTTCTTCGGCTATAGCCATTACAGAGGCTTCGCGCCGGGAGTCGCCGGCTGGCCAGGTAGTGTATACTTCAGCAGGAACGGTACAGGCGCCCCATCCGTCGCCATAGCCGCTGGCCGGCCAGGCCATTTTGCGCAGGCCGTTCATAACCAGCCAGTGGTTGCCGTCGGTATTGCCATTGTAATCGCTGGTATAGGTGTATTTAATGGCAAAAACAATTTCTTTGTTGGTTTCACCGGCATATGTGGCATCGGTAATGGGAAGGCTGTTTTGTGCTGCCTCGTAAGTGGCCGCAGCTGGCCAAAGATCGGCATAGTTTTCAACCAAATCGTAACCACTGTTCAGGATAAGATCTTCTAATTGGGCCAACACTTCGGACTGCGAAACCAGTCCAAGCAAATCGGGTTGGTTGTAATAGCCGGTGTAATACAGATAAACACGAGCCAGTAAGGCCTGTGCAGCCCATTTATTGGCATGTCCGTAATCGCTGTCAACCATGGTTCCAAAAGGGGTATCGTTCCCGTTGTCGATAGCAAAGAGCAAATCGTTGGCAATTACTGCATACACCTCATCGGGGTCGGCCTGCGGAATGTTTTCGCTACTTGGCTCGGTAAGTAAAGGAACATAACCAAACATACGTACCAGATCGAAATAGAAAAAGGCTCGTAAAAACCGGGCTTCCGCCTCAATGGTTTCCTTTTGGCTTTCCTGATTACCCCATTCCACCTGGTTTAATTTAGCGATAAGAGTGTTGCAACGGAAAATCCCTTTGTAATAGTTGATCCAATTGCCTTCGAACATGTTTAAATCGCCGGGCGAACGGCCCTGATCGAACTCGTCGAGCATGGGATAACCATCGCCATCGCCGGCTCCGGTACCACCAAAGCAAAGATCGGACATAACATCGGCAGCCACCGGCATGGCCACCCCGGTACCCGACCAAATAAGCTGTAAGGCATCGTAACAACCTACCAGCGCTTCGCTGGCCTCTTCGGGCGAGGAATAGTAATTGCCATCGGTTTTTTCAGTTATGGGTTCAGTGGTTAAAAAGTCTTCGGCACAGGCTCCAAGGAGCAAAACCAAAGCAAGAACTGATAGAAAGGGATATATTTTCATTGCTGTTTATTTTTAGAATTTAACACTTACACCAAATAATACCGTTCTTGGGCGGGGGTAATAACCCAAATCAATTCCCGACGAGAATTTGTCGGTAGTTCCGTTATCGAATCCATAACCTACTTCAGGGTCCATTCCATCGTACGATGTAAAGGTGTACAGGTTTTGAACCGATGCGTAGATGCGGCATTGGCTGAAATTATTCAGTTTAATTTTTTGAGCCAGATCGTAACCCAGGGTAAGGTTGCTTATGCGCAGGTAGCTGCCTTCCTGAATGAATAAGTCGGAGAACTGATAGTTTACGTTTGAATTGGTTACCCGGGGAATGCTATTGGAAGTGCCCTCGCCATACCAGCGATCCATAATTGCTGTGGTGTAGTTCGAATACTTGTCGGTATGGCTCCTGTACGATTGTACAATTTGATTTCCCAAAACCCCATTCACAAACAAACCAAAATCGATGGCCTTATAATTTAACGAAATATTTAAGCCATAAGTAAAGTCGGGGTTAGGGTCTCCCAGGTTAATTTTGTCTTTTTCATCAATTTTTTGATCGTTGTTTTGGTCCACGAACCTTACATCACCCGGTTTGGGATTCGATTGCAGGGTTTTTCCATACGTGGCTTCATATTCCAAAATTTCAGCTGTATTCTGGAAAAGCCCGTCGGTTTGGTATCCCCAGAAAAAACCTATGGGGTATCCTGACTGAGCCCGGTAAAACTCCGAGGAGTTGTTGTACAGGGTATTGGTAGCACCATGAATAATGCCGTCGTCGGTGGGAATATCCTGTACCTCGTTTTTATTGAAGGCTCCGTTGGCACTTACCAAGTAACTGAAGTTGCCGATGCGGTTTTGGTAGCTCACCACCAGTTCAACACCTGAATTGATAACATTTCCTCCGTTTACATAAGGAGCATCGGTACCCGCAGTGGCCAATACAGGAACCACCACCAACCAGTCTTTGGTCATTTTACGGTACCAGTCGAAGCTAAGGGTAAGATTGCTGTTTAAATAGCGGCTGTCGAAGCCCAGGTTTAACTGTTCTGAGGTTTCCCACTTTAATTCAGGATTTGACAAACGGTTGGGATAAGCCCCGTTTATGCTGACGCCTTCAGTACCCCCAAAATTATAGGTGGCCTGAGTAAATTTAATGGGAGCCAGGTATTGAAAATCGCCTATGTTTTGGTTCCCCACGCGTCCCCAACTGGCACGAAGTTTCATAAAGTTCACCAGGTGGTTAACGGGTTCCATAAATGCCTCGTTTGAAATTACCCATCCGGCTGAAACCGACGGGAAGCTTCCCCATTTGTTGCCGGCTGCAAAACGCGATGAGCCGTCGGCGCGCAGGGTGGCATTAAATAAATAAGTTTCGTTGTAATTGTATTGTATTCTTCCAAAATAAGAGAGCATGGTGTTTTCGTTGGGAGCCCCTCCCATGTTCATGTAGGCGGCATCCTGATTGGTGGCGTTGTTAAGGTAGGCGTGGTAAAAATCGTCGAAAGCAAGATGGGTGTTTTCGGCATTCATCCACACACCTTTGTAACGCTGCCCCCACATACCAATCATGGCATCCAGCTTATGATTTCCAAAATATTTGCTGTAACTCAGGGTATTGTCGAAACTTACCGAATGCCCCTTCGACATGCTTTGAACCACCTTGTCGTAATCAGAAAAAGAATAAAGCGATAAGCGGTATTCGGGCGTGTAGGAGCGATAATCCTCAGAAAAATAATCGAGACTTACCGAGGTGCGGAACTTAAGATTTTCAACCGGTTCAATAATCATGTAAACATCGCCTATCAGCTTTTGTGTATTTCTCAGGTTTTGGTTATTCAGTACCATGCTGGCATAGGGATGGCCTTCAGCATCGTTCCAATAGGGATTCCCGTTTTGATCAAGAATGGTTTTGTCGTAAGCATTAAAAAAGTTACCCTCGTTATCGTACATGGGCCGAATAGGGCTGACGTTAAATGCTCCGCGCAAAGTGTTTCCGTATTGATCGCCCACGGCAATTCCGTTCTTTTTAATATAGGAAAAGGTTAAATGTTGCCCCACTTTTAAAAAGCCGTTGTACAATTCATTTTCCGAATTAAAACGGGCACCATAACGCTCATAGTTGGAGTTTGCTTTACCGCCAACAATACCTTCCTGTCCGGTATAATTAATGGAAAGGGAATAAGCGGTTTGTTCGCTACCGCCACTTAATCCCAGGTTGTAGTTCTGGGTAATCGCATTGCTAACAAACATTTCATTAAGCCAGTTGGTATTGGCTGCGCCTTCGGTTGTGTACTCAGGCATATAGGCAAAAGGCATGTTTGCTACTGTACCGCCTGAATTCAGGTGTTGTTCGTTCATTATCTGGGCATATTGACCGGCATTGAGCAGGTCGATACCTTTGGCCCGGTTTTGTACCCCATAATAAGCATCAAAAGTAAGTTGCGACTTGCCCTTGCTACCCTGTTTGGTGGTAATTAATATTACCCCGTTGGCACTTTGTGAACCATAAATAGCGGCCGATGCTGCATCTTTAAGTATATCAATGGATTCAATATCGGAATTATTCAGGTAGTTAATGTCGCCGGTTTGCACGCCATCTACTATATATAGAGGCCCTGCATTGCCAACGGTCCCCAGGCCCCTGATGGTAACCCGTGCTCCTTCGCCCGGCTGGCCTGAAGTTGAGATAATACTAACTCCGGGAGTTTGTCCCTGCATGGCTTGTAAGGCATCGGTTGTATTCCGTTTGGCCAAATCGTCGCCCTTTACCTGCGCGGTAGCACCGGTACTTAATTTCTTTTTTTGAACCCCATAACCAATAACTACCAGTTCGTCGAGGCTGGTAATGTCCTCTTCCAAAATAACGTTGACTGTGGTGGTCTGGTGCTCTACTATAGATACTTCCAATTCGGTGTTTTTAAACCCGATAAACGAAGCGACCAAAATCTGTTTTCCCAGGGGAAGACCGTCTAAAGTAAACTTTGCATCGATATCGGTAATGGTGCCCAGCGTTGTACCTTTTAATATTAGGTTTGCCCCAATCAAGGGATCACCGTTGCTATCAGTTATGGTACCCGACACCTTACCGGTTTGTGCCTGGGCTGCATAAGCACTGCTGAATAAAAACACAACAAGCATCAGCCAACCGATATTTTTGGGATATCGCAGGATGGAAAAAATTTGAGTGAGCTTATTTTTCATATCAAATAGTTGGATTAAGTTTTCGAAACAATGAAAAACGTAAATATTACACTATGTAAAAATACAAAGCCAGGCTCAATCGGAACTTGTGCTTTTGTTAATGACCTGGGATAATTTTAGTATCCGATCGTACAAAATGTTTCCAACCACTGCCCAAAATGTATTATCCCTGTTTTTATGTGAAATTTATCCTGGCTTTGGTTTATCAAAAAATACCCTCTATTATTTGTTTTGTATATAATACTCAAGCATACGCAAAACACATTTGGCCGTTATTCGTGTGATAAAAGGATAATGGGTGCTGTTCCTGTGCAATGGATGACGCTTTTTTTTGCCTGTTTTTCAGTCACCAAAAACTCCGCTTTTACGCTATTGATTGTACAGGGCCTATTACTCCCATTATTTGGAGGAGCTATAAAAAACATTCAGCCAAAGCCCATGCATATTTTGATTCCTGCCTTTAGCTATGCCTAAAATCAGAGATATTGCTTTACTGCTATTGCGAGCCTGGACTTTAGCCGGTATTCCTGTTTTAATAATAACATTCTAACCCGCTGCTGTTATCAAAACCGGCTAAGGATTTATTTTTTTGCCCCCTTTTCCAATACATTCTATAAACGATCAAATGCCACAAGGGAGGTATTTTTGTATGTAGTGTATAACCTCAAGGTTCACTTCGATAAATAAAAATTTTAAACACATTATAAATCCCTTTGCTATGATTCAATACCAAGCCATAAAACGATTTAATATTTTTGCAAATAACAAGCTTATTTTTGGATTGCTGGCGGCAACACTCCTTTTGGCTTCGTGCGGCAAACAGCCTTACAAAAAAGTGGGCAACAGCATTGTTGTTCCCCTTGCCGAATCGCTGGCTAATGGTGCAAAACAGGTAAAATTAGAAGTGGTTTCAGACCAGATTATCCGAGTAAGTGCAACTCCCGAAACAAGCTTTCCAAACCGAAAAAGCCTGGTAGTACTACCACAACCATCACGCAAAGTTGCTTTCAACGTAGATGACCTGGGTGAAACCATTCAGGTAAGCACCCAAAAAATCAATGCGTATGTAGTTAAAAAAACCGGTTCGGTTTCGTTTACCGATATAGAAGGAAACGCCCTTTTACGCGAGCATAATGGCGGGGCAAAAACCTTCAATCCAATATCGGTTGACGGAACCGGCGGATATTCGTTCCGCCAGGTGTTTGAATCGCCAGACGATGAAGCCTTTTTCGGATTGGGGCAGCACCAAAGCGACGAATGGAACTACAAAGGAAAAAATGAAATACTTTATCAATACAACACCAAGGTTTCGGTACCATTTGTGGTGTCGAACAAAAAATACGGATTGCTTTGGGATAATTATTCCCTTACCAAATTTGGCGATATTCGCGATTATGAACAGCTGTCGCAATTCAACCTATACAATAAAAACGGTGAGCCGGGAGGCCTTACCGCCAAATACATTACCAGTAAGGGCCAGTTATTAGTCGCTCGAAACGAGGCTGCCATTGATTACGAAGACTTAGAACTGGTAAAAAATTTTCCAAAAGATTTTCCCTTTACCGATTCCAAAATTGTTTGGGAGGGCGAAATTGAAGCCAAAGAAAGTGGTTCTTTTCAATTCAAATTGTATTATGCCGGTTACACAACGCTAACGCTAAACAACACCGAAGTTGTTCCTGAGCGCTGGCGAACCGCATGGAATCCCAACACCTACAAATTCTCGTTTGCACTCGAAGCCGGAAAAAAAGTTCCCATCCGCCTGGAATGGAAACCCGATGGCGGTATTTCGTACATTGGTTTAAAAGCGCTTAGTCCGCTTTCTGAAGAAGAAAAGGGGCAACTGTCGTTTTGGTCCGAAATGGGGCAGGAACTCGATTATTATTTTGTGTATGGTGAAACTATGGACAAAATTATCAGTGGTTATCGCACCCTCACCGGAAAAGCGCCCATCATGCCCCAATGGGCTTACGGATTCTGGCAAAGCCGCGAGCGTTACAAAACACAAGATGAAATAGTGTCTGCACTTACAGAGTTCCGTCGCCGTAAAATTCCTATCGATAATATTGTTATGGACTGGTCGTATTGGGAAGTTGACCAATGGGGAAGCCATGAATTTGAAGACAGTCGTTTTCCTGATCCAAAACAAATGATTGATGACATTCATTCTATGAACGCCCACATCATGATATCGGTTTGGCCAAAATTCTACATTAACACGCAACATTATAAAGAATTCGACGAAAAGGGCTGGATATACAAACAAGCCATAAACGACAGCATTCGCGACTGGATTAGCCCAGGGTACATTGGTTCTTTCTACGATCCCTACAGTCAGGGAGCTCGTAAGCTATTCTGGAACCAGCTAAACGATCACCTCTATCCCCTGGGAATCGACGCCTGGTGGATGGATGCCTCAGAACCCGATATTCTTTCAAACGCCAGTCTTGATTACCGTAAAAAACTTAGCGGCCCCACCGCTATGGGTTCATCAACCGAATTCCTGAATACTTATGCACTGCTAAATGCACAGGGAATTTTTAACGGACAACGCAGCGTGGATCCCAACAAACGCGTGTTCTTATTAACCCGCTCCGGTTTTGCCGGTTTGCAGCGATACAGTACCGCAACCTGGAGTGGTGATATTGGTACCCGGTGGGAAGATATGAAAGCACAAATAAGTGCCGGATTAAACTTTGCCCTTTCGGGAATTCCGTACTGGACTATGGATATTGGAGGATTCTGTGTCGAAAAACGCTACGAACAAGCCCAGGAAGGCAGCCAGGATTTGAACGAGTGGCGCGAACTGAATACCCGCTGGTACCAATTCGGAGCCTTTGCCCCCTTGTTTCGAGCCCACGGACAATTTCCGTTTCGCGAGGTTTATCACATCGCCCCTGAAGATCATCTGGCTTACCAATCGATTGTTTATTACAACAAACTTCGCTATCGGTTAATGCCTTATATATATTCCCTTGCCGGAAAAGTATATTTTGACGACTATACCCTGATGCGTGCTTTGGTCATGGATTTTGGAAACGATCCAAAAGCCCTAACCATTAGCGACCAATACCTATTTGGGCCCAGCCTGATGGTTTGCCCGGTTTACCAATACAAAGCCCGCAGCCGGCAGGTTTATTTCCCCGAATCAGCAGGTTGGTACAATATATATAATGGCACATTTATCCGCAGCGCTCAAACAACCAATGTTGACGCTCCGTACGAACAAATACCGCTGTTTGTACGTGCCGGTTCCATTATACCCGTTGGACCCGAAATTCAATATGTGGGCGAAAAACCCGGCGAAGCCATTACCCTTTATGTTTACGGAGGAGCCGATGCGGAATTTGTATTGTACGAAGACGAAGGATTAAATTACAACTACGAATCGGGGGCTTATTCAAAAATTACCCTGAACTATTACGAGGAATCAAAAACGCTGGTGCTTGGAGAACGCGAAGGTGCTTATCGCGGAATGGACGAAGAACGGAACTTTAATGTTGTTTATATCAACAAAACCAAACCCGGAATACTCAATCCTTCGACCAAACCCGATAAAACAATTTCTTACAAAGGCAAACCATTAAGTATAAAATTGTAATTTTAACTGGGTTGTTTCAATATAAAAACAAATAACGGTTGCGATATACATAAAAACATTAATCGCTAAAATATGAAAAATCTGTTTTTACTTTCTACACTGATGCTGTTTATTACGCTTCAGGCCTGCGACAAAAGCGACGTTAATGTGCTTTCGGTTGATCTTACTGAAATTTCAATTCCTGAAGAAGGCGGCAACGCAACTTTTGTAATTACTACCGATGCCAGAATGTGGCAAATAGACAATCCCGGGAGCGACTGGATTAAATTATCGGCCTCCTCGGGCGAACTTAAAACCGCAATGATTACCGTTTTGGTAAATACACTGACCGCTGCACCACGAACCGACACCCTTACCATTACAGCTGGCAATGCCAAACCGGTTTATGTGGTTGTAAGTCAGGCTGAATCGGAATTCTTATATACCTTAAGTTCGAGCCTGAACAGCATTACCTTTAAAAGAAGCGGAAATGAGGTCGCTTTTCGCCTGAATACCACGGCACCAGAATGGAATGTAAGTAGTAGCGCCGATTGGATTTCGTTCGACAAAACTACGGGAACAGAAAACGAATCCTATATAACTGTTAGTGCAAGCCCAAACGAAGGCATCGAAAAACGTGAAGCAATAATTACCCTGAGTGCCGAATATGCACCGGCTGTTGAAATAGAGGTTACTCAAAACGGAGAAATTTATCCCAACTACAATACCTCGCCTCAGGAGCCTGACAACACCGGTATGACCAGTACCGCTACCCAGCTGGCATCAATGATTAATCTGGGGTGGAATCTGGGAAATTCACTTGAGGCTCCCGGAGGTGAAACAACCTGGGGAAATCCGGCTACCACACAAGCCTTAATCGATTTGGTTAAACAAAGCGGTTTTAATGCCATTCGCATACCTGCTGCATGGAACAGTCACCTTTCGAATTCTGCCACTGCTAAAATAAACCCCACGTGGCTTGCCCGGGTAAAAGAGGTTATTCAATATGCCATCAATAACGACATGTACGTAATATTGAACATTCACTGGGACGGGGGCTGGCTCGAGAACAATTGTACCCTTGCCAAGCAGGAAGAAAATAATGCCAAACAAAAGGCTTTTTGGGAACAAATAGCAACTTACCTGCGCAATTTCGATGAACATCTTTTATTTGCAGGAGCCAACGAACCCAACGTAGCTAATGCAACAGAAATGAGTGTACTAAACTCGTATAGCCAAACCTTTATTGATGCCGTTCGTTCAACCGGCGGAAAAAACACCTATCGGACACTCATCATTCAGGGACCCTCAACCGACATTGAAAAAACCAATCAGCTTATGCTGATGCCTGTTGATAATACACCCAACCGCATGATGGTTGAGGTTCATTATTACACACCATGGAATTTTTGCGGAATGACCGAAGATGCCTCCTGGGGAAATATGTTTTATTACTGGGGCGAAGGCTTTCACTCAGATTCTGATCCCGGCAGGAATGCTACCTATGGTGAAGAAACTACCGTATTAACCAATTTTGGTTTAATGAAATCAAAGTTTGTTGATAAAGGTATTCCGGTAGTCCTTGGCGAATTTAGTGTTTTGCGACGTTCGGCTTTAACCGGCGATGCCCTTACCAATCACCTGGCCTCGCGTGCTTATTTTTTCAAATACGTTACGCAACAGGCCAAGGCTCATGGCTTACTTCCCTTTTACTGGGATAATGGAGGCAGGGATAATAATGGTTGCGCCTTGTTCAACCGAAGTGCCCTTTCAGTATTCGATCAACAGGCATTAGATGCTCTGATAGAAGGAGCACAATAATACATGAAGCATTTTAAAGAACAAAAACCTATACGAATGAAACACCCTCTTTTATTTATCGGATTACTGATGCTGGGTTTTGCTTGTTCCCGTCAAGCAGAAAACCCGCGGAGTATTGAGAAATTCAACCAGAACTGGCGATTTGCCTTAGCAGATGATAGCCTTGCAGCTACAACCGAATTCGACGATTCAGCCTGGCGTATGCTAAACCTGCCCCACGATTGGAGCATTGAAGGAGAATTTTCAGAAAAACATCCTGCTGATGTGGGCGGTGGAGCTCTTCCCGGAGGCCTTGGATGGTATCGAAAGAAATTTAACCTGGCGCCAGCCGACAGCAACAAACGCATATACCTGAAATTTGACGGGGTATATATGAATAGCGAGGTTTACGTTAATGGAACCCTTGCCGGAAAAAGACCTTTTGGGTACATTACGTTTGAATACGATATTACTCCCTGGGTGTTTTTCGACGGTAGCGCCAATGTAATTGCCGTAAAAGTCGACAATTCAAAACAACCCAATTCCCGCTGGTACAGTGGATCGGGAATTTATCGAAACGTTTGGCTAACCAAAACCCAACCGGTACATGTCAATTTGTGGGGCACTTACATTACCACCCCCGAGGTTTCGGAAAAAGTTGCACGGATAAGTATTGAAACCGAGGTTAAAAACACTACCGCGATGGAGCAAACGGTTGAGCTGACAACCACTTTTTTAAATCCTCAGCAAAAAAAAGTAGGCTCTGTTAAACATCAATTAAAGGTTAGTGGCTTAGGTACTGAAAAAATTCAGCAACAGCTCAGCATAAACAACCCTGTTTTGTGGGATATTGAGCAACCAGAGCTATATACCGCCATTAGCGAAGTGCGAATTAATGGCATATTGAGCGACCGCTACGAAACACCTTTTGGCATTCGATATTTTAATTTCGATGCCGAAACCGGATTCAGCCTCAACGGCAAACCACTAAAAATTCTGGGGGTTTGTAACCATCACGATTTGGGTTCTTTGGGTACCGCCGTTAATTACAGGGCACTGGAACGGCAACTTGAAATAATGAAAGAAATGGGTGTGAATGGAATTCGCACGTCGCACAACCCGCCAGCTCCCGAACTCCTTGATCTTTGCGATAAAATGGGGTTTATTGTTATGGACGAAACCTTTGATATCTGGGCGTTAAAAAAAACAGCCTACGACTATTCTATTTACTGGGGCCAATGGCACGAAAAAGATCTGAGTGATCATATTTTACGCGACCGCAATCACCCCAGCATTTTCATCTGGAGTATTGGTAACGAAATAATTGAGCAATGGGACACCACAGGAATTACCCTGGCGAAAAAACTGGCATCGATTGTCAGGACTATTGATGCCACCCGGCCCATCACCTCGGCATTAAACGACCCCGAACCAAATAATAATATTTACAAATCTGGTGCTCTCGATTTAGTAGGCTTTAATTATCATCAGGAAACCTTTGAAGCATTTCAAACAAAGTTTCCCGGACAAAAATTTATAGCTACCGAAACAACTTCGTCGCTGCATACCCGCGGATTTTACGACATGCCCAGCGACAGTATTCGCCGATGGCCCGAGCGCTGGGACAAACCATTTAACGAAGGGAATCCGAATAACACCTGCTCGGCCTACGATAATTGCAGTGCTCCCTGGGGCTCAACCCACGAAGAAACCTGGAAAATAATCAAAAAACACGATTACCTGTCGGGAATGTACATCTGGACAGGATTCGACTATCTGGGTGAACCCACACCTTACGGATGGCCGTCGCGCAGTTCGTATTTTGGAATTGTTGATTTGGCCGGGTTCCCTAAGGATGCTTTTTATATGTATCAAAGCGAATGGACTAACAAAGATGTGTTGCACCTTTTTCCGCATTGGAACTGGACCCCGGGAAAAATGGTTGATGTTTGGGCCTACACCAACTACGATGAAGTCGAATTGTTTGTCAACGATCAATCGCAAGGGGCTAAAAGCAAACAAGGCGACGATTTACATTTGCAATGGAGGGTAACATACCAACCGGGAACCTTAAAGGCTATTGGTAAAAAGGCCGATGGAACCACCAAAGAAGTGGTAATTCACACTGCTGGAAAACCCGCAAAAATTCAACTAATTGCCGACAGAAACACGCTTGCTGCCAATGGCGAAGATTTGTCTTTTATTACCGTAAACGTTTTGGATAAGGATAATAACCCGGTTCCCTACGCCGACAATCTGATTCATTTTAATGTGCCTGAATCACTTGAAATAGCGGGTGTGGACAATGGAAACCAAATCAGTCACGAACCATTTAAAGCCAATTACAGAAAAGCTTTTAATGGCAAATGCCTGCTAATTGTAAAAAGCAAGCTGGAAAACAGCAATACTATAGTCCAGGCCACATCAGAAGGCTTAAGTTCCGAAGCCATTGAAATAATAACCAAAAAGTAGATTTTTTCATAATTCAAATTTAGTAGTGTGTTGAAGTAATCATGGAAACAGCCATTGGGATGAACCCCAATGGCTGCGTTCCGGCTTACTAATTCAAACAACAACTAAAATTAACGGAATTAAAAAAATGCGAATCACAAAAAATGCTCACTTTGTTTTGCTTCTGGTATTAATTCCATGCGCTGTTTTTGGACAAACTCCAACATCAAATCCCGGTTCAAAGGGATATACCAGTTGGCTACCAGCTCCCAATGCCGACCAGGCAATGCTTTTAGGCAACGGAACCATGGGAGCTATGGTATTCGGGCATCCGCATAACGAAACCATCATTCTGAATCATGCCGATTTGTATCTGCCTACTGGCTTTCCAAAGCCTCCCATCGACCAATACAGCCGTTTACCCGAAATCCGTCAATTAATTCTGGACGGCCTGGGCGAAAAAGCAGCAAAAATTCCGGTTGAACAAAGCTTGATTGAAGGCTATGGCGGTCAATTATGGAGCGACCCGTACATTCCAGCTTTCGACTTGAAAATCAACACCACTCCGGCCAACATTATAAACTACCAACGAAGCGTTAATTTTGAGACCGGCGAGGCAACGGTTCATTGGGAACAAGAGGGTAATGCCTTTTTACGCCAGCAGTTCATCAGCCGGGCCGACTCTGTAATGGTAATCCGCATTTCGGCCAGCCATCCATTCAATGCTGAATTCGTATTCGATCGCAGACCGGTTACCTGGAATCAATGGGATTACATCAACGCTAATATTAAAAACACCCAAATAAAAAGCGAAAACCATTATCTAATATACCAAAGTGACTTTGTACATCAGTGGAAAGGAAATATTGCCGGTTATGCGGGTGTAGGAAAACTAATCTCCCCTGATGGTCAAATCTTTTCGGAAAACAACCAAATAAAAGTTATCGAAACACGAGAAGTAATTTTTCTGCTAAAAATCGAAAGCTATAAAACCGGGGAACCGGTGCCTACAGAAACCATAATAAAGCAGTTCGCCCAAATTGAGCCTGATTATACCCTCTTGCTTTCAGCACATAAAAAAGTACATAGCGAACTGTTTAATCGGGTAAGCCTTAACTTGAACGGAAGCAATGAAGATAAAAATCTGGATTCGGAGGTTATGATGCAGGAAGCAAAAAACCGTTTCAGTCCGGCCTTTGTTGAAAAACAGTTTTATGCCGCCCGATACCATATTTTATGTGCTACCGGAAAAAATCCACCCAACCTGCAAGGCATTTGGGGCAGTTCCATGCAGCCTCCCTGGTCGTCCGACTATACTCATGATGGAAATTTGCCGGTAGCTGTTTCGTCGTTCTTAAGCAGTAACCTGCCTGAACTTATGAAACCGTTCTTCGATTATCACGATGCGCGACTTCCCTACTATCGCGACAATGCGCAAAAGCTATATGGCTGCCGGGGTATTCAGGTTCCTTCGCACAGCAGTTCGCATGGTTGGAACGTTCACTTTGATCCCATATGGTGCCTCTCGTTCTGGAATGGTGGTGCTGCCTGGGCCTCCCATTTTTATTACGATTATTGGCGCTATACCAACGATAAGGTTTTTTTAATGGAACGGGCCTATCCATTCATGAAAGAAGCGGCTCTTTTTTACGAAGACTTTTTAACCCCGGGTATTGATGGTAAACTATTGTTTAATCCTTCCTATTCGCCTGAAAACAATCCGGCTAACAACCCCTCACAGGCTACCCTTAATGCCACCATGGATATAATGCTGGCCAAAGAATTATTTCGTAACCTGCTTACTGCCGGGAAAATTATTAAAGAAGATAAAAACCAACTAAAAAAATGGGAAACGATGCTTAGCCAATTGCCCGATTATGAACTTGATTCCACGGGAACGCTGCGCGAATGGCTGTGGCCGGGATATCAGGAAAACCACAAACACCGTCACCTTTCCCATCTTTACGGCATGTTCGACCTAATAGACCCCGAAATTGCAGCAAACCCGGAATTATTGAACGGTGTAAAAAAAGTTATTGAAGAACGCATGAACGTACGGCGGAATGAAAATGGTGGAATCATGGTTTTCGGACTGGTTCAAATGGCCTGGGTTGCAGCCAACCTGGGTGATGCTGCCTTAACCGAAGAAATTATCCAATGGCTTTCGGCACAATACTGGAGCAATTCATTAGCCACGTATCACGATCCAAACGGATTATTTAATATGGATTTAAGCGGGGGGTTTCAAACAGTTATTATCCGCATGCTACTGTATTCCGAACCAACCTTTTTATGGGTGTTACCAGCCAAGCCCGCTTCCTGGGAAAAGGGTTCTATTAGTGGTATAAAAGCCCGAAATCAACTCACAGTAGAAAAGCTTCAATGGGGAAAAAATGAAATTAAACTTAGCTTATACTCCCCAATTGAACAAGAATTAAAACTTAAGCTACCCAACAACAGCAAAGCGGTTTTTGTTAACGGTAAAGTTTTAAAAACCGACCAACTAAAAACAAACACCTGGATTAGGTTAAATCCACAAACAACTGTAAATGTGAACATAGCACTTAACTAAGATAAAACCCCGTTGGAAAATGAAAAATTTAAACCGGTTAATTGTTTTAATGTCTTTGACATGGCTTGCCTTTTCGTTCACCGCTTGCCAAAAAAATCAAATCATGGAACTTAAAAGTCCTGATAAGGAACTTACTCTTACTGTTTCGCTTGGCGATTCAGGACAATTGTTTTATCAGGTGTGGTATCAGCAAAAACAAGTATTAAAACCCTCTTTGCTCGGAATTGAACGCCACGATGCCGGTTTTTCCAAAAATTTAAACTGGCAGGGGGTTTCCGAACCCCGCCTTATCAACGATTCCTATACGCTCCCGGTTCATAAGAAAGAACAATATACTTATACCGCTGTTGAACAAAGCATTCTGGTAAAAAACACCAATAACGAACCCATGGAAGTTATTTTCAGGGTTTCAGACCACGGGTTGGCTTTTCAATATCATTTTCCAAACACCGATTCTACCCTGAAAATTATTACCCTTGAACATACTACCTTTACCTTTGACAAAAATGCCCGGTCGTGGCTTCAACCCATGGCAAAAGCAAAAACCGGCTGGGGCGAATGCAACCCATCGTACGAAGAACATTACCTACAAAATAATCCTGTTGGCCTGTCTTCACCCATGGAAGGCTGGGTTTTTCCTGCCCTGTTTAAAACCGGTGAAACGTGGGTACTTATTTCGGAAACGGCTGTTGACAGAGCCTATTGTGCGTCCCATTTAACAACCGAAACTTCCGATGGGGCATACAAAATAGCTTTCCCAGATCCCCAAGAGGTTATTTTTACCGGCGAACTTAATCCGCAGTCCACCCTGCCCTGGAAATCTCCCTGGCGAATTATTGCTGTAGGTTCGCTGGCAAATATTACTGAATCGACACTGGGAACAGATTTAGCCAAACCCGCTGCAAACAAAGACTTTTCTTGGGTAAAACCCGGACGGGCTTCCTGGAGCTGGGTGCTTCTTAAAGACAATAAAACCATCTATCCCGTACAAAAAGAATTTATTGACTATGCCGCAGATATGGGTTGGGAGTATTGCCTGATAGATGCAGGTTGGGATTTGCAAATTGGTTATCAAAAAATTCAGGAACTAACCGAATATGCCCGCTCAAAAAATGTTCTGATTCTTTTGTGGTACAATTCTGCAGGCGATTGGAATTCCACACCCCAAACCCCCAAAAATGCTTTGCTCACAAGAGCTGATCGCATTAAGGAATTTACCCGGATTAAGGAAATGGGGATAGCCGGCGTAAAAGTTGATTTTTTTGGTGGCGACGGACAATCGGTAATAAATTATTATATTGATATTCTGGAAGATGCTGCCAGGGTTGGGCTAATGGTCAACTTTCACGGATGCACCCTGCCCCGTGGATGGCACCGAACCTATCCGAACCTGTTAACCATGGAAGCAATTCGGGGAATGGAGTTTGCAACCTTTACTCAGGATGATGCCAATCTTTTGCCCGGTCATTGTGCTACCATACCATTCACACGAAATGTTTTCGACCCCATGGACTTTACTCCCACTTGTTTTGGTGAAATCGACAACATAAACCGGGTAACTACCAATGGTTTTGAATTAGCGTTGGCCGTTCTGTTTCAGTCGGGTATTCAGCATTATGCCGAAATTCCTAATGTAATGAATGCGGCGCCTGTTTATGTTAAAGAGCTCATGAAAAACATTCCTGTGGTATGGGACGAAACGCGCTTTATTGACGGGTTCCCTGGCGAATACGTACTTATGGCCCGACGAACTGGAAAAACCTGGTATATTGCTGGAATAAACGGTCAGGATGCAGCTAAATCAATTCAACTTGATTTAGCGTTTACCCGTTCCAACTCAGCTAATCTAATTACCGATGGCTCAAATAATCGGAATTTTAGTTTCTCAGTAATCAATGAGCCGGGTAAAAAAACGGTTGATATAAACCTGCAAGCCCATGGTGGATTTTTAATACAAACCACCGAATAGCTTCCAATTGAGTGGATAAATTAGCCGGTTCTTCGTACAACAACATTGCCATTAATTGGTCTGCAACGCTGTTTCATATGCACACACTCACACTGAGCAATTAATCCAGTTGAAACCCAGGCATACTTAACCATATAAAAATATTAAATCCGCTAAAATATGAACTTAAAGCCAATCCTTCTGTCATTTTTTCTGTTGTCATTACTAATCATAGCCTGTACATTAAACAAAATTGATGTTTTCTCCATCCATAATGGAGCAGAGCTCAGTACAAAAAACGGTTCTTTAAAGGTTCAGTTTTTTACACCAACCATCGTGAGGGTAACAAAATGGACTCCCGGAGGAACCCCTGAAAAGCTCAGTCTGGCAATTATTGCCAAGCCACAACAGAATCTGAATGTTGTGATGAGTGAAAACGAATCGTCGGTTATCCTGAGTTCCGGTTCATTGACTGTTGTCGTAAATAAAAAGACCCAAGCCCTTTCTTATACAAATTCAAAAGGCGAATCCATACTTTCAGAGCAGGGCCAGCCCAAGTTTAATCCCGTTGTATTCGATGGTGATTCAGGATTTGCCGTTCAACAGCAGTTTAAGCTCACTCCCGACGAAGGCATTTACGGCCTTGGGCAACATCAGCAGGGTTATTTTAATTACCGGGGTAAAGAAGTTAAACTGGTACAATCGAACACCGATGCCGTAAATCCCTTTCTGGTTTCAACAAAAAATTATGGGATTCTTTGGGATAACTATTCTATGACTGTTTTTAATGACAACGAGCAGGGAGCCTCGCTTTGGTCCGATATGGGCAGCAACATCGATTACTTTTTTGTGTGGGGAAAAAACATGGATGAAGTTATTAGTGGTTACCGAACCCTTACCGGAAAAGCTCCCTTGTATGGCAAATGGGCCTATGGATACTGGCAAAGCAAAGAACATTACGATACACAGGAGGAATTGATGGAAGTGGCCAAAAAATATCGTAAATTAAAAATTCCCATCGATAATATGATTCAGGACTGGGATTACTGGAATGGTACCGAAAACTGGAGTGGCATGTTTTTCGACAAAACCCTTTTTCCTACACCTAAGGCCATGTGCGACGAGCTACATCGAATGAATTTTCATCTGATTATCTCCATTTGGCCTGCACTCGGGCCCAAAACACCCATATACAACGACATGGCGGCTAACAACTTTCTTTATAAACCCGTTGGTTGGGCGGGTTTTAAATATTACGATGCTTTTAATCCCCAGGCAAACCGTTTGTATTGGAAGTACCTGCGCGGTGGATTATATTCAAAAGGATTGGATGGTTGGTGGATAGATTCTACCGAACCCGATGTAATTAACGCCTTGAGTAAAGAGGCTACCGAATACGAGATGAAACGCATAGGCAGCAATTACCTGGGCTCCTGGGCTCGTTACCTAAATGCTTTTTCGCTGGTCATGACCAACGATATTTATCGCTATTGGCGCGAAGAAACATCGGAGCGTAGGGCCTACATTCTAACCCGGTCAACTTTTGCCGGGCAACAACGCAATGCGGCCACTACCTGGAGCGGAGATATTGGAGCCAGCTGGAGTGTTTACCGAAATCAAATATCAGCCGGACTCAACCACAGCATGTCGGGGGTTCCCTATTGGACGTTTGATATTGGTGCTTTTGTGCTGGGTGCTTATGATGGTGTTTTCTGTTATGGAGGTAAAGATCCCGCTTATCAGGAATTGTACAACCGCATGTTCCAATTAGGTGTGTTTACACCCATTTTTCGTTCACACGGTTCTGAAACCCCTCGCGAGATATGGGAAATGGGTGAGTTTACCGAATCGCTTATTAAGTTCGACAAGCTGCGTTATCGCCTGATGCCTTACATTTATTCCCTGGCATGGAAAATTACCAGTGCTGATTACACCCTGATGCGTGGCTTGCCTATGGATTTTCCGAACGACAAAGCTACGTTCACTGTCGACGACCAGTTTATGTTTGGTCCCTCTATTATGGTTGCTCCGGTTACTGACTATATGTATTATACTCCGCCACAACCCAGTGTGGTAGTGGCTCCAAAATATTTTACCACAGCAACAGGCCAGCCAGGATTAAAAGCCCGGTATTATAAAACACCTGATTTTATGGATTTTAGTCGCGAAACGGTGGATGCCAATATTAATTTAAACTGGTATGGAGGCCGCCCTGAATATGTAACCGATTCCATGTATTCAATCCGGTGGAAAGGAAAGCTAATACCCAACGAAACCGGAAAGCATCAGTTTCATTTGAAAAGCTTCGATAAAAAAAGAATCATTTTGAATGGAGATACCCTTAAAGTGGTTTATCAGAGTACCGAGCAATACCTTGAGCCTATAGCGTTGGAAGCCGGTAAAAGTTACGACTTTGTTTACGAAACACAAAACAACGCTACGGGAGCGTCGCGCACTATTTTAAATTGGAAAACCCCATCCATATTTGCCAAAGAAACTGAAAAAGCCAAACGCGAAAAAACACGTGACGTATATCTGCCTGCGAAAACGCTTTGGTACGACTTCTGGACGGGTAAAACTTACTCTGGAGAACAACACGTTACTTTAGATGCTCCTAAAGATAAAATTCCGCTATTGGTTCCGGCAGGAAGTATCATTCCCATGGGCCCTTTTATTGAATTCGCTACAGAAAAACCGGCCGATCCGCTTGAAATTAGAATCTACCCCGGAAAAGACGGCAAATTTACCTTGTACGAAGATGAAAACGACAATTACAATTATGAGAAAGGTGTTTATGCTACCATCGATTTTTTATGGAACGATACCAAACACGAACTAACCATTACAAAATGTAAAGGCGAATTTCCGGGGATGCTGAAAGAAAGAACTTTTAGTGTCATTGTGGTAAGCGAAGGTTTGGGAACGGGCTTGTCTGTTTCATCACTCAGCAACAAAAAAATCCGCTACACAGGAATCGAAACAACGATAACTTTTTAACTTTAAACGAATAAGGTGGGTGACATAAACATCACTGTCTTTTATTTTGAAAATGACCGTTTTAGATCCATAATCAGGCAGGAAGATACCTGCTGTAGCAAATCCACGTTTCTATGCCATAACATAAATCCCAGCCGCTGACCGATAAAAAAAGCAGAAACCAAAATCACATAAGTATACCATGCAAAACCTATATCACCTGCAAATCGAAGTAAAATAACCAAGGGTACCGGTATATGTATAGCAAGTATCCATTGAAAAGAAAATTTTTTAACGTTAGCGCGCCAATAACCAAAAGGAACATTAATAACCAGAACGATAAGTGCAACTAAAATCAATTTCATAACTTTATTTATATTGATGCAAAACTACAATTAAAATATTTTAATTGCCCCGGTACCTTAAAAAATCGGTGAAAATTCGGTAAAACTACCGACAGTAAAAAACAGATTCCATTAAATAAAACAAAACCCAAACAACCGCTTGTTGTCTTTGCTTTTCAAATAGCATTGCTTTAGTTTTCCGACTTGCTATTTTAAATCTTATACACCCATTATTAATATCATTTGTTATAAAGCAACCTTCTGTTCACAATATTCATCAAGCTAATTATCAAAAATATAGGTGTTTTTATACGAAATTAAAAGGCACTTTCGTTACAAAATTTGTAACTTCTCATATTGAGAAGCGTCTATTGTCCATAACTTCAACCTTAAAACCAATGGTAAAAATTGAAAAACTACACAAGTCGTATGTAACTGGAGCCAACAGTTTGCATGTACTTAAAGGAATCGATGTGGAAATTGAGCGGGGCGAAATGGTTTCTATTATGGGAAGCTCTGGTTCCGGTAAATCAACCTTATTAAATATTATCGGTATTCTCGACAGTTACGATTCCGGAGCTTATTACCTCGATGGCGAATTGATAAAAAATATGAGCGAAGCTAAAGCTGCTGTTCACAGGAACCGCACCCTGGGTTTTGTATTTCAGCAATTCAACCTTATTTCGTTTAAAAACGCCCTCGAAAATGTGGCCTTACCGCTTTATTATCAAAAAGTAAGTCGGAAAAAGCGCAATATTATTGCTATGGAATACCTCGACAAAATGGGCTTGCGCGACTGGGCACACCATATGCCCAACGAACTGTCAGGAGGTCAAAAGCAGCGTATTGCCATTGCGCGTTCGTTAATTTCAAAACCCAAAGTAATTCTGGCCGATGAACCTACCGGAGCCCTTGACACCACCACTTCGTACGAGGTAATGGACATTCTGAAAGAAATTCATCAGGAAGGAATTACCGTAATTATTGTTACCCACGAACACGACATTGCCGAAATGACTTCAAGAATTATTCGTTTGAAAGATGGTTTAATTGAATCAAATGTAAAAAACGGCAAGGCAAAACAGTTGCAGCATGTTTGATTTAGACAAATGGCAAGAGATTTTTGCCACCCTGCAAAAAAACAAACTACGCACATTCTTAACCTCATTTAGTGTTGCCTGGGGAATTTTGCTGCTTATCATTCTATTGGGCTCCGGCAAAGGTCTCCAGAATGCGGTGATGCAAAACTTTGAGAGCAATGCTAAAAATGCCGTGTGGATATGGCCTGGCCGCACCAGCATGGAATACAAAGGCTTAAGCCGCGACCGGGAAATTCGTTTTACTAACAAAGATTTTGAAATTATACGCGACCAGATTGCCGGTATCGATAACATATCGCCCCAGTTTAATATTTGGGGAGGAACCCGTGTTACCTACAATAATGAATTCGGAAACTTTACCGTGCAGTGTGTATTACCCGAACACCAACCCATTGAGGGATCCAAAGTGCTTCAGGGCCGCTACCTGAATAAAATTGACATTCAACAGCGCCGTAAGGTGGTTGTCATAGGCGAAGAGGTTTTTAAAGCCCTTTTTAAAGGTGAAGACCCCATTGGAAAATTTATTAAAGTAAACAACATTTCATTTAAAGTAATCGGGGTCTATTCCGATGGAAACGGCTGGCAAAACCGTCGGGTGGTGATGCCTTTTACTGCAGCCCAACAAATTTTTAACGGGGGAGTCAACGTTTCTTCCTTAGGTTTAACCACCGGTGATGCAACTCCCGAAGAAAGTAAAATTATTGAAGATAAAATCCGCCAAAAACTGGCCTCCATTCACACTGTAAACCCCGAAGACAAAAGCGCCATTGGAATTCGAAACACCCTTACCGAATTCAGCCAGACACAAAAAGTTTTTCTGGGCATCCGCATGTTTATCTGGTTTATTGGCATAGGAACCCTCATTGCCGGAATTGTTGGAGTAAGTAACATCATGCTCATAGTGGTAAAAGAACGAACCCGTGAAATTGGGGTTCGCAAGGCCTTAGGAGCAACTCCTGCATCAATTTTAGGATTAATTATTTCAGAGGCTGTGTTTATTACCACCCTGGCAGGATACGTTGGAATGGTTATCGGTGTGGCAATTATGGAAGGTGTCGATTTTGTAATGGACCAAAGTATTGCCAATGCGCAGCAGACTACCGATGCTGCCGGTCAGATTGTATTGTTTCTGAATCCGAATGCCGATATTGGCATTGCGGTAGGAGCGACTATTCTGCTGGTTGTTTGTGGAGCTTTGGCGGGAATGATTCCGGCACTGAAAGCGGCACGCATCAAACCCATTGAATCGTTACGATATGAATAAGAACCCTAAGGTTTTGTAATATAATAGAAACAGAAATAGATGTTCGACTTAGAATTATATAAAGAAATCTGGCAGGCCATCAGCAAAAACAAGATGCGCTCAACCTTAACCGCTTTTGGGGTGTTTTGGGGTATTTTTATGCTGGTTGCATTGGCTGGTGCAGGAAACGGACTTGAAAACGGTATCAACAAACAGTTTGAGGGTTTTGCAACCAATGCTGCTTTTATGTGGACTGAGAATACCACCGTTCCATACAAAGGGTTTAAAAAAGGACGCAACTGGAACCTTGATAACGACGACATGAAAGCCTTGCGCTATCATGCGCCCGAAATTGAATACCTGGTTCCCCGCTTACAAGCCTGGAGACAGTCGGGAACCAATAATATTGTGCATAAAGACAAATACGGTTCGTTCCAGATCCAGGGCGATTACCCCGATCTGATGAAAGTAGAACCCATTAAAATGGCCAAAGGGCGTTTCTTAAACGAAATTGATATTCAGCAGGCCCGAAAAGTTTGTGTCATTGGTTCTCGGGTCGAGGAAGTGCTCTTTGGAACCGGAGAAAACCCGGTGGGCCAGTATATCCGGGTTTCGGGAGTGTACTTTCAAATTGTGGGAGTAACCAGTCCCGAAGGAAACATTCAGATTGGATACGACAAAAAAGAGTCAGTACATATTCCTTTCTCCACCGCCCAAAACACCTTTAATTATGGCGACATTGTTCACTTTTTCTCATTTACGGCAAAAAAGAACTTCGATGTAAGTCAGCTTGAAAGCAAGATTATTGATATTCTTAAAAAACGCAACGATATTGCCCCCGAAGACCAGGGAGCCATAGGACATGTGAACATTGAGCGTCAGTTTAAGATGATGAGTTACCTGTTTATCGGTATCCGGGTGTTGATATATCTGGTTGGGCTTGGAACGCTGCTGGCCGGAGTTATTGGTATCAGTAATATAATGCTGGTTATTGTAAAAGAACGTACCCAGGAGATTGGCATTAAACGAGCACTGGGAGCCACCCCTTTTAACATTATCCGGCAAATAATTATGGAATCGGTGTTATTAACCCTTACCGCTGGCTATGCCGGATTAATGCTTGGAATTGGATTAAACGAACTGTTGGGTATTGCTTTGCAAGGCGACGCCAGTGAAATATTTCTGAATCCGGGCATCAACTTAAAATCGGGGCTTAACGCCTTGCTGATTCTGGTAATTGCCGGAGCTTTTGCCGGGCTCTTGCCAGCTCAGCGCGCTGTTCGGGTAAAACCCATTGATGCCATAAGAGAAGAATAAAAGTAGGAAAGAGAACTAGAGTTTAATGTGACTAAAAATGGATAACAAAGAGTTTAGTAAGATTTTAGAACAACGAACCAGAAAATTTGCAGTTGATGTAATCAAATTATCATCTGAGTTACCCATTACGCCAGAAGGAAAAGTTGTTAGGTCTCAGCTTACAAAGTCTGGAACCAGTATAGGTGCTAATTATAGAGAAGCTAAAAGAGCTAGAAGTAAAGCCGCCTTTGCCAATAAGGTTAGAATTAGTGAAGGAGAAGCTAATGAAACTTTATTTTGGCTTGAAGTAATTGAAGAAATAAAATGGATTCAAAAAGAACATTTGGAAAAAGCAAAATCAGAAGCTTCTGAATTATTGGCAATTTTTACATCAATAAGTTATAACACGAAAATAAGGAAAACTTAAGTCAATTTAGTTCACTTTTAACCCTTACTACTTATAGAAATGTTTGACAAAGAAAAATGGATGGAGATATTCGCCACCCTGCAAAAAAACAAATTACGAACCTTTCTCACCTCGTTCAGCGTGGCTTGGGGAATTTTTATCCTGATTGTCTTGCTGGGCTCGGGAAATGGTTTACAAAATGGTATTACCCATCAGTTTGAACAGGATGCCACCAACAGCATCTGGGTGTATCGCGGGCAAACCAGTATGCCTTATCGCGGCCTGCAACCTGGAAGGCGTATTAAATTTACCAATCAGGATTATGAAGCTACTGCTACAGAAGTAAAACAGGTACAAGCCATCTCGTCGCGGTTAAACATCTGGCAACAACGTAACCTTTCGTACAAGCAGGAATATGGCTCGTTCGACATTATTGCCGTTCACGACGGAACCAAGGAAATTGAAGCCGTGGCTGTGGAAAACGGACGCTTTATAAGCAAACTCGATGTTCAGATGAGCCGTAAATCGGTGGCCATCAGTTATAAAGTTCGCGACGCACTGTTTAAAGGAGAAGATCCGCTGGGCAAATACATGAAAATAAACAACGTGCCATTTAAAGTGGTGGGTGTTTTTCACGACCCCAGTGAGCGCGACAACGACCGGGTGTACATTCCCATTTCAACCGGACAAAAAGTGTTTACCGGTGGAAACGAAATACAAAACCTGGCCATTACCATTCCTCCTGAGTTGATGAACGAAAGCGTTGCGGTGGAAAACCAGTTGCGCAGCAGCTTTGCCAAACGACACACCTTTAATGTGGACGATAAACGGGCCATTTACATTAACAACAACCTGGAAGAGTTTAAAAAATTCCAGGGCCTGTTTAGCGGAATAAAAATATTTGTGTGGATTATCGGTATCGGAACCATTATATCAGGAATTGTAGGTGTAAGCAATATCATGATTATTGTGGTTAAGGAACGCACCCAGGAAATAGGTGTACGAAAAGCACTGGGCGCAACACCCCGCTCCATTATTGGCCTTATACTTATGGAATCGATATTTATTACCGGGGTGGCCGGATACTTTGGCCTGGTACTCGGGGTGGGGCTGCTCGAATTATTATCGCCCCACATGCAATCTGACTTTTTTATGAACCCTGAGGCAGACATTCGCATTGCAGCCGGGGCAACCATTCTTTTAATAGCTTCGGGAACCCTGGCCGGATTAATCCCTGCCCGAAAGGCTGCAAGCATAAAACCCATTGAAGCATTAAGAGAAGAATAATTCAGTAAAAGACAAGAGCTATGATTGATATAGATAAATGGAACGAAATATGGATGGCCCTGAAAAAGAACAAACTCCGGTCATTCCTTACTGCTTTTGGCGTTTTTTGGGGCATCTTTATGCTGGTTATTATGCTTGGTTCAGGAAACGGCTTGCACAACGCCATATATAGTAATATGGGCGACTTTTCGACCAACAGTGCCTTTATGTGGACCCAAAACACCACCATTCCCTACAAAGGCTTTCCCCGCGGACGACGTTATAACTTTAACAATGGCGACACCGAACTGATGCTAAAAAATATACCCGAACTAAAAGCCTTATCGCCCCGATTGAACGGGTGGACCAGTGAGGGTGGAATAAACACCGTGCGCAACGAGCGTTCGGGGGCCTATTCCATTATGGGCGATTATCCCGCATGGCAACTTATCGATCCGGTTGAAATTACTGCCGGAAGGTTTGTAAACGACATTGATATTGCTGAAAAACGAAAAGTGGTGGCCATTGGTAAAAAGGTGGTCGACGAGCTATATAAACCCGGAGAAAACCCCATTGGAACCTACATAAAGATTAATGGTATCTATTTTAATGTGGTGGGGGTTTTTAAATCGAAAAAAGGCGGAAACCAGGGTGAACGCGAAGAACAAAACATCCACATGCCCTTTACCACCTTACAAAAAACCTACAACTTTGGCGATGTGGTGGGTTGGTATGCCATGAGCGCCCAGGACGATATCCCGGTTGAAATAGTGGAACAAAAAGCCCGGGCCATTATCAAAGCACGGCATAAAATACATCCTGACGACGACCGGGCTATTGGTGGTTTTAATGTGGAAAAAGAATTCCGTAAAATGAACGGTTTATTTACCGGAATTAATACCCTGATATGGATCGTGGGTATTGGAACCCTTTTGGCCGGAGTTATCGGGGTAAGCAACATTATGCTGGTAATAGTAAAGGAACGTACCAAAGAGATTGGTATTCAACGTGCCCTGGGAGCAAAACCGCTTAAGGTGGTTTCCCAAATTATGAACGAATCGGTATTTCTGACTTCACTGGCCGGATTTGTCGGACTTTCGGCTGGGGTTTGGCTGGTTGAAGGTATCAACCGGGCCATGGCCGGTGGAGGTGGCGATATGTTCCGCGACCCTGAAGTGGATATACGCGTGGCAACCATTGCCCTGATTGTACTCATTGTTTCGGGTGCACTGGCCGGCTTGCTGCCGGCGTCGCGTGCGGTAAGTATCAAGCCCATTGAAGCCATAAGGCAGGATTAGGAAGAAGTACTTAGAGTGACTTAAGTGAGCAAAAGTACTTAAAGTTAAAAAAGTTAAAAGTGATTAAGTTATGGATAACAAAACTTTTGGAAAAACATTGGAAACAAGAACGCCTCAGTTTGCTGTGGCTGTTATTCAATGGTGCAGCGCTTCAGTTCTTCAACCTCTAATTGATGAATGTTCCGAATTGTTAGCTCTTTTAACACCAATACGTTCAAAACTTAAAAACAAATAACATGATAAATATACCGCATAACTCTAGCCACTTTAAGTACTCCAAGTACTCTATGAACTTTAAGTACTTCATGCACTCTAGCCACTTAAATAACTTAACTTACAAATATTAACGATTAACACTTATAACTAATGAAAAAGTTTTTTAGAATCCTCATCTGGGTAATTATTGCAGCCGCCTTTTTAGGTACCCTGGCATTTCTGGCCAGCAAATCGAAAAAGAAACCCGTTGTTTATGAAATTCATAAACCCACAAAAATCGACATCGTAAAGAAAACCATTGCCACCGGCTCGGTTTTGCCCAGGAAAGAAATCCAGATTAAACCCCAGATTTCAGGAATTGTGCAGGAAATTTATCTCGAGGCCGGACAAATGGTGAAAGAAGGCCAGGTAATTGCCCGCATTAAGGTAATTCCCGACATGATTAGTTTGAACGCGGCCGAATCGCGGGTAAAACAAGCCGAACTGAACTTCGAAAACGAAAAACTCAAGTTCGAGCGTCAGCAACAACTGTATAAAAAGAATGTCATTTCCGAATCGGAATTCCAAAATGCCGAACTGGCTTACAATTCAGCCAACGAAGAGTTACAAACAGCAAAAAACAACCTCGACATTATTAAAGAAGGGGTTAACCGCAAGGCCGAAACGGCTACCAATACACTTATCCGCTCAACCATTAGCGGAATGCTGCTCGATATTCCGGTTAAGGAAGGAAACTCGGTTATTCAGAGTAACAACTTTAACGACGGAACCACCATAGCCATTGTAGCCGATATGACCGACATGATTTTTGAAGGTAAGGTGGACGAAACCGAAGTGGGAAAGATTGTGGAAGGTATGCCGCTGAAGCTGACCATTGGCGCCATTGAGAGCGAACGTTTCGACGCCAACCTCGAATACATCTCACCCAAGGGTGTGGAAGAAAACGGCGCCATTCAGTTCGACATTAAGGCCAAGGTAGAACTAAAGAAAAACCAGTTTATTCGCTCAGGGTATAGCGCCAATGCCGAGATTGAACTCGAACGTCGCGACAGCGTAATGGCCATTACCGAAGGCCTGATAACCTTTAGTGCCGATACCGCCTTTGTGCAGGTGTTAACCAGCGATTCCATTACCATTCCGCAAACCTTCGACAAACGCAAGATTGAAATCGGCCTGTCGGACGGTATTAACATTGAAGTTACCGAAGGCCTAAGCTGGGATGACCTGCTAAAGGGTGAACCTAAAAAAGAAGAGAAGAAAAAAGGGCCCCAGGCTCAATCGTAACGTAAACCGTACTTAAAATACTAATACAATGAAGAAATTAACTTACGGCTATTTGACCACGCTTCTGCTGGCAGCTTTTTTGCTCCCTGCCTTTACCGGCATGGCTCAGGATGCCTGGACACTGGAGCGTTGCGTACAACATGCCATCGAAAATAATATACAGATAAAACAACAGACCCTGAATGTTAATTACCGGGAGAATCAGGAAACTCAGGCCCGTTTAAATCGTCTGCCCAACCTTAACGGACAAATAGGCTACGATTTTAATTTTGGCCGATCGTTGAATTACGATAATACCTATACCGACCAAAACTCCCAGGACGCTTCCTTTTATGTGGGTTCAGAGGTTACTTTGTTTCAAATGTTTGCTAAGGAAAACACCCTGAAACAACGAAGACTGGAACTTCAGGCCGCTTTAATGGATTTGGAAAAAGCCCGCGATGACATCGCCTTAAATGTGGTTTCGGCCTATCTTGAAATACTGTTCAACAAGGAACTGGTGGCTACAGCCACCGAACAACTTACCGTAACACGGGAACAAATTGAACACAACCGTAAACAAGTGGAAGCCGGTAACCTGGCCCGGGGCAAACTCCTGGAAACCGAAGCCCAGTTCGCATCGGAAGAGCTGAACCTGACCAATTATGAGAACCAACTGAAGCTTTCACTTATCAACCTGGAGCAATTACTTGAACTCCCCCTGAGCGATGGTTTTGATATTGTAATTCCTGAGATTGATGCCTCAACATTGACCAAAAGCTTGCTGATGAGCGAATCGGTTTACGACAAAGCCGTTCAGGAACGCCCCGAGATTCTTAGTAAAGAATTTACGCTAAGCAGTTTGGAAAAGCAGGCGGCCATTGCCAAGGCACAGCTTTACCCAACGCTAACGGCAGGAGCATCGTACTACACCAATTACAATAACAAGTACCGCTTTACCACCGGAACCGGACCTGGCGACCTGATTCCCTTTGACGAACAGTTCCGGAACAACCGCAGGCTTAATGTAGGACTAACTTTACGCATCCCGGTTTTTAATGGATATACCGCACGCACCAACTATAAAAACACCATCATTCAGTACGAATCGGGTAAGTATGATTTGCAACTGGAGAAAAACAACCTGCGCAAGCAGATTGAGCAGGTGCATGCCAATGCCATAGCCGCACTAAAAAAATACGAGTCGAGCCAAAAGGCCGTGAAAAGTGCCGAAGAAGCCTTCCGCTATGTGCAGGAAAAATTTAACCTGGGTATTGTTACCCCTTTGGAATTTAACGATTCCAAAAACAAGGTTACCGCCGCCCAGTCGTCGTTTATTCAGGCCAAATACGAATACATTTTTCGGGTTAAGATTCTCGACTTTTACAATGGTGTAGCCATACAGTTGTAGACTTACCCCTTACCATAAAACAAATACGCCGGCCCAAAAGCCGGCGTATTCCGCGTTTCCCAATAGTCCAACCTATTCGCCTTTCTCAAACGAGGCCCTGCCTATTGCTTCTTTTATCTTCATTCCAGGAGTGAAGATGATCTTAATATTTTTAATTTTATTTACATTGAAGGATTCGGGGGTATCCACGCCCTCGCTGCTAAACGATATACGGAAGGTTCCGAGCTCGCCCAGGCTTACCGATTGCCCGTCGAGCAGGTAAATGGGTACCTGATCCACAACATTTTGAAGTACACTACTGATATCGCCACGGCTTAGCGACGATATTTTTTCAATATCTGCTGCAATTTGCGTCAGTGATTTTTTCCCTTTGGAAACATGGCTCGCATAGAGCTTTTTCGGGGCTTCCTTATCACTCGGGTTCCCCTTTTCAATTAATTTGTAGGTTAACATACCGATTCATTTAAGGAGGTTATTACTTATTGAAAATCACGAATAAAATTAAAACATAATTTCTTACGATGGATCTTTTTTGGCGATTTTTTGATAAAAAAAATCACATCCCAAGATGCTTGTAAACACTTGCTTGCAGCAGGCCTTATTTTCGTATAGACGAAAATAAATTTTCATCTATACGGTTTTTAAAAAGCGTCTATACGAAAATTTCTTACGATCGGGACGAAAATTTTGAGGGGTCTTGTTGATGGTAAAAAACAGTTTGCCCACGGATAAATTTTTACCATTCGTTGGCAATTTTGCAGCGGATGCAACGGGTGGAATTTAATCGTTTACACCCTTGACTAATACAAACTGGGTATTACGGATTGCTCTTTGCTAATTGTATATTGCAGACTGAGGGCAATTGCGGTGCATGTTAAGCCCTGGCTGCCTTGGCAATTTACTGCTTGCACCGCTTTATTTTTTGGGAAAACCAAACCCCGGGTTTCCACCCGGGGCCATTATAGTGACACCCCTTCGGGGTTATTGCCCTGCTGAAACGACCAATCGCAAACTGGACACTAAATACTGTTGGCTGCCTTCTGTGAACTGTGAACCGGAGACTTTAATTTTTTGCCTTGGGTCTTGAGTCTCTGGTCTTAAGTCTAATGTCTAAACTCTACTCGTTCAGCTTCCAAGTGCTCCACTGGCTTTGACTGCCTGAACTGGTACTTACTTTAGGATTCTGCTCTTTATCGTTAATCAACACTGAGCGCAACGACACGTTTTCGATAACAAAATCGGATAAATCTTTGTAACTCACATTGCCCCGGGTTTGCTGCATCTTTTTAAGCAGGTAGTAGGTAAACATCCCGTGTTCCTGTTGTTTGTAGGGCAACGACGACTGTTCGCTGCTGCTGGCACTAAACACCACCAGGTTGCCACCGAGCGGACTTTCTTTGGGGTTTATTTTTACCCCGCGTGCGGCCAGAAGTCCCTGGTTACGTGCACCACCCGAGAAACAGGCGTCGATAAATACGGTAACCCTTTTCGATGGAAATTCGGTCAGTTGGGCATACACATCTTTCAGCGCAATGCCATCGTAGGCATTCTTTCCGCTCACATCAACCGGCATAATAAAAGGTTCTTTGGTTTGTTCGTCGGGTAGTCCGTGGCCAGCGTAATAAACAAAGAATTCGGCTTTTCCGTTGGTAGCCTTAATAATTTTACTGGCTTTGTCGATACCCTGACGCATACGTCCGGTGGTGGCATCGAGCATAAAAATGATATTCTCCTCAGGGATGCCCAGAACGCTTTGGGCGTATTCCTTAAAAGCACTGGCATCGTTGCGGGCAAAGTCCACATTCACTTCGCTCGACAAATCGAGTTGATGCGAACTGTAATCTTCGTTGCCTATTATTAAGGCATAACGATGTGTGTATTGCCGGGGCGAAACGGGAATGTTAAGATCGACATCGGAATTCTTTTGAAAGAGATAGGCTGGTTGACTCGCCCCACCGGTGGGAACGTAAACTATCTGCTGTTTCACTACCGTATCAACCTTGGTTACCAGCCGTTCCTGAATAACGGTTCCGCCAACGGGGCTCATCTTAACGTAAATGTTGTCCTGATATTTTCGGTTAGCACCCACGGCCACATCAACCAGACCCGGTATCACATAATACAGAAAATCGATGCCGGCCAGCCAGTGAAAAGTCGACATGTCGTGGTATTCGGTCTCGTTATACCCTTCTTTCCGTAAGACATACACCTGTTCGTTTTGGCGGTTTATTTGCGAGGGGGCTACACGCCGTTTCACGCTTACGGTGGTTGGCGTTTTTTGGTAGGTGTTTTTACCGTTTACAAACAATTCGGCTCCCGGGGGGTCCGATTGCACGGTAACGTTTTGATGACTGCCCAGAAAAATGGTAGCACACGAGGGCAGAAGCAGAAACACCAATCCCGCAAGCAGGGGGGCTTTAAACTTTTTCATAAACGATGGATTAGTTGTTGAAACTATAAAACAATAGTATTAAAACAGCATTTTGGTAAAAATGAGTTGCAATTTAATTATTTGTAAGCAAATAAAAAATAGTTGCTATGCTTCGCTTTCTAATTTATCAACAACCCCCTGCGCGTTGCTCACAAAAACACTAAAGCATACCCAGTTCCAGCTTGGCTTCTTCGGTCATCATGTCCATGGTCCAGGGGGGATCGAACACCAGATCGATGCGCGCTTCTTTAATACCCTCCACCTGTTCCATTTTTTGTTTTACCTCGGCCATAATACTGTCGGCCACCGGACAGCCGGGAGCTGTCAGGGTCATCTCTACGTCGAGTACGCCGTCTTCTTCTTTCAGGTTGTAGATTAAACCCAAATCGTAAATATTAACCGGAATCTCCGGGTCGTATATGGTTTGCAATTCAGCAACCAAAATATCCTCTAATTCTTGTGTCATGGTCGTTTTGTTTTAAGTTCTGTTTTTGCTTAACTGTTCAGTTTGGTATGATAAGCCAGGGCAAACATTTTCATTTGTTTTACCATGGCAACCAAGCCATTCGAGCGGGTTGGCGAGAGGTTCTCGTGCAGCCCAATCCGGTCGATAAAATACAGTTCTCCATTTATAATATCTTCGGGTTTCAGGCCCGACATCACCCGCACCAACAGAGCCACAATTCCTTTGGTAATAATGGCGTCGCTGTCGGCAGTAAAAATTACCTTTCCTTCTTCCATTTTAGCGTCGAGCCAGACTTTGCTCTGACAACCCTTAATCAGGGTTTGCTCGTTTTTTATTTTGTCCGATATCGGATGTAGTTCCTTTCCCAAATCAATCAGGTACGAATACTTGTCCATCCAATCGTCGAATACACTGAATTCTTCAATTACGGCATCCTGTCTTTTATTTAATTCACTCATAAAGCGCTGTTTCTCTAATTACAAGTCACCCGACTACTTGTTCGTTGTCACTGTTTGTATTTTGTATTAAGATAGCCGTCGGGTGACTATCTCCTAAGTTTAGGCAAACAATTCGATTACCTTTAAAAGCCCCTGATGTAACCGGTCAATTTCGTCCCGGGTATTATAAAACGCAAAACTGGCCCGTACGGTTCCCGAAATTCCGTAATGAATCATTACCGGCTCGGTGCAGTGCGTTCCGGTGCGCACCGCAATTCCCATTTTATCGAGTAAGGTTCCCACATCATAAGCATGAAGGCCCTTTATGTTAAACGAAACCACACTGGTTTTCTTTTTGGCAGTTCCCACAATTTCGAGTCCGGGAATTGTAAGTAATTTGGCTTCGGCGTAGTCCAGTAATTCCTTTTCGTAAGTTGCAATGTCATCTAAACCCAAGGCCGTCAAATAGTCAATGGCTGTAGCCAAAGCAATGGAATCGGCATAATTGGGCGTTCCGGCTTCAAATTTAAAGGGCAGTTGGTTGTAGGTGGTTTTTTCAAAACTCACACTTTCAATCATCTCGCCACCGCCCTGGTAGGGAGGCATCTGGTTTAACCAGCCTTCTTTTCCATATACCACGCCAATACCTGTAGGACCGTAGATTTTATGACCTGAAAACACATAAAAATCGCAATCGAGTTCCTGTACATCCACCTTTAAATGCTGCACCGCCTGTGCTCCGTCGATTAAAACCGCCACCTGATGCCGATGCGCCAAAGCCGTAATTTCCTTTACGGGATTTATGGTTCCCAGTGAATTACTCACCTGGTTTACGGCAATTATCCGGGTTTTGTCGCTGATTAGCTTTTCAAGTTCATTCAGTTCCAACTCACCCGCCTGATTAAACGCCCATTTCACCAACCGGGCTCCCCGTTTTTCGGCCACCATTTGCCAGGGAACCAGGTTGGAGTGGTGTTCCATTTCGGACACAATAATTTCGTCGCCCGCATGTATAAACTTTTCGCCAAACGAATGGGCCACCAGGTTAATCCCTTCGGTAGCTCCCCGGGCAAAAATAACTTCATGACTGTGTTGGGCATTGATAAATTTTTGCACCGTAAGCCGGGCATTCTCCGTTTCGGTAGTTGCCTTGTTGCTTAAATAATGCACCCCCCGGTGAATATTGGCGTTATATTTTGTATAAACTTCAATCAGCTTATCGAGCACCACCTGGGGTTTTTGGGTGGTGGCCGCGTTATCTAAATAAACCAGGGGCTTGTTATAAATCGTTTCTTTAAGGATGGGAAAGTCTTCCCGTATTTTATCAATAATTAAAGCCATAAGTAAACCTCTCAATTACGGCCACAAAAATACGATTAATTGTGGATAAAAAGGTATGGAATTGGTTTAAGATTCATCCCATAAAACAGCAAACAAACCCTTCGCCTGGCTTAAAGCCAGAAAAATCTGTCTAGTCGGGATTGCCGTCCTGGCAATGTTCGGGTTTATTCATAGCAACCTTTCCTTAACCCGGACGGCGATTCCTGCTTTTTGTTATACTTTTTCAAGTACCAGGGCAATTCCCTGCCCTACGCCAATACACATAGTACACAGTGCCCGTTTGGCTGTGGTTTGCTGCATCTGATGCGTTGCCGTAGTAAGCAAACGCGCCCCGCTCATTCCCAGCGGATGACCCAAAGCTATGGCTCCACCCAGGGGATTAATACGCGGATCGTTATCGGCCAGACCCAGTTCGCGGCTACAACCCAGGGCCTGAGCCGCAAAAGCTTCGTTCAGCTCAATTAAGTCGATATCGCTGAGCGAAAGGCCCAAATGTTTCAACAGTTTTTGTGTGGCAGGCACAGGGCCCATTCCCATAATGCGCGGAGGAACTCCGGCCGCTTTCATTCCTAATATTCGGGCTTTTGGAACCAGATTGTATTTATTTACTGCTTTGGCTGATGCAATAATTAAAGCTGCGGCTCCATCATTTATTCCCGATGCGTTTCCGGCAGTAACCGTTCCATCGGCTACTGTAACCGGTTTCAGGGCAGCCAGTTTTTCCAGAGTGGTTGCCCGTGGATGCTCGTCAATACGTACTATTATTGGATCACCCTTACGTTGCGGAATACTTACCGGAATCAATTCGGGTTGAAATCCGTTGTTCTGTTGTGCCGTATTTGCCTTTTCCTGACTCCATAAGGCAAACTTATCCTGGTCGCTGCGGCTTATGTTGAATTCTTTTGCAATATTCTCAGCTGTTTGTATCATGCCCTCGGTACCGTACATTTTATCGAGCGTTTTGTTTATAAAGCGCCAGCCCATGGTGGTATCATACATCTGCTGGGTACGCCCAAAGGCAGCATCGGCTTTGCCAATAACAAAAGGCGAACGCGACATGCTTTCGACTCCGCCGGCAATAATAAGCTCGGCTTCACCTGCCTGAATGGCACGGGCTGCTGTTCCCACAGCATCCATTCCTGAACCGCAAAGCCGGTTTATGGTGGCTCCGGGAATTGTAACCGGATAGCCCGCCAGCAATAAGGCCATGCGGGCCACGTTGCGGTTATCTTCGCCGGCCTGATTGGCACAACCCAATAGCACATCATCCACTTCGTTCCAGTCAATCTGCGGGTAGCGTTCCATCAAGGTTTTTAAGGGAATAGCCGCCAAATCGTCGGGACGAACTGATGAAAGGACCCCGCCATAGCGGCCAATAGGCGTTCTTACAGCATCACAAATATAAACTTCATTCATAGCATTAACGGGTTTTATTTAAAAATTCCAATTGGGGTTTAATGGTTTTAAACCCGTTAAACAGCGCCTGACTTAGACGATCAACTTCCTTCTGAGTCAAAGCGGTTGAAAACATACAGGCGCAAGTATTAATCATAATCAGGTTTTCCTGATAAAACAGGTAATCGAGCAAGGTGTTTATCAGGGCTGCTTCTTCTTTACTCTGGTAGGCTTCCCGATAAGTAGTGGGTGGAGTTACTTTAAAATGCATGCGGAACATGGAACCTGCTCCGGTAATTGAAACCGGAACATCGGCCAGCCGTATGGCTTCTTTAATCTGTCCAATCGCTTTTTGGGTCAGCGCGTTGAGTTTAAGCACAGCATCCCGGTCGAAGTGCTCCATGGCTACTTTACCAGACGTCATGGTTATGGGATTGGCCGAGAACGTTCCTGAATGAGGAAGCAAAAGCTTGCTCTCACGCGGATCGAGAACCTTCATTATTTCAGAGCTTCCGGCCAAAGCCCCCACCGGAAAACCTCCTCCGATAATTTTTCCAAGGGCTGTTAAATCGGGCTTTACTTTGTAGTCGTGTTGCGCTCCGCTATAGTTGGTCCGGAAGGTAACCACCTCGTCAAAAACCAGTAAAGCCCCATTCATTCGTGTCCACTGATGCAGCGCCTCAACAAATTCGGGCGTGGCGCGCAATAATCCCACGCGGTGCGGTACCGGATCGATAATTACACAAGCAATATCATCGGCATGTGTATTTAATATATGTAGTGTCCGTTCGATATCGTTGTAGGGAAAAATCAACACATCGTTTAACACACCCCTTGGGGTTCCGTTAGCCAGGGGTACGCTGTTGGGTTTATCGAGGTCTCCCCAGTTGGTTGGGTTGGCGGTTTGACTCACTTCGGCAAAATCGTAGGTGCCGTGGTAGGCTCCTTCGGCTTTAGCTATTTTCGGTCGTCCGGTAAAAGCGCGGGCAGCTTTAATCATGGCCATTACCGCCTCGGTTCCGGAATTCATGAATCGAATTTTTTCAAATCCTGGAGCACGCTCACACAAATGTTCGGCTAAGCGAACCTCGGCCTCAGTAGCCAGGGTATAAGCCGTTCCCCGGTTCAACTGTTCGGTAACTGCGTCAACAATGGGCTGATAAGCGTGCCCATGAATGAGCGAGGCCATGTTGTTGGCAAAGTCGATTCGTTCGGTGCCATCCACATCGGTTACGTAACAGCCTTTTGCTTTGGCTGCATATTGTGGGTAGGGTTTGTGAAACACGGTATTGCGACTGACACCACCGGGCAACACATTTACAGCCTGAGCATATAACTGCCGGCTTTTGTTGGTGTTTGTATTATTTTGGGTATCCATGTTGGTAAAATTATGATTGGTTTTATATTATCCACCTTAAACAGTTCGTCCTTTGGCTTTAAACCCCGGACGATTGGTTTTTTAATTAACGAGCCTTTACTTTCCGGATTCGTTGATCAATTTAGCTTCGGTCAATCGCTGTAATTCTTCGAAGGTAACACCGGGGGCCATTTCGCGAACGTATAAGTTTTTTTCTTTTACATTAATAATGGCCAGGTTGGTGTAGATTCGCGTTACCACTTGCTTTCCGGTAAGCGGAAAAGCACATTGATTCACCAGTTTAAACTTTCCGTCCTTGGTGTTATGCTCGGTAATTACCCAAATGTTTTTAACACCGGCAACCAGATCCATGGCTCCTCCCACGGCGGGGATGGCATCGGGCGCTCCGGTTGACCAGTTGGCCAGGTCGCCCTCTTTTGAAACCTGCAAAGCACCCAATACACAAATATCGAGATGCCCGCCGCGTATCATGGTAAAGCTATCGGCATGATGAAAATAGCAAGCTCCGGGAATTGCCGTAACGCATTTTTTTCCGGCGTTTATTAATTCTGGATCAGCCAGATCCTTTTCAGGAACGGGGCCCATTCCCAATAAACCGTTTTCAGTATGATAAATAACTTCGATGCCGGGTGGAACGTGGTCGGCTACCAGTTCGGGAATGCCAATACCCAGATTAACATACGAACCATCGGGTATATCGGCGGCTACTTTTTGAGCCATTTCGTTGCGGCTCCATCCTATTGTGTTTTTTTCTGTTACCATGGGTACCTCCTGTTATCAGCTACAAGTTTCGATTCATCGGCAGGATTGCTTACCTGCACTACGCGGTTTACAAAAATACCGGGTGTTACCACGGTTTCCGGATCAATTGTTCCCGGTTCCACAATATGTTTTGCCTGAACAATGGTTGTTTGGGCTGCAGTACACATTATTGGGCCAAAGTTTCGTGCCGTTTTATTATAAATAAGATTTCCATACCTGTCGGCCGTAAGACATTTAACCAAAGCAAAATCGGCTTTAATGGCGTGTTCCATTACAAACAATTGACCGTTGAATTCGCGTACCTCTTTGCCATCGGCCAAAGGGGTATTTACCGACGATGGGGTATAAAAAGCCGGTATTCCGGCACCACCGGCACGAATGCGTTCGGCCAGGGTTCCCTGCGGAACCAGTTCCAATTCTATTTCTCCTTTATTGTAGAGTTCGGGGAAAACCGTTGAATTAGCGGTTCGTGGAAAAGAACAAATCATTTTTTTTACCTGCTTGTTCTCTATTAATGCAGCCAGTCCAACAAGGCCGCTACCGGTATTGTTACTTACCACGGTTAAATTTTTTGCTCCGTGATCAATGAGTTGATGAATCAACTCAATTGGGCTGCCGGCTTCGCCAAAACCGCTTATCATGATGGTTGCCCCATCAAAAATATCGGCAACGGCTTCGGCTGTGGAATAAATAATTTTGTTAATCATGCTGTGGGGTATTAAATAACAAAATAGCTGTTTAAATTCTATCAAAGCATGGCTTTCTAAAAAACGTTTACAGAAAACCCTTTAAAAATAAGGAAATAGGAAGAGCCGAAGCCCTATCCTTTTAATGTGTGCTTTTTACTTTTTTCAAAAAGGCTTCTTCCAGATTGTTTTCAATTTCTTTCAACTCATCTTCATAGAAATGTTTGTCGGCAGCATACGGCTTCAGTTTTTCAATGGTGTTTTCCTTCTCATCGTATTTGGCTAAAAACACCTTATCCATCCATTCCATATTACGACTCTCATTAAACTTAAGGGCAAATACTTTTTCGCCGTTTATTTCGGCTACGCCCAGCATCGAGGTTTTTCCGGCCGACGATGTCATGGTTATATACCGCGACGGACGATTGATGGAAGCCAGCGAACGGTAAACTTTGCTGAATACCTGATTAAGCTCAGCAAGTGGAACTGTAAAATAGTGGTGTTCACCGGTTGGGCGGGCACAGTACATGCTGTGGAACCCGATGGTTAACATGGCCAGAACATTTCCCAAATCGATCCAGTTTTGAGCCGAGCGGTCAATGTCAACCTTTCCGTTTTCGTGGGTAAACAAACTGATATGGTTCATTACCGGACTTTGGCTTTTAATGGTAACACCCATAGCACGCAAGCGCCGAACGGCTGCAATGGTGCTGGTGTTCAGTAATTCTCGTGGGGTTGAGAAATGACCCATCCAAACTACCTGAATGCCGTTATCGATTAGGTATTTGTATAAATCGAGGTATTTGTTGTAGTCGTCGGTTAATACCAGTTCGGGATGGAAACTTAAAGCCCGCGAACCAATACGCAGTGATTTGATATGGGTTAATTCCGGATCTTCAACCAGCGGACGCGCGTATTTTTCGAGCCGATCGAAAGGCATGTAGGCACCATCGCCTCCGGTAAGCAAAACATCGCTTACTTCTTTATGTCGACGCAAATAACCGTGTACCTGATCAATTTCGCGCTGGATAAACATATCTTCGTCGCCGCGAACTTGGGCATGACGGAAGCAATACGTACAAAAGGCAAAACAACTTTGGGTGGATTGATCGAAAATTAATTCGCATTGGGGATATTTGTGCTGGCTCCCCTCAACCACTTCCATGCCGCCATCTTCGTTAATATAAAAAGGCTTATTAAGCTTTTGTTTTCCGTCGTGGGGATTGGTTTTATCCATGTGCGCTCTAACCACTTTTTCCCTTTCCTCATCGGTTTTTGCTGCCAAATAGGCTTTGGTTGTTTCGGGAGCAATCATTCCTGGTTGGGGAAAAACCAACTGAAACAGGGAATCCTTTTCAAAATTCTTCCAGTTAATGGAATTCAATACATGTTTGGTAGCTAAAAAGCGATAAACCTTAATAAAGAGTTCACGTTCCTCAATATAGCCCATGTTTATTCCGTTATTTAAAAGAATCTGGTTTATCTCGCGAAACCCGGCTAAACCACCGTAATGGTGCTTTTCAGTAAAAATAAAGGGTTCGGTTTCCATAATGCCCGAGTGCTGGGGATACGCGTTATGAAGGCGTGCCAGCAATCCGGTTGGAAGCAGGTTTTCAATTACAATGTTTGATTTTATATCGGCGGGATATTGGTGCCGTTCCATCATTAATTGCACGTCGTTTGCTTTGATTTCGATGACTTTTTTTATTGTTCCCATGGTATGTTTCTTTTAAAAATTAAATGCTGTTTAGTTGGTTTATTGTTAGCTGCTTTGACTTACAACCCAAATTAATTCCGAGGTTCCGTTGTTTGTATTGGTAAACAAGTGCGCCTGATTGGAAATAAAATAAAAGCTGTCGCCTTCGCTTAGCTCATAAGTTTGTTGTGATAAGCTTACCCGGAATTTTCCTTTAAGTACAAATAAAAATTCCTGCCGGGGGTTTTGGGGTGTCATAATTTCGCCGGAGTCCCCTTTCTTCTCAAAATGAAGCAGAAAAGGATCCATCTGTTTTTGTGGGTCGTGATGCGAAAGTAAATACGATTTGGTACCTGTTTTATTCTTTTTAACAAACTTCCGTTCTTCCAGCTTTAACAGCGGATGTTCAATCAGATTCCCATTTTCACCAATGAGTTCGCCTACCGTTGTACTCAGCGCATCGGCCAGTTTTTTAAGTGTAAGTATGGAAGGAAACGCTTTGGCCCGCTCAATTTGCGAGATTAAGCTGGGTGTTACTCCAATATTATTGGCCAGCTCACCACTCGAAATAGTTAAGCTTTCTCTCCGTTTTTTTATACGTTCGCCCATTCTGTGCATCACACCAACAATTAAATATGATTACACGAATTAAGTAGAATTTAATTTATTAAACAATGATAATGTTTAGAGAAGTAATATGTTTAATAGCGGGTTTTTGAAAAGCTTTTAATAAAAAGTAAACAAAGCTTAAAACCTTTAGACTGAAACCAAAAAAAAATTCTATTTTTATAAAAACCTGTTGAAGTATGGATTTTTTACAGCCCTTTTTAAATTCTCCTTTGTTTAGTGTTGGTTCTTACCAACTGCATCTCGTCCAGTTGGTTGTAGCGATAATTATTTTTTTTATAACCTCCGTGTTCTATTTTATAGCCCGGCGCTACCTTAAAAAATTCCGCTTAATCAACCGCCTGAGCCAGCAACACGCAAAATCAATTGTTGGTTTTATAAAGGTCTTTATTGTGCTGGTCGGCATTTTGCTTGTTTTGCAAGCCATGGGCTTACCAATAAAAACCCTGTTGGGCTATGAGTTGTTAAAAACCGGAAAAATATCCATCACCCTTTATAATATAATTGTTTTGTTGCTCCTGCTTTTTATAACAAAGCTGGCCTTGTATTTTATTGAGTTGGGTTTCGAAGAGAATATTAAGGACGATAAGTCGGAAGCCGGAAAAAGAAGATCAATATTTCAGATTGTAAAATATGGTATATGGGTAGTGGCCATAGCCTTTTTTATCGAATCGCTAGGTTTCAGCATTACCTTTATCATTGCCAGCTTATCGGCCTTGTTAATTGGCCTGGGGTTAGGTATTCAACAGTTGTTTAATGATTTTGTATCAGGCATCATTATTTTATTCGATCGCTCTATTAAAGTAGGTGATATTGTTGAAGTAGAGGGCGAAATGATAGGCCAGGTAGAAGAAATAAACCTGCGCAACTCCAAGCTTATTAGCCGCGACGATGTTACCGTTATTTTACCCAATTCCTTATTTACTTCGGAAAAAGTAATTAACTGGAGCCACAATACCTTTAAAACCCGCTTTGGCGTTAAGGTTGGCGTGGCCTATGGCAGCGATGTGTTGAAAGTAAAACAACTGCTGGTTGAAGCGGCCCGCGAGCACCCCGATGTGGAAGAACCGGTTCCTCAGGTTTTTTTTCGGGATTTTGGCGAATCGTCGCTCGATTTTGAAGTGATGTTTTTTACCCAGAAATCGTTTCGGGTAGAAGGCATAAAAAGCGATATCCGTTTTGCCATCAATCAAAAATTTATCGAAAATGGAGTTGTTATTCCATTTCCACAACGAGATGTTCACATATATAAATAGTCCCTGAATAATAATTTCAAAAACCCAGCAACCTTGCTTTCAACTTTTTTTTCAGAGAACCCTTCGATCCAGGCCGCCAATAACTAACTCCTGTGAATAAACTCCCCTTAATAACGATTTCTGATTGATAAAAATAATAATTTTGGTGACTATAATTGACGCCACCGCAAGATGCAAGTAGTAAGCACATATAATCGTGGTACATAAGCACCTCTATTCTGAGACTTTAGCGCTCCCAATTGATAATTCAAAACATCCTATTTGGAACTTTTATCACGTAATAAAATAGTTACTAATCGTTAACTTTATCAGAGTCAAATTTTTATAACCTAAACTCAAATTCGCTGAAAATATTTCTGACTAATGCCCTTTTAATAAAGCATTCATAATAAGAAATAACAAGGGCTACAGGTTTTCTCATATAGGTTTTGGGCTGGGTATGCAATATACCCAGTCTATTTTTAAATCCATATAAATGAAGAAAAGTGTTTAATAACTGCATGAAATAAGTAAAAACTAAACAATATTCAACTAAATCTACTAATCAAAATTAATTATTATGAAAAGATTAAAATTACTATTGTTTCTTTTGTTAGCCGGCAGCATAAATTTATTGTTTGCCCAGGGCTGGTATGTTTACGATGGCAGTGCGATACCCAACGATCTCAATGGCTGGATTACCTCCTCAGAAGCACCCGGTCCTAATTTTGTTGAAACCGTTGTAGACGATCCAGAAGTATTTGGCAACAAATACCTGCAGTATTTAAGTGCCGATGTAACGTCAAAAAAATATTACCGACACAAGTTTACCGGTACCAGCACAGCAATTACAGTAGTTGCCCGAATGAAAGGTGTTCTCATTGATACGCTTTCAGGTGAATATGCTTTTCAAATTGAGACCGCAAATGGAGTTGTTCGAAGCGTGCTCGATATTGTGACTGATGGAAATCTGCTCAAAGAAGAAAAGGGCGATGCGGCCGACACAGTGCTTCAGGCAGACCTTTCGCAATGGCAGGTTTACCGCATTACCCTTGATGGCGATTCAGTAAATGTTTATTTGAACGAAGGAATAAATCCGGTTATGGCCGGATACGGATCTGCAGTATCAGATAATCATCTTCGGTTTGGCGATGCAGGTTCTGCACGTGTGGCTGGTTGTGTTGACTGGTGTGTGATAGACACCACCGGCGCCTACGCTCCGGGTACCGGCACTGCAATTCCTGATAGTCTGACTACTCCAGCCTGGTACGTTTACGACGGAACTGCCATACCCAACGATCTCAATGGCTGGATTACATCTTCTGATGCTCCGGGAACTAATTTTGTTGAATCTGTTGTTGACGACGTGGAACTATCCGGTAACCAATACCTGAAGTATTTGAGCGTCGATGTGGAATCAAAAAAATACTACCGTCACAAATTTACCGGAACCAGCACAGCAATTACCGTTGTTGCCCGTATGAAAGGCATACCCATTGATACACTTTCGGGTGAATATGCTTTTCAGATTGAAACCGCCAACGGCGTTGTACGCAGCGTCCTTGATATTGTGACCGATGAAAACATGCTTAAAGAAGAGAAAGGTAACGCCGCAGATGTTGTGCTTGAAGCTGATTTATCAGAATGGCAAATTTACCGCATTACTCTTGATGGCAATTTAGTAAATGTTTATTTAAACGAAATTGAAAATCCGGTTATGACCGGCTTAGGTTCGGCCGTTTCAGACAACCATCTGCGTTTTGGCGATGCAGGTTCTGCGCGTGTGGCTGGTTGTGTTGACTGGTGCGTGATTGACACCACGGGCGCCTACGCTCCGGGTACCGGTGCAGTAATACCCGAAAGTTTATCATTGGCTTTTGGTCCGTCCGATTATGTATTTGTTTCCAGTATTGAATTATCGGCTTTGACAACAGCCATTGAAATTAATGAAACCACTCAGGTATCAGAAACCATTACACCCTGGGATGCAAACGATAAAACCGTAAGCTGGAGTACCAGTGATGCAAACATTGCTACGGTTGATGCCACCGGTTTGGTTACCGGAGTGGCTGCCGGAACCGCAACCATTACAGCCACTGCAAATGATGGCTCAGGAGTTACAGGCACCATCGATATTACCGTTAGAACTTTGGTAACAGGAATTCAATTGGATGCTTTGGTCACAACCATTGATATGAATGCAACAACCCAGGTATCAGAGACAGTTACACCTTGGGAAGCTACCGATAAAACCGTTACCTGGAGTACCAGCGATGCAAATATAGCTACTGTTAGTTCCTCCGGTTTGGTAACAGGCGTTTCTGGCGGAACGGCAACCATTACAGCTACAGCCAACGACGGTTCAGGTATTAGCGGAACTATTGATATAACTGTAGAGCCAACAGCTATTCATACTGAATCAGCAAGCGTTCCTGTTAAGGTGTATCCTAACCCATTTGCATCTAGGGTAAACTTTACTATTACCTTAATCCGGGATGAAAATGTTTCCATTGCAATTTCTGATGTGTCGGGAAAAATTATCAGTGTATCAACGCATCAATTAAAATTCGGTGAAAACACAATTTCAATTACTTCAGATGATATGTATCCCGGATTGTATTTCTATACAATTAAAGGACAAGAGATTCTGAACACCGGTAGGTTGTTGAAAATAGAATAAGTAAACAAATCATAATTATGTTTGTGCAGGATAGGCTTTAGGGCCTATCCTGTTTTTGTATAGTCCGCTACCGTCCAAAGGCTCTCGGGTGGCAGGTAATTGTGGATACAATAAAAACAAAAAACTTCTTTGTAATGGCGTTTTTTGATTTAATTACGAATAAAACAGTGAATTAAAATCATTTTCAAGATCCGGTTTCAAACTTTTCGCTTCCTGTTACGTTATCATTGACGTTATGAAAAATCTTTTTAGCATAAATAAAATTGGCGTAGCTGAAGCTCAGGAAATAGCCGAATCGCCAAACCAGGCTCACCAACACGACTACGAAACATTGATTGTAGGCATACAGGGGAAATTGGAACATTTTGTCGATTTTAAAACGAGCACCGTTGAGGCTCCACTAGTAAGCTTTGTGGCTCGATGCAAAGCACACCGGGTATCGCTCCAACCCACAAATGGCCAATTCAACATGTGGGTGATCCGTTTTAAAAGCGAATTCATTGCCGAAACCATCTTTCAATTATATGCCACATACCACAGCAACGCAAATATCGATTTACAAACCGGTGCCTGTTTTAACCGTTTAAATGAACTTTGCGCCATCATGAATGATGAAATGAAACAACCTGTTCCCGATTTATCCATCGTGCGGCATTTGTTGAGTGCCCTTTTTATTATGATTGAATCGGAACGCAAAAAAGTAGCTCATCAAGGCACCGACCTGAATATACACCAAAACGAAACATTTATAAACTTCATGAAGATTCTGGAGGAGAACTACCGCCGTCCCTTGGGGGTTGATTTTTATGCCGAAAAACTCTTTATGTCGGCCCGAAACCTGAACCTGGTTTGTCAAAGCATCATGAATCAGAGTGTTTCAGAAATGATTGAAACCCGAAAACTAACCGAAGCGAAAAGTCTGCTAACCAGTACCAACAAATCTATTTCTGAAATAGGTTTTGAGTTAGGTTATAACGAAAAATCGTATTTCTCCAATGTATTTAAAAAGAAAACCGGACAAACCCCCACTGAATTTCGCGAAGAGATGCGAAAACTCCTTTAGCTTGCCACTTTTTCCGAATATTACAACAGCTCTTCCGAAAAGTGTAACCAGTGCCCATCCCTCGCCATGTATCTTTGCATCATAAATTTTAATACAAAAGAAAAATGGAAACAACAAAAGCAAAATGGGTATTAGACCCCGCACACAGCGAACTCATGTTTCGGGTTAGGCACCTAATGATTACCAATGTAAAAGGAGAATTCAAAACCTTTTCGGCTGAAATTGATAAGGAAGATTTTAAAAATGCTACAGTAAAAGTAAGCGTTGATACGGCATCAATTTTTACCAACAGTACCGACCGCGACAATCACCTTAAAAGTGCTGACTTTTTTGATTCGGAAAATCATCAGGCCATGACCTTTGAAAGCACCTCTTTTAAACAAATTGAAGACGATGAGTTCAAACTTGTCGGAAACCTTACCATTAAAGGAATCAGCAAAGAAGTTACCCTCAACGTGGAATACGGAGGCACTATTAAAGATCCCTGGGGAAACGAAAAAGCTGGTTTTTCTTTCGAAGGAAAAATAAACCGGAAAGATTGGGGATTAAACTGGAACGCAGCACTGGAAACAGGCGGTGTAATGGTTAGCGACGAAGTAAAATTGCTGGGCGAAGTTCAATTTACCAAACAAAGTTGAGTTAAACGCTAAAAAATACAACTATGGCTAAATCAATCCTACATAAAGCTGAAAGCCGTGGTGACGCCAACCACGGCTGGCTTCACAGCCGGCATACATTTAGCTTTGCCGACTACCATAACTCCGAACGTATGCACTTTGGTGCATTACGCGTTTTAAACGACGATGTTGTGGCTCCAGGAATGGGCTTCGGAACCCATCCCCACAACAACATGGAAATAATTTCAATACCTCTTGAAGGCGATTTGGAACACAAAGACAGCATGGGTAATGTTGCCGTAATTAAACACGGCGACGTGCAGGTAATGAGTGCCGGAACCGGAGTGTCGCACAGCGAATATAACCGAAACACCAATCAGGAAGTAAAATTTTTACAAATTTGGGTGTACCCAAATCAAAAAAACGTGCAACCCCGCTACGATCAGATAACGCTTGATTCGAAAAACCGCAAAAATAAATTACAACAAATTGTGTCGCCCAATGCAAACGATGAGGGCGTTTGGGTGCATCAGAATGCCTGGTTCCATTTAGGAACCTTTGAACAGAAAAATCGTGCAAAATACCTGTTGAAACAAAAAGGAAATGGCGTTTATGCTTTTGTTTTAAAAGGCGGGTTTACTGTTGACGAAACGGTTATAAATGAACGCGATGGACTAGGAATCTGGGAAACTGATCGTATAAATATCCTGGCCAATGAAAACAACTCAGAAATTCTTTTAATGGAAGTTCCCATGAGCTTTTAAGCGCTTATGGGTCTACTTAAATTTCTTGAATAACAAAAAATCAATAATAATTATAATATCACACGAATGAAGAAAATTTTAAATCTTGGCCTGAATCCGGGAAATCATTCAGAATCTGTTTCGTGGGCCTTATTATTACTTCGGTTAACGGTGGGTGGTTTAATGCTTACCCATGGTTACGGAAAACTGCTGATGCTGTTTAGCGAAGGACCCATTCAGTTTCCCGACCCCATTGGCATAGGAACAAGTTTATCGCTTATTCTTACCGTATTTGCCGAAGTGTTTTGTTCGCTCTTCCTTATTTTTGGATTGGCAAGTCGGGCGGCAGCCATACCCTTACTAATTACCATGTGGGTGGCTGCATTAATTGTTCATGCTCCCGATGCTTTTTCAAGAAAAGAGTTGCCGCTGCTTTATAGCGCTGTTTACATAGCAATTTTATTAATTGGTTCGGGTAAGTATTCAATTGATAACATATTATTCAAAAAAGTTAACCATTAATAACCCTCTTAAAATGCATCGCGGCCAATTTTTGAAACTTTTAGCTTTATTCCCACTTACAACCGCTGTTATGAAATTAAATGCATTACAAAAAATAACCACGGCCTTTAACAATACTGAAAAAATGCCGGTGTTGTTTTTAGGGCATGGCAGCCCTATGAACGCTATCGAAGAAAATGAATTTGTGTCCGGATTCCGGGAAGTAGTTAAAACCATTCCCAAACCCAACGCTATTCTATGTGTATCGGCTCACTGGGAGACCAAAGGAACCTATGTTACGGGAATGGAACAACCACCAACCATTCACGATTTTGGGGGATTTCCAAAAGCTTTGTACGAAGTTCAATATCCTGCACCGGGAAGTCCGGAACTGGCAAATTTAACACAAGCCCTCATTAATGATACTGTTGTTTGTTTGGATACAAAATGGGGTCTCGATCATGGAACCTGGAGCGTTGTGCGGCATTTATATCCTAATGCCGATGTGCCGGTAATTCAAATGAGTCTCGATTATTTACAAACACCACAATACCATTACGACTTAATGAAATCCCTGGCTCCTTTACGAAAAAAAGGCGTGTTAATTATTGGCAGTGGCAATATGGTTCACAATTTGGGATTGGTTGCCTGGGATAAATTCAAGACCGACAATTATGCCTTTGACTGGGCCTCAGAAGCCAGTGAGAAAATAAAAAAATACATTCTTTCGGGCGATCATAAGCAATTAATTAATTACCGTTGCCACGGAAAACCTTTTGAATTGGCCATTCCTACTCCGGAACACTACCTGCCTTTATTGTATTCCTTATCCTTACAAGAAAAAGATGATACTGTGCAATTATTTAACGACAAAGCGGTAGCCGGATCGCTAACGATGACTTCGGTAAGAATCGGCTGAAAATCAGTTGAAAACAAAAAAGTCTCCACAGAATTAACCGTGAAGGCTTGATTATAAAGTGGGCCCAGCTGGGCTTACCGATAACTTTTTCAATTCTCCCTGCGGTCGTTTGAAAAATGAA
>PHDD01000003.1:0-12232 GCA_002840905.1 Bacteroidetes bacterium HGW-Bacteroidetes-4 | reverse complement strand
GCTATATTCTTTTTACATACAAAAAAAGCCTTCACAGAAAACTGTAAAGGCTTGATTATAAAGTGGGCCCAGCTGGGCTCGAACCAGCGACCCCCTGATTATGAGTCAGGTGCTACTAACCAGCTGAGCTATGGGCCCTACTTTTATTATTTATACTTTAAGAACTTTAATCAAATTCTGACCTGAGTCAGGTGCTACTATTTCCGACAAAACAAAATTTAAAATTTTGTTTTGTTTCGATAGTCCTCGATTTTATTTAAAGCATCGCTGCTTTTATTGTCTGTAAGAACGTATTTCCCTCTGTTTTTGGGAGTGCAATTTTACACATTTGTTACTTATTTGCCAAATAAAATTCAAGATTTTTGCGGCATATTCTGATACCACTGTATTAGCAATTCAAAAGCTTCGCGTAAGTTGCTTCCGTAGCTTATAATTCCATCCTCGTGACCCCCTAAAATCAACAATTTTGTTTTTGGTTTTTTTTCTGTCTTTTGAGCTATAGCTTTAGCAATCGCTGGAGTTCCGTAGGCCGCGTCAACTTCGGTGGTAGGCAATAAATTCCGGTAATGATTCCAAAATTTGGCGTGATGCACATGAATAACAGCACCCACATCTTTATTTTGCTGATAAATAGCTGCATGACTCATACTTTCGCTGCTGGCGGCAATTTGTCCTTCAAAAACAATCCGGTTTTGCAGATAATCACAATGGCTAACTAAAGCCACTTGTTCTGCTTCCAATAATTCCAAACTTCCAGTATCGCTTCCGCTGATAAAAAAGGTGTCACCTTCAGAGCGAACCGAAATGTTTCCAAAACCCGGACCATCGGGAATTTTGCCAATCATATTCAATTCCCTGAGTTTGGTTCTGAATAAATTTAGTTGATCCAACACCTCGGATTGCAAGTTAATTGGTTTTTTAATCCAATCAAAAGTATACTTTATGTAACCTTCGTCTGTCATTTATTTTGAGAATAGCCTCGTAATACCATTCTCGTTTGCCTCACAGATTCCCCTTTCGGTAATCAGGCCGGTAACCAATCGTGCTGGAGTAACATCGAATCCAAAGTTTGCAACGGGCGTGTGCTCTGGCATCAGGTTGGCGGTTATAATCTGATGCTGAAACTGTACTTCCATTTGTATAATTTCCGATGGATGGCGCTGCTCAATGGGAATATTTTTAAGTCCATCGGTCATGTTAAAATCGATGCTCGACGATGGCAGTGCCACATAAAAAGGAATGTTGTTATCATAAGCTGCCAGAGCCTTTAAATAGGTTCCAATTTTATTGGCTACATCGCCATTTCGAGTGGTTCTGTCGCTGCCCACAATTACCATATCGACCATTCCGTGCTGCATTAAATGACCACCGGTATTGTCGGGAATAACCGTATAAGGAATTACTGCCTGTTCAAGCTCCCAGGCGGTTAAACGAGCACCCTGGTTCCGTGGGCGGGTTTCATCGACCCACACATGTACCGGAATTCCTTTTAAATGCGCTTTGTAAATAGGCGCTGTTGCCGTTCCCCAATCAACACATGCCAGCCATCCGGCATTGCAATGGGTAAGAATGTTTACAGGCTTCCCTCTTTTCTCTTTTGACAATTGTTCAATCAATGGCAAACCAAAATCACCTATTTTGCTGCAATTATCCACTTCTTGTTGTTCCCAATTCCGAGCCAGTCTTAAAGCTTCATTGGAATAATCTTCAGATGAACAAGTTTCAAGCGATTGTATCATGTCATCAATGACAATGGCCAGATTTACTGCCGTTGGACGGGACGATTTTAAGTATTTTCCCATGGATTTTATCTGGTTAAATGTACACGATGAGTCTTGCTGACAAATTCCCAGATACAATCCGTATCCTGCGGTAACACCAATCAAAGGAGCACCGCGAACAATCATTTCGGCAATTGCGTCAAAAGCATCGTTTAGCGTTGAAATTTTTACCAACTCTAAAAGAAAAGGCAGTTTCCGCTGATCTATCACCCAAACTTCATCGTTTTCAGCCTGGTACCAAATGGATTGCCGGGTTTGTCGGTTTACTTGCATGTGTTATTCATCAAAAAGTTTCGAACTACAATAATATTAAAATATTCTGTCTTGCACATAAAAAAACCGCCACATGGGCGGTTCGGAATTTATTGCTGATATTTTTTAATTACAATGCACAAAACAACCTTCGCACCGGCTTAATTCTCCCCGTAAGCGTTTTTCAACCAATTCCCCGTATCGTTCGGTTAACACCGGTACGCGTATGTTCCTGATTACTTCGTAAGCAAAAGCATACATTAACATCATGCGGGCTTCACGTCCGCCAATACCCCTCGATTGCAGGTAAAACAATGCGTCTTCGTCAATCTGGCCAATGGTTGCGCCATGCGAACATTTTACATCGTCGGCATATATTTCAAGTTGGGGCTTGGTAAAAAAGCGGGCGGTTGGTGTGAGGCAAATGTTTTTATTGCTTTGAAAGGCCAGTGTTTTTTGTGCATCGGGCCTAACCAGGATTCGGCCGTTAAAAGCTCCGGTGGCCTCATCGTCTAAAATGTTTTTGTACATTTCGTTGCTTTGGCAATTGGGAACGGCATGATCTATAAAGGTAAAATTATCGACATGTTGTTTGTTATCGACCAAAGCCAAACCAAAAACATTCGCCTCAGCATGCTCTTCGGCCAGTTTTACAAATACATTATTGCGTACAAATCCACCATGTAACGTAAGCGTGTTAGTAAGTGTATTGCTGTGTTGCATTTGCTGAATATACAACGATGATAGCTGCGATGATTGGTTGTGCTGATTTTGAATATTATAAAAATCGAAAACCGCGTGTTCATCTACAAATATTTCAGTAACCGTGTTCGATAAAAAGTTCTGTTGTGAAAGGGTGTGATCGCAAACAATAACTTTAGCCTGACTGTTCTTCCCCGCCAAAATCAGGTTTCGTTGATTTACCAGCAAAGGATTTGAGCCACGCAGCAAATTAATAATCTGAATGGGCTTTTCCATCACAAATCCATCAGGAATGTAAAGAAACATGCCGTCCTGAGCAAAGGCTGTATTGAAAGCAGCCACCGATTCAGGGTGTTCCAGCACCTGTTGGTTGTAGTGCTTCTCAAACAAGTCGGTGTATTTTACCGCTGCTTCGCGAATGCTGCACGCTACCACTTCTTCGGGTAATTCTGCATGTTGGTTGTTAAGTGCATCGTACCAGCCGTTTTCCAAAATCAGTGTATGTGTATCCAAATCGGGAACAGCACACTGAAAAATTGTTTTCGAATCGACGGTAATGTTGGGCGCTTTAAATATATAGCCGTAAGTCCGGCCAAAAGCATGCATTAAATCGGTGTATTTGTATTTTTCTTCTCCTTTAATGGGAATTCCTTGTTTATCGAATTCACGAATGGCCTGGTCGCGATATTTATTCATACGTTCCGGTAGACCCTCGTTTATTTGTTGCAGGTTTTGCTGATAGAGACTTATCAGCTTATATTTCATGGTGTTGCTGTCGATATGTTCGCTCATTTTTGATAGCTTTTTTGTAACAATACCCCATTGGGTTCAATACTTTATCCAAAATTGACCTTTGTACTTGTTAATACCCGGGTTCAATTTTTACGATTTTTTTGAATTAAATTTTTACTGCCTGTTTAATCCAGTCGTACCCCTTTTCTTCTAACTCTAACGCTAGTTCCTTTCCCCCGCTTTTTACGATTACCCCGTCGTGTAAAATATGTACTACATCGGGAATGATATAATCGAGCAGGCGCTGGTAGTGGGTAATTAAAATGGTAGCGTTATCGGGGCGTTTGAGTTTGTTTACTCCATTTGCTACAATGCGAAGGGCATCAATATCAAGGCCGGAATCGGTTTCATCTAAAATCGCCAGTTTGGGTTCCAGCATGGCCATCTGGAAAATTTCATTTTTCTTTTTTTCACCACCCGAAAAGCCTTCGTTAACTGAACGTGAGGTTAGCCTATCGTCAATTTCAACCACTTGTTTTTTGTCGCGCAGCATTTTCAAAAAATCACCAGCGCTCATGGGTTCTTGTCCATGATATTTTCGGTGCTCATTAACGGCTGTTTTCATAAAATTAACCATGCTAACGCCGGGTATTTCAATGGGATACTGAAAACTCAGGAACAAGCCTTCGCGAGCCCGGTCTTCAGGAGCCAAGTCCAGTAAATCTTTTCCGTTAAAGCGAACTTCACCTTCGGTTACTTCGAAACGCTCGTTTCCGGCCAGCACCGCTGATAAGGTGCTTTTACCGGAGCCGTTTGGGCCCATTATGGCGTGTACTTCACCCGGTTTAACTTCAAGGTTGATGCCTTTTAATATTTCTTTGCCATCTACACTGGCTTTTAAATTCTTTATGCTTAACATTTTTCAATCTATATTATTTCAAGACCTCCGTTTTTCAGGCTTTAGTCTATTGGTTATATTCTTTTTAAACGTACTTCCTTTATTTATTATTTATAAGTAAGACCTTTATCCTACGGAGCCTTCAAGCGTGATTTGCAAAAGTTTTTGCGCCTCAACGGCAAACTCCATGGGCAAGGTGTTTAACACCTCTTTGGCGTAACCATTTACTATCATTCCAATAGCATCTTCAGTGGAAATGCCTCGCTGGTTGCAGTAAAATATCTGGTCTTCTCCAATTTTTGATGTTGTTGCTTCATGTTCCAGAATAGCCGTGTTATTTTCACATTCTATATACGGGAAGGTGTGTGCGCCACATTTATCGCCCAAAAGCAGGGAATCGCACTGCGAAAAATTGCGTGCTCCTTCGGCTCGTTTCGAAACTTTAACCAGGCCTCGGTAGCTGTTGTTGCTTTTTCCGGCACTAATACCTTTTGAAACAATGGTGCTTTTGGTATTTTTACCGATGTGTATCATCTTGGTACCGGTATCGGCCTGCTGATGGTGATTGGTTACTGCAACCGAATAAAATTCGGATACCGAATTGTCGCCCAGCAAAATAGTACTTGGATACTTCCAGGTAACTGCTGAACCGGTTTCAACCTGACTCCACGATATTTTTGAACCTTTCCCCTGACACAATCCCCGTTTGGTAACAAAGTTGTAAATTCCGCCTTTGCCGTTTTTGTCGCCCGGATACCAGTTTTGTACGGTTGAATACTTCACCTCGGCGTTATTCATGGCAACTATCTCTACAATGGCTGCATGCAACTGATTCTCGTCGCGCATGGGAGCCGTACATCCTTCAAGGTACGACACGTAACTGTCGTCTTCGGCAACAATCAGGGTTCGTTCAAACTGACCGGTATTGGCTGCATTGATACGGAAATAAGTGCTCAATTCCATGGGGCAACGAACCCCTTTGGGAATGTAACAAAACGAACCGTCGGAAAAAACAGCTGAATTCAGTGCGGCAAAGTAATTGTCGCTTGAGGGAACTACTGAACCCATGTATTTACGCACCAAATCAGGATGTTCCTGTACCGCTTCACTAAAAGAGCAAAATATAATGCCTTTTTCAGCCAAAACATCGCGAAACGTTGTTTTTACCGATACACTATCCAAAACCGCATCTACGGCAACACCGGCCAAAACTTTTTGTTCGTCGAGCGGAATACCCAATTTATTGAACGTTTCCAATAATTCAGGATCCACTTCATCCAAACTGTCGTACTTGGCGCTTTGCTTTGGTGCCGAATAATAAATAATGTCCTGATAATTAATCTCAGGAATTTTTAAATGGGCCCATGTTGGCATAGTCATTTTTAGCCAATTCCGGTAAGCGTTCAACCTGAATTCAAGCATCCATTCCGGCTCATTTTTTTTTGCAGAGATTATTCGTATTACATCTTCGTTCAGTCCTTTGGGAATGCTCTCACTCTCAAAACTTGAAACAAAGCCGTACTTGTAATCGCTCTGCGTTACTTCGCTTAATATTTTATCTTGTTCATTCATAATGCAAAATCAAATGCTTTACACCTTAAATATCAACACCTCGGCGATGCAAAGCGGTTTGTAAACAGCAAAACAAAAGTAAAGTGCATTTGTTTTGGGGGGCAAAATTACACAAAACTTTATACGAATAACAAAAAAACAAGAACAAAATCGGATAAGCACGTCTTTTATTAAACAGGAAAACCCGTTTGCAAAATCAAAAAATTAAATTCATTCGTTCTGTTTTTTACTTCACATGTATTATAAACACTTGGATTGCCATAATAATCGGTTATAAAATTATACTTTAATATAACTCTTCATAAACGTAAATTGGTCGTGATTTGTCTAATTATCAATAAACTGTCGAAAAAGTTAAGGTTTTTTAAAAACTTCCGTCAATGATTAATACATCATAACAAAAATCATGTTTTCAGTTTCATTTTAGCGTTGCCTAGTGGTGCCAATTTGTTATTTTTGCTTACTTAAAAATTGTATTATGCATAAAGAACAAAAACACAAAAAAAGAGACCGGAAGGATATGATACAATACATCAACCTTCAGTTAGCGGCTTTGGGACAGCCCCTCTTTTACGACAATGCCGACGCTACCACAAAATATGCGAATGACCGGTTTATTTCGCTAACCGATGATCTGATAAAAAGCTTTAAGGAAAAATCACGATTGCTTTCTGATCACCTTTCACCGGTTGACCTGCGCATTCAAAATTTTTTAGACGATTATTTAAAAGAAGTGGAATTTCCCAAATCGTACCGGATACCAAACAACACCTTTGTTTTGAATCAAAAAGGCCTGGCCCGGGAGATCAGCCTTCCGCCCGATGGCAATGAATTCAAAAACGATTATGTAAGTTCCTACCGCCTCAAGCAGGGAATATTAAACAATCCGGCAAAAGACAAACGAACCACCAAAGGCACCTTCCACATTGTGCGCGGGGGGCTCCCGGTTCCGCCCGATAAAAAAGAAGTGCCAAAAATTACTTTTGCCCACTTACTGCACGCGGCATTTAATCCACCCGAAGAATTAAAAACCTTGCCTTTTACCGCTAACCAAAAAGAGCAGGCTAAGGTAATGATTTCGTTGCTAATTCGGCCTGTGGTTTGCCCTGAAGTAAAAGGTGTTATCAGTGAAAAAAGTATGGAAATTCGCTTTTTTGCTCCGGGTAGTTTTGCCAGCAACCTCGATTTTGTAGAAACTATTTTTGGAAACGCCGGCGACCACAACCTGGCCATAAACGATGCTGCTCTCGACATTGAACACTGGACCGGACATACCGGATGCATGGTGCTGGCTCCTCACCTTACCCTGCTTAAAAAGAAAGACATTGGCCTGCCTCATTACGATGACGCTTCGCCACGACAACGCCGCGATGGGATGTGCTGGAAAGACGAAAACGAATATTACAACGATGGGGTGGCCTTTAAACTCACCTGCCGCGATGATAGTGGCGTGGTTATTACTTTGATTGCCGACAACTATTATGGGTACTCAAAAAAAGAGATTAAAACACAAATCAGCTACTCGGCCAATTTATATGGTCTGGTTGAAGAAGAACATGCCGGTGGGGCCATTGCTTTTTCCTGTGGAAACATGATGGACAAAATCTACGGCGATATATATACCTCAAAATTTAAACCCGGATATACCTTTGAGAATGTAAAAAAACTTATGGGCGATTCCATAGAGGTTTTACCTGAAGGTTATGCCGTCGATAAAAAATACCCCGACATTTTTTACATCCCGGAACATGCCGATTTCGACATAAATAAGCGCACCGTAAGCTGGAAAAACAACAACAGAGAAGTCTGTTTGAATCTGACACCCCAGAAAACCTATGTGCATCCAACCGGGCATAAGTTTCAGCTGATTAAACACCCCTCACAAAATTTATGGCGCATTGTGGACACTGCTCCCGAAGGCGTTTTCTGTCACAAACCCAGCACTGTTTCCGGAGGTGGAAAATCAGAAATTTCAAAATCGATGCAAAACGCCATTAAATACGGCGCTTTTTATGTGGACGATTTAGAGCAGGATGCCAAAAAAGTAGATGAACTGCTAAACATGGATTATTCAAAACGCTGGAAGGATATACGCCCCGATGGCAGTCCCTCGCGCAGCTTTCTTAGTCCCGAGCGAACATTGGGCAGTGCCGTTAAATTGCTCACCCCATCGGATCAATACAGCCATGAATACAATGTTTTTTTAAAAGACATACCCGATCACATTCGCATGTTGGTGCTTTACATAAAAAGACTGTACCGCACCGATGAAAAAAACACCACCTGGAAAGATAAGTTTACTGTTGAAATTGTAAACGGCCGAAAAGGCCATGCGCTCATGTTCAACAATAGTCCGGTACTTTCAAGCAATGTGCGCATCGGATTTAACCCCGAGGGCAATTGGTATTTGCACAAACTTCGCTCCGATTTTATTCCGGCACAAAAAGTGCAAATGGAAGACGATATTACAGCAAGTATTACCATTCCGGCCCATCGCCTGAAAAATTTAAACCCCGAATATAAAAACAAAAGCGTAAAGCTGGTTACCAATTGCGAAAGCTACTTTTTTCAACGCCCCGACGAAGCGGTTATCCGTGGTTACGACAAAGAAGCCGAATACGATATTGTACAGGGAAACACTTTTATAACCAACTACGAACCGCTTACCCGCGAAAATGCGCTGGAACTTTATAACGACGCCATCAGCTTTGAAGAATACACCCAACCGGTAAAAGATTTGATTAAAACGGTGGTGGAAAGTAAGGACAACTTGTATTTTGTCACGCCGTCGCACACACGAATTGTAAACGGCGAACCCACAGCTAATCCGCGTTATCTGGAAAAAAACAAATTTAAAGCAGAAAGCATTGCCAGTTACCTGGCCGATGTGGGAGTACGCTTGTCTCGTAAAATGAAAGCCGACGAGCCGGTTTTTTACCCGGTAAATGCCGTTTTGCCCGGTCGCAGAAATAATCCGGCCGAAAAAAAATCAGGCATCCGCTCGTTAAGTGTGTACAACCCCATTCATTATCAGGAATTGCCCGAGTTGTTTATGGATTTTATTTGCAGCCTTACCGGAAAATCGCCCTCTACTACCGGAGCCGGCTCCGAAGGCGCGCTTACCAAAGGACCATTTAACATGTTGGTGGCAACTACTGATTTGAACAACGCGCTGCTGTCGTACATTTTAACCGAATATGCAGGGTTCAGCTCCGCGGCCGGTTACATCGGTTCCGAAAATCGCTTCGACCACGACATCAGCATACTTATTCCCGAAATTTGGGCGCGCCTCATGCCCGAAGACCGTGATCCCAAAAACCTGATTGCCAACAAAAGCCTGGAAAAACTTGAAGATTTTGAGTACAATGGTAAACAAGTATTGGCCAGTCGCCTGGGTTACCGGATAACTGAAAACTTTGCTTTTCGCTGCATGAACCGGCTGTTCGATGAACCTTTGGCTGTTTTTACCGAACGTATGTTGAAACCAGAATTGCAAAATATGGACGATTATGTCGACGGTATTAATAATATTGTAGAAGCACAACAGAAAACCGCACTGTCGTATTTTGAAGATGGCAGTGTAAATGCTGCCATTCCTCCCTTAAAAATTTTACTTCATGTTATGGCTTACGGACATTTTGATGGCAAAGACATAAGCAATCCGGAGTTACGCAAACAGTTTGATCGTGAACAGGTAATTAAAAGCGACTGGTACCTTGAACGGCTAAAACAAAAGCAACAAAAAGACGTGGCGTTTTGTAAAAAGCAGATAAACTATCTGACTCAATTCATGCAAAACCCCGATAATGCGTCGCTGGTTGTTGAAATGAACATACCTGAACGCATTGAGAAAGCACAAAATAACCTGAAGGAAATTTCGTCGGAGGCTTATTTTAAAAACCTGATTGGCACCATAGGAATCGATCCTTTGTTTAAAAAGTAGGAGCTTCTTTAAAAAATTAAACCGCAAAACAGGCAAATTATTAATCATCTGCCTGCTTTTTGCGGTTTTTTGTTTTGAATTTAATCCATTTTGTAAAAACCAATTAACACCTCCCTGAATTTATTTTCTTCGGGAAGGTTAAAAAAATCACAACCATTGTTCTTCATTTGGTGTTCATAATCGACCAATAACCTTGTACCCAATTAAGATTTAACTTGAACCAATGAACGAAAATGAACTTATAACCTCCGTTTTGAATGGAAACACCAACGCTTTCGGACCCCTGGTAACCCGCTACCAGGAATTGGTTTTTAATACCTGTATGGGTTTTGTTCACAACGCCGACGAAGCCAACGATTTAACGCAGGATGTCTTTATCCGTGCTTTCGAAAAATTATCCCAATTTAATCATCAGGCCAGTTTCTCGACCTGGTTATACCGAATTGCCATTAACACGTCGTTGAATGCGGTTCGATCAAAAAAAAGCCAGCTGTTTCAACGCATGGGAAGTTGGTTTGAAACAGAAAACAAAGCGGGTTTCGAAATGCCATCAGACCAAAACCTTACGCCCGAAAGCCTAATGCTTACCACAGAGCAAAGTGCCCTGGTACAAAAAGAGCTCGACAAACTTTCAGAAAAACAACGGGTAGCATTTGTGTTAAGCCGCTGCGAAAACCTCCCTCAAAAAGAAATTGCCTCCATAATGCAAATTTCTGAAGGTGCTGTTGAGTCGTTAATAAAAAGGGCTAAGACTAATCTTGCCAAAAATATTTCAAGCTATTTCAAAAAATAATTCAAACCAGCCGTAGGAAAATTTAAACGCTTGTTTCTAATCTATAAAATCACATAAAATGAACTGCACCGAATGTCAAACAAAAATTACTAGTTATCCTGAGGAAAAACCCTCTCCGGAAACACTGCAATCAATGAAAACGCATCTGCAATCCTGTAAAAATTGTCGGGCTTTATACGCAGCTTCGGTTTGGGTTGATACTTTTGTTACCGAAGAAAAACGAATTAAAGTAAATCCGTTTATGACTACCCGGGTTATGGCACAAATTGAAAAGCAAACAGCGTTGAGTCCTAATTCGGGTTTGGTTCGCTTACTAAACCCCCAGGTCTTGCTGGTGGCCGCCTCGATTGTGCTTGCGCTCTTTTTGGGCGTTTCGGCCGGTAGTTTTTATCAGCCGGCAACCTTTACCGAACAGGTTCCCGAAGAATTTCAGTATTTGAACGATGCCGGTATGGAATCGCTGACCTATTTAATTAACGAGTAAGTTGAGAATTATGAAAAATAACCATTCAAATATAAAATTAAAGTTCGCCTTATTGTTTTTACTGGTTCTTAACCTGGCAACATTTGGAACCATCATTTTTCATCAGATTCAGTCGAAAAAAGAAGCACAATCCTTAAGCAATCATGAAAATTCTGGCAAACACAGCGCCTTTAGCGGATACTACTTTCGCGAAAAGCTCAACCTAAACGCGGAACAGATGCTTGTTTTTAAAGACCTTAACCGCCTATTCAGAAGCAGAGCCCGTAACATAAACCGGGAATTGGACAAAACCCGTCAACAAATGATGGTTACCATGCAACAAACACCTGCTGACACCTTGCTTTTACTCGAATTATCGGCTTACGTGGGCGAACTTCACAAAAACCTGAAGGAAGAAACATTCAGGTACTATTTGGGAATAAAAACCATTTGCGACAGTTCACAACAAGTGGTTTTAAACCAGTTATTTGGTGATTTTTTTATCCGGGAAAATACTCCTGACACAAGGGGTAAGGGTTTTCAACAGCATCGTTTTGGAAAAAGAAACAATAATTAAATAATTCACTTAAATTTTATAGATTATGAAAACAAAATTAATTTTAACCGGATTTGCATTAATAGCCTTTGTAGCAATGGCTGTCGCTCAGGAACAACCCGCAAAAACACAAGCGGCTCAAACTACCTCTGGCACCTTTGTCGATGCAAATAACGATGGTGTTTGCGATAATTTTACACAAAATCGCCAGGGACAAGGCCAGGGAAAGGGTTTAAATCAGAATAACAAAGCCAATATCCGACAAGGCCAGGGTTACCGAAAAGGAAATGGTAAATGCAATGGTCAGGGACAAGGCAAAGCACAAGGCTTACGCAACGGAAAAGGAAACCAGGCAAATTTTGTTGACGAAAACAAAAACGGCGTTTGCGACCGAAGAGAGTAAGTTTAATTTAAATAGAATGCATGCAGCGGGCCATAAGGTTTGCTGCATTTTTTATTTCTCCTGACTTGTCCACCCCAATTAAGCAATCAATTTTTGGTTTTGTAAATCAGGCATATACATTGAGAAAATCTTAAATT
>PHDD01000018.1 GCA_002840905.1 Bacteroidetes bacterium HGW-Bacteroidetes-4 | reverse complement strand
GGGTTTGAACAAAGCAAAGCGATCTCACGAGCGTAAGCGAGTACTCCCGTCTCCCGCTCAAAATAAAAGCCTGATTGTTAGTCATAGCAGTCAGGCTTTTTTGTTGAAAATAAAAAAGGCAAAAGTCCATTTTTCTGTATATTTTTACCATCCGATGAGCAACAAAGCAATATTTCTTTATATATATAAAAACATCCGACGAGCGGTAAGCTTTCGTTTGCAGATTAAAGGCCTCGCAAACTTGCAGGAAACTTTAATTAACAGATCAATACCCGCGCAACCCTGCAACAGACTTGCCTGGATGGAACAAACTACCCAACCATCCAGCGACAAATTTTTAACTACAGTGGAAAAACTCATGCAAGTTGGTATCAGATTACAAACCGATGTTGAAAATCTCACGCAAACTGGAGACAACGTATTTTTAAATTATTTTTAAGTACTTCTGCAATAAAGCTTGTTGAAATTTAAAACCCAAAGTACTTTTAATTGTTATTAGGAGCAATGAATGGCTTAATATCGAGCCGGTAAAAGTACATTATCCAATACTAACCAATTAAAACAGTAAATAAATGAGTGTATTAAAACAAGGAATTACTTTTGTGTTACTGGCTGTTGGCCTGAGCGGTTTTGCCCAGCAGGGGTCCTTACATCAGTTTAAAACTTCGACCCTCGAAGGCGAAGACTTCGATTTGGCATCGCTGAAAGGCAAAAAAGTGCTGGTGGTAAATACGGCGTCAAAATGCGGGTTAACCCCTCAGTATGCTGATTTGGAAGTCCTGTACAAAAAATACGGCGGCGATAAATTTGTGATAATTGGTTTTCCGGCCAATAATTTTATGAAGCAGGAACCCGGAACCCACGAGGAGATTCGGGAGTTTTGCACCCGAAATTATGGCGTAACTTTCCCGATGATGGAAAAAATATCGGTTAAAGGCGACGACATGCACCCCATTTACCAGTGGCTTACCCAAAAAGTACAAAACGGTGTGATGGACAGCGAGGTGGGTTGGAATTTTCAGAAATACATGATTGATGAAGACGGCCAACTGGTGGGATTTTTAAAACCCCGCGAAACGGTTGATTCCGAAAAACTGATTAGCTGGTTGGAAGAATAGTCGGACGAAGTAGAAACTGGCTTGTCTCATAAGTATGTGGTTTTTAAGAAAACAAGCCATTTGAATTTAAAATATAAAACAGAACGCAGATGACGCAGATTATAACTGATTATCACTGATCAAATCTGCGTAAATCCGTTTTTTTTCAGCGTTATCAGCGTTCTACTTTTTTATCTTTCTTCAACAAAATAAAATGCTATCCTAAGCGACAGCGAGCTATTTGAAAATATTCAAATCAAATAGGAGACTTTTGATAGCCCCCTTATTTTATCCTTGTCTTGGTTTAAATGCAGCGGATTTGCCTACTTTTATCTTATTAGTTATTTCTTGAAAACCAAATAACTGAGGCCAAGTTGAATTTGATGGGGTTTAATTGGAATAGTTTCATGAAATAACGTATTGTATTTAATGTCAAGTTCTGAGTTGTAAAATTTTTTATAAGAAACAAAAACATTGGTATTTTTAAATATGGCGTATTCAATACGAAGATGCATATCAATTATATATTTATTAATTCCATCAATGTCTTTATAGTATAGTTTTTCAGGATTTTCATTGTCAATTAGGAAATAATTGTATTTACTGTTAAAAAGACCACTTATACCAATACTTCCAATTAGGGTGATTTTCTGCTCATAAATTCTTTTGCCAATGCCAATAGGGCTAAATGAGACAAAGGTATAATAGGAATCGCCATGATTCTTGTCAAGTTTATCCAAATCATAATTTACTGTTTGGAAAGTTTGTGTATTTGAATCGTAAATTGAATCTACCGTTATATTGTAATCAAAGTTAACTTGATTTATTCCCAGATTTACGATGTAAAACCACTCATTCTTTAATTCCCAACGCAAGTCAATATTGGCCGACAATCCAATTTTTGGTTTTGTATTATATTTAGTATGTATGTTTTTAATTGATTCAGTGAAGTTGAGTGGGTGATAAAAGCCTGGTATAGATTGCCCTTCTGTGATTATTAAGTCAGATTCAAAGTCTGAAATAAGGGTTAAGTTTGGACCTGCATTCAATCGAATCTCAACCTGGGCAAATAAATGAAAAGTGGACAAACCAAACAAGGCAATAAAGAGAATTAAGGCTTTCATAGCTTTGATTAAATAATTTTGATAAATATAGCTTTTCAAAATCAAATTTTATAAGACCCGATTAGCAAATATTTTAGTCTCTATGTTGCCAGGTTTTAATTACAGATAACCTGCCTCATTTCAAAATAAAGAATGAAACCAATGCATTAATCTATTCTTATCGGATTCGCTACCTTTTGTTTTAACAAAGCGAGCTCAAGCACCTGGTCGATGGTATCGACATAATGAAACTTCAATCCTTTTACATAGTCGGGTTTAATGTCGGCAATGTCTTTTTCGTTTTGCGACGAAAGAATAATCTCTTTAATGTTGGCACGTTTGGCAGCCAGAATCTTTTCCCTGATGCCTCCAACCGGCAGCACTTTTCCGCGCAGCGTAATTTCGCCGGTCATGGCCAGTCCTTTTTTAACCTTTCGCTGGGTAAAGGCCGATGCCAGCGAAGTCACCATGGTAATTCCCGCCGAGGGACCATCTTTGGGAATGGCTCCTTCAGGCACGTGTACATGCACGTTCCAGTTGTCGAACCATTCGGCTTTCAGTTCCAGTTGTGCGGCCCGCGATTTAATGATTTCAAGGGCAATAACCGTCGATTCTTTCATCACCTCACCCAGGTTTCCGGTAATGGTGAGTTTGCCTTTTCCCTGGCTCAGACTGGTTTCGATGTAAAGAATATCGCCTCCAACAGCGGTCCAGGCAAGGCCGGTTACTACTCCGGCAAATTCGTTGCCATCGTACATCTCTTTATTGTAAAGGCGCTTGCCTAAAAGCGTTTCGAGATGCTCCGGCAGAATGGTCTTTTCAAAAGTTTCGTTAAAAGCAATGCGTTTGGCTATACGCCGCGCAGCCTGAGCCAGGCGTTTGTCCAGTTCACGAACACCCGATTCGCGGGTATAGGCCACAATTATTTGTTCGAGTGTTTGCTTCGGAAATTCCACCGCTTTTTCATCTACCCCGTGATTGCTCAGTTGCTTGGGAACCAGGTGACGACGGGCAATTTCAATTTTCTCTTCCACAATGTAACCGCTTACATCAATCATTTCCATCCGGTCGCGCAGTGGCGGACTGATGGTGCTGATGTTATTTGCCGTGGCAATAAACATTACCTTCGACAAATCGTAGTCAATTTCGAGGTAATTGTCGTGGAACGCAATGTTTTGTTCCGGGTCGAGCACCTCGAGCAGGGCAGAAGCCGGGTCGCCATGAAAATCCTTGGCTACTTTATCAATCTCGTCGAGAATAAATACCGGGTTCGACGTGCCAGCTTTTTTCATGTTTTGAATAATTCGTCCGGGCATGGCCCCAATATAGGTTTTGCGATGTCCCCGAATTTCGGCTTCGTCGTGCAATCCACCCAGCGACATACGAATGTACTTCCGCCCCAGAGCTTCGGCCACCGATTTACCAAGCGATGTTTTTCCTACTCCCGGAGGGCCATACAAACAAAGTATGGGTGATTTCAGATTGCCTTTTAGTTTCAATACGGCAAGGTGTTCCAGAATCCGTTCTTTTACTTTTTCCAAACCAAAATGGTCGCGGTCCAGAATTTGGGTAGCCAGTGGCATATCAAAACGGTCTTCGCTGAATTCGTTCCAAGGAAGGTCGAGTAGCACCTGAAGGTAGTTTAGTTGCACCGAATATTCACCGGTAGCCGGGTTCAGACGACGCAGCTTTTCGGTTTCTTTATCAAAAGTAGTGGCAACGTCTTCGTTCCACTTTTTGGTTTTAGCTTTTTCTTTTAGATCTTCAATGTCTTTTTCCACCGGATTACCACCCAACTCGTTTTGAATGGTTTTGATTTGTTGATTCAACAGAAATTCCCTTTGTTGCTGGTCGAGTTCCGATTTTACTTTTCGTTGAATGTCGTTTTTCAATTCCAGCATCTGCAACTCTTTTGAGAGCAGTTCCAATAACTTAATGCTGCGCTCAAACAGGTTGGGTTCCTGCAACAGGTTTTGTTTGGCCGTTACCTTAAGTTCACTGTTGGCACAGATAAAGTTGATGAGAAAAAAAGGATTGTCGATATTTTTAATGGCAAATACGGCTTCTGAGGGAATGTTGGGCGAAAGTTTGATGATGCGCATCGATAAATCTTTGATGGACCCAACCAGGGCCTCGAATTCTTCGCTCTGCTCTTCGCCGGGCATTACCTCGTTTAAAGGGGCAACATAGGCCGTGAAATAAGGTTCTTCCGAAAGGTATTCTTTTACTGAAAAACGCCGTTTGCCCTGAATAATAACCGTAGTTGAATTGTCGGGCATTTCCAGAATCTTCATAATTGTAGCCACTGTTCCATGGCGGTGCAGGTCGTCCGATTTGGGTTCTTCAATCGTGGGGTCAACCTGGGCAACTGTTCCAATAATCTTATCGTTTTTATATGCTTCCTGAATTAGTCGTAGCGATTTATCGCGTCCTACGCTGATGGGAATGACCACTCCGGGAAACAACACCATGTTGCGCAATGGCAATATTGGCAGTAATTCGGGGAAGGTAAAATTATCGATACTCTCCTGATTTTCGTCTGATATGATGGGAAAAAACTCTGATTCGCCTCCTTCGTTCTCGCTTGCTAGTATTTTATCCAGATTAAATTCTTCCATGTATTCCATAAATCGTTTTATTTTTCCGACAGCTTGTCAGTCATTGTGTGTTTAATTTAATGGTAGCCCACTAGTCAATAGTTGTGCCAAAAGAAAACCGGATGGGCAGTATCCGGTTTTAACAGTTTAAACGTGTTTTTCGATTTATCCGTGAAAGCTTTTGCGGTACTTTGTCGTTTGATTAAAAACGTTTTCGAGGATGTTTTGTTCGATGCTATCGAAATTCAACCCGCGACGTTCCATAACCCGTTGTGCAATTTCGAAAGCGGTGTTTTTGCGGCACTCGGTAAAACCGTGGGAACCTCCCCATGCAAACGATGGAATGAAATTGCGGGGGAAGCCGTCGCCAAAAATATTGGCGGCAACGCCAACAACCGTTCCGGTGTTAAACATGGTATTGATGCCACATTTGGAGTGGTCGCCCATAATTAATCCGCAAAACTGAAGCCCTGTTTTAGTAAAGCTATGGGTAGCGTAGTTCCAGAGTTTCACTTCGGCATAGTTGTTTTTCAGGTTTGAATTGTTGGTGTCGGCGCCCAGGTTGCACCATTCACCAATTACCGAATTTCCCAGGAAACCGTCGTGGGCTTTGTTTGAGTGGCCAAAAATAACCACATTGTTCAGCTCACCGCCCACTTTGCTGAAGGGGCCAATGGTGGTGGGACCGTATATTTTAGCTCCCATTTTAACCACACTTTGTGTGCAAAGGGCAAAAGGCCCGCGAATGCAGGAATTTTCCATTACTTCGGCACCTTTTCCAATATAAATGGGTCCGTTTTTTGCGTTCAGGGTGGCAAACTCAACCACAGCGCCCCGTTCTATAAAAATATCGTGGTCGCCAATAACATTATTGGTTTTGCTCAGGTGCTGCGATTTTCGTCCTTTGGTCAGCAGTTTAAAATCAATCTCAATGGCATCGCCGTTGTTTATAAAAATATCCCAGGGATGGCTAATTTGCTGGCATTCTGAAATAGCTGCCATACCCGGGGTTCGGTTTACATTATCAGGATTAAAGTCTTTGGCCCCATCGGTGTCGAGGCGCAAAGCGCAAAGGGTGTCGCCGCTTAATAATACCTGGCCCATCTCCAGGTTTTCGATTTCAGATATCAGCTCGGCCGTGGGAATTATTGAACTGTTGATAAAAAGGTTATCGGTGTCAATTTCGAAGGGGAATTTTTCTTGCAGGTATTCTTTTGTAAAATACGAACAGGATGACTGAAGGTACTTTTCCCATTTAGCTTTTAGGGTAAGAATGCCAACCCTTATTTCTGACACCGGACGGGTGAAAGTAAGTGGCAGCATTTGTTCCCAGGTTTTGTCATCGAATAAAATGTAGTTCATTTTGCTTGAATTTAGGTGTATTCTACAAGCGGCAAAATATAAATATTAATTAAAACGAGGGGTAATTTTTACGCTTTTTTTTGGTAGAAAACTTTTTTATAAGCGGCAAGGCGTAATGAGGCTATTTTTTTTAATTTTGTTTCCGGTTTTTGCCTCTTTAGCTCAGTTGGCAGAGCAGCTCATTCGTAATGAGCAGGTCGTGGGTTCGAGTCCCATGAGAGGCTCCAAATGTTCGAGAACTAAAATATTAATCAAGAATTTTAAAACCTGCAACTAAAATATCATCGGTTTGTTCCAGTTTTCCTTTCCACTGGTTAAGTTCCGATTCTATCATGGTTTTTTGTTTGTTCATGGGCAGGTTACTTACCGAGAGCAAAAGACTTCTAAGGTTTTTACTTAAGTACTTATAGCCTTTTGGCCCGCCAAATTGGTCAGCAAACCCGTCGGTAAACATATATATTGTATCATTTGGATAAAACGGAAATTCGTTTACGGTAAAACACTTATCCTCTTTGCGGGAATTTTTTCCAATGGTAAGCTTATCACCCTTAAATAACTGCATCTGTTGGTTTCGAATCAGCACTAAATCGCGGTAAGCGCCTGAAAATTGAATGGTCTTATTGTTGTGATTGATAAGTACTAAAGCCACATCCATTCCATCGTTAAGACGTTTGGTATGCATCAATTGTGCAAGATTCTCGATGACTTTCTGTCTTAGTCTATTGAGCAAATAGGCAGTGGTATGAGTATCTTTATTGATTACAAAGTCGTTTAAAAAAGCAATGCCTAACATACTCATAAATCCACCAGGTACACCATGCCCTGTACTATCGGCAACAGCAATCAAAGAAATATTCAACTCGGCGTTCTGAATGTTTTTAAACCAGTAAAAATCACCACTGACCAAATCTTTCGGCCTATAAAGAATAAAGCATTCGGGAAATACTTTTTGTATGGCATTTTTTGGTGGTAAAATAGCTTCCTGGATATTCATGGCATAACGCACACTATTTATTATTTTTTTGTTTTGAACCAGAATTTGTTCTTTTTGCGTGTTAATTTCTTCGGTGCGCTCCGCTACCTTTATTTCAAGGTTTTCAATCTGGTCGTGGATTTTACGCTTCAAAAGCTCGAAGTTTTCGATAAGTAAACCTACTTCATCATTTCTGTTTTTTACCGGAACAGGGTCAAGGATGTTAAATCCAGAATCAATGAAACCAGCAATGTTTTCGCTCAGTTTACTTATACGGCGTGTGGTGAGCCTCGATAATTTTAGACTCAAATAAAACGAAAACAGTATATATGTCAAAAAACTTAGTATAGCAGCTATGCGTATTTGCTTAAAACTCTTTTGTTTACTTAATCTGCAATTGGTGCTGATAATTTTTATATTATTTAGCAAATAGTTCAGGGTGGTGTCTAATTGAGCTTTTAGTGAAGCATTATTTTTTATACCCATAATGCTATCTGTTTCTACTACCAAGTTAAACGCTTCTTTATAGTTAAGAAGATTTTCCAGAATTTTTGCTTTTGATGAAGCAGTCATATTATCTGCTTCCTCTACATTATCAATTATTACTTTCAGTTTATCATGAAATTTCTCCCGATATTTCAACTCGTTTCTAATAATATAATCTTTTTCGTGCCGGCGTAGCATTAATAAATCGCTTAAGGCCACCTGGCTATTTTGTTCCAGATTATGCGCATATTCGCGCATCTTACCCTCTAAGCCCCAATCTTTAAAGCCCCTTAAATATACTAATTTGGTAATGGTGTCGAAAATTAGCTCAAGCGAATCTATTTGAACTGAAGTATTATCGGATCGTTCCAAGATGTTAAGTTGTTGAAATTCTTTGGAGTGAAAAATATCTTTGTGTGCCTGCTTAATTTGATTAATAAGTAGCTTGTGATTTTCAACGAATGTACTTTGTTGTGTTGTAAAGAAATGTGGACTATACGTCTCGTACGAGAAGAAATTGTTTATCTGCTGTGCATCTTTATATATAAGCAATTCAAATTCATGAATGCGATTTTCAATTTGTGTAATTTGATCGCGCTTTTTAGCTTGCGATTGTGAAATAAAAATCACTAAAAAGTTTATTGCAACAAATAATAAAAGAGTGACTAATAATTGATTGCGAAGTTTACGAAACATAATCCCTATCTAGTTTTGTGGACTACTAAATTAAGGTAAGGCTTTATTAATGATGTTTAGACAGGATTATGTAAATGTTAATTTAATCATCCTTTACATTATGCTCCGACGAACGAGAGGTGTGTTTTACCATTTATTTAAAGCAAATTAGTATTGGCAGTTAAGTTTTAATCTGGAATTGTTTACCGAAAACTTATGGACAAATTCATGCGTTGTAGGAATTTTTCATGTGCTACCCGGTGCTTAAATTCTTAAAATCTAATAATTTAACTTTTAGTTAATATAATAGACTGAATGAATAAGCAACTTGCAGTTTTTAATTTGGGAAATAGTGAAAAGAATTATTGCAAGCTGGCGCTTAGTGTTTCTAATATGGATTTCATTTTTGTAGCTTATTGTTGGTACTATTTTACAATGGTTTACAGCCCATTCAATGGAAAACAGTCGTTGGTTTGTAAAAACCTGGGCAAAATGGGCATTAAAAATATTACACATAAAAGTCAACTTTTATGGAGCGCTTCCCAATTTGCAATCGCTTATAATGTCTAATCACCGGAGTTATCTTGATATATTTGTTCTGTTAGCCTATTTTCCGGCATCGATAGTTGGAAAAAAAGAGCTACAAAAATGGCCTATTATTGGGCAAGCTACTAAGTTGGCACGAATGTTTCTGGTGGACAGATCTATCTTTAAAAGCCTTACGGAAACCATGGATGGTATTGACACAGCCTTAAATATAGGAAGCTCGGTTATCTTATTTCCTGAAGGAACCACCTATAAAGGATCGCTAACCTTACATTTCAAAAATGGAGGATTTGCTCTTGCCTCCCGAAAAGGAATTCAAATAATTCCTTGTGCCATTAATTATTTAAATGCTGATGACGCCTGGGTTGGAAAGGAATTGTTTGTTCCTCATTTTATTAATCAAATGGGTAAACCAGTTACCGAAGTAAAACTGTGGTTTGGCGATCCATTATAAGCTTCTGAGCCCAGTAGTTTGAAACTTGCTACCAAAACTGCCATTAACCAAAAACTTGAAGACTGGAATAGTCAAAAAAACTAAGGAAAAGGACACCCCTTTTTAAATTAACGAGCATTTTTTGTTGCCTACCAATGCGTTAATTATTATTTAATAATCAGTTAATCGCAATTGGCGGGCTTTTAAGCAGTTTTGATTCAATAAAATTATTTTTTATGGGACCAGAAACTGTAATGAAAAAAAAGGTATCGAAAAAACAATATACAAAATCGTTAGAATCGTTATCGATACAGGAAATATACCATACACTTATAGCCGATTATGGTATCGATTTTCAATTTCAGGAAAATGAGTTAAAAAATTTACCCAAACATTCTCCTTTTATTATAGTATCAAACCATCCATTGAAAGGCATTGACAGCATTTTAATGCTAAAAGTGATTGCAGAAGTTAGGCCAGATATTAAAATTGCAAACGATGTGATTCTTCCCAGTTATCCTTCGGCAAAAAAGTACTTTATTTTCTCGCACAAATTTCACCAGACCAGGCTTTCCCGAAAAAAGGCAATTGAATATTTAAAGCAGGGAAAACCCTTGGGAATTTTTCCGGCAGGTGATTTCTCATTATTTTCCTTATCGGCCGATTTTTCGTCTGATCCTATTTGGAGTCCAGAAACCATACGTTTCATCAAATCAGTTAAAGTACCCATTGTACCCGTATATTTTCAGGTTAAATCATCGCTTATTCAATCGTTGTTGCAGGGTAATTACTGGCTAATGCCATTATTGGCAAACACTGCCTCCAAAAGTAAAACACGGAGTATTCAGCTTAGGATTGGCTCTCCAATAAGCATTGAGGAGCAAACGAATTTCAACAATATGGATAAATTTGGTCGATTTTTACGATCCAAGGTCTATTGTTTAGGTTCGCCCATTGAATTACCAAATTTTTTTTTACCTCAATTAATAAACCATAAAAAACAAGAACTTATTGTATCGCCTTTATCAGGTGCGGAACTCAGGGATGAGGTGGAACAAATAAAAAAAGAGTATTTATTGTTCGATTCAGGTTCTTATAGTGTTCTATGCAGCCCGTCGAATAAAATTCCTCTAATGATGCAAGAAATTGGACGCGAGCGAGAAATAACATTTCGCGAAGTAGGAGAAGGAACCAACCGGTCGATTGATTTGGATGAGTTTGACCTTTATTACCACCAATTATTTATTTGGGATAACACAAATCATGCATTGGTTGGGGCATATCGGGTTGGAAAAGGCAATGAAATTATGCAACAATATGGTATTAAAGGGTTTTATATTCAAAGTCTGTTCCTGATTCATAAAGATGCCGGAAATATTTTAAAACAGGCCCTTGAATTAGGGCGGTCGTTTGTTGTTCCTGCTTATCAGAAGCAACCATTACCATTGTTTCTTTTATGGAAAGGAATCCTTTATTTTCTGTTAAGGAATCCCGAGTACCGTTATTTGATAGGACCTGTCAGCATCAGCAATAATTATAGTAAGGCTTCAAAAAGCCTTATTACTAAGTTTATGCTTGAGCATTTTTTTCACAGAGAACTGGCTAAATTATTTAAGCCTCGCAATGCCTTTAAAGCTAAATTGAAATATGACCTTGATGTAATGGTTGAAAACACCAAAAACAACCTGAATAAACTGGATTCAATAATTTCGGAAATTGAATTTGATCATTATAAAGTGCCGGTATTACTTAAAAAATACCTAAAAATGAATGCCAAAATAATTGCCTTTAACATTGATCCCTTATTTAACAATGCACTCGACGGTTTAATAATTCTTGATTTATTGGATGTTCCACCGTCTACCATTCAAAGCTTATTAAAGGAAATTAACGATGAAAATCTCGTAAATCGCTTTTCTCACGAAAAGCAATACATCAACTATTAAATTTATATTATGGAAACTTCTTTCTTTAAAGTGACAAAAACAAAGCATGCAACCTTCTTTAATTTTCCTGAACCGGAATTAATTTTTAAAGAAAGCCAACAACTGGCAGCTTCTGTTTTTGTCAATGATTTATCAAACCAAAGTATTTCAGACTCGGAACCTGGTTCATTGTTTGATGAGGACTATTTTATATCTATAGCCCAACAATGAAAGCCCTAAGTTTGAAGTTATTGAATGATTAAGCTGGATAAAATTATTTAGGCTCGTTTAACTTACATATCGATTCCACGACTGAATAGTTTTCCTTTTTCTGTTTTATGATTTCAGAACCACCCCTTCGAAAGGTCTTAGGGAGGAGATTACCGTATTCACTGCTTTTTTTGTGTTTAGATGAGTAGAAAGGAGTATGTCCCATTTGGAATAGTCTATTTGAACGAATTTTTTGGTAAATGAGCTAAAATTCAAAAGAATATGTATTTTTTGTTTTCCATGGATGCGCTCATAAGCTAAGATTCCATTTGTTCGGGTATTTATAATTCTAAAATCACCCATGGAAATACTTGTATAGGTTTGCCTTAATTGCATCAAATTTTTATAAAGTACAAGTAAAGAATGGGGTTGTACCCATTGGGTACTTACATTTTTTATGACGATAATCGGCATTTACTGGTAACCAGGGTTCGGTTAGCGAGAAACCGGCAAATTTGCTGCTATCCCATTGCATAGGAGTGCGGGCTTTATCGCGACCGGTATAAAAAGGCCAAAACTTTTTGCCCAGGGGATCTTTAATGTGTTTTCGGGGTATGTGACCATTTACCATTCCAATTTCTTGTCCATAATAAATAAAAGGAGTTCCTTTTAGGGTTAGCAGCAGCATGGCTTCTAAACGAGCTTTGGGTTCTTTAAAAAAGCGAACGAATTGACGGTTGTAACTGCGATGCAAATCGTGATTCGATACCACCGAACAGGGCCAACCTTTAGGAGGAATGGCTTGCATCCAGTTATGAATGGTTTGGGCATATTTTTTTGCACTCCAGCGTTTAAAAGCCAACGAAAAGTCGAAAGCCAGGTGTAGCGAATTGGTACCGTTGCCTAAATAGGAAGCTGCTAATTGGGGATCTCCGGGAGGTAATATGTAAACTTCCCCAATACTTACTTTATCGGTATACTGGTCAAGAAGTTTGCGAAGTGAGCTAAGAATCTTTAACGATTTGGGACGGTTTCGGGTAAACACTTTCGATGTTCCAAGTAATTGACTTATAAGGGTTGGATCGTTTCGGAATTTCCCATCCTTTATAATAAAATTAATCACATCGAACCGAAAACCATCCACGCCTTTGTTGAGCCAGAATTTAATTATTTTGAACATTGCTTTCTTTACCTCCTTGTTGCGCCAATTCAAATCGGGTTGTTCTTTTAAAAACGAGTGATAATAGTATTGTCGGGTGATTATATCAAATTCCCAGCCTGAACCGCCAAACCTATTTTTCCAGTTATTGGGACGACTTCCGTCGTTGGACGCTTTCCAAATATACCAATCGCGTTTAGGGTTTTCCAACGACGAGCGCGACTCCATAAACCAGAGATGTTCAACTGAGGTGTGATTGAGCACCATATCCATAATGATATACATTCCTAATTGATGGGTTTGCTTTACCAGTTCATCAAAATCATCCATGCTTCCAAAAAGGGAATCTATTTGGCAATAATCGCTTACATCGTACCCAAAATCGGCATGTGGCGATTGGTAAACGGGCGATAACCAAAGCGCATCAATACCCAGGTTATGTAAATAGGGAAGTTTACTTATTATACCTTGTATGTCGCCTACTCCATTTTGATTGCTGTCATAAAAACTCCGGAGATAAATATGATACACTGTGCCATGTTTCCACCAAATCCATTGATTGCTTTTTTATCCATTACTTAAAAAGCAACATCCTGAATGAATTGTTCCATTATTTCATTCTTGCTGTATTTGGCTGCACGCTTTAGAGCAGCTTCTTTAAATGCTAAAGGAGTTTTTTCATCACTAAAATATTCATCCATTAAGGTTACCATCTCATTTTTACTCGATGCCAAATAACCTGAAATCCGGTGCTCAATAATTTCTTTAGGACCTTTCGAGTTGTAGGCAATTACGGGCAAACCGCAGCTTAATGCCTCCAATACAACTAAACTAAAGGTGTCGAATTTTGAAGGTAATATAAGTAAATCGGCAGCAGTATAGTAATAAGGAAGTTCATTGGTAGTAATCCAACCCAGAAAAACCGAATCTGGCATCAGCTTTTGGACTTCTTCCTGTGCAGGACCAACTCCTGCAAATACCATTTTTACATCGGGGTGTTTGTCTTTCAGGTTCTGAATAATTTCGGGAATCTCCATTATTCCTTTTTCCAGACTGATTCTTCCAGCAAAGAGAATTACTTTATCGGTTTCACTTAATCCGAATGCTGCATACTTTGACGAAGGGCCTGGTTTAAAAATGGAATCGGCCCAATGTGCGGTAAGTTTTACTTTATCGGACGAGAAACCCATTTCTTTTCCGGTTAACCATTTTTGCTGATCGGAATTGAGCACAAAAACCTGATCGAATGCTCCGTAATAGGCGCGTAACAACCTTCGTACACGATTCAGGTTATGTTGATCAAGCTGTATCACTTTCCGGGCAAACATTACCCAATCGGTATGAATGTAAAATGAGGCCGGTACATTATAGGCTTGTTTTAAGTAAAGCGAAACGGCGCCCATAATTCCTTCGGTTGAACACATCACACGGTCGTATTCATTTTTGAGAAACAAGTGATGTATTTCATTGAAATTTGGAATACGTATCGGTTGTTGTTCATAAAAAGGCAAGGTAAATTCAGCCAGAGGTTTTATCACTATTAAATGGTCGTCGGGCTTTATATGGTTGCTGCATACTAAAATGTCGATGGGCAGGTTCTGACGTTTTATTTCTTTATGCATTTCCTGCAATACATGCGAAACGCCGTTTTTATCATCGTAAGTGTCGGTAAGCCAAAGCATACGTTTGGGGTGTTTAAATTTCCCAAGTTCATTCGAAAATGTTTCGAGCAAAGGACGGGTATTATATAATACCTTGGCACTTATAAAGTTTGCTCCCAAAATTAAGGATGAGGTTAGAAAAGGGAACGATAATCCATCAAGAAACTCGGAAATGCTGAAGGTTGAAATTCGTCCATTTTTTGAGTTTTGCCCCATTAACACCCTTATATCACTAGGTAATTCCAATTTTTCGATAATTTGGTTCACATCCATTTTTTTTAGTGAGCTGTTTTTGCTTAGCTTTTCAATCTTTTTTGTCAATCGTTTGTAAAGAACCTTGTTCAGTTCATCACTAATTGTACTGATGGATTTTGAAAGTTCTTTTACCATTAATTTAGGAGGCAGTTCACGGGCATTGGCAATTTTTGTTGCTTCTTTAAAAATTGGTTTGTAGGCTTTGGGCACCATCATTTTCTGGTAATTTTTGGGTGCTTTTCCCATGAAACTTTTATGAAAAAGCTCAATGAACCGCATGGTAACTTTATGGTTTTGTAACTCCGAAAAAGCATTCGATGCAAGTATAGCTATCAGTTTATCGCGGCTGGTTCCTTTGTGAAGTAATATCCGAAGTAATCCCGGATCCTGCTTGTACATGGTTATCTGGCAAACATAATCCAAAAAAGCGACAGTAAGTTTTTCAAAATTCTGATGAGATCCATAAGGAGCCATTTCACCATTTTGGATAGCTTCTAAGGCTAGTTCAGAAGCGGATGAAACAAGCAGACGGTTCTTTAAATCAGGTACATGAAGCAATGTTCCGGTTTGTCCGGTAAATATTCCCATATGACTATCAGAACCTCCCGACCATGATTTTTTATACGGATTGCTGGTATAGAGCCGTGGGTCGAGTTGAAATTTTTTTGCATAATCGTCTAACAATTGCGGTGTTAAACTATCGATCCAGATTTTTACCAGCATGTTTTGCCATGTATCGCGTTGTCCGTTTATGACCTCGAACCTCTCAAAAACCACAGCCATTTTATGAAAGAAATCCATGGGAGGCATTCCCTGTATGCTATAATTATATAAAGGATGCGCCCAAATAGTAGGAATGTTGTTTTCGCGAGTAAACTGTAAAAACTGGTACAAATTCTTACGAAGTTTGTTCAGGGTATATTCTTGCTCGGGAGTGAACCCGTAAGTCAACACATGAATTCCGATATTGAAATAGGGAACCATGCAGCTAAATTCAGTACCAACCAGTACATCAAAGCCTTTGTCTTTAAGCTCGAAGCAGGAACGGGCATTGTTATGATTGGTTATGGTTACTACATGAGTACCGCTTCTCTTTAACGTTTTGAGCAGCTTCTCGGTAGGTAACCATGTTTCGGGCACATTCAGTATTCGTCCCAGCAACTCATCAGGGACATCGCTGTTGTGATCATGGCAATGTAAATCAATTTTTAAGGTTTCATGTTCAGGGAAACGTTCTTGTTCGTTCCATAAAAACTGTTCCAGCTCTTTTTTTAATTCCTGTTGAAATGACCAATCTTTCTGATTACTAGCTTGCATATTTTTTAATGTTAATTTGAAGGCAATTTGTAAACTTTAAATCAATTGAACATGAATTTCAGATTACTATTTTATTAAATAGGTGAGACCATAATTTGCCTGGAACGTGGTGAACGGAAAAAATAAGCCTCCTAACTTTAGGCTAAAGGATCATTACTTAGTAATTGTTTATTCTTAAGTGTGATACAGGCCAGGTGTGCTTGTTCCTCAAACGACTATTTGCAACGCTTATTCATGGGTAAAGTGGCAAGGCTGCATAAAATATAGCTCCTTGGGGTTTTTTAGCTGATTATTAAGTGTTAAGTTGAAGACAGGTTACTGGCGGATAGAGGTTTGAAACTCTTTAAGTAATCTTAAAGGTACGTTCAGGACAATTATTTTTTTACCTCCAGTTCTTTCAAATGCTCCATTTTTTTGCGTTCCAAAAATTCGCGAATTCCCTCCAGGTGTTCTTTTACCTTTTGATTTCCGAATTCATAAACTTTGCTTACCAGGCCATCCAGAAAATCGCGATCGTGCGAAACCAGAATCAGGGTACCATCGAAATCCATTAAAGCCTGTTTTAGTATGTCTTTGGTGCGCATATCGAGGTGATTGGTTGGCTCATCGAGAATAAGCAGGTTTATTGGTTCAAGCAGCAATTTTATCATGGCCAGACGGGTTCGTTCACCACCCGAAAGCAGCTTTACTTTTTTATCCCAGTCGTCGCCCCCAAACATAAAAGCGCCCAGAAAATCTTTAATTTTTGTGCGAACTTCTCCCTTGGCAATATCGTCGATGGTTTGAAAAACGGTAAGGTTTTCGTCGAGCAGCGAGGCTTCGTTTTGCGCAAAATAACCTATCAGGGTGTTGTGGCCCAGCGTTAGCTTACCCTCGTAATCAATCTCACCCATCAGGGCTTTTACCAGGGTCGATTTTCCTTCGCCGTTTCGTCCCACAAAGGCCACTTTTTCGCCACGCTCAATGGTGAACGAAGCATGGGCAAATACGGGCTTATTGTCATAGCTTTTTCCTACTCCTTCGGCAATTACCGGGTAATTTCCCGAACGGGGCGACGGGGGAAAACGCAGGCGCAGGTGCGAGGTGTCAATTTCATCTACTTCAAGTATTTCCAATTTTTCGAGCATTTTAACCCGTGATTGTACTTGCAGGGTTTTTGAATAAGTGCCTTTAAAACGTTCAATAAATTCCTGATTCTCGGCAATCATTTTTTGCTGTTCGTCGAAGGCTTTTTGTTGTTGTTCGCGCCTTTCTTTGCGAAGTTCCAGGTAGCGCGAATAGTTTACTTTGTAGTCGTAAATACGCCCCATGGTTACCTCGATAGTGCGGTTGGTAATGTTATCGACAAACGAACGGTCGTGCGATATAACCATAACCGCTTTGGCGCTGTTAATTAAAAACTGTTCGAGCCATTGCACACTTTCAATATCGAGGTGGTTGGTGGGTTCGTCGAGCAGTATAAGATCGGGGTTTTGTAGCAGTATTTTTGCCAGTTCAATACGCATGCGCCATCCTCCGCTGAACTCGCTGGTTGATCGTTTAAAGTCGGAACGCTCAAAACCTAAACCAAGCAGAATTTTCTCCACTTCGGCATCAAAATTAATTTCACCGTGACTGTAAAGCTTTTCACTTAAGGAAGTAACCTGTTCAATTATTTCGTAATATTCCGGCGATTCATAATCGGTTCGCACCGTGAGCTGATGGTTGAGTTCATCCATTTGAGTCTGCATGGCCAGGGTTTGGGCAAAAGCCTGTGAGGCTTCTTCAAATACGCTACGGTGGTTTTCAGTAATCAAATGCTGTGGCAAATAAGCTATTACTGCTTCTTTGGGAGCTGAAATACGTCCTTTGGTAGCGGTTTTGTCACCGGCAATCAGCTTCAGTAAGGTCGATTTTCCGGCACCGTTTTTCCCCATTAAGGCAATACGGTCGGTGTCGTTAATAACAAACGAAATATCTTTAAACAGGGTAGTTCCTCCAAACTTCACGGTCAATCCATCAACAGAAATCATAGCTTAATCTTAAATTCAGGGCGCAAAATTAATCAAATCCCCGAACTAAAATTGGAATATCTGGAGTGGGGTAGAAGAAAAAAACCCGATGAATAAACTGCAGTTTATTCATCGGGTTTGATAACGGTAAGTTGAGCTTACTTTTTCAGCAATTCTTTTACCGCTTCTTCAAGTTGTTGGTCGCGACCACCAGCCATAACGGCAGGTTCATTAGGAACTCTGATGTCCGGTTCCAGCTGGTTGTTTTCCAAAAATGGGCCGTCCAAAGGTTTCCATCCACCCATGGGGATTCCAAAATATATGGTTGGATCGATTTGAGTTTCCCACCATACAAAGGTTCCGGTTCCCGGTACGGGCATTCCCAGCGTTTTTCCTATGCCTTTAATTTTATAGGCAACCGGGAACAGGTGTGCGTCGGAATAGTTGCTTTCACTCATTATCACAATCGATGGTTTGGTCCATCGGTTCGAGGGTTGTGAGCCAATGTATTGCCCGTGTGGAATTATATCCATGTATTTTTTTCCATTCAAAAAGTCAGAAAGTACATCGTGCAGGTTACCACCGCCATTAAAACGGGTGTCAACAATAAGAGCTTCGGCACCCACATATTTTCCCAGCGCTTCTTCGTAAACCACACGCATGCTGGCATCGTTCATTCCACGCACGTGAACGTAACCCAGTTTATTGTTTGAAAGACGGGCAACCTCATCGTGGCGTGTTTTAACCCAGCGTTTGTAAAGCAATTGGTTTTCTTCGCCCAACGAGACGGGAATGGCTACTTCGTCCCAACGTTCCTTGGTTTCGGGATTGTACAGCGATAATAATGTGTTTTGGCCTTTAACCCTATTTAATAACTGATAGAAATCGATTTGAGTGGTAAGGGCAGTTCCATTTATTTTTTCGAGGATAGCTCCTGGTTTAACTTTCGACTTTGCTTTATCGAGCGGACCACCCAGCAATACTTCGGCAATTTTTAATCCGTCGCCGGTGTGAGCATAGTCATAAAGCAAACCCAGTGAAGCCGTGGCATCGCCGTTTTCGCTGGAGGCCCGGTAACCGCTTCCCGTATGTGATGCATTTAATTCGCCTAGCATCTCGCTTAGCATTTCGGTAAAATCGTAATTGTTGTTAATGTGAGGAAGGAATTTTTTGTATTCGTTGTAGTAAAAATCCCAATCGGTGCCCTGCAAATCTTTTACATAGAATTTTTCACGAACCTGGCGCCAGCTGTGATTAAAAATGTATTCCCGTTCGGCTTCCTGTTTTAGTACCATTTCGCCTTTAGCTTTAATGGGTGTGGTTTTTCCGTCATTGGTTTCCACTTTTATGGGTTTGCCATCGGCAAGCACCAGAATAAAACTGCCATCGGCCGATAGTTCCATGCCTGTTCTGCGGGCATTTATTTTGGCAAATTCCTTGGTTTCTTTGGTGCGTAAATCGGTCACCCAAATATTGTCTTTCCCTTCGAAGCGGGTAAGGTAATAGAGTTTATCGCCTTCTTTTGATAAAATCCAGTCGTTTACCGATGAGGTATGAACGGTAAGTTTTTGCTTTCGTTCCAGCAGGTTGGCCCAGTCGAACTTCAGATCATCAATTTTTTTGGTTTCCTTATCGTCTTTCTTCGATTTTTTGTCGTTTTTATCTTTTTCTTCTTTTTCCTTTTTGGCCTTTTCTTCTGTTTCTTTCATTAATTCAAACGCTTCTTTCGATAAACTAAACTTATCGAATTCCTCCTGAGTAAAGAACATGGCGTACACATCGAGATTGGTATGGTAATTTGCTTCGGCTTTTGTTCCTTCACGGGTTGATCCCCATATAACTACTTTGCCGTCCATGGCCCATTTGGGAGCATAGTCGTCGTAGCCACTTTTTGTAAGGTTTCGCAAGGTACCGGTTCCCGATGCCTCAATAAGTCCAACTTCGCTTTGGAAAATGTCTTCTTTGGGTCCAAAACGGACCAAAAACCATTTGCTGTCGGGCGACCATTGGTACCATTGGTCACCGTCGGCGTAGGAGTAATTGTGTTCGCCCGGCAACACCAGGCGCGACTGCTTGCTTTCAAGGTTAATTACTTTCAGTGTGGTACGGTTTTCGAGGTAGGCAACTTCTTTTCCGTCGGGCGAAAAAGCGGGTTGAAATTCTTCGGCCGGTGTGGTAATTACAGCTTCTTCTTTAAGTAGTGTAGCTGAATAAAAGTATGCTTCTTCGTCGCGTACGATGGATGTATTGTAAATATCCCAGCTGTTTTCTTTTTCGGCTGCGTAAACAAGCGATTTGCCGTCGGGGCTAAAACTTACACTGCGTTCCTGCCAGGGTGTGTTGGTAATTCGTTTGGTAGTTCCGTATTCAATGCTGCTAACAAAAATCTCGCCCCGAAAAACGTAGGCAAACTCCTTTCCATTGGGCGACAAACTGAATTCGGTAAAATCGTTATTCACCGGAACAATTGTTTCGAGGGTTTCGCGTCCATCATAATTTACTTTGATGTCCACTTTTTGTGCTTGTCCGTTTGCTGCCATAGTGTAAACAGCTCCGTCGTAACTGAAGCAGAGTGTGTTGTTGGCGGCCCGGGTAAGAAAACGTACCGGATGGTTTTTAAATTGGGTTATTTGCGTATTGTTGGCCGGATTACTCAGCGAACTCAGGTGAACATTGAAAGAACCACTTTCTTCGCTCAGGTAATAAAAATCATCGTTATTGCTGTCGAAAACGGGATTCCGGTTTTCACCTTTAAACTGCGACAATTGCTGGTAGGTTTTGGTTTCCATATCGTAAACCCAAATGTCGCGGGTAACCGCCGAGGTGTGATGCTTTCGCCACTCATCTTCGTACCCCTTGCGATCGTGAAATATAAGTTTTTTACCATCGGAACTGAAGGTAGCATCGTGTGCAGGGCTGGTAAGAACTTGTGTTACCCGTCCTCCGTTTATGGGAACGCTGTATAGCTCTGCCATTACACCCGATGGGAATTGAACATTGGTATGTAAATCCTGGCGTACCGCACTAAAAATAATGCTTTGGTTATCGGGAGTAAAACTGCTGGGTTTTTCGTTGTTTGAGTGAAAGGTTAAACGTTGCGCATTTCCACCCTCGGCCGACATCACATAGATATCAAAGTTTCCATAACGATCGGATGCAAAAGTAATTTGTTTTCCGTCGTTGCTCCACACAGCGGCATATTCATAACTGTCGCTTAAAGTAAGCGGAATGGCTGTTCCACCAGTCGACGGAACTTTGTAAATGTCTCCTTTGTAATTAAAAAGAATGGTATTGCCGTCGGGCGAAATAGCCGGATAGCGCAGCCAACCGGAATCCGTTTGAGCCAGGGTAGCATGGGCAATTAGCAAAAATGAGCTGATTGCAAGTAAGCTTAAATGCTTTCTCATAGTTTTAAGGATTTGAGATTAGTAAACAAAAAACACTAAATTAATAAACCTTGGTTAATTTTAATTTTAAAAAATTATGTTTGGTGTACAGTTTTTATCGATAATCCATGAATTTTAACTAATTAGGCATAAGTCGTTCAAACCATTAAAAGGTTACTTATAGTTATATGCATAAAGCTAATGAACCATTGCAGGCCTTAACTGTTATGGTTTACCTAACTTGAAAGCAAAAAATGGAAGCATCGCGTAAAACAAAAATATCCCGGCAGGGACTAAAAAACACTTTTAAATTATTTCGTTACCTGGCACCGTTTAAAAAGGAATACCTGGTGGGCATGTTCTTTTTATTGGGATCAAGCCTGGCTAATCTGGCTTTTCCCAAACTGTTGGGCGATTTGGTAAATGCCGGAAATGCCGGAGTTTTAGCTGAAAGTATAAACCGTATTGCAGTAATTCTTGGTGTTTTGCTTTTAATCCAGGCTACTTTTTCGTATTTCCGTATTGTGCTTTTTGTAAATGTTACCGAAAAAGCGCTGGCGCTGCTCCGGCGCGACACATACAACCACCTGATTAAATTACCGATTCGTTTTTTTGAAAACCATCGGGTAGGTGAGTTAAACAGCCGTATTTCGAGCGATGTGGCTTTGCTTCAGGAAACACTGACAACCACACTGGCTGAATTTGTGCGTCAGGTGGTAATAATTATTGGGGGAATTACTTTACTGGCGGTAACATCCATTAAACTTACCTTATTTATGTTGGCCATATTGCCCGGAGTTATGATAGCTGCCCGGCTTTTTGGAAAATACATCAGGAAATTCTCAAAACAGGTTCAACAAGAGGTGGCCGATTCAAATACGGTAGTTGAAGAAACCTTGCAGGGAATTCAAAGTGTAAAAGCCTATACCAACGAATGGTTCGAAATGCAGCGTTACTTTAAAAAAACAGAAACTATTGCCCGGATTGGAATGAAAAGTGGAAAGTACCGGGGTGCCTTTTCATCGTTCATTATATTTGGGATGTTTGGAGCCATTATTGCCGTTATATGGCGTGGTTCGGTTTTAATGGCGCAAGGAGAGATGATTGCCGGTGATTTGTTTTCGTTTGTTATTTATTCAGTTTTTGTGGGCGGAACCATTGGGGGACTGGCTTCAGTTTTTGCTAACATTCAAAAATTTATTGGAGCTACCGAGGCCTTGTTTGAATTGTTCAATGAGACGGAAGAGGCACTCGAAGAAGTTAAGGCTATTCCCGATGAGCAAATTTTAAAAGGGGAAATCAGTTTTCGTCAGGTATCTTTTGCCTATCCCAACCGTCCCAACGAAATGGTGTTAAAAGATTTGAATTTTAGCATTTCAAGCAATCAGCAGGTGGCAATTGTTGGTGCCAGCGGAGCCGGAAAATCTACGCTGGCATCACTGCTATTACAATTGCATCAGCCGGTTAGTGGTCAGGTGCTTTTTGATGACCGTCCCGGTAATTTACTGCCTCTTTCGGTTATCAGGCATCAAATTGCTTTGGTACCGCAAGATATTTTTCTTTTTGGGGGAACCATCCGCGAAAATATTGCTTACGGCAAAACCGATGCATCAGACGAAGAAATTTATCAGGCCGCTAAAAAAGCAAATGCCCTGGAGTTTATTGAACGTTTCGATGAAAAATTTGAAACACTGGTAGGCGAACGGGGAACACAGCTTTCGGGTGGTCAGCGGCAACGTATTGCTATTGCCCGTGCGGTATTAAAAAACCCAAAAATACTGATTTTGGACGAGGCAACATCATCACTCGACGCTGAATCGGAGCGCCTGGTGCAGGATGCTTTGGATAAACTGATGCAAGGCCGCACTTCCATAGTTATTGCCCACCGATTGGCTACCGTGCGTAAAGCCGACCGGATTCTGGTTTTTGCCAACGGACAGATTGTGGAATCGGGAAACCATCAGGAATTGATACAGTTAGAACGCGGTGTGTACAAAAACCTGAGTGAACTTCAGTTTGTGGGTTAACAATTTTTAATCCAAATTGTATTTAACATGAATTCTGAGTTGTTGTTTGACTCAGTACTTTACGAATTTAATAGGAACTCTAATTAGTACAATTGAAAATACATGGAACTTAAGATAGAAAAACTGCCTTTTGGATTACGCCCTGAAACCAACGGACCCGACAACGAGATTTACAAATACCTGGGCGAAGAAGGGGTACGAAAACTGGTATCGGACCACTACGATTTATTGATCGGGAGCGAGATAAAACACTTGTTTCCACCCGAAGGAATGGCCCTGGAATTGGCTAAAAAACGTTCGTCCGATTTTTTTATTCAAAAACTGGGTGGACCGGAATATTTTAATCAGAATCGCGGACGCCCCATGCTGGCAAACCGGCATTTGCCCTTTAAAATTACTCCTGAGGCTCGCATCGTATGGCTCGAATGCTACAAAACATTACTCGAAAAACTGGAAGTTCCCGAACACCTGGTTCAGGCTTACTGGAAATACCTGCACGATTTTTCGAACTGGATGGTAAATACGCCCGAAAAATAAAAAACTTTGGCAGATTTCAGCTTTTCTTTAGTTTACCAGTACCTTTTTAATGGTTTTTGATTGGGGAGTTTCAAAACTAATCAGATAAATTCCTGATGATAATCCTTGCGTGTTCCAGTAAATAGAATGGCTTTCAGCGGGTAAGAAACTGTTGGCAAGTGTGGTAAGGTGTTTTCCATCGATGCCATAAACCTGAACGCTAACCTGCATTGGATTTGACAATTCAAAACGCACAGTGGTAGTTCCCCGGGTTGGATTGGGAGCTATAATAACCGGCAATTCTTTTTCTTCTGAATTTATTGATGACTTGTTGGCATCAATCCATGCGTTATACATTAACTCAGCCAAAGCATGTGCGGCATTATTCAGTAAGTCAGCCGCCAATGTTTCCGATTTACTCCAAAGTGCATCTTTATAAGCCAACGAATTATAGTCGGTTGAAAAAGTTTTGGCATAATCGTCGGCTTCCAGAATTCTCTCTAAAAAGGTATAATTAGTATAGATGTAAGCAAAAACATAATCACTTACATTACTAATGGGTGCTATTGGTTTTCCCGAAAAGCTGATTTGGCCAATGTGTGCATTTATCATAGTCGATTCAAAACGGGAATGGATGCCGGTATTTCCGGTGTATTGTCCGTTGTAGTTTTTTGTCAGATGAAGCGGCATATGCCCATCGGCCACATAGTGCGATAAATCGGCTGCAAAATATTTGGCTTTTTCCCAATCGGCACGTTGCATACACGATACCAGAGAATCGTAGGTATAAAGTGTAACCCAGGGTAACACCCCGTTATCGTACACAAATTTGCGATCGTGAAAAGCAATTACTTCGTTTAACGACTGTAAAATTGCTCCATCAGTTAAAAACTCAGGATAATTGTCGATATCGATGTAATGACGTTCGCCTTCGTTGGGATCGTCCGATTTTCGGTAATCGGCATCGGAACTGTGATTGGCAATGTAGTCCATCCAATCGTTAAATTGTTGCATTTCCTGGTTAAACGACAGGGCTGCATTAGAGCCAATGTGGTAATGTCCGGTTCCTCCCCAACTAATTAACAATAGTGCAGAAACCAGCAGTAGAGGCATAAGCACCAGGAATTTTTTCTGATTTTTCATATCAATTTGCATCCGTTTGTTTGGAAGGCCAAATGTAGTAATTATGGTGAATATTCCTTGATAAAAGTAAATATACCATAAAAAATCCTTCCTGATATCAATATATCAAGAAGGATTTGTTTTTTAAATGATTAAAAATAAGTTGATTTTAAGCCATTTATTAGAGCTTCTTGGAACTGAGAATTCCCAAAAAACCTCCAATCAGAAAACCTAAAACACTTTTCCCGAAAGTAGCCGATTCAAAAACATTCTCAAACATATCGAAATTCAGCGAAGCTAAATTATTCCAAAATAATTTCCAGCCCATAATTTGGATGGAGTTTAGAAAGAACATACGAACCACAGCAACTCCAATAATAGCACCCAACAGGGCTAACAACAGTACTTTGTTTTTTTTCATAATAAGCAGGATTTTAAATTATTATAGCAAAACAACAAAGCTAAAAGTACAAAATAATGTTGTTAAAGGGGAATAAATATTATTTAAGGGTAATATAAAAAAGCGCAAGGCAAACCCTTTGCCTTGCGCTTTGCCCTTACTTTTGTATTAAGCTATTTGAATTTCTTTTCAATCAGGTATTCGGCAATTTGTACAGCATTTAATGCGGCTCCTTTACGAATTTGGTCGCTCACACACCAAAAGCTAAGTCCATTGGGATTACTTAAATCCTTACGGATGCGTCCCACATAAACATCATCTTTGCCGGCAATATCCCAGGGCATAGGGTATTCATTTTTACCGGGATTATCAACAACGGTAATACCTGTGGTTTTTTCGCACACAGCCCTAAAGGCTTCTGGCGAAACAGCTTCCTCCGTTTCAGCCCAAACCGATTCCGAGTGGGCACGCATTACCGGAACACGAACACAGGTGGCACTCACCTGAACATCGGAGTGCATAATTTTACGGGTTTCGTTATACATCTTCATTTCCTCTTTGGTATAGCCGTTATCGGTGAACACATCGATATGGGGAATCACATTAAAAAGCAACTGATGGGCAAATTTTTCAATGCTTAGCGCTTCTCCGGCAACATATTCTTTTACCTGTTTTTCCAGCTCGGCCATTCCCATGGCACCGGCGCCACTGGCCGACTGGTAAGCCGACACATGAACCCGTTTTACATGCGAAATACTTTCAAGCGCTTGTAAAGCCACCACCATCTGAATGGTGGTACAATTCGGATTGGCAATAATATTTCGTGGCGTATGCAGGGCATCTTCGGCATTAACTTCGGGAACCACCAAAGGTACATCGGTATCCATACGGAAAGCGCTCGAATTATCTATCATCAAAGCACCATATTTGGTTATGGTAGGTGCAAATTCCAGCGAGGTACTTCCTCCCGCTGAAACCAGGGCGATGTCAATGCCTTTAAAATCATCGTTGTGTTTTAATTCTTTTACCGTGAGTTGCTTGCCTTTAAAATCGTAAACTTTTCCGGCGCTGCGTGCCGAACCAAACAATACCAATTCATCAATGGGTAAACTGCGTTCACCCAGAATACTTAAAAACTCCTGGCCAACGGCTCCGCTGACTCCTACAATGGCAACTCTCATAAAATTCAATTATTTATTAAACGTTTCGATGATTTTTAATAACTTTCCAAAATTAGTAGCTTTCTGTGATTATTATACAACCATTATGAAAAAATTTACATTTTTATCCATAATTGGTGTTTTTACTTTTAATTGTTCGTTTTCGCAACTGCTTTCGTTCAATTTTAATGCAGAACCGTACCTGATTGCTTCATTTAGCCATACGCAACTTACCGTTTCTCATCTTCAGTTAAGCAGCGGAACCATTGAAACCAACATAAGTACTGGAACCTGGTTTACCGATGAACCATACATTGAAGAAACCGGAGGCTGGGGTAGCAGTTCAATTGCAGAGGCCAAATTTTTTTACCTCACCATTCAGACTCTTCCGGGCTATCAGTTTACTTGCGCCCAAATTTCGCTAGATGCTTATGCTACCAGTTCCGGACCATCGGCTATAACTTTTTTTGTTGATACTTTAACGTTTGAAACCACAGCCCTTCCAAACAGTGAACTTATTCATATAAACCAGCTTATTTCCGGCCAGGAACCCAAAACTTCTTTAAACATTAAAATAGCCGGCTGGAATAATGGTTCCCGAGAAACCTCCGGTTCAGGAACCTTACGCATCGATAACTTAATTCTTGATGGACTGGTAACTGAGCTTCCTCCCATGGATTCAACAAGTACCCTTACGGCTGGCGACTTTGTAATTCCAAATATTGTTTCATCTTTAATGGCCGGTGATTCCCAGGTTAAAATTATGGAATTGAATCTCACCGATTCCGCATCAGGCGACGAGCAACCCACGCTTATCGACAGTATTTTTTTCAGGGTAAATGCCTACAATCAGTTTCCCGATTTGAGTCTGCTAATCGACCGGGCAATCCTCCGCATTTCAGATTCTTCGGAAGAATTTTTTGGTAAAGTCGATACCCAAACCATCCGCTTTATACCCGAAAATCCAATAATATTAAGTGAAGGACCACAAAACAGCAGGGTTTTTAGTTTATGGATTTCTTTAAAATCGCCCTTAACTTATGCCGATGGTAACCACCTGGGTTTTTTTACCGATGCACAGCAAATTTTTTGTAATCCCTCTGGTTCACAAATAAATTCAGGAAATGTAACAACTAATCCCGATAATTTAAAGATAGAAGTATTGGGAACCCGGCTCAATGCTCAGTTACCCGATGAAGTAGTTTTTAAAGATTCGCTTTTTGATATCAGTTTAACAGTGAGCGACGCTTTGGGTTCTATCGATTTAGATTGGGAATCAGCTGTAAATATTTCCGCTTTTGCCGATGCTGGAGAGCTGCAAAGCTCCGGAGGTTTAAACCGAAATTTTAATCAGGGAATGGTAGCTTTTAATGATTTAAAATTCACAGCTACTGATACAGTGTTACTTTCTGTTCAGGCCGATAAGATGGAACCTGCTAACTATGCTTTATTGATTGGTCATCCTTTTTTCTCAGACAATTTTGAACGAGGCCTGCAAACTCATTGGATTAACAAGCAGGAGTGGGAGCAAAGTCAGCTTGATCCCATAAATGGGACCTACTCATTAAAACATGCTGTGGCAAATGCCGATGGCCTCAGTTATATTTCAGCGCCACACCTGAGCGATGGAATGAACAAAGGTCGAATGATTTGGCGTTTTTTGTTGCGAAACGGAGCTTTTGATCCTTCCAGTTCCAATCGTTTTTGGTATTTACTGATGGCTCAGGATTCAAACCTGAATTCTCCTCAGAATGGGGGTTATGTGGTTGGTGTTAATTTTACCGGAAGTAACGACAGTCTTTCGTTGTGGCGATTGGATTCCACTGGAAACAAGCAGCTGCTTGTTCAATCGGATTTAAACTGGGAACCCGAAGACACCATTGCTATTGAAGTTGTCCGCGATGTTCCCGGTATTTGGCATTTGGGTTTTGACCGGGGAACTGAATTTTCTAACTTAAACCACACCTTTTCTGTATTTGATTCTGTTTTTTATGATTTACCCTATCATGGGCTGGTGTTTCAATACAGTGCAACCCGGGCTGGAATGCTTTGGGCCGACGATTTTACTTTTTTTCAGTTAAATACACCACCGGTTTTATTGGCTGCTCAGGGAGTTTCGAATAATAGCATTGAATTAACATTTTCAGAGGCTTTGCATCCCGATTTTGCTCTTGAAATCGGCAATTATCAGGTGAGTTCTACCTTATTGCCTTCAGTACCCATTGATTCGGTAGTTTTTCATCCGGAGCATCCGAATAAAATACAGCTTTTTGTTTCAACTTTACGAACCGCTATATATCAGGTTAGTGTGTCAGAAATTGCCGACACGGAAGCCGCACCCATGAGTTGGCAAAAAAAAGAATTCGCTTATCGGGTTCCAGCCACAAAGGGCGATGTGGTAATAAACGAAGTAATGTTCGATTCCTATCCTGTAGTGGAATTACCCGAATATGATTACTTGGAAATCTACAATCAGGCGCAAGACCCCTTTTATTTGGGAAATTGGAAAATTGAAATTGATGGCGTGGTGCGTGGATTGCCCGATACACTTATCAATAAAAATGAATTTGTAATAATAACCAGCAGTGCGGCGCTTGAATGGTTTGGTGCTTACGGTAAAACTTTGCCGGCAATTACAACCACAATGTTAACCAATAGCGGAAAGCCAATTAAACTGTATTCGTCCGAAGATAAATTAATCGATAGCATATATTATCAACCTACGTGGATAACTGATGAAAACAAAACAGATGGCGGTTGGTCGCTGGAGCGCATCGACCCGCAGAACATTTGCGCAGCATCAGGCAACTGGACCGCATCGCTTGACAAAAAAGGAGGAACGCCCGGAACGGTTAATTCGGTTTTCACTACTAATATCGATACACTTGCTCCTAAACTGAGCAGGTTTAAACTCATATCTGATAAAGTATTTTCTTTGAAATTTTCTGAAGAGATATTATTTAACGATAAATACTTTGATGATTATTTTGAAATTTCTTCCGATTCCCTGAAAGTGGATTCACTTTTTATTGAAACCGGTAAACAAACCGTTTTTGCTTACCTGAACCATTCCGTTCCACACGATTCGCTTTTTGAATTGTCGATAAGCAACATTAACGATTTATGTGGTAATACAATAATTGATACAACAATTTCCTTTTTTTACCATGTTCCTCAACCAAAAGATGTGGTAATAAATGAACTCATGGCTGATCCAAATCCGGTAGTGGCGCTGCCTCCGGTAATTTATATCGAACTGTATAATCGAAGTCCCTGGCCTATCGATCTGGAAAAATGGAAGCTGAAATACGGAACCTGGTATCGCGAATTGACTGACTATGTTTTGCAAAGTAACAACTACCTTATACTAAGTCCGACGGGTACGGCGGCCGATTTTGAAACCTATGGTCCAACACTCGATGTTTTGAGCAGTACTACGTTAACCAGCACCGGAAAATTGCTTCAACTGACCGATACATCAGGAAATGTAATCGATGCGGTTGATTACCGGAAAAGTTGGTATCAGGATGCAGAAAAAGAAGCGGGGGGATGGTCGCTGGAACGCATCGATCCCGATAATTTATGCAGTACCGCTGCAAACTGGATGGCCAGTTCTGCTCCTTTGGGAGGAACTCCCGGAGCAGTAAATGCGGTGTTTGCTACAAATCAGGATACAGTGGCACCAGCGGTTAAATACATGAAAGTATTAGACCAGAACCGCTTGTATCTTGAGTTTACCGAACCCATTCCAGAGGAAGTTTTAATCAATAAAGAACACTATGTTTTGCATGGAACCTTATTACCTGTTACTTTGATTAATAATGAACCAACTTCCGTTGAATTGGAATTGCCCCATGCTTTAATTCCGGGAAATAACTACACTTTAAAAGTTTGGCAGTTAAGCGATTTATGTGAAAACCCCATGCGCGACACGTTAATTTCCTTTATATATAACGATATAGAGCCCAACGATGTTGTTATCAGCGAACTGATGATTGATGAATCGCCCGCAGTTGGTTTGCCTGAATATGAATATATTGAATTATATAACAGGAGTGCCAAAAAAATCCAATTGGAAAACTGGGAACTGGAGTTGGATGGTAAAATAAAATCCTTGCCTCGTTTTGAATTGCACTCCCACAGTTACCTGATTCTTTGCCACGAAAAAGCAGCATTGGAATTAACCCCCTTTGGTGATGTTGTTTCAGTTGAGGGTTTATTTTCTCTGCCAAATACTTCTGCTACCCTCATTTTGCGCGATACACTTCGGCAAGTAATTAGTGAAATAGCTTATAAATCAAGTTGGTATAATGATGAGGAAAGAGATAATGGCGGATGGTCTCTGGAAGTAATTGATCCCAACAATACCTGTAGTGGCAAAACTAATTGGACAGCTTCTGTGGATACCCGCGGAGGAACTCCAGGAACGACGAACTCTGTAAATGCAGTCAATATCGACATACTTGCTCCCCGGTTGATGCATGCATTTCCGGTTTCGGAGCATATTATCAGCGTTCGCTTTTCGGAACAAATACCAGATTTTGTTTTGTTGAACCGCAATCATTATTATTTATCGACTTTTGGTAGACCAAATAATCTAAAGTTTGATTCTCTGGGTGATTTGACTGTGCATCTTGAATTTAGTGAATCTTTTGAACCTAATAAAACCCATGAACTATCACTTAAAAACATTGTTGATAATTGTGGAAACGCTATGGAGGATACTTCAGTTTCTGTCACTTATTATCGACCTGGGTTGTACGATGTGGTAATTAACGAAGTTTTTGCTTCACCCAGCCCTTCTGTAGGACTTCCCGAAGCCGAATACCTCGAATTATACAACCGCTCTGGTCACGATATGTATGCAAACCAATGGCAGATTACTGTTGGAAATTCAACAAGGGAATTACCTTTCTTTGTATTTCCGGCATACAGCTATGTAGTAGTTACCGCCAAAGGAAATGGTTCACTTTTTCAACCTTTTGGTCAGGTAATTGAAGTCAGTAGTCTCCCCCAGCTTCCCGGTTCTGGAAATGTTTCCCTGTTTAGGAATACCGGCGAATTTATTGCTTCGACCACATGGTCGTCCGATTGGTTTACCAGTGCCTTTAAAGCTAATGGTGGTTACAGTTTGGAGCGCATTGACGAAAATAGTCCCGATGAATCGATAATAAACTGGAAAGAAACGGAAGCGGTAAATGGAGGTACCCCGGGGTCACGCAATTCGGTTTATCGTCCAAATCCCGATGTAACAGCCCCTGATTTACTCCGCGCTTTTCCAATTAATGATTCTGTTATTCGGGTCGTTTTCTCGGAACCTATGGATTGGAACACCTTTTCATTGGAAGCATTTGAAGTAAATAAAGAACCAAATTTTTTTAAAACCCTTAATTTTAACGTACCTCACCTTAATCGTGTTGATGTGGTTCTTAATAACAGCATGCAATTGGGAGTTGAATATAAGCTAACACTGCATCAAACACTTAGCGATTTGTCGGGAAATAATTTGCAGTTGAACAGCGCTCGTTTTGCATTGGCATTAAAATCCCAGTCAAACGACGTAGTTATTAACGAGGTATTGTATAATCCCTTATCTGGTGGAACCGATTTTGTTGAATTATATAATCGGAGTTCAAAAGTTGTTAATCTGAAGCAATTTTACCTGGCATCGCGCGATGCCGATTATAACGTTCAACAATTAAGGAAAATTACCGATGACGGGTTACTGCTTTTCCCCGACGATTATGTGCTACTTTCGGTGAATAGTGATAAAGTGTTGAATTACTATTACACTCAAAATAGGCTGGCTTTTTACCAAATGAACTCATTGCCGTCGTATCCAAACGATGCCGGAGTGGTAGTTTTAATAGATTCCACCGGATTACTTATCGATGAGTTTGCATATACCGATAAGATGCAGTTTGGTTTGTTAATATCGACTAAAGGTGTTAGTTTGGAACGCATTGACCCCGATCGATTGGCATCGGAAAAAAACAATTGGCATTCAGCTGCTGAGAATGTGAGCTGGGCAACTCCCGGTTACAAAAATTCGGTATATAAACAAAGCCTATCGTTCACTGACGAAATAAAAGTAGAACCCGAAGCTTTTTCGCCCGACAACGATGGCTATAATGATGTGCTTAATTTACATTATTCCTTTAATAAGGCAGGTTTTACAGCCAATGTTACAATTTTTGACGGAGCTGGACGAACAGTTAGGCGTTTGGTAAATAATGAGCTGCTTTCAGAATCCGGAATCATTCAGTGGGATGGCTTAACCGATTCCCAGCAAAAAGCACCGGTGGGCATTTATATTATTTATTTTGAGGTGTTTGATTTGGAAGGAACCATAAAAAAGTTTAAAAAAGTTTGTGTGGTAAATGCACGTTTTTAAACAAAATAGTTACGATGCATGAGTAAAAAACAATACACCATAGTGCTTCATGGGCAAAACGCCGATTACCTTTTTTATCCCCGATCATCCAAATCGCAGTTACGCAAAGTATCCAAATTCAGCCGGGTGTATAAAGGCGAATCGTCCGATGGAAAACCCGTAGTTATTAAAATGCTGCCTTCCGATTTAAGCAAAAACAACACAACCGTTCAACAGTTCCGTAACGAAATCAATTGGTACGGTTTGCATCCCAATCTTTTGGCTCCTTTTGAATATATCTTTCAGGACGGCCGCCATTTTTTAATTGCTGACTATGTAAGAAGCATCGATTTGGGTTTTTATCTGCGTTATGTGCGAACATTCAAAAAAACACGTATTAAATTAGCCATTACCTGCGGGCTTCAACTGCTCGATGCGCTCGAGGCAATTCATAATTTGGGTTATTTACACGGCGATATCAAGCCGGCCAATGTTTTATTGTTAACCCGGCGTATGCGCTTCATTAATTTAAAACAACCTCACTTTCAGCTCCTCGATTTTGGCATGGCACACAAATGTGGCGAGTTCCCTCAGGCCTTAAATGAGCATACACGCCGCCCTTTTGTTTTGGTGTATTCGCCTCCCGAAAAAGTATTGGGATTTGACGATTTGGTGGGTTATCATTCCGATTTGTACCACGTTGCTTTGCTTATTTATGAAATGATAACCAAAGAACCTCCTTACGTCAGCCGTTTATCGGTTATGATAATGAACCTGCAAACTTCATTTCCCTTACCGGAACGTAAAATTATACCCAAACCCCTAATGGACGTTTTGTCAAAAGCAGCTTCGAAACATCATTTTAAAAAACCACCCAATCACTACCCCAAAAAAGAAGTTTACCAAAAGTTATCCGAAGCTATTGCAAACCGCTACCATACAGTTCAAGAATTTAGGCAGGCCCTGCTTGATTTTAGGAATTCGTATTTTACTTAGTCAGCACTTTTGTATCAGGCAAAGTAAGTTTCATACTTTTTTTTTCATAATCAATAATGGCCTGGTATAGAACCAGAAAGTCGCTGCCAATGAGTCCGGCAATACTTTTGTCGCAGTACTTTTGGTAAAGTGCATTTACATGTGACAAGTCGAGCAAAACACACGAATAGTTTTCAATTTTTAATCTTCCCACAACAAGCGATGGAATGATTGCCAGATGCGAATCGGTAATCATGGCATTAATGCCCGAAGAGTTCTGCTCTTTAATTTTCTTTACCGACGACGCAATTTTTTTTCCAAAAGTATAATCGAGCACCGTTTTTGATGCACCGGTATCAATAATAAGGTTTCCCTTTGTACGCTTAAACCGAGCTTCTATCATTATATGAAAGCTGGAATCTTCAAGCTCAATAAGTTGCAGGGGTATTCGGGTCGATTTTATCATTTTTATTTCTCAATTAATTATGGTGACAATATCCATAAAAAAACAGAGATACAAAAACTGCATCTCTGTTCTGTAAAAAAAGAATAAAATTTTATACTTCGGGCACCGGATTCAGGTGTCCGTATTTTTGTTCAAACAAATCCATATTGTCCAAAGCCACCATCACTTCCTTAACCGATTTTGCCGATTGATAAAGCAATTTCTTTTCATCGGGTAATAGTTCCAGTTCAATAACTTTTTCAATTCCTTCACGACCCAGTACCACAGGAACTCCCAGGTAAATATCATCGAGTCCGTATTCGCCGTTGAGGCTTGCACAAACCGGGAATATACGTTTTGAATCTTTAATAATGGCTTCAACCATTTGGGCAGCCGCTGCACCCGGTGCATACCAGGCCGATGTTCCCATAAGTTTAACAATCTCTCCACCACCTGTTTTTGTACGTTCAATAATTGCCTGAAGGGTTGGTTCATCAATCAGTTCGCGTACCGGAATCGATGAAACGGTAGTGTAACGTGGAAGTGGAACCATGGTATCGCCGTGGCCACCCATTAAAATGGCATGAATACTTTTGGGTGACAGGTTCAAAGCTTCGGCTAAGAAAGCTTTGTAACGCGCTGTGTCAAGAATTCCGGCCATTCCAAAAATCTCGCTCGAACGCTTGGGAACCACTTCGTTTGCAGCCAGGTAAGCAGCATAAGTCATCACATCGAGTGGGTTCGAAACCACAATGATTTTGGCTTGTGGAGAGTGAACAATGGCCTTTTTGGTTACATCTTTTACAATCTTTGCATTGGTTTCAATAAGGTCATCGCGGCTCATTCCTGGTTTACGCGGAAGTCCCGAAGTAATTACAATGATGTCCGATCCGGCGGTTGCTTCATAATCATCGACCACACCTTTTACCCGGGTATCGAATTGTAAAATGGATGAGGTTTGCCAAAGGTCGAGGGCTTTACCTTGTACTATTCCATCTTTAATGTCAACCAATACCAGCTCATTCACCAAATCTTTATTGATGATTTCGTTGGCGCAGGTTGCACCAACATTTCCGGCTCCAATTACTGTAACTTTCATACGTTTAATAATTTAAATTTCAATACTATTTGTTGTGTTTCCGATTTTTTAAAATAACTCGTCATATTTAGTCCAAATGTCATCGCCAAGTTTCCAGGCTTTTTTAACCGCTTGCTCAGCATGCTCCATGGTATATTCGGTGAGTATCTTTTTTCGTTTTTTAGGATTCGATAGTTCCAGTGCTTCTTTTTCAAAAGCTGCCTGGTTTTTAAATAATTCTTTCTGCATGGGAACAAAAACTGCATCCACATTATGGCGCATATCACCCCAACGTTGCGCAGCCAGTGAGCTCATCCGGTTAAATGCCCACCAGGCCGATTCGTAGGTAAAACCATTCACACGTCCCGGAGTCTTGTACGATTGAGGTAAATCAGTGGTGCCGGCATAAACAGGAATATAAACTGAAGTGGCAATATTGTCCTGAGCTAACCAAAGCACACCACCAATATCGTCGGGCAACCAGTCGCGGCATTGAATTATGGTGCCATACATGGTGTACCAGCGTGCAATGGTACGTTCGCCCAAAAAGTCGATCTTACCTGTTTTTTTATCCACATGGTACCATCCGCCTTGTACATTTTGCAATTCCAGTTGATCGTAAGGCATAAACGGATTGGCCAAAGGCGAAACAATGGTTTTTCCATCTTTATCAGTGGTTTTAATGTTGCGGGTCATATCGTAAGGTGTTCCCTCGTAATAGTCCTTAAAGATAGTTACCATGGTTTCCAATGTAATTTTTTCGTCGGGTTTCACCGAAAAAGGATAGTCCTTATCATTCGGATCAAGCTTTAGCGATGGAGCAACCATATCAAATACGCGCCATTCTCTGCGACGGGCTGCTATTGATTCCCGGCTTTCAGGTGCATAAACATGACAGAAACTAAAGGTTTGATTCTCGTTCCACCAACCATTTTCTTTAGCCACTGAAAAAATGTTTTCCGAAGCCATATAAAAGTCAGTATTGTTCAAATCAATTTCTTTAACGGTGCTGGCATTGGCATTTACCGAAATATGTTCGTCGGGCACACGCTGGGCAACCCATACTGCACCGGTTTTCCCTTTTCCGGGACCAACAATCTCAAAATGCCATACTTCTTTTTTATCGGCAATGGTCAGGCATTCACCGTCGTCATTCCATCCGTATTGTTTGGTAAGTTGGTCGGCCATTTTTATGGCATCACGAGCGGTTTCGCAACGTTCAAGCATTAACTGGCACAAGCGTTGGCAATCAATCAAACCTTCATCCGATTGTAGTTCGGAGCGCCCGCCAAAGGTTGATTCTCCAATTCCAAGTTGTTTTTCGTTTAAGCTTGGATAAGCTGTATTAACATAGGCAAAAGTGTGGTCAATTTGTGGGATGGTTCCAATGGGAGTATGTTTGTAACTGGGCATGGCCATCGAATCGAAAGGCGTACGTTTGTACATGGTAACGGTGCTTCCGGGTTTATGATCTTTTGCCGGAATAATATCCATCCAGGAGCGGGTACGGTGACTGTCGTCGGTATGTGAGGTCATTACCGAACCATCTACCGAAGCCAGTTTACCAACGGTCACCGAAGTACAACCTTCGGGAACGCCACCCTGCCAATCGGGTTTGACCTGACCCATTGCCAAAAAGTATATATTTAACGATAAAAGTAGAAAGATAAGATGTATTCTTTTTTTCATAATGAAGTGTTTGAATTAGGGATGTCAAGATACAAAGTTTTATGGTTCTTAAAAAACGCTTAAATTAAATTTTAGCGGCAAGATATTTCGATTTTGAAGCCTAAAATTTTAAACTGTTCGTCAAAACTTACTGTAAATAATCAAATTCATTTTTTAACTTGTTTCCGATTTCAGAATGGATAATTTATTTAACAATTAACAGATGGCTACAAAATTATTTTTGGTGATATTACTTGCCGGTTTTTCAATGGGACTTTTAGGGCAGGAATGGGGGCAAAACCTGCCTCAGAACAAAATGGTGAAGGGTGATATGACTTTTCCCGAGATTCAAAAAGCTTTTTACGATTACAATAAAGCACAGCAAATTGTTGATGGTAAAAAGGAAGTTAGCGGAAATAAAGTTAAAGTTCCGGGTTGGAAGCAATTTAAGCGATGGGAGTGGTACTGGGAGTCGCGGGTAAATCCTGTCACCGGGGAGTTCCCGGAAACCAGCGCTACCGATGAGTTTTCACAATATTTAAAAAACAATCCAACACCCAAAAGTGCTACCGGAAACTGGATGGCTGTTGGACCGACAACTTCAATGGGCGGATATGCCGGAGTGGGAAGGGTAAATTGTGTGGCCTTTCACCCATCCGATAATAATACTTTTTGGATAGGTACACCCTCCGGTGGTTTGTGGAAAACTACCGATGGGGGATCAACCTGGATAGCTTTAACCGACCAAAACCTGGTGTTGGGAGTAAGTGACATTGCTATTCCAACAGATTATGAAACCAGTAACACCCTTTACATTGCTACTGGCGACCGCGACGGGGGAAGTTTATGGTCGCTGGGTGGTGGGGCATCAAGCGATAACAATTCCATTGGGGTGTTAAAATCAACCGATGGTGGGTTAACCTGGAACAACACAGGATTAACCTATGCTGTCTCAGAAAACAAGAAAATTGGACGGTTGTTAATTCATCCTTCAAATCCTGCAATTCTGTTGGCTGGAACTAGCAACGGAATTAGTAAATCAACCGATGGAGGTGCCACATGGTCTTCAGTTTACTCGGGTGATTTTATTATCGATATGGAATTCAAGCCAGGGAATCCCGATGTAATTTATGCCTCAAATATGGATTATTGGGGGAATACGGTAATCCTGAAATCTGAAAACGGAGGAGCAACCTGGATTACTTCACATAGTTTTCTGACTACCGATTACCGGGTCGAAATTGCGGTTACCCCTCACGATGCCAATTATATATATGCCATAGTGGCAAATCGCAACAGTGGGCTTACAGGTATCTACCGATCGATTGATGGCGGAGCTAACTTTGCCCAGCTAGTAAATGGAAATGATAACAACAAATCGTTTTTAGGGTACTATAGCGATGGTTCTGGTGAAAATAACGGACAGGGAAGTTATGATTTATCCATAGCGGTTTCTCCGACCAATAAAAATTGGGTTATCATTGGAGGGATAAATTCATGGAAATCAACCGACGGTGGAGCAACCTGGACTATATGTAATATGTGGACATCACATTCAAGCTATAATTTTTCCGGAGCCCCGGTTGCTCATGCCGACAAACACGTTCATGCGTTCCGGTCCGATGGAACTCTTTTTGAAGGAAACGACGGAGGAATTTATCTGTCAACCGATAACGGAGTAACCTGGGTTGATAAGAGTAATGGTTTAATGATTAGTCAAATGTACCGTCTTGGGGTCTCGCAAACCGATGATAATGTTACTTTGACCGGATTACAGGATAATGGTTCCAAGTTATTCTATGGAAGTTCATGGTACGACGTAACCGGTGGAGATGGCATGGAGTGCATTGTGGATTATACCGATTTAAATACACAATATGCTACCTATGTTAATGGTGAAATTTATCGGACAACGAACCTTTGGAATAGTGTAGTTACCATTTCTGATAACATTAACGATGAAATTAAAGGTGCCTGGGTAACTCCGTATATTATCGACCCGAATAATAACAGTACACTTTATGTGGGCTATGCCGATGTTTGGAAAACTACCGATAAAGGGAGCTCTTTTACAAAAATTTCAACTATGAATACGGCTGATTTGCTGCGTTCTATGGCTATTGCTCCTTCAAATTCCCAATTTTTATATGTGGCCGATTTTAGTAATATCTGGAAAACCACAAACGGGGGAACAACCTGGACCGATATTACCGGTTCGCTCCCTGTTTTATCAAATAGTATAACTTATATTGCTGTAAAAGCCAGCGACGAAAACACTTTGTGGGTTACTATGGGCGGTTATAATACGCAGCGGGTTTACGAGAGTAACGATGGAGGAACTACATGGACAAATATTTCCGCTGGCCTGCCCAATCTGCCCGTAATGAGCATTGTACATAATAAATTATCGGAATCTATCGATCACTTGTATGTGGGAACCGATGTGGGGGTATATTTTAAAAAGGGAGCCGAAAACTGGCAGTTATTTTCAAACGGATTGCCTAATGTTGTGGTTACCGAACTAGATATTTATTACGATGAGTTGGTTCCTGAGAACAGCCGCTTGCGCGCAGCAACTTTTGGTAGGGGGCTTTGGGAAAGCGATTTGTCTGCTTTTGAAGTTTCCCCTCCAGTTGCTGATTTCACGGTATCTGAAAACTACATTCAACAGGGGCAGACTATTAATTTCTTCGATTTATCAGATAAAGGACCAACAGCATGGAGTTGGAGTTTTCCCGGAGGAAATCCGTCCAGCTCTACGGAACAGAATCCAACCGTTACTTATCTCAACAATGGAAAATTTGATGTTACATTAACGGTTACCAATAGTGGTGGAACAAATTCAATTACAAAAACAGCGTTTATCGATGTTTATCAAACTGTTTTGCCTTTGGCAGGATTTTCATCTAATGTCACCCGGGCTTATGTGGGAAAGGCTATCAGTTTTACTGACACATCGATAAATCTACCTACAAGTTGGAATTGGACCTTTGAGGGAGGAACACCAAATAATTCTACCGAGCAAAACCCGGTGGTTACTTATACTGAAACGGGGACTTATGATGTAACACTTACCGCAACCAATAGTGCCGGAAGTGATACATTTACCCAACCTGATTACATTACTATCGAGAATGCCCCGGATTTATTGGCTCCTGCAAATTTAGCTGCAACTACCGACAGAAATCATGTTTTGTTATCCTGGGATAAGCCTAATAATGAAATACTTATTGCTGAAGGTTTTGAATCCGGTTTTTTGCCTGCCGGTTGGGCTTTGTACCAATCATTAACACTTGATGGTGAGTTCACCAATGCAGTTGGAGAAACCTGGTTTTTGTGCGATGAGAATTCTTTTTCGGAAGGCCCTCATCCTGAATATATTCACAGGGGTACTTATTCTGCGGCAATTGGTTATACCGCTTCCAATATTAATTGGTTAATTAGTCCATTTTTTACGGTAGATTTAAATACAATTATACAGTACTGGATATGGTATTTTTCTGAAGAATCTAATAATTACATAACCAAATTACATGTTTTGGTTGGTGATGCCAGTTCATGGACCGTTTTAAAATCATATGGTACAGGACACACAAACAATGAATTTGAAAGCATGGAAGAATTTTCACTTTCCGATTTTGCAGGACGTAGTATTCAGTTAGCTTTTGCTTACGAGTACAACGATGGATACCAGTTAATGATTGATGATGTTTTTGTAGGTTCACAAAATTCAGGTTATAAATTGTGGCGCGATGAAGCTTTAATTACTGAAATTAGCGACCCTGAGGAGCTGGCATATGTTGATTCTTCATTAGCCATCGGAACTTATGCCTATCAGCTTTCTGCCTATTATGGTGACCCCTCCAATGAGTCCGCTTTTTCTAATATTGCCACTGTTACAGTGAATTCCAATACGGCGGAAGAATTGCGGTTTTGGAACAATAGCTTGATGGTGTTTCCCAATCCGGCATCTGAAAATGTAAAACTTACTTTTGATAACAGTAAGGCAGAATATGTAAGCTTTATATTGTACAATATGCAAGGCCGTAAAGTTTTTGAATCTGAACCGCATAAAGCATTTAAAATATTAAAAGAAATAGATGTGAGCCAATTCCCGGCCGGCCATTACCTACTTAAGGTTACGGTTGGATCTCAAATATTGGGAATTAAATTACTTGTAGAATAATTGAATTAGCTGAATGGCTCAATTTAAAAACCGACAAAAAAGATTTTAATTTATTGGTTTTTAAATGAATCAGAGTTTTTGATGTAGAAATAAAAAGAGACCGTCTCAAATGAAATTGTGGGATGGTCTTTTTTTTTCCGCTACCCCTCCAATCGTCGAGTAGATTTTACTAATTTTCAGGGTGATGCTAAATCGGCTATCATTATTTTTAATTATACTTAAAACTGTGTACTATTTCTTGGCTGTTGTTTATGGATTTTAAGAACGATAAATAATTACAGCCTATCAGTTTTTTTTCAGTCCGTGTACCTTTTTTTGCGACTTTGTGTATCCATCTTCAATTGTTCAATGCGGCAAATGGTTTTGGTGTAAATGACCTGCCCTTATTTTTCGGTAGAAAAACCGGTATACAGATAGTAAGCAATTGATTACGGGTTTGAACCATTTTTTTCCAGCGGTGTTATTTTAAGCATTATCCCGACTCAAAAAGGGAGTGATTAATTAACTTTAAAATACAGATAATTATGAATCGTTCCAGTTATTTCTCCGGTTTCGGATTAAAAAAGGTCACCTTGTTTTTTGCTTCAGCGCTTATTTTATTTGCCTGTGAAACGGGCGAAGACCCCCTTCCCGATGATGGTGATGAAAACCCTGATCCCATTGATGAAGAACTTGTAGCCGATATAAAAATCGATTTGTCGGCCAAAGTAGCCATAAGTCCCATGTTTTTCGGACAGAATTACTGGTCGTGGGTAAGCGAATGGGGCGCTCAGGTAAATGGCACCGAAGAACTAATGCAGGCGGTGGGCCTGAACCTTTTACGACTGGGTGGTTCAGAACCCGATCGTAATTTTCCGGAAGCCTTTGATTACGCAAAAATTGATGAGGCCATGGCCTATGCCAATAAAATAGGAACCGAAGTTATGTTGCAAATTCCCTTGCTGAACGATCACAATGCCGAACCCATAACGGTTAAAAAAGCCATGGATATTGTGCGTTATGTGCGCGAAATGGAATATCCCATACGGTATTTCGCTATTGGTAACGAACCCGATATTTATGTGGAGCAGGGAATGAAAACCAGTTATACCGTTAATGATTTGACAGCACAGTTCAATGTTTTCAGCGATTCCATTAAGGCCATCGATCCCGAATATCAGGTAATGGGACCAGATTTGGCCTGGAAATACTATCCCGATAACAATTGGCTGCAACCTTTTTTATCGGCCAGTAAAGACAAACTCGATGTCGTTACCCTGCATCGCTATCCTTTTGCACCTGATGATTGTACTATTGAAAATGTTAAAGCCGATGCTGAAAAATTCCGCAGCGACTTACGTATGATTCGAAACTATATGAAAAACCTGGGAATGAACAACAATTTTCCGCTTGCGATAACCGAAACCCACGTGTCGTACGATGGCAATCCGCAATATATGTATAGTAATGCCTCGCCCGCAAGTTTTTGGGCTGCACTTTGGGTTGCCGATGTAATTGGTGTGGGTATGGAAGAAGGGCTTTGGAACCTATCGTTCTGGAGTATTTCTGAAGGCTGGACCCTCGGTTTTATCGATGGAGAATTGGGAGAGCCCCGGCCTTCCTATCATGCACTCAAATTAATAAGTACCCATAGTGGGAATCAAAGCCTTGGTGTGCAACACAATTTGGAAGAAGTGGCAGTTTATGCTACTCAAAACGCAGAAACCAATCAGGTTTTTCTATACTTTATAAATAAACAGGAAAGCCCGGCTTCGGTGAAATGGCAGTTTACCGGTAGCGATAGTATTTACACCCAAAGCCTGAACCCGATTTCGATTACTCTTTTTGAGATTAAAGGCGATGAAATTACCGAACATTGGGAATACAATCAGGAAATGGCTAATTCCGGTTCGGATCCGGTTTTGCATTAAGTAAAAACTAAGCTGAAATCAAAAAGCGAACCTGTCTGACCACAGGCAGGCATCCCTAACGATGAAGTCCTCATGGAACATAATCGTTAATCGAAAGCAAAAACAGCAATAAGAACTTTGCATCATGGCGGTAATACCTTCCTGTGCGAACCAAACATTTCTTTTCGCTGTATTGTTATATACAACAATTGATTTCAGTATAGAGTAAAGAAACAAAATTGATTAATTCAACCTGTTCCCAAATGAATCCTTAGTTAAGCATCTAATAATTACTACCATGAAAAGCAAAGCCCAGGCTTCAGTAAGAGAGTTAACAGCAGAGCAAAGAGAAAAACTGCTGGATGTGTTAATAAATCGTTTTGAAAAAAACACCAAGCGAGCCAAAAATTTGAACTGGACCAAAATTCAGCAAAAACTGGAAAAAAATCCCGAAAAACTTTGGTCGCTCTGGCAGATGGAAGAAACAGGGGGAGAACCGCAGGTATTAATTTACGATTCGCAAACCGATGCCTACCTTTTCTACGATTGTTCTCCTGAAAGCCCCAAAGGCCGCCGAAGTATTTGTTACGACCGCCAGGCACTGGAATCGAGAAAGGAACACAAACCTCAAAACAGTGCTTTGGATATGGCTGCCGACATGGGCGTTGAGCTTTTAAGCGAAGCCCAATACTGCGAATTGCAAAAATACGGACCCTTCGACACCAAAACTTCCAGTTGGATTAAAACACCGGATGAAATAAGAAAATTGGGAGGAGCTCTTTTTTGCGATTACCGCTACCAAACCGTTTTCGTATACCACAACGGAGCCGATTCGTATTATGCTGCCCGGGGTTTTCGTGCACTGGTAAGGGTTTAATCTGTCTTTTTTCATAGTTCTGTCTAAAAATCTTTGCAACAGAGGGTAAACCATACAATAATCCGTTTATTTTTGTGTTTAAACCCTTGCAATGAACCGGATTATTAAATACATCCCCCTGCTGATTGCTGTTGCAGCGCTGGCACTGTTCCTGCCTTTTTTGGGCAGCGTGCATTTATTCGATTGGGACGAGATTAACTTTGCCGAATCGGCCCGTGAAATGCTTGTTACCGGCGATTACCTTACCGTGCAAATCAATTATCAGCCATTTTGGGAAAAACCACCTTTGTTTATCTGGATGCAGGCTTTTTCAATGCATTTATTTGGTGTAAACGAGTTTGCTGCCCGTTTTCCCAATGCGCTGTGTGGGGTGTTCACCCTGTTGTTTTTATATGTTGTGGGCAAGCGTGAAGTCAACTGGCGCTTTGGTTTACTTTGGGTACTTTCGTATGCCGGTTCGCTGCTGCCTTTTTTTTACTTTAAATCGGCAATTATCGATCCCTGGTTCAACCTGTTTATATTTGCCGCACTTTATTTTGCTTATACTTATCTGGTTCGGTCGGTAAGTGTTTTAAATGTTTTTCTGTCGGCATTGGCTTTGGGTTTGGCTGTTTTAACCAAAGGCCCGGTAGCTATTTTGTTGATGACATTGGCACTGGCTGTATTTTATTTTCAGAAACGTTACAAACTAAACCTTAAATGGAGTCATGCGGCACTTTTCATGTTGGTTTTGATTGGGGTGGGTGGTTTCTGGTTTTTACTTCAGATACTAAATGGAAATTACGCGCTGATAAAAGCTTTTATAACTTACCAGGTACGTTTATTCCTTACCGAGGATGCCGGTCACGGTGGATTTCTTTTGTATCATTTTGTGGTAGTATTTGTCGGTATGTTTCCGGCCTCGGTATTTGCCTTACCGGCTTTTGCCAAAAGTAATTCGGGAATACCTTCGGGCGACCTGTTGCGCTTAATGGAGATTCTGCTTGGGGTGGTACTTATTCTTTTTACGGTAGTGAATACCAAAATCGTTCATTATTCCTCGCTGGCCTATTTTCCCGTTTCGTTTATGGCCGCCTGGGTAATGTATTACCGAAGCAGGCACCCACAAAAGTTTTCATCATTTGTATTGGGTAGCTATTATTTTTTAGCAGTGATGTTTATCGTTTTAATAGGCTTGCTTCCTTTTGCCAATGTACTTAAAGAACAGTTTATTGAAGACGGTTGGTTAAACGATGCCTTTGCCCGGGCAAACTTGCAGGCACAGGTATACTGGACCCCCTGGATTTTTGCGGCTTCTGTTAGTCTTCTTATCAGTGCTGCAGGAGTGTATGTTTATAACCGCAAAAAAGAAAGCCTGAAAGTATATGTATCGGCTATAGCGGGCAGTCTGGTTTTTGTTTTCATTGCCCTGATTCTTGTAGTTCCCCGCATCGAAGCCTATTCGCAACGTGCGGCTGTTGAATTTATGAAAAGCATCAGAACCGAAGATGCTTATGTTTTTAGCTATGGATACAAAAGCTATGTCCCTTATTTTTATGCTGAAGTAAGACCCGCTGAAAATAAGCTGGCTTACGATAAACAATGGTTGCTAAGTGGTAAAATTGATAAACCGGTGTATTGCATCACAAAAAATACCAAAGCAGCTGCTTTTTTTAATACATTTAATGGTTTTAAAAAACTTGACGAGAAGAACGGATTTGTATTGGCAATCCGGTATCCTTAAATCAAAAAAAAACAATGATTCATAAAAAAAAAATTACGGTTGTTTTACCTGCGTATAATGCAGCGGCTACCCTGGAACAAACTTACAACGAAATACCTTTCGATATTGTCGACGAAGTAATTTTAGTGGACGACCGCAGCAGCGATACTACCGTTGAACTGGCCCGGAAACTGGGGATTAATCACATAATTGTTCACGAACAAAACATGGGTTATGGCGGAAACCAAAAAAGTTGTTACAACAAAGCACTCGCTTTGGGTTCCGATATGGTTATTATGTTGCACCCCGACTACCAGTACACACCCAAACTCATTCATTCCATGGCCTACCTGATTGCCAATGGGGTTTATCCGGTGGTTTTGGGTAGTCGGATACTTGGAAAAGGTGCCTTACGCGGTGGAATGCCCAGGTATAAATACTTGGCCAACCGCATGTTAACCTTCTTTCAGAATGTAATGATGGGACAAAAACTCTCGGAATACCACACCGGATACCGGGCCTTCTCAAAAGAAGTGTTACAGGCCATAAATTACGAAGTGAATTCCAACGATTTTGTATTCGACAACCAGATGCTGGCACAATTGTGTTTTAAGGGCTTCGATATTGCTGAAATAACCTGTCCCACCAAATACTTCGATCAGGCTTCCTCCATCAACCTGCGCCGAAGTGCCATTTATGGTTTGGGGGTATTAGCGGTCTCGGTAAGTTATCGCCTGCAAAAGATGGGACTGGCTAAGTTTACGATTTTTAACCAACCCAAATCCATCGATTGAAAAAGCGGTTAAAACATATAAGCAGTTTTGTGTTCGTGGCCCTATTAATTGCGGTAGCAGGCTTATATCAGTACCAACAGATTGTTTTTTACCAGCCGCAATCGGTGCATAAATGGCGGCAATCCGATTGTGCTTCACTGGCCTTAAATTATTACCAGGGAGGCATGCAGTTTTTTAAGCCTGAAGTGCATAACCTAACCTCCAAGGGGGGAACCAGTGGTTTGGCCTATACCAGCGAAATGCCTTTGCTTTACTATGGCGTGGCTTTAGTATATCAGGTGTTTGGTCCGCACGATTTTATTTACCGCATACTGAATACCCTGGTTTTTTTGATCGGTATTTTTTATTTGTTTCGCTTAATCCTTTTAGTCACCAGCGATAGGGTTTGGAGTATGCTTATTTCGCTGCTTTTTTTTACTTCGCCGGTTTTGGTTTACTACGGTAACAATTTCCTGACCAACTCCACGGAATTGGCTTTCTCGCTGATAGGATGGTATTATTTTACTGAATTTTTATTTACTAAGAAGTCGCGAAGTCTTATCATCGCGTTGATTATTTTCTTTTTTGCGGCATCGTTTAAGATTACCGGCTTGCTCAGCTTGTTTGCCATTGGAACGGTATTTTTAGCCGAATGGTTCGGTTTACAAAAGTTTGGTGGCCAAAAGAAGTTATTTACCAGGCCTGTGCTTACTTTTACATCCATGTTTCTGATTGTTTTTACGGTACTGGCCTGGGTAGTATATGCACGGGTCCAAAACACCCAAAACGAATGTTATTATTTTTCTACTGTTACTTTTCCCATTTGGGATTTGGATAAGGCAGGAATTCAAAAGGTAACGTCCAAAATCAGAACGATTTGGTTCAATCAGTATTTTCATCCTTCGGTGTGGGCTTTTTTGCTTGTTGTATTGGCTTTTGTAGTGGTGCATTTTAAAAACCTACCGTCATTATTAAAGTGGATTTTACTGACCCTGACTGCCGAAGTTATTTTATTCATTTTATTGCAATTCTGGACCTTTGGCGATCACGACTACTATGTCATCGGACTTTATATACTTCCGATAATATTATGCCCGACTGCACTTTATTTATTAAAAACCAATTACCCAAAGCTGTTTAATACCCCAATTTTAAAAACGGGAGTGTTGGCATTGCTGGCATTCAATGTGTATTATGCCAAAGGCGAAATTTACCAACGCTACCACGGCTGGTGGAACGATAAGGATAAATTTGCCGATATGTATTCCATTCAGCCCTGGTTGCGGCAAATGGGAGTAACCCCCTCTGATACCATCATATCAATTCCCGATAACAGTCACGCCACCCTGTACCTGATGAACCAAAAAGGCTGGACCGAATACGTCGATAAGCAATTTAATAAGGGCCAAACCATCCGCTACAACAGCGACAGTGCAACACTGGCAACTTCCATAGCCCGTGGTGCAAAATACCTGGTGCTAAACGATATCGAACAGTTGTACGAAAAACCCTATTTGAATAACTTTTGTTTCGACACCCTGGGAACCTATCGCGAGGTGTATATTTTTAAGCTGCGCTCGGCCGATACCAATTTTGTGTTGCCCCAACTCCGGCCTAAGCAGCATTTGTTTTGCGATGCCGAAACCACCACCTCCGATGGGGCCTGGTTTATAAACGATACCACCTTATTCGAATACGGCCAGACAAAGAGTAACGACTTTGCTTTTTCCGGAACCTACAGCAGTAAGCTGCATGCCGGAGCTCCATACGGAATGACCATCCGGTTTACCGGAGTGGAAACGGGGGAGACTTTTAAAGTAAACGTTTGGCGGAAAAACCTTCCGGGAGCCGAGGGACATTTACTGGCTTCCCTTTCCGGGACTACCTTTTCAAATTATCAGGTTTTAGAAACCAATGAACAAGACTGGGAATTGCTGGAATTAACCATCTATATAAACGACAAATATGCAGGCAACGAGTTGGTCGTTTACTTGCACAATCCCGCCAAAACAGCCGCTTATTTCGATAATTTGGAAATTACCCGCTACCAAAGTATTTTCAATAAATAAAGCCCACGCTTTAAACCATGGGCTTTATAGTATATAATTCTATATATTTTCGGAATAATTTCTTATTTCCCCGCCGTAATCTCAACCATTAAATCGTCCTTAAGCACGTTTTGTCCGCCTTTTACATGAATCTTGCGCACTTTTCCGGCAATGGGGGCCTGAATCTCGTTTTGCATTTTCATGGCTTCCAGAATCAATAAAGGTTCTCCGGCGCGCACTTCACGGCCCTCTTCGGTCAGTACTTCTACAATCTTACCGGGCATCGGAGCTTCAAGATTTTCATTCTTTTTTGAACCGCCTTTGGTCGATAAAAACTTCATCCGCTTGTACGAGGTGGGGGTTTCCACTGTAAAGAAATACGAAACGCCATTTAGCAGCACTTCGTAGCGGTTTTGATTCTTATACAAAATCTCAACCGGGTATTTTTTATTTCTGAAAAGCAGGTAAGTTCCCAGCTTATCATCTTCCTTAATAACCACTTCGCTTTCTTTACCGCTAACTTTTAACACATCGGTAAACGGAATGGGGAATTCAAACTTTTTACGCTGGCTGTCTACTGCAATCAGTTTTTTTAACTCCTTTTTTGAACTTCGGCCTAGTCTCATGGTATGTTTCTCCTTTAGTTCGAGTAGCATAAATGTAACAATTAATAATTAAAATGACTTTAATCGTTTGTTGAGTACCCAGGGATTGATATTTTTTCCCTGCTCAAAATCAACCTGATCGGTAGCTTCTTTCTCACGCTCATTAATATACTGCAAAGTAGCAAACCAGGCAGCCAGAATTTCCTCTTCATCGGTCGATTCGTGCATCAGATCAAGCTCTTTTTCGATAAAGCTGGTGGTAAAAGTTCCGCAATTGAACGATTCATTTTCAAGTACTGTTCTAAAGAAAGGGATGGTAGTTTTTAGTCCTTTAATCCAGAATTTATTCAGGGCTTTTTTCGATTCTTTTATAGCCGTTTGTCGGTCTTCGCCCCAAACAATCAGTTTGGCCACCATTGAGTCAAAATTGGGCGAAATGGAATCACCTTCCACTATACCACTATCAATCCGAATGTTGGTTCCCGACGGAAGCGACATTTTTTCGATGGTTCCCAAATAAGGTGAGAATCCGGCCTGAACATCCTCGGCATTAATCCGGTATTCTATGGCCCAGCCTTTGAGTTGCACCTGATCCTGCGTAAGCGAAAGTTTTTCGCCCTGGGCAATCCGTATTTGCTGTTCAATTAAATCGAGCCCGGTTATCATTTCCGTTACCGGATGCTCCACCTGAATCCGGGTGTTCATTTCCATAAAGAAAAAATTGTTGCTTTGGTCGAGCAGGAACTCTACCGTACCGGCACTCTCGTATTTCACCGCCTGGGCAATCCGGATGGCTGTATCACCCATTTCTTTGCGCAATTCGGGAGTAAGGGCAGGCGAGGGAGCCTCTTCAAGCAGTTTTTGATGCTTTCGCTGGATGCTGCATTCGCGTTCACCCAAATGGATGGTGTTTCCGTGCGAATCGGCCAGAATCTGAAACTCAATGTGCTTAGGGTTTTGTATGTATTTCTCGATAAATACCGAGGGATCGTTAAACGCTTTTTCGGCTTCGTTGGTAGCCAGTCGAAACATTTGCGCCAGTTCTTCGGCTTTATGAATAATGCGCATCCCGCGACCGCCACCACCTGAGGCTGCTTTAATAATTACCGGATAGCCAATTTTATCGGCTACCTTTTTGGCTTCTTCGGCATCGCGAATACTGTGGGTGGTTCCCATGGCCAAAGGAATTTCGTGTTGGGTGGCAATCTGCCGGGCTACGGTTTTATTTCCCATTTTATGAATGGCATCGGGCGAAGGCCCTATAAACTTAATGCCTGCATTGATACATCGTTGCGCAAAATAAGCATTCTCAGCCAAAAAACCGTATCCGGGATGAATGGCATCAACCTTGGTTTGAGCAGCAATATCCATAAGTTTTTCCACATCAAGAAAAACCAAAATTTCCGAATACTCGTCGCTTAGGTCAAACACCTTATCCATGTGCGAAAGGTAATGAGCCCTTGGTTCGTTCGAAGTTTTAATGCCCCAGGTTTCAATGCCCATGTTTTTGCAGGTGCGGGCAATGCGAACGGCAATTTCGCCCCGGTTAGCAATTAATATACTTTTTATACCCATGTGTAAAAATTTGGTTATAATTCAATTGTTGTGTTTGCTTATAATGGAATGTTTCCGTGCTTTTTCGAAGGCCGGTTCACATGTTTGTTTTGCAGGGCCTCAAAGGCAGTAATCAGTTTTTTTCGGGTTACTGCCGGATCAATTACCTCATCGATATAACCCTTTTCATCAGCAATGTAAGGATTGGCAATCTGGTCGCGATAGGTTTTTACCAGTTCTTTTTTCAACGTATCGGGGTCTTCAGCCGCTTCCAATTCGCGACGATAAAGTACGGCAACCGCACCATCGGGTCCCATAACCGCAATCTCGGCGGTTGGCCAGGCAAAGTTAAAGTCGCCGCCAATGTTTTTACTGTTCATCACAATGTAAGCCCCGCCGTACGATTTTCGTAGGATTACTGTAATTTTTGGAACCGTGGCTTCGGTGTAGGCATAAAGCATTTTGGCCCCGTTGCGGATAATTCCCATGTGTTCCTGGTCAACCCCCGGCAGAAACCCGGGTACATCTTCCAAAGTAAGTAAAGGAATATTAAACGAATCGCAAAAGCGAATAAACCTGGCTCCTTTTATCGATGAATTAATATCGATGGTACCGGCAAGTACTTTGGGTTGGTTGGCAACAATACCTATGGTTTGGCCTTTCAATCGGGCGAAACCAATCACCAGGTTTTGTGCATAATTCTCGCTTATTTCAAAAAAACTGTCCTTATCGGCCAGCAGATAAATTACATCTTTAACATCGTAGGGTTTGTTGGGGTCGTCGGGAACCACATCGCGCAGTTTTTCGTTCCAATCGGGGGTTTCGTTGGGGTTTATAAATACTGGCGGGTTCTCAATATTGTTCGAAGGTACATAATTCAGCAGTTTGCGCACCCCCTGTATGGTATGTTCTTCGTCTTCGTACATCATGTGGGCTACTCCGCTTTTTTTGGTGTGAATTTCGGCGCCACCCAGTTCGTCGTTGGTAACTTCTTCGTTGAGCACTTCTTTAACTACATTGGGCCCGGTTACAAACATGTAACTGGTTTTGTTGGTCATAAAAATAAAGTCAGTTAGTGCAGGAGAGTAAACAGCGCCTCCGGCAGCAGGCCCCATAATTACCGAGATTTGGGGAATAACCCCCGACGACATGATGTTGTTGTTAAAAATAGTGGCGTATCCGGCCAGACTTGCAATTCCCTCCTGAATGCGGGCTCCACCCGAATCAATCAGGCCAACAATGGGAGCTCCCATTTTTAGGGCCATCTGCTGTATTTTCGAAATCTTTTGTGCATGAACGGTACCCAGTGAACCTCCCATTACAGTAAAATCCTGAGCATAGGCAAAAACCAGCCGCCCGGCAACTTTTCCGTAACCAACAATTACGCCGTCGCCAAACGATTCGGTTGTTTTTCCAAAGCTTGTGGTTACAGTGGCCGGGGTTACAAAGGCATCAATCTCTTCAAAAGTATCTTTGTCAAATAAAAGTTCTATGCGCTCAAAGGCCGATAACTTACCTTTGCTGTGTTGTTTCTTTTCGTTATCGATGCCATATTGTTTGTTCTTCTTATCTTCTCTTTCGAGGAATTTTTTGAATTGTTTTCCGTTTGTATCCATAGATTAGATTTTAATGGCGCGTTACCATAACATATTTGAATCGCTATTGTTTTTCTGTTTTTCCCTTTTGAGCCCTTAGGCTATTTAATCAATTGATAATGTTGTGTATTGGTACTTGTTTTTGTCGATAATATGACAAAAATCAGGTCGCAAATTGAGTAAAAATCATGTATTATGCAAATTTCGAAAGGACACTGAATTGCAGAAATGACACCTGAAGATAGTTTCTGATGGGAGTGATTCCTGTTTAAATTGTAGATAATCAATGATATATTAGCATTATTTTACAGGTGATTATTTATGCACAAAAATTATCAACATGTGCAAATTAATTATATTGTTAAGCAAATTAGTGGGAGATTCTGCTTTTATTAAGTGAAAAAAACCTGTCCCTTTTTTACAGGCGACAGGCTTTTTCTTTTAGCGTTGTATTTAAACTTATGCGTAGAAATTATTGCCTTTATTGTCAACAATAACAAAAGCCGGGAAATTCTCGACGCGTATTTTACGAACAGCTTCCATGCCCAATTCTTCAAAATCGAGCACTTCGACCGATTTAATACTGTCTTTTGCAAGAATAGCGGCTGGTCCACCAATGGAACCCAAATAAAAACCACCATTGTTTTTGCAGGCATCGGTAACCTGTTGGCTGCGGTTTCCTTTGGCTAACATAATCATACTTCCACCGTGTTTTTGAAATAAATCAACGTAGGGATCCATCCGTCCGGCAGTGGTTGGTCCAAAACTACCTGAGGCCATGCCCTTGGGTGTTTTTGCCGGTCCGGCATAATATACCGGATGGTTTTTGAAATAGTCAGGCATGGGTTTTCCGGCATCGAGCAATTCTTTGATTTTTGCGTGTGCCATATCGCGCGCAACAATAAGTGTTCCGTTCAGGTTTAACCGGGTTTTTACCGGATGTTTTGCCAGCTCCTTCAATATAGCCTCCATGGGTTGATCCAAATTAATGTTTACCGCGGGAGCCAGATGGGGAGCTTCTTTAGGCAGGTATTTTTTGGGGTCTTTTTCCAATTGTTCCAAAAAAATTCCGTCGACAGTAATTTTGGCTTTAATGTTACGATCGGCACTGCAACTTACGCCCAAACCCACCGGACACGAAGCCGCATGCCTGGGTAAGCGGATAACCCGCACATCGTGTACAAAGTATTTTCCGCCAAATTGAGCACCAATTTCGCTTTTTTCACAAATCTTTTGCACTTTGGCTTCCCACTCCAAATCGCGAAAGGCCTGGCCGTATTCATTACCCTGGGTGGGTAAGTGATCGTAATAACCTGCCGATGCTTTTTTTACCGCTGTCATGGTTGCTTCGGCCGATGTTCCGCCAATTACGAGCGCCAAATGATAGGGAGGACAGGCTGAAGTCCCCAAATCCTTTATCTTTTCCTGAACAAATTTCGTAAGGTTTTCTTCAGTGAGCAGCGATTTGGTCATCTGGTATAAAAACGATTTGTTGGCCGAACCTCCTCCTTTGGTAACAAATAAAAATTCGTAGCTGCTACCCTGGTCGGCATAAATATCAATTTGAGCCGGCAGGTTGTTGCCGGTATTTTTCTCGTCGAACATGGTAAAAGGCACCACCTGACTGTAACGCAGGTTACGTTCTTTAAAGGTTTCGTAAATTCCTTTCGACAGGTGTTCGGCATCGTTAACTCCGGTAAACACGTTTTCACCTTTCTTACCCATAACTATGGCTGTTCCGGTGTCCTGGCACGTGGGAAGTTCCCCTTCGGCAGAAACCACCTGGTTTAAAAGCATGGTGTGGGCCACAAATCGATCGTTGTTCGATGCATCGGGATCGGTAAGTATATGGTTGAGTTTTTCAAGATGCGTGGGACGCAGGTAAAACGAAACATCGGTAAAGGCTTCTTTGGCCAGTAATTCCAATCCCTTGGGATCTATCTTAAGAATTTTCCTTCCATCGGCTTCAATTGTTGAAACATAATCGCTGCTTAACAAGCGGTAAGGCGTGGTGTCTTTTGAAATGGGAAATGGTTTTTGGTATTTAAAATCACTCATGCTGCAAAAATTTATATGTTTAGGAGTTCGAAATTAACGAAATTTAAGCTAAACTTGAGATAGAAATGCTATTTTTAACAAGAATTGGGCGTATGTTTTTTTAGAGTTTTACCCATATACCGGGCAGGAATACCGAAAAGGATAAATAACAGTAATAACAAGCACGCTTCTGTTCATGAATGTTTTTTAATACATTTGTGTTATTATGATTAAGAAGTTAATTTCATTATACCAATCGTTTAGCCAGTTTATAGCCGGTAACGCTGACGATTTTAATGTGGAACAACGTTTACTGAATATAGCTTTGTTGTTTTCCATATTGGCCAGTATGTTAAGCATACTCATAAATGTACAGTTGCAGTTACCCGAAGCGCTACATTATACCATAAGTATTGGAGCCTTGCTTTTAATATATATGTATATCAGTGCACGAATATTCAAATTATTTTTTGTATGGCCATTTATTGTTATTGCGCTACTGATACTAAGCATTTCATGGATCTTTAACGAGGGGCCTTCGGGTTCAATAAACTATATCTATATTTTAGCCTCGGTGGTTTTCATGAGCATTTTACCCCGCGATAAACGCTTTTGGATTGGCGTGGTGGTTTTTGCCAATTTATTGGTTTTGTATGCCATAAATCATTTTTTACCTCACTGGGTGCATCCCTATCCTTCGGCTCAGGTAAGGGAAAGTGATTTGTTAATGACATTCACTTATGTATTGTTGTTTTCGATACTCATTTTTAGTTCTGTTCGCAAGTATTACGAAAATGAAAGAGATTTAGTAGAAGAACAAAAGTTAAAAATTGAGCAACAGCATAAAAACATAACCGATAGCATTCAATATGCCAGAGAAATTCAGCAGGCACTTTTTCACAATCAGGACCGAATCAAACAGTTTTACTCCGATTCTTTTATTTTTTGGCAACCAAAAGATGTGGTAAGTGGTGATTTTTATGTATTTAATAAGTACGGAACAAAAGGCGAAAAAATTCTGACAGCTGTAGCAGATTGCACCGGACATGGAGTTCCCGGAGCATTGATAACCATTTTAGGCGTGTCGTTTTTTAACGAGATAATTTTGCAAAAGCCCGATTTAAGTGCCAGTGAGTTTCTTGAATTGTTAAGACAAAAAGTAAAAACAGCTTTACAACAGCACAAACCAAATGGTGCTTTGGATAATCATGACGGAATTGATCTTGCACTGATTATCTACGATCCCGAAAGTAATAGTCTTGATTATGCAGGAGCAAACAGGCCAATTTACCTTATTCGTGAAAAACAAATGGTGGAATTTAAACCCAACCGTATGCCCATTGGAATCAATTATAATGATGCTAAAAAGTTTACCAATCATCGTATTCAACTTCAAAAAAACGATGAAGTGATTCTTTTTACCGATGGTTTCTCCGATCAATTTGGAGGCAGCGCTTACCAAAAATACTACCTTTCAAATCTAAAAAAGCTTTTAATTAGTAATGCTGGTAAACCAATGGCTAAACAATTGGAATTGCTTCAGGATGTTTTTGAAGATTGGAAAGGTTCCAACGAGCAAACCGATGATGTACTGATTGTAGGCATAAAATTTTAAGCTTGTTTCCGGTTTTACATAAATCACCCTAACTTATTCTTTGTCCAGGTTAAAATTTTTTTCAAGCAAACAGGGATTATAGTTTGTTCTTTTTTAATTCTCTTTTATTTTGTAGTTTAGGCTTTGGATTAACCAACGGAAAAAAGTACCCCAAGTTCTTCCCGGTTATGGAATCCATTTGCTTACACGTGTTGGTTTAATTCAACTCTGATTAAGCCTATTTGTGAAAGCAAATTGCCCAGGTTGGGGATTATTTTAAGGAATATTCATTTATGTGCTACAATAGCCTTTATTAAATGGGATTGAAAACCTAAATCAGCTGTTTCCATGAGAATTAAATTCACAAATTATAAATTCTTAACAGCAACCATCGCTTTGCTTATTACGGTATTATTTGCCTTTTCGCTAATCTGGAATATTAACAATGAATACCGGGTAGCTTATCAACTGGCAAAAAATGAAGCCATTTCGAGTTTTAATAAAGACATGGTTTTCCGAAAATGGGTATCCGTTCACGGAGGCGTTTATGTTCCGGTAACTGACCATACAAAGCCCAATCCAAACTTAAAGAATATTCCTGAACGCGATATTGTTACCGATTCGGGAGTAATACTTACCTTAATGAATCCGGCCTACGTTATGCGACAAATTCATGCATTGTGGCAGGAGCAATATGGAACGCCGGGCCATTTAATAAGTTTGAGTGGCGACTACCGCAAAACCATGCCCGATGAATGGGAACAAACTGCGCTTGAGAAATTAAAAAACAATCCGGAATTAATTAATGAAATTGATAAAGCTGGTGATGAAGGTTTTATTCGGGTATTAAATCCTGTTTATTACGATAGCGATTGTTTAAAATGCCATCAGGGCGAAACGATTAGCCAGGGTTCTTTGGCCGGGGCTCTTAGTGTTAAGGTTCCCTTAAAAAATTATTCCGAGTTGGCCTCAAAAAAAAGTAAAAGCTATGCTTTAATGCATCTGGGTTTATTTTTTTTAGTGGTTATTATTACAATTTTTGGGTACCTTAGTTATCAGCGTGAGTTTGTAGAAAATAAAAAAATCGAAGCCAGGCTAATTGCAAATGAAGAAAAATTGATTGAGGTTCAGCGGATGGGAAAAATTAGCTATTGGCATTACCATCGTAAGAGCAAAACATTTGAATTTAGTAACGATTTATTTGAACTGGTTGGCATTCATCCAACAGATTTTACAGGTACACTGGAATCGTATGTGAGTACCGTCGATGAGCAGGATTATAAAACCTTTAAACGTGAACTTTCATTGGCTTTGCAAAATGGTTTAGCATACAACCGGATTTACCGCATAAGGAATTTACAAGGAGAAGTAAAATCTTTGCATCTTATTATTAATAAAGTTCCCATTGATGCACCATTTATTATTGGGTTTATTCAGGATATTACTTTGCAAATGAAAACCGAAGAGCAACTAATTCAAAACGAAAACGAATTCAGGTCACTTTTCGAAAATATGAGCTCAGCATTTGCCTATCATAAAATAATTACCGATTCAAATAACAAACCCATTGATTACGTTTTTATTGATATTAATAATAAGTATGAAGAATTAACCGGACTGAAGAAGGAAAAAATTATTGGCAAACGGGTACTTGAGATTATTCCCAATCTGGAACAGGAATGGATTGAAAAATTTGGTCAGGTAGCACTTACTGGTGTTCCCACTGAATACACCAATTATGTGGAAGCTTTCGATAGGTATTATCAAACCAAAGTTTATTCGCCCCAGACGAACCATTTTGTGGTGGTGTTTTTCGAAATTACCGAACAAATAAAAACACAGCAAGCACTAAAAGCCAGTGAGGAACGCTATCAATTGGCTATTGCAGCATCGAACCTGGGAATTTGGGATTGGTTTACCGATTCCGATGAGGTGTTTTATTCTGATTTATGGAAATCGCAATTGGGTTATCAACCCCACGAGCTCGAAGGTAAATTCGAAACCTGGAAGGAATTGTTGCATCCCGACGATAAATGGCAAGCTGTGGCTTTAATTGAAAAATACCTGAAGCATCCCCAGGGACAGTTTATAACCGAATTTCGTCTCAGACATAAAGAAGGACATTATGTTTGGATTCATAACCGGGCCGAAGCCTTGGTCGATGAACAAAACAAAGTGAAACGAATGTTTGGAACCCATCTGGATATTACAAAAACAAAACTCGCCCAGATGGAGTTAAACAATTACCAACAAAAGCTGGAACATCTGGTACACGAGCGAACCAATGAACTTATGCAGTCGAACGAGGAACTAAATTCGGCTAACGAAGAGTTGATGGTTATTAACGAGAAGCTGGCCAGTCAGAAACAAGAACTTGAACTAACTTTAGAACGACTCAGGAAAACGCAAGCACAACTCATCCAATCTGAAAAAATGGCTTCGTTGGGTGTGCTTATTGCCGGAATTGCCCACGAAATTAACAACCCCATTAATTTTATTTCGTGTGGAATCGATGGAATAAAAATATACATCGAACAAATTAACGATTGCATCGACGATTGCATCAGCCAACAAAAAATGATTTCACAAAATAAGGAAACCAAATTAACCAAAGCCTCAGCCGATGATATGCGTCATACCCTAAACACATTGATTGAGGGAATGGAAATGGGAGTTAGCCGAACCGTTTCTATTGTAAATGGGTTGCGTTCTTTTTCGCGTTCCGACGAAACCACGTTACAGCAATTCGATTTGCATGCTTTAATCGATAATACTTTGTTAATTCTTTATAACCAATATAAAAACCGTATCGAAATTCAAAAACAATACGGCGATATTCCTTTGATAAGTGGTTTTCCCGGACAAATTAGTCAGGTTGTTATGAACTTGTTAATCAATGCTATACAGTCCATCCCCAATCAGGGAACCATTACTATAAGTACACAAAGCAAAGGTGAAAAAGTACAATTAACGGTACACGATACCGGAACAGGTATTCCTGAAAAAATAAGGAATCAGATATTTGACCCCTTCTTTACAACCAAAGAAGCAGGAAAAGGAACCGGTTTGGGACTTTCCATTTCGTACAATATTATTAAAGATCATAAGGGAGAAATTATATTTGAAAGTCAGCCAAATAAAGGAACCTGCTTTATTGTTGAATTGCCGGTAAACAAACAGCATAATGAATGATAAGATTCTTTATATCGACGATGAGTTCTTTAACCTGCAAGGGTTTAAAGCACTTTTTGGCAATATGTTTGAAGTATATACAGCCCTTTCAACGCAACAAGCCGATGTGATATTGAAAGAAAATACCATTAAGGTAATTCTTTCCGATCAGAAAATGCATGACGAAACAGGCCTTGAATATTTTAAGCGTATTCGTCCGGTATTTCCCGACCTTATTTTTATGATTGTTACCGGCTATGCCGATATGGAGTTGGTTATTGAAGCTATTAATTCCGGTTTGGTATATCAGTTTGTTACCAAGCCCTGGAACAAAAACGATTTACAACAGACAATTCAACAAGCTGTCAGTATTCATAATTTAAGAGTTCAAAACCAGTTTTTAATTACAAAACTTGAAGAAAAAAATGCAGAACTGAAAAAAAACTATAATGAATTATTAAAAACAACACACGCTTTATACGAAAGCGAAGCTCAGTTTCGTCAGTTTTTTAACAAATCGACCGATGCGATTTTTGTGGCAAATATTGAAACAGGACGAATAGTTGATGCCAATGAAAAAGCAGCAGAGCTTATGGAGACTTCTGTTGATCAAATAATTGGATTAAACCATTTTGAGATTCATCCGTTGGCTTATCAAAAACTGGCCGTTCGATTATTTAAAGGCAGATCACAAAAAATTATTCAAGGTATCGATGTAAAATCGGCCGAAAACTTTTTACTGTCGAAATCGGGAAAACATATTCCGGTTGAGATAAATGCATCTTTAGTAAGCATTAAGGTTGAACCACATATTATGGGAATGTTTCGCGACATTTCAGACCGGAAAAAGGCCGAAAATAAGTTGGTTGAAAGTGAACTAAAATATCGTACCGCGTTTCGTACCAGCCCCGATTCCATTTTAATTACCAGCTACAGCGGAGAATTTATAGAGGTAAACGATGGATTTACCCTGCTTACCCAATATAGCACAAAAGATATTTATGGTAAAACAGTTTACGATTTAAAGCTTTGGAAAAACAACCAGGAGCGCAAGCAATTTTTTGAACTTTTTCAAAAAAACGGCTCGGTAAGTAATTTCGAATCAAGTTTTTTAACAAAGAGTGGGAGCTACATACATGCCCTGGTTTCGGCAAAACCCATAACACTTCATAATAAAACACATATATTATCCATAGCTCGTGATATTACTGACCGGAAAATAATGGAAGAAAAAATTGTTTCCAGTGAAAAGCTTTTAAATACAGTACTCGAAAGTGCACCGTATTTAATTGTATTGTTAAACGAACAAGATACCATTATTAAAGTGAATCTTAAACCTAAAGAGCTTATAAAAAATGGATTGCCTTTTGAATACAGCAATCAAATTGGCTACCTCATTAATTGCACCTCGTTTCGCGATAAAGTTAAAAGTAGTTCCCTTCCGGACAAATGCAAAAAATGCAGGATAACTAAAATATATAAGGAAACTTTTAAAACCGGCGTTGATATTTTGAAACGCGAAATTGATATGGTAGTATTTGAAAATGGAAAACCAAAGGCAAAAACATTCTTAGTATCATCAAAACTAATTCATCAAAACAAGCAAAAATATGTATTGCTCACGCTCGATGATATTACCGAACAAAAAATGATTGAAGAAGCTTTAGTTGTATCGAAAGAACAGGCCATTTTTAACGAGAAACGTTTTTCACTATTATCAAACTTGACTTTTGAAGGGATTATTCTGCATCAGGACATGCAAATTGCCGACGTCAATAAATCAATGCTGCGTATCTGCGGTTTCCGAAAAAAAGAATTGTTGGGCTTCGATTTGGTAACCCTTCTTTTTCCTGAGCAGTATCATCAAATGCTGCGTTCAAAAATGGGAAACATCAATTCTGCACCTTTCGAGGCGCTATTGGTGCGAAAAAATGGCGAAGAACTTAGCGTTGAACTCGAAAATAAAATGATTCATATAAGGAATCGTGCTATTGCAGCTTTGGCTGTACGTGATATTACCGAGCGGAAAGCTACCGAAAAGCAGCTATTAAAAGCCATAATAAAAGCCGAAGAAGATCAAAAAACCAAATTTGCTCAGGAACTGCACGATGGTTTGGGCCCCATATTATCAAACGTACAAATGTATTTTCAATGGTTGGCCGAATCCGACGAAAATCGAACTTTTGTTTTAGATAAAGGCTTGATGTCGCTCAAAAGAGCATTCAATACCTTACGCGAGATTTCGAATAATTTAAGTCCCCACATTCTTCACGATTTTGGATTGATTAAAGCCCTGGAACGTTTTGTTGAGCAGTTACCTGCGTTGGCAACTCCGCAAATCAACATCGAGAGTTTGTGCGAAACCCAGCGTTTTGAACCTAATATTGAAGTAACTCTTTACCGCGTAACAACTGAGTTGATAAATAATTCAAGAAAATATGGAAAGGCAAAACAAATCAATATTAAAATTACTGAATCCATCGATTATATTTTTGTAGATTATACCGATAACGGTGTAGGTTTTAATGTAAATGAAGCTTTAGAAAATAGAAACGGACATGGATTAATCAACATGCAAAACCGAATAAAAACCCTGAATGGTGAGATTATTATTAATTCAGGCTTAAACAAGGGTATTCACGTTTTTATAAAAGCACCCAAATAAAATACTGTAGCATGAGCATCAGGCGAATAATGATTGTTGACGATCATGATATTTTTAGAGAAGGATTAAGTGCATTACTAAAAATGAAAAAAATAGCCCTCGAAGTTGACGAGGCAAAAAATGGACTTGAGTTTCTGGAAAAAATTGATCAGAATTTACCCGATTTGGCGTTGGTCGATATTGCCATGCCGGTAATGGACGGCCTTACCGCAGTGCAAAAAGCCCGCGAAAAATACCCCGAATTAAAAATCATTGCCCTTTCGATGCACGGCGAAACCCTTTATTACCATAAAATGATTGAAGCCGGAGCCCAGGGATTTCTGCTTAAATCGTCAGGTAAAAATGAACTCGTAAGTGCTATTGATGCCGTAATTCATAATAAAAAATTTTTTTCGAACGAACTACTCCAAAACGTAATTTCCCAAATTGAAGACGATAAATGTAATAAATGTAAATCCGATTTATTTACCGAACGTGAACTTGAAGTTTTAAACTGGCTTTGTCAGGGTTTAAGCGCCCTTGAAATTGCCGAAAAAATGAATTTGAGTAAAAAAACTATCGAAGGGTACCGAACCCGCTTGTTTTCAAAAACAGGTACAAAAACATCGGTTGCCTTAGTGGTTTGCGCTTTAAAAAATAAATTGGTCAGCATTTAAGTTTTACTAAAACAACCCGATAAGAGTATACTCTTATAATACATAAGAGCATACAAGCAGTTAAATTCGGCTTTTCTCTCTTTTTCGCTTGCCCGAGTATACCTAAATTTGAAGAAGATAAATTTTAGGCATGAAAATTATTGTAGTTGACGATAGCGAAGAATTCCGAACCAACATTACATTCTTTCTCGAAAAAAGGCTTAATCATAATGTAATTGCAAGTTTTGCCGACGGTGAATCATTTTTTAAGGCAATCACCAATCTTTCTCCTGATATCATTCTAATGGACATTTCTTTACCGGGGCCTGATGGTTACAGCATCACTAAAAAAATTAACTGGGAATACCATTATTATAATGTACTTGCCCTTACCATGTTTAAAGATGTAGCTTATCTGCAAAAACTGATTGAAGTTGGTTTTAAAGGCTGTGTTTTTAAGTCGGATGTTTACAACGACTTACCCAAAGCCTTAGAAGCAGTAATTAAAGGAAAATATTTTTGGCCCGATGGTATTGATTTGAAACTTGAATAGATTAAAACCAAAATTATAAAATTATGAATTGGAAAAATTTTAAACTTGGAACCAAATTAACCTTCGCTTTTGGTTGTGTAACCCTAATACTGGCAATTGTAGCTATTTGGTCTGTGTTTGGTATTAATGTCATTGTGTTTAACGCCAAAGAAGTAATAAACGGAAACAAACTTCGGACTGAACTCGAGGACAAATACGTGGCTCACCTCGAATGGTCAGCTCAACTAAATCAATTTGTAAACAACGATGCCGTAAACCAGTTAACCGTACAAACAAATTATGAACTATGTGCCTTTGGCAAATGGTACTATGGCGAAGGAAAAACACAGGCTTTGGCTTTGGTTCCAGAATTAGCCGCTGAATTTGCAAAAATTGAAGAACCACATAAACACTTGCATCAATCGGCAATTAAAATTTCGGAGGTTTATAAACCTGCCGATCAAAAGTTGTCCGAACTCTTGTTAAAAGTAAAATCGGATCATCTGTTATGGATTAATAAAGTTAAAGACGAGATTTTAAAAGGGCGAAAAATAAACGAACTTAAAGTACAAAAGAACCCAGAGCTTTGCAATTTTGGAATCTGGTTTTACAGCGACGAAATTAACCGCTTAAAACAAAGTGAGCCCGAGTTTGGCGCAATATGCAATAAAATTGACCAACCTCACCGCGAATTGCACCAAAGTGCCGAAGTAATTGAAAGTTACTTAAAAAACGGGAACTTTACCGGAGCCCGCGACTATTTTGAATCTCATTCAACCGTAAACGCAAATCAGGTATTAAATATAATTGATGAAATGATTACCTGGAACTCACACCGGGTTGAAGGTATGCTACAAGCCCAGCAAATTTATAATACCGAAACTTTAGAACACCTGAACCAGGTGGGCAGCTTATTTAAATTGATAATTATCCGTTCAAACGATTTGATTATGACCGATGGAGTTATGTTAAAAAAAGCTGAAACCACCCGCAGAGTGATAATCATTTTAAGCATCATAGCAATTATTGTTGCTACGCTTTTGGCCATTGTAATAACCCGGGGAATTGTAGGCCCTTTAAAAAAAGGGGTTGCCTTTGCCAAAGAAATGGCTCAGGGAAATTTAATGGCTGAGGTAAGTTGCAATACCCGCGATGAAATTGGTGAACTTTGCGCAGCACTTTCCGATATGGCCATTCGGCTGCGGAACATTGTGAATGATATTATTGGAAGTGCCGACAATATTGCTGCGGCCAGTATGGAAATGAGCAGTACCTCGCAATCTTTAGCCCAGGGATCAGCCAACCAGGCATCGGCTGCCGAAGAAATTTCTGCATCCATGGAACAAATGTCGTCCATAATTTTACAAAATACCGATAATTCGAAGCAAACCGAATCGATTTCGACCAAAGCGGTGCAGAGCATAAAAGATGGAAACCAATCGACTACTATTGCCGTGAATTCGATGAACGAAATAGCTGAAAAAATAAAGATTATCAACGACATTGCATTCCAAACCAATATTTTGGCTTTGAATGCCGCAGTTGAAGCGGCCCGTGCTGGAGAGCATGGAAAAGGTTTTGCTGTTGTGGCAGCCGAGGTACGCAAATTAGCCGAACGGAGTAAAGTGGCAGCCGATGAAATTAACGATCTTTCAGGATCAGGCGTTTCTATTTCGAAACAAGCCGGAATTCAATTGGCTGCGTTGGTTCCCGAAATAGAGCGTACCGCTATGCTGGTTCAGGAAATTACCGCGGCCAGCCAGGAACAGTCGGCAGGTTCCGATCAAATAAACCATGCCATTCAGCAATTAAGTTCTATAACTCAGCAAAATGCTGCTGCTTCCGAAGAGTTGGCATCTTCGTCAGAGGAGCTGGCCAGTCAGGCTGAACAACTGAAAGTGTTGATTCGTTTCTTCAAGGTTTCGAACAAGCAGGAAGCTTCACAAATCAAAAAAGTTGTAAGAACTCAAAATCCAAAGGTTACCAATAAGCAAGTGGTGAAAAAAACGTTGCAAACAACCTCAAAAAACAAAGGCGCCATTATTTCATTCGACGATAAAAATATGGACAATGAATTTGAACGTTTCGATTCATAGTTGAATTGGTTTCCATCACTTATAATTCCCGGTTCAGGTTTTGTTTGAATCGGGAATTTTTATTGTTTGGTAAAAATAATTTTTGTTGCAATACTCCATTAAATTGGTTTATTTTTACTCAAAAAAATACCATGAGAATTTCTGACATCACAAATTATTTGGAAACCCTGGCACCTTTATCATTTCAGGAAAGTTATGACAATGCCGGATTGATACTGGGTGATGCCTCAAACCAAGCCAGCGGAGTGTTAATTACACTTGATGTTACTGAAGCCGTTGTTGAGGAAGCAATAGCGCTGAATGTAAATTTAATTATTGCCCATCATCCCATTGTTTTTTCGGGTTTAAAAAAAATTACCGGAAAAAATTATGTGGAACGCACCCTGATTAAAGCCATTAAAAACGATGTGGCAATTTATGCGGCTCACACTAATCTCGACAGCGTTTTGCAACATGGCGTAAATACCATGATTTGCCAAAAGTTAGGATTGAAGAACACAACGATACTTGATCCGGTGGTTGGTAAACTTTTAAAGTTGGTTGTATTTGTTCCTGAAAATTATGCCGATAAGGTTCGCAATGTCCTTTTTAAGGCCGGAGCCGGAACTATTGGAGCTTACGATTCGTGCAGTTTTAACAGCGCTGGAACCGGAACTTTTAAAGCAGGAGAAACAGCCAATCCTTTTGTGGGAGAAAAAGAAAAGCTGCATCGGGAACCGGAAGTTCGGATTGAAGTTGTTTTACCCGAGCATTTAAAAACAAAAGTTATCGATGCGATGATTCAGTCGCATCCCTATGAGGAAGTTGCCTACGATATTTATCGGCTCGAAAATGCCTGGAGTCAGGTTGGTTCGGGAATGATTGGAGAGTTGGAAACCGCGGAAGAAGAAGCGAATTTTTTGCATCGCGTTAAGCATAGCCTGAACACAAATTGCATTCGACATACCGAATTACGCCAAAAACCAGTAAAAAAAGTAGCTGTTTGTGGAGGAGCCGGAAGTTTCTTATTAAAACATGCCATAAAGGCTCAGGCCGATGTATTTATAAGTGGCGACTTTAAATACCATCAGTTTTTTGATGCCGATGGAAAAATTTTAATTGCCGATGTGGGGCATTTTGAAAGTGAACAATTCACAAAAGAACTTTTTTATGAATTACTTATGAGAAAATTTTCTAATTTTGCAATTCATTTTACAAAAGTAAATACAAATCCGATTAAATATTTATAAACGATGGCGGATAAAGCGAATAAGGAAGGAAAATCTGCGGAAATAACCATGGAACAAAAGCTAAAGTCTTTGTTCGATCTGCAAATGGTTGACAGTGAAATTACAAAAATAGCATTGCTGCGTGGTGAGTTGCCATTAGAGGTGCAGGATCTTGAAGACGAATTGGCCGGACTGAGTACCCGAATTGAAAACCTTAAAATTGAGGTTAAAGATCTGGAACAGGCCGTTGCCAGTAAAAAGAATGAAATTGCTGAATCACAGGTGTTGATTAAGAAATACCAGGAACAACAAAACAATGTTCGTAACAACCGGGAGTTCGATTCTTTATCGAAAGAGATTGAGTTTCAGACGCTTGAAATTGAACTTTGTGAGAAAAGAATTCGTGAGTTTACTATCGACATTGAAAAGAAAAGCGAGCTAATTGCCTCATCGGAGCAAACTTTCGAAGAGCGTAGTGGCGATTTAACTCAGAAAAGAAAAGAATTGGACTCAATCGTTTCTGAAACACAAATTGAAGAAGACAGGCTGAGTGCCAGGATTAAAGAAATTGAAAAAAATATCGACGACAGATATTTGTTGGCTTATCACCGTATTAAAGGGAACGCTCGCAATGGTATGGCAGTGGTTACCGTTCAACGCGATGCCTGTGGCGGTTGTTACAACAAAATTCCACCACAACGTCAGGTCGATATTCGCGCCCGTAAACGCATAATTGTTTGTGAGTATTGCGGAAGAATTCTGGTTGATGCCGGTTTTACCGAAGAATAGATAAAGATTTTTATACCAAAGGTTGTCAATTATTTTGACAACCTTTTTTTTTGCTTTTTCGCGATTAGCCATAAAATGTGTTTCTTTGATTAAACTTTACTTTTTTGTCAAATTGAAACATTTTTTGGTAATTATAGCGCTTGTTTTATCGTATGGAATAGGCTTGAATACTGTAGCACAGGATTCAATTCCCATTTATACAAAAGTACATCGGAAACTTTTACAGATGGAAATACCCAATGCGCTGAATTTACTTGAACAAACCAATTATAAAAGCACCCACCATATTTATTATAATTCGTATGCTTTGTTTTTAGAAGTTGTTTTGGGACAACGGCAAAACGCAACGGATACAGTCTACCAAAGTATTTCAGAAAACATAATTTTACTTAAAAGTCAATCTCCAAAAGATGCTTTAACACTATATTATCAGGCCGATATGTATTTGATGCTTTGTGTGGTGTCGATACAAAAACAGGAATTGGTAAAAGCATTTTCAAATTATTGGGCCTTTTATAAGCAGCAAAAAAACAACGTCAAAAAATATCCCGACTTTGTTTTAAACCAAAAACATCAATTTATTGCTACGGTTTTTCAGTTCTGGATAAATAGTTGGCTTTTAAACGATAATGAAGATGAACGCAAGTTTTGGGAAGAAAAATATCCGACATCGCTTAAAAACCTGCTTGAAAAAACCGAATCTCAACCTTTAATACAGCAGGAACTGTTTATAATTGATGCTTTATTGCAAACCAGCTTTAATAATTACTCCAAAGTTTCATTGACTTGTTGTTCAAATGAAGTTGCATTAACTACTGCAAGTCCAATAGCTTTATATGCGCAAGTATTGTGTTTTAATAAAAGCAATCAGCAATCATCGGGTTTAATTGCCCTTCAATTGGCGGATTCTTTGGGTTATAACAAACGAATCCCCATGTTTGATTTGATGTTGGGCGTGGCTTTGCTCAACCAGCTTGATGACAATGCGGTTCATTTTTTGGAGCGATTTATAACAAACCCAGCCATCGAAAATCAAATTACTTTTGGCAAGCTTAAACTGGCCTGGTATTATTTTATTTTTGATGATAAAGATAAAGAACAGGCTTTGGTTTCTGAAATACTAACATCAGAAAATAACACTTCACCACAAGACAAGCAGGCTGTTTATGAAGCAACTCATGCCGTTAATTGGAAAACGGAACTACTAAAAAGCCGCTTACTTTTCGATGGAGGAAATTATACAGCATCGGCAGCAGTTTTATTGCAAAACAAAAATCAGGTAGCAAATTTTAAACGGGAACAAAAGCTGGAATACAGCTACCGTTTGGCGCGGGCCTATCATCAGTTAAACGATTATAAAAAAGCCATATTGTTTTACGAAATGACCATCGATACCGATTTTGCCGCAGATTATTATTATCCTTGTTATGCAGCCTTTTATTTGGGTCAGGTATATCAGTCAATAAATCGGAACGATTTGGCTGCAAAATATTTTCAATTGTGCCTGCATCTCGATGCACCAATATATAAAAGCGAGATTCATAAACGAGCACAAAAGGAACTCAGAATGTTGGAATAAAATAATTAAAGCTGGATTGAGGGTTACGTTATGATATTTTCTGATGAGGTGTTATTATATAAAAAACCAATGCTTTTAATAATAGTTTTGGAGGCCCCGTCCAAATAATTATTTTAGCGCTTTAAAACCTTAATTATGTTACGAAACCAAAAACGTCAGGTACCTCATACTTATGTAATCGTTTTTTTGTTTATTCTAATTTCGGCCATTGCCACCTGGTTTGTTCCCGGTGGTCAATATACCGACAAAGTAGAAATAGTGAATGGCCAGGAACAAACGGTTAAAGTGTTTGAGTATGTCGAAAGTCAGCCGCAAACCTGGGAGGTTTTTGCTGCACTTTTCACCGGTTTCGAGAATCAGGCCGGAATCATAGTTTTTATTTTAATGATAGGTGGGGCTTTTTGGATAATGAACGAAAGCCGTGCCCTCGATGTGGGAATAGCCAGTTTTCTTAACTTTACCCGACGTTTAGAACGTTTTAAACTGATTCGTATATTGGGAATCGACAATATGGTTATTACTTTAATAATGCTTATGTTTAGCTTATTTGGCGCCATATTCGGAATGAGCGAAGAAACCATTGCCTTCATAATAATTTTTGTTCCCCTGGCCATAAGTATGGGCTACGATTCCATAGTAGGAGTAAGCATGTGTTTTGTTGCAGCCGGATTGGGTTTTGCCGGAGCCATTTTAAATCCGTTTACCATTGGAATTGCGCAGGGGTTGGCTCAAATTCCTTTGTTCTCGGGTTTTGAATACCGCATTTTTATTTGGTTTGTACTCAATTTTGTGGGAATTGCTTTTGTTTTATGGTATGCCCGTAGAATTAAGAAAAACCCGAAACGCTCGCTGGTTTATGACGACGACGCCTACTGGAGGAAAAAAGGATCGGATTCCGCTGAAACCATTTCGTACCATACACCCAAAGCGGCTTATGTAGCTTATTTTATTTTGCTTATTGGCATGATAATTTTTTCTGTAAAATATCCACTTTCCGTATTATCTATTGGTAACCTGAATGAGCAAGTGGCTATTATACCGATTACCACTGCTTTGTTCGCTATACTTGGCGGATTAAGCCTGCGTAAATCGGCTCACTTTTTTGTATTAACCTTGTTACTGTTTACCATTATTTATCTGATTGTTGGAGTTATGGGATATCAATGGTACATAATGGAAATAGCCAGTTTGTTTTTTGCCATGGGAATTTTTAGTGGTATAGCTATGAACAAATCAGCAAACAATATTGCCAAATTATTTATCGAAGGGGCAAAAGATATTATGTCGGCTGCTTTTGTAGTGGGTTTGGCCGGTGGAATAATTGTTGTTTTGCAGGAGGGTAAAATAATTGATACCATTCTGCATGGTTTGACTCGTTCCATGAATGAATTTGGACAATTGGGTTCGGTAAGTGTTATGTATGGCATCCAAACCCTGATAAATGTGGTGATTCCTTCGGGCTCGGCCAAGGCTGCTTTAACCATGCCCATAATGGCTCCATTTTCCGATTTAATTGGTTTATCGCGTCAGGCAACAGTAGTTGCTTTTCAATTGGGCGATGGGTTTACCAACATGATAACTCCCACATCGGGCGTTTTAATCGGTGTATTGGGTGTGGCCCGAATCCCTTACGATAAATGGGTAAAATGGATAACTCCGTTTATGATTGTTTTAATGATTTTAGGATGGCTGTTATTAATTCCAACCGTTACCATGAAGTTAAACGGGTTTTAAAACAAAACAGGCATTACTCTTTAATAGAGCAACTTAGCTTGTCTCGCTTACCTGTGATTTGTTATTGTTTTTATGTTTTTTGCATTTACCATTCTCAATTTCATAATTTATACTCAGCATCCAGTCCTTATAGTCGGGTTCAGCTTTTTTTAGTATATCCAATAGTTCATGTTTAAGGGTACTGTCAATTAATTGGGTTCGTCCGGGCCAGATTCTAAGTTTGATTCGTGAATATTTTTTTCCGGTACTGGTGGTTTTATCATTGTACATGGAAATACTTCCTCTAAAGATTCCTTGAAATTGTTCCTTTACCGATTTCAAAAAAGCATCAATTTCATTAAAAGTAGAAGGGTTTTCCAACAATTTGGGAGTGTTTACAAAATCGATACTGCAACTGAGGTATCCTTTTGGATAGCGGACAACTTTTGTAATGGTACGGTTGGGTATGTAAGCAAGGTTTCCCAAATGGTCTTCAATTTCGATAAAACGCATATTAATGGACCGGACCACGCCGGTTACTCCGTTTACTTCGACCAACTCACCAACATTTATTAAGTTTGAAAACACAATGGAAACACCGGTTATAACATCCTGTATTAGTCCTTGCGTACCAAAACCCACGGCAAGTCCAATTACGCTGGCGCTGGCAATATACGCGGTTAATGAAACCCCAAGTTCCATTAAAATTTTGCCAATGGCTATAAAATAAACCGAAAAAATAAGAATGCTAAAACCCAACGATTGAATGGAACTCCACTTCGCCCGTTTTTTGGTTAGTCGGTACAGAATTATCCGGTCGATGGATCTTATAAGTAATACAACAAGATGTGCACCAATAGCCAAAGCCGCTATCAATACAACTTTTCCACCAGTAGTTGAAAGAAATGTATTCAGTTGTTCCATGAGTTGAAATTTGCGTTTTAAATATAGTGAATTTGTTTATATACACTTCACAGGTTGGTTAATGAACATAAAAAAAAGCCGAAAATTGATTTTCCGGCTTTAGAATTCAGTAAAAATTTTGTTAGTTCAAATATTTGTTAAAAAAGCCCATCATATAGCGGTATAACTCTAATTGGTTTTCTTCGTGATGAAAACCGTGTCCCTCATTGTATTTTACCATGTAGGGAATAACTTCGCCTTTCGCACGCAGGGTTTTCACAATTTGATCCGATTCGTTAATATTTACCCTTGGATCGTTTGCTCCCTGAATAACAAAAAGTGGTTTGGTTATCTCATTTGCCCGTAAAGCAGGCGATACTTCTTCCATTATTTTTTTCTCTTCCGGGTTTTCAGGGTCGTACCATTGGGCATAAAACTGAGCCATAAAAGGTTTCCAGTAGGCCGGGAACGAATTAACAAAGGTAAACAGGTTCGATACACCTACATAATCAATTCCGCAAACATACAAGTCAGGCGTTTTTATTAAACTTCCTAAAGTTGCCAAACCACCGTAACTGGCTCCGTAAATGGCAATTTTATTTTTATCGGCCCAACCTTGTTCAATACAGTATTGAACACCATCTTCCAAATCGTTTAACATATTGCGACCAATTTGTTTGCTTCCGGCCAGATAAAATTCTTTTCCATAACCTCCTGAACCACGGTAGTTTACTTGTAAAGTGGCGTATCCACGGCTGGCAAATAATTGGGTTTCGGGATTAAATCCCCAACTGTCGCGAACACCATAAGGACCCCCGTGAGGATTAACAATCATGGGAACTTTTTCTCCTTTAAGCGCTTTTTCAGGTAGTGTGATGTAGGCATAAACCGTAAAACCATCGCGACTTTTGAATTTAATAGATCGCATTTCAGCCATATCTTCTTCCTTAATCTGTGGCATTAAGGTAATCATCAATTTAAATTCATCTTTGGTTGCATTGTAAATGTGATATTCACCATAAAGTTTGTCGCTGGTTACATAAAGCAGGTATTTGTCTTCATCGTCGGTTTTATCAGTAATCCAAAAATCTTTGTTTCCAAATTGAGCTTTGAATTTTGTATGCAATTTCTTGTAATGTTCACTTACAGGTTCAATTTGAAATTTCTCACCGTTGTATGAGAAGTAATCAATTTCCCAGTTGCGTTTTCGTGACCTTGACATACCATTGGCATCAAAAGTGTCGTTTTCAAACAACACTTTAAGTATTTTTTTGTTGGCTAAATCGTATAAACAAACGGCTTCTTTATCGCGATTCAAATTGGTTGCCACATAAGCCAGGTGTTTATTCTCAGAGTTGTAATCGAATCCGATTACACTAAACGAACCTTTCCAGTCATAATGTTCAATAACCTGAAAATCTTCATTTTCGTTAAAACGATACATAAATTGTAATTCGGTACCATTTACCTGCTTGGTGAACCCACGAAGGTTTCCATCTTTATCAAAATCGTATCCCATTATGGGGCTCGATAAATCGGTGTTTTCAAAAAGCTTGGTAAATTCACCTGTATTTACATTAATGCGGTAGGGCTCAAATACCTGGGCATTGTCTTTATTCATCTGAATAATAATGTAGTCGGGTTGTTCTTTTAGCATCTCTAAAATACCAACTCTAACATTTTCAAACGGAGTTAAGGCCTGAGGATTTGAACCATCGATATTTACGGCAAAAAGCTGGTAGTTTTCGTTTCCGCCCTGATCTTTTATATTAATTAAGCGTTCATCGTTTACCCAGCCATAACCCCGGATTAGCTCTTCATCTTCAGTAATTACCCTGGTAACTTTTTCATTTTCAGTGCTCATTACATATACGTGTCGTTTGCTGTTTTCGTCTTTTTCGCGGTACGACAGGTAATTTCCTTTTGGAGAAAACTGAAAACTGCTTTTTAATGGTTTGGCAAAGTACGAGGCAACATTGTATTTGTAATTGCCAATATCGGATGCCGCCATTTTTTCAAGTTCTTCGGTAGTTGAGGGCAGGCTTACATCGCCCGGCAACTCTTTTTGTTCTTGTGCTTTTGTCATAAATGATAGCAATAGTAACACAAAGGTTAAGTGAATAAATTTTTTCAAATGTTTCATAATGTTTCTTTTAGGGGTAAAACTCATGTGTTGTTGAATAATGATTTTGACGCACAAATAAACCATTGGTTACAAAACGTCATTTTTTCTTCTTTTGTTTTGTTAATTAGATGCAGTAATTTACTTTTGGGCAACGAATTTATGGCAATGACTGAAAACCAGTTTGAAGATATTTATAAAATAAATTATTCGTTTTTAGTAAACGTGGCGTTTGGCGTTCTCAAAGATCGCGATGATGCTCGTGACATTGTACAGCAGGTATTTTTAAAACTTTGGAACCTGCGTAACGAAGTAAATTTCGATCAAAACATGCGGGCTTACCTACATCGCTCGGTAATAAATACGGCATTAAATTTTATCGATAAAAACAAACGGATTGTAAACGAGGAGCAATCGGCTGATAACATTTTTGATAGTTTACAGGTAAAACCAAACAGCGATTATTTGTCGGATGAAGTTGAGCTTGCCATAAAAAAAGCAATTGCTGCTTTGCCCGATAAATGTCAGACTGTTTTTAGCCTAAGTCGGTTTTCTGATCTGAGTAATAAAGAAATTGCAGAGGAATTAAATATTAGTTTGAAGGCCGTTGAAAAGCATATAAGCAAGGCGCTAAGGGATTTACGGGTAAGTCTGAAACCTTATATGGATTTAATTCATGTTTTTCTTTTTTTAGGGGTAGGGCAGTACCTGTTTCAACTGTTTTATAACTAGATTGTGAATTTATGGAAAACATTTTCGGCATAGTAACCAAAAGCATAAGCGGAGAGAAACTCACCGGAAACGAGGAGTTACAACTTGAGCAATGGTTGTCTGTGCCTGAAAATAAAGCGGTTTATACCGAGCTTCAAAAGGTTTGGAAATTAAGTAATCAATTCCGATACAATCTGAATATCGATGTTGATGCTGAATGGGAGCAATTTAAGCACTTGCGCGATTCCAATAAGGTTCGTTATCTCAATAAACCACCAAGATTGCAATTAATTGCTGTTGCAGCTTCAATTATAGTATTGTTGGGCATTTTTGGTATTTTATCTACAAAAAACAACCAGCAATATTTGTATCAGACGGCTCAAAATACCGAACAAATTCAATTACCCGACAATACCCGGGTTTGGTTAAATGCTGAATCGAGTTTGTTGCTTGATAAAGCATATAATAAGAAAAACCGAAATGTTAAACTCAGGGGTGAAGCTTATTTTGAAGTAGAAAAAAATGCAGAACTTCCTTTTATCATTGAATCGGGAAAGGGGCTTCGGGCTAAAGTTTTAGGAACCAGCTTTAATTTGCAGGTTAAAGAGCAGAGTAAAACTTGGGCGCTTAATGTATATAGCGGTAAAGTTTGGTTTGGGAACACCAGTAAAAATGCTTTGGTAGTTGAAAAAGAGCAACAGGTATACTTCGATACCCATTCAGGCACCATTTCAAAGCAAGAAGTGTTTAATCCAAATGCAATCTCGTGGAAGAGCAATCAGCTTATTTTCAATAATACACCGTTAGAATCTGTTGCCAGTCAGTTAGGCGAGTATTTTGGCAAGCAGGTAATACTGCCCGAAAATGTACAGGATCTCCGCTACAGTGGTACATTTGATAATCCAAGCGAAAAAAATATTTCACAGGTAATTGCATTGGCCATGGGCTGGGAATATAAAATTACAAACAAGGCAATTGTTTTTACAAAAAAAACAAAATCAGCCGGAATTCAACCACTTTCGTAGCTTATATCTATCTCCGTTTACTTTCAAAGGAACTACATAAAATTTAATGGTAAGATTGCTGTTAAATCGTAATATTTAGGTATCTTTAACCTGCATTTTTCCTCTAAATGTTTGTGTTATGGAAAAGTCAACAAAAAAAGATATTTATTATGAACCTCGCGTCGAAATCAGGCCTGATTTAGCTATTATCGAAACTTTTCAGGATGGCAGTCAATTGATTCGCAAACAAGGGCACATAATTATTATTGAATCCAGTAAAGCTTGCTTAAGCCGTTTTAAACTTTACGCCAACTTAAAGCTGTTTAGTTTAAATTAATCTGTGTTTTATTCACCTGATTACTTTTCGATTTCAGTTATTTATTTTATATGACTATCGGGAAAGATAAACAAATTGATTATATTACAGAAAAACTTTTGATGTGAATCTAATCAAATTTAT
>PHDD01000017.1:78992-111632 GCA_002840905.1 Bacteroidetes bacterium HGW-Bacteroidetes-4 | reverse complement strand
TTTTCTTTTTTTCATAACAACAAGTTTAATAAATTTTCAAATTATACTTGTTGTCTAAATTTTGGGGCTAATTATAATAGTATTAAAGTTTCTATTTTGATCCTTCTCATTACTACAGCTATAAATAAAAAGTATAATTAGAAAGATATTTAATTTTTTTTTAATTGAAGTAAACATATTTTTTTAGTTTATAAGAATGAAAAAATGAAGGTTGCAATAGTTTTTATGACTGCAACCCTCATTGGTACTTATTGTATTTTTGACATGAAATTTTTTTTTGTTTCTACCATCTCCTACATCAATTATACTCTTGACTCTTTGTTCCCAACCTTCATTTCCAGCCTTTGGTATATACCACCAGTTATACCACATTTTATTAGCATTTTTATCATCCTCATCATCTGTCCAAACCCATCCTGTAGCTCTATCATTCATATATCCAAACACACCATAATGGATGCCAAGATTAGGAAAACTTGTTGTTCCATTTGTAATATTTTGTTCATAAACCTGAAAGAATAGAGTAGTATTCGTGTTTTGCACCAAACCATCACCAATAGTTGCTTGTATTTCATCTTTTGGCACTTTTACACCATTGAGTTTTACCCAATTACTATTTCCAGAGTCTTCATTATCAAAATATTTTTCAAGTAATTCGCTGTAATCTATATAGGCTTCATTTAAGGACAATACAGCATATGTAAAATATTTAGAGTGAGAAAATAAATCTTTTGGAACCAGACATAATCTGAAGGTTATATTTGAATTTAAAAACGTTGCTCCAATCCATCCATTTTTATTATTTGAATTACGATCATCCTCACAATCCATATAGATATCTAAATAATCATAACTTCCACAAGTTTGACCATATTCTCTTAATACACCAACACGCAATCCTACCAGACTCCGGGTTGACTTCTTAACTAATTTAGAATCTTGTTCAGAAATACTTTTTATGGTATTGAGATATTCTTCTGGAGCCCTAGTTTCAATTTTTATTTCTCCATTTGAAAGGCCTGATTCCAGCTTAAAATCTCCTTCTTTGTATTCTGTTTCTAATTTTCCAATTAATACACTTATATTATTTGAATTATCTTCTAATTCTTCCTTTTTACAGCTTCCTAGAAAAAAAATAGATGCCATAATTGAAATAAATAATATTCTAGTAATTTGATTTTTCATTATCTACTTTATTTAATAAATACTAATAGTTTTTTCAACTGCGATATGAAACAGCATCACCTTTTGCTAACTCAAAAAACGGAACTGATTTTATCTCAGAAGGGTTTTGATTATCTGCGATTAATTCACTTTGGTTTTTTTCACAAGCACTAATAATTAGTACCGCAGCAACAAATGCTGAAATAATTCTAAAATTTCTAAAAATCATAATACTTTTGTGTTAATGTTTATACATGGCCTCATCCCTTCTCATTTTAGCGAATGTTCTTTAGGGGTGGGGTTTTCTTTTTTTTGCATACTTTTTTTGGAAGGATTTTATAAAACCACGGGGTTGAAACCCTCCGCCTATGGCGGGATTGTTCAACCTGCAAATTTCAGCTTACAAGCCTTCAGGCTGTTGTACAACTTTCTTGAAATTTGGGTTTCACCAATAAAGCTATCTTATGCACAAATAACTTAATCCACCTGCTTTTTATGCATCCTTGAAACCTAAAAAGCAACTTTCTTTTGTAACTTTTCTCTGAAAAAAAATATGTAGTTGGTTAAACAAAATATTCTAATGGTATAATAACGGCTATTCAGTATTACAAATCAAAAAAAAAAACAATAAACAAAATTATTTTTCGGCTTTTTAACCTAACATTTTGCAAAAGCAAAGCCAATTGATATATTTAGGCAACAATTCCCTGCACCTTATCAGGCAGGGTGACTAAAACAACAAACATTTGACCGACTGGCTGTTATACAATCCGCAAAAACCCCTGCTTTTTACCAGGCCCGCCTTCTGGATATATTTCCTGTTGGTGTTTGCCGTGTTTAGCCTTATCTATAAAAAAACATTCTGGCGTAACACCTGGCTTTTTGTGGTAAGCGTGTTTTTCTACTACAAAAGCAGCGGCCTGTTTTTCTTTCTGATTATTGCTTCGGTAATCATCAATTATTTAGTTGGGAAACAAATTTTTAAAACGCCGCAGCTTACGCGAAAAAAGGGCTGGGTTGCGCTGGCCATAGTCTATAACCTGAGCTGGTTGCTCTATTTTAAATACACGTATTTTTTCAGTGGATTGATGAACCAATGGTTCGGAACCCAAATTGAAGTACACGACTGGTTGTCGCTTGGCATAAACAGTGCTCTGGGAAGCTCGTTCGATGCAGCAAAGATAATTCTTCCGGTGGGCATTTCGTTTTACACCTTTCAGATAATCAGCTACATTCTCGATTTGTACCGAAAACAGGTAGCGCCCATAAAAAACATCATGGATTTTGGCTTTTATGTTACCTTCTTTCCCCAGTTGGTGGCCGGCCCCATTGTTCGCGCCTCGTCGTTTGTACCACAAATGTATGCAGGGTACAAGGTACATAAAGACGAAGCCGCACAAGCACTCTTTCTTATCCTTAACGGATTGGTGAAAAAAGTTATTATTGCCGATTACATTTCGGTAAATTTTGTCGACCGGGTTTTTGATAACCCACTGAGTTATTCGGGCTTTGAAAACCTGATGGCGGTTTATGGTTACTCCATACAAATTTATTGCGATTTTTCGGGTTATACCGACATAGCCATCGGACTGGCCCTGTGGATGGGTTTTCGTTTGCCCCTAAACTTTAATTCGCCTTACAAGGCTGCCAATATTACTGATTTCTGGCGTCGCTGGCACATTTCGCTTTCGAGCTGGCTTAAAGATTACCTTTACATTCCATTGGGAGGAAACCGCAAAGGAAAAATACGCACTTACGTAAATTTATTTCTGACCATGTTGCTGGGTGGTTTATGGCATGGAGCCAACCTGCGCTTTGTAATCTGGGGCGCTTTGCACGGATTGTATCTGGCAGCCCACAAGCTTTGGCTTACCGTGTTTCCAAAACCTAACCGTCGGGCGCGGCCGCTGCGCGTATTTATAACGTTTCATATCGTTACATTTACCTGGATGGCTTTCCGTGCCCGAAGCATGGAATCCGTAAAACAGATGTTCAGCCAAATATTTCATCATTTTAAAGCGGCGTTTATTCCTGAAATGATGCTCGCCTACCGTTTGGTTTTTTTATTGATGCTTTTGGCCTTTATTGTTCACTGGTTGCCCGAGAAATGGAAAAACTGGTACCGGGGAGTTTTTGTACTGATGCCGGTTTATCTTAAAATTTTGCTTACCCTGATTGCGGTATTTGTTCTGGCTCAGTTTAGCTCGGCCGATTTACAACCCTTTATCTATTTTCAATTTTAAGCCCGGAAAACGAAGGGTCTCGTTCGTTTAAAAAACAATTCATAAAGCAGGCGCTCCGGGATCCTGTTTTAAGATTAACACAAAAAAACAACAAGGCTATTTCTCAATAGGCAGCACCTGATTTTCGGAACCCTTTGTTTCTAAATAATCCTTAATATTCTTAAATGTGGTGTCCGAAATGTTTTGGATGGCTTCTTTGGTAAAAAAAGCCTGATGGGCGGTAATCAAAACATTGGGAAAGGTTTCGAGCCGCACAAACTGGTCGTCCTGAATTACTTTCTCCGACAAATCCTCGAAAAACAGGGCTTCTTCTTCCTCGTAAACATCAAGCGCCAGATAGCCTACTTTTCCTTTTTTTAAACCTTCGATAACCGCATTGGTGTCGATTAAGGGGCCGCGGCTGGTATTTACGATCATTACACCGGGTTTCATGCTGGCAATGGCGTAATCGTTAATCATGTGGTAGGTTTCGTAGGTAAGCGGGCAGTGCAACGAAATAATATCGCATTGCTGATACAGCGTTTGCAAATCGACGTACTCCACTCCCATATCCTGCATGGCCTGATTTGGAAACTTATCGAAGGCCAGTATGCGGGTTCCGAAACCATGCATCAACTTACAAAATATCTGACCAATTTTTCCGGTTCCAATCACTCCAATGGTTTTGTTATGGATATCGAAACCCAGCAAGCCATCGAGAGCAAAATTCCCATCGCGAACACGGGTGTAAGCTTTATGCAACTTCCGGTTCAGGGCAAGAATCATTCCCAGGGTATGCTCGGCAACTGCATAGGGTGAATAAGCCGGAACACGAACCACGCCAATACCAAGTGTCTTAGCTTTTTCAATATCTACATTGTTAAAACCCGCACAACGCAGGGCAACCAGCTTGACGCCCTGTTCCTTCAGAATTTCAAGTGCCGGGGCATCTACCTTATCGTTAACAAAAACACAGATGGCATCGGCACCAGCCGCTAAAAGTGCGGTTTTGTGGTCGAAACGGGCTTCAAAATAAGCTATCTCAAAATTATAAGTTGAGTTTACCGTGTCGAACGAAGTGGTAACCCAGTTTTTTGAGCTGAATACAGCCAGTTTAATGGTCCTGGAGGAGGTATTTAAGTTTGTCATTAGTCCTTATGATTTGTGATATTGGATAGTAAACACGCCAAAGCTATACTTGTTCCCTCAGCTTTTAATTAAACAGCGTTGTTGATACTAATTAATTGCTTAATTTAGCTGCTGTAAAATAAAAACATACGTGTATGAACCTGGTTGAACAAATTAATGCCGACATAAAAAGTGCTATGCTGGCAAAAGATAAAGAAACACTGGAAGCCTTACGGGCAATTAAAGCTGCATTTATGGTAGCACTTACCGAAAAAGGGGCTGCACATGAACTTAGCAATGAAGCTGCCATTAAGATTATTCAAAAACTGGTTAAGCAGCGTAAAGATTCCGCGGCCATTTATGAACAGAACGGTCGCATGGAACTCTTTGAAAAAGAAATGAGCGAAGCGTTAGTAATTGAAAAATATTTACCGGCTCAACTCGCTGTGGAAGAAATCGAAGCCCAAATAAAAACACTGATTGTCCAACTGGGAGCAAAAGGCCCTCAGGATATGGGAAAAGTGATGGGAGCCGCCAGTAAACAACTGGCAGGCAAAGCCGAGGGAAAAGTTATTTCGCAGGTAGTGAAAGAACTTTTGGCTGCGCTGTAGCAACCTTTATTTAAAAGTATCCATCTGCTTAAAACGCATGCTGGCATGCGTTTTATTTTGTATTTTCCCTTGTTATACATAAACTAAAAAATATTAATGCACGAAATATCGTTAACCACACCGGCGCTTATTTTCTCAGCTGTTTCGCTTATCCTGCTGGCCTACACCAACAGGTTTTTAGCTTATACCCAGGTAGTGCGGAACCTGTATTCGGAGTTTAAACAAAATAAAGACAATATACTGATTGACCAGATAAAAAACCTGCGGAAGCGCCTCTACCTGATACGCTCTATGCAGATACTCGGGGTATTGAGTCTGTTTTTTAGTGTGGTGTCGATGCTAACGCTGTACCTTAATCTGCAACTTATTGGCGCTTTATCGTTTGCTTTAAGCTTGTTGCTTATGATTGGTTCACTGGGTTTGTCAATTCGTGAAATACAAATCTCGGTAATTTCGCTCGAACTGCATTTAAATGATATGGAAGATTAATTAACTGACTTGTCATGGAAACCATTACCTTACTTGGACTCTTAGCTGCTGTTTTTACCACCTCGTCGTTTATTCCCCAAGCTATTAAAACCATTCAAACCAAAAATACCAAGGATTTATCGCTTGCCATGTATGCCGTTTTTTCAACCGGTGTATTGCTTTGGCTTATTTATGGCCTATTTATTAAAGATGTTCCTGTAATTATTGCCAATGCCATTACCCTGGTGTTTGCTTTAATAATACTAAGCTATAAAATCAGATACAAATGAGGGTATTTAAAAACGAAGATACGGGTCAAAGAATGAAAACAGTGACCTTGCAGGCCTTTATTGTAAAGACATTAACCATTTTTAACAGATTTAACTTAACATTAACTAGCTGAATCTTAACATTTTTCTATTTTTGCAAACACAAAACTGTAACAGTACGTATATGAACCGACTTAAAATAACTGCAACCATAATGGCCACCACCGCTTTAATGCTGGCTGTTTACTGCATTTATAAAGAGTTTCAGTACGAAAAATATTCCTCTGAATCAGCCATCGAATCAGTCACAAAGCCCAACGATTCCTTACCCGGCGATACGCTGCCAGTTATTCCCAATAAACACTAATAAAAAAGCCCGTTAAACCTTCCCCTGGGAACATTTAACGAGCCTTTACCATATAATAAAACTACTTGCGCCTTCGCTGGTTGGTATGGCCGGTGCCCCTTTTGGGTTGTGGTTTCTTGGCGTGACTGGCAGGAGCTTTTTGTATCAGATCTTTCACCTCTTTCAATTTGATTCCTTCAGGAATGGTAATCTGGTTTCTTGACAGGAAACGCAAATCGTCCATTATCATATCATCGCTTACCGATTCACGGTTCCAGTTGAGGTAACTTTTTTTCATCTGATTCAGGATAACCTCAATCAAATATTCCTTCTCCTCGCCTTCAGGGTAAGTAATAGCCCGTTGAATCATTTGTTCAAGAACCCTTCCGTAATGTTTAAAACGAATATCCTCGCTTTTATGGTAATCGAGCCGTTCCGGTTTTTGGTTAAGTACCTCTTTGGTAGGTGTTGGATAAGGCGAATCCACATCCAGTTCAAAATTGGAGATAATAGCCAGGTGGTCCCATAATTTATGGGTAAAGTCGGCCACATCGCGCAAATGCGGATTCATGCTGCCCATTATCTGGATAAGGGCTTTTGCCAGGCGGTTCCGTTCTTCGCGGTCTTCAACCGTTTTAATATGATCAACCATTTTCTGGATATTGCGTCCATACTCGGGCAAATGCAGATGCTTACGTGAGGTATTATATTCCATCGATTATAAAATTTTTACAAAAATAGTTTATTATAATTGCTAAACAAACAATTAATCAGCTAAGAATCCGCAAGCGGGCAAACTTAAGCAGGAGTTTTTTCTCACCAAAGCTGTTAAAAAATACCAGTGCCTTTTTGTTGGTTCCTTCGCCTTCAATTTGTATAACACGCCCTGCACCAAATTGTTGATGTTCAACCTGCATTCCGCTTTTTATTTGTTCGGGTGCATCGGGCGTAAAGTTTGAATCGAGGGGCTTTGCCATTTGCTGTAGTTTTCGGCTGGCTGCCAGATTCATACCTGCCCGAACCGGTTTCTTAAATGCACTTCCCCGTTCAATAAAGCTGGTTTCACCGGCTGAGTCATTCGGCTCAAAACTTTGGTTCCGCCCCTTAAACATCGTTTTATTCTTAACAAAACTGGTGTCAATCTCTCTGATAAAGCGACTGGGAGATGCCGTTACCGGCGTTCCATATTTATAACGGCTTTTGCAATACGATAAAGTTACCCGTTTTTCGGCCCGGGTAAGCGCCACGTAAAACAGCCGGCGTTCTTCTTCCAGTTCACTTTGCGTGTGTACGCTCATGGCTGAAGGAAAAAGCTCTTCTTCAAGGCCAACAATGTAAACATGTGGAAATTCAAGTCCTTTGGCTGCGTGTATGGTCATAAGGGTAACCTTGTTTTTATCGTCGCCCTTGTCGGTATCCTGATCGGTAAGCAGCGCAACGTTTTCCAAAAAATTCTCAAGCCGTGCCGGATTTCCTTCCTGATAATTGCCCGCAACAAAATCGCGGATACCGTTTAAAAGCTCTTCCACGTTCTCGTATTTGGTACGTTCCTCCAGGGTGTTCCCGTTGTAAAGTTCCTTCATCACCCCGGTATCGGAAGCTACCAAACGCGCCAGGTCGTAGGCATCGTTGCTTTCCTGTAAGGCCTGAAACTTCTCTATCAGTTCTTTAAAGCCCTGAAGTTTGTTCAGTGTTCCCTTATTCACATCGAGTGAAAAAGCACCGGGGTTCACTACAACGCTCCACATGCTCAGGTTAAAGCGGGCTGCGGTTTCTTCAATTTTGCCCAAGGTGGTAGCTCCAATTCCCCGTGCCGGATAATTTATCACCCGTTTCAGCGCCTCCGAATCATTGGGATTTACTACTAAACGAAAATAAGCAATCAAATCTTTCACTTCTTTTCTTTGATAAAACGACAGTCCCCCGTAAATTTTGTAAGGCATGTTGCGTTTGCGCAAGGCTTCTTCAAAAATACGGCTCTGGGCATTGGTCCGGTAAAGAATGGCAAAATCGTCGAAGCGTAGTTGTTTGTTGGCTATCTGATCGAAGATGCTGTTTACTACCAGGTATCCTTCTTCAGTATCGGTGTAAGCATCCAGAATCTGAATCAGTTCACCTTCGTCGTTCTCGGAATACACCTCTTTGGGAATCTGCTTTTCGTTTTTTTTTATCAGGCTGTTGGCAGCATTTACAATAATCTGGGTTGAGCGGTAATTCTGCTCCAGCTTAAACAGGTGGTGGTTTTGGTAATCGTTTTTAAAATTGAGGATGTTCTCAATCTTAGCGCCCCGGAACGAATAGATGCTTTGGGCGTCGTCGCCCACCACGCAAATGTTGTTGTGTTGCTGGCCCAGTCGTTTTATTATCAGGTATTGCGATACGTTGGTATCCTGGTACTCATCTACCAAAATGTATTTAAACTTTTGCTGGTACTTGTCGAGTACCGCCGGATGATCGCGAAATAACACATTGGTGTAGAGCAACAAATCGTCGAAATCCATGGCACCCGACTGTTTACACCGTGCTGCGTACAATTCGTAAATGCGGAAAATCTCGGGGCGTTTGCTCATACGGTCGGCTTCAATGGCCGGAGCACTGGCTTTGTATGTTGCCGCAGTAATCAGACTGTTTTTAGCCATCGAGATGCGCGCCAGCACTCCCGCCGGCTTGTACACATTGTCATCGAGTTTTAATTCCTTTATTATAGACTTTATCAGGCTTTTTGAATCGGTGGTATCGTAAATGGTAAAGGCTGAAGGGAACCCAAGCAATTCGGATTCGGTACGTAAAATACGGCTGAAAATGGAGTGAAAGGTACCCATCCAAAGGCTGGCAGCCAGCTCATCGCCTACCACACGGCCAATACGCGCTTTCATTTCGCGTGCTGCTTTATTGGTAAAAGTAAGCGCCAGAATATTCCAGGGAGCCACTCCCGATGCCAGCAAATGGGCAATGCGGTACGTTAGTACGCGTGTTTTGCCCGAACCGGCCCCGGCCACCACCAGCGATGGTCCGTCTTTGGCCAGAACGGCTTCGCGCTGCGCCTGGTTTAATTCATCTAAGTAATTTTGCATGCCGTAAATTTTAGCCTACAAAAGTAGCTAATTACCACAGGTAATAAAAGCACTATTTGCCTGCATTGAAAAAATTCATCCATCATTAATCCCCCGAAAAATTTATATTGCTTACCTTTCATTCAAAACAATTGCCCCACAAAAGCCCTTAAACCGCGAATATTTTATAATATTGTAGCTTTTTAAAAGTTATAGTAAGTAATGAATTTATTATACATCAAAAATAAATAGTCGATGCCGGTAAAAGTATTTCTTTTTGTGCTTGCGCTGATACTGACCTCCGGTTTTGGTTTGAATAAAACCCGGGCCCAGTTAGTCGTCAGTAATTACAATTCGCTTACCCAGACAAACTATGTGAACAAAGCCACGCTGGGCACCGATTCCATTTTTATTATTTACTCGCCCGACAACAACGGCTTTGAGATTGAAGCCCAACTGAGGGCCTCGCTTCCTGGAAACCCCCTCGTGGATGTTACCTGGTACCGCCTGAACGAAACCACCCTGCAGTTTGATTCCCTATCGATGCAAACGACTGTTGGTGTATCTACTTTCAACACAAACATTCAGGGGGGATACATGGTTCGCCTAAACAACAACGCGCTCAGCATTGATACCACTTTTGTGGCCTGGTTATTTATCGAAGATTTTAAGATTACCGACATCAGGGTAACTCAATCGACTTGCGAAGAACTGGAATTGCGGGCCGACACCCTTTTTGAAAACACCTTCCGGTATTTTGATCTGATGGACTTTACCCCGCTCACCTTTACTAACAGTGCCAGCCTGAAATGGACGACGGATTCCGATTATTCCTTCATTCCCTCCGTAGCTGCCCCGCGGGTTAAAGCTCCGGTTGAACCGGTTACCTTTACAGCCACCATTACCGATGCATTGAACTATTCGCGTTCGTTCTCGAACACGGTTGATGAATACAAAACCGACCGCGACGGTTATCCCATTATCCGTGCAGTGAAACCTAATTTTAAAGGCATCGCATTAAGTGGTACCGAAGGCTCAAGCACCGCCAAAGATACCACCGTAAGACCCGAAGCTCCGCACGGCGTATGGTTTGTTAACGATACCAAAAACGGTGAACTGTTCCGCTGGCATTTCTACAACCACCCTTTGTGGCAACACGACCAGGCCGATACCCTGCTGGCTGTGTCGGAAAGCTACGAACCCATCGATTCCATTTATTACATTCACCCGGCACCGGTTTACAATCCCGAGTCGGTTGTTGAATACAAAGAAGGCTACGACGTGAAGCTGTTTGCCTGGGGACCCGTTTACAATGCCAACAACGACCGTTGCATGGACACCATCCGCAAAATTGATTTTGTAATAGTTGATACCACGCAGTTTCCTTCGAAACGTGAGATGCTGCCTAATGTGTTTAATCCCATGAGCACAGCGGGAAACAGTCCCACGTTCTACTTCCTCGACAAAGTGCTTCCGGTTTCGGTAAAGTATTTCTCCATAAAAATATACAACCGCTGGGGAAATAAGGTTTACGAGTATGAGGATGAAGACGGAAGCTGGACCGAAGATGGCGTGCAGGGCTGGGACGGCAATACCCGACTTGGCGGAATGGCCAAACCAGGAGTCTATTACTATGTGATTCTGGCCCAGGGTTGGGATGGACGCGAGTTTAAAGTACCCGGATACGTTCACCTGTTCTATTAAAAAACAACTTTAGTATACTCCTTTAAAACGTCGGTACTTTTTTTAAAAAGATCGTGATCTTTTTAAAAAAGGTAAGTACCAGGTTTAAATTTGGTAAGTACCTGTTTTGAATTTGGTAAGTACCTTTTTGCAATTTGGTAAGTACCTTTTTTGAATTTGGTAAGAACCTTTTTGAAATAGGTAAGAACCAAAATGGAAACTGGTACGTACCGGGTTTTAAGAACTTTCCAAAGCACCAAAGCTAAGAACCCGGGAAAAGCTGCTTATTATATGCTCACAAAAAGAAGGCGATACCTGAATACCAATCGGCTTATGGGTTCAGAATCTTCCCGTCCTGCATGGTTACGGTACGGTCGCTCATTTTTGCCAGCGCCATATCGTGGGTAACAATAATAAAGGTTTGATGAAAGGTGTCGCGCAGGGTAAAGAACAACTGATGCAGTTCTTCCTTATTCTGGGTGTCGAGGTTACCCGAGGGTTCGTCGGCAAGAATAACTTCGGGGTCGTTTATCAAAGCCCGGGCTACCGCCACACGTTGCTGTTCACCACCCGAAAGCTCTTTGGGTTTGTGCTCCATGCGGTGCCCCAGATTTAAAAACTCCAACACTTCTCTGGCTTTTTGTTCCAGGTTTTTACGCGAATGCTGGGCAATCAGGCCGGGAATCATCACATTTTCGAGCGCCGTAAACTCGGGTAACAGCTGATGGTTTTGAAAAACAAAACCCAGATTGCGGTTTCGGAATTTCGAGAGCGCCTTTTCCTTCAATCGGCTCACTTCGGTACCATTTATGGTAACCAATCCCGAATCGGCTTTTAAAAGGGTTCCAACAATCTGCAAGAGGGTGGTTTTTCCGGCCCCGCTCTTGCCCACTATTGAAACAATCTCAGCTTTCTCAATCTGTAAGTCGATTCCTTTTAACACCTCAACGTTGCCAAACGACTTATGAATATTCTCAATACAAATCATTAGGTGCGGTTTTAATAAAGAGTAAATATATAAACTATTGGTCAGATTTCATGGTCGGTATATGCATCGGTTACTTTTTTCTGATTAGCCGACTTTCATTTCCTGCCAAATGGCCTGGTATCGCCCATTTATCAAAAGAAAAATAGCCCGGACCAGCCGGGCTATTCTATAATTTTAAGCACGCAAGCCTGCCTGCTGTTATTTAACGTTTTTTCTTTTCGCTTCGGCGCATGGTGTCGTATACAACCGGAGTTGCCACAAAAAGCGATGAGTAAGTACCTACCACAATACCCACCAAAATGGCGAATACAAATCCGCGTATAACTTCACCACCAAAGATAAAGATGGTAAGCAATACCAGGAAGGTAGTTAACGAAGTCATAAAGGTACGACTTAAGGTACTATTCAGTGATACATTCAATATATCTTTTCTATCGCGTTTTGAGTACAACAAGAGGTATTCCCTGATGCGGTCGAACACCACCACGGTGTCGTTAATGGAATAACCCACCACCGTAAGAATGGCCGCAATAAATGCCTGGTCGACCGACATGGAGAAAGGCATAATACTGTAGGTTAACGAATACAGCCCCAGAATTATGATAACGTCGTGAATCAGGGCAACCACAGCACCCATACCATACTGCCAGTTACGGAAACGGAACAGGATGTACAGGAAGATAGCAATTAGCGCAAATACCACAGAATAAACGGCAGAACGTTTAATGTCGCCGGCAATGGTAGGTCCAACTTTCTCAGAACTCATCCGGTATTCCGAGATAAATTCTTTAAAGCTTAATTCTTCGGAAAGGAACTTACCTTTTTTAAGTGCCGTGAATAATTTTACTTCCACCACATCGTCCACATCGGGATTGTCACCGGTAAGGTGTTCTGTAGCCATTGCCATGTCGGCTTCAGGAGCCATTTCGGCATCGACCAGATATTTGGTGGTTATCTTTACCTGATTGGCTTCACCATAGGTTTTCACCTCGGGAGTAGTTCCCAGTTCGGCCATTAAAGCGCTTTGAACATCAACCGTATTTACCGGTTCGTTAAAGCGGATAACATAGGTTCTACCTCCGGTAAAGTCGATACTTTGGTTTAATCCGCGGGTAGCCAGGGACCCAATACTAATTAATACTAGTACCGATGAAATTGCATAGAATATTTTACGCTTACCCAGGAAGTCGATTTTAGTATTTTTAAGAAAGCCCTCGGAAATCTTGGTAGCAAACTTAGGCTCTTTATTTTTGGCTAAAGTCCGTTCAAAAACAAAACGGGTAATAAAGATGGCCGAGAATAACGACGATAAGATACCAATGCCTAAGGTAATGGCAAATCCGTGGATAGGGCCTTTACCAAAATAACCCAGAATAAAGGCGGTAATTAAGGTGGTTAAGTTGGAGTCGATAATGGCTGAATAAGCATTTCCATAACCGTCTTTAATAGCCAGTTTAATGCCTTTACCGGCAGCCAGCTCTTCGCGGATACGCTCAAAGATAAGTACGTTCGCATCAACAGCCATACCAATGGTAAGCACAATACCAGCAATACCGGGTAAGGTTAACACAGCCCCCAGCGATGCCAGCACGCCCATAATAAAGAACACGTTGGTTATCAGGGCCAGGTTTGCGGCAAAACCAGCCGATGAATAATAGAATATCATAAACAACAACACAATCACAAAGGCAATCACAAACGACCACAAGCCTTTCTGAATGGCTTCCTGGCCTAACGAAGGTCCAACAATGGTTTCTTGTTCAATCTTAGCCGGAGCAGGCATCTTACCTGACTTCAGAATGTTTGCCAGGTCTTCAGCCTCGGTTACGGTAAATCCACCGGTGATTGAAGAACGTCCGCCTTTAATTTCCTGATTCACATTGGGGGCAGAATATACGTAGTTATCGAGCACAATGGCAATGGCGCGTCCTACGTTGTTTCCGGTTAAACGGGCCCAAACTTTGGCTCCTTCGGCATTCATACTCATCGACACTTCAGCATCACCACGGCCCTGAGCGTACTCTTTACGGGCATTGGTAATTACATCGCCTTCCAAAGCAGCGCGACCGTCGCGGCTGGTTACTTTAATAGCGTACAATTCGTAAAACTGTTCTTCGGTATCGATGGCTTTAACTCCCCATAACAATTTCAGGTTACGTGGGAACAATGCTTTTACCTGAGGTAAAGCCAGGTAATCGTTTACTTTATTGGTATCTTTAAAGTGAGCAATACCAATGGCGGCACCAGGCAAGGGCTGGTTGTCGCGCGAGAAACGAGGCTGTAATACCGAGAACAGTGGAAAATCATTGGCCAGGTTGGCTCCCATGGTAGTATCCACAGCAGTGGAATCGCTTTCCAATTGCTCAATTAGTGAAAGAGCCTGGTCGGCTTCGTTTTGGGGAGCCAACTGGGGAGCTGTTTTGTTTTGAGGAGACTCAACCACGGAATCTTTTTTGGTTTCCAGAGCTTTTTTGGCCTCGTTAATTTCTTTTATCTTGTCGTTGGCCGCATACAATTGCTGAACCAGCTCGGTGTTGTCATAGGTTTCCCAGAACTCAAGGTTGGCTGTTCCCTGGAGCAGTTTACGTACCCGCTCGGGATCTTTAACCCCGGGAAGTTCAACCAAGATACGGCCTGAGTTACCCAAACGCTGAATGTTTGGCTGAGTTACCCCAAACTTATCGATACGGTTACGAAGAATGTTAAACGAATTGCTGATAGCCGACTCGGCTTCCTGACGAATCACATTCAAAACCTCTTGGTTGGTTGATGAAAAGTTAACTTTATCTTTTAATTCAATGGTATTAAAGATAGCGGCCAGCTGCGCATTGGGATCCAATTCCTGAAAAGCCTGTCCGAATAAGCTGACAAAATTAGCCTGTCCGTCACTTACCTGCCTTTTGCGGGCAACTTCAATAGCTTTATTGAACGTAGCATCGTTACTGTAATTCGACAACGAACGAACCACGTCAACTACCGAAACTTCCAGAATCACGTTCATACCTCCTTTAAGGTCAAGCCCCAGGTTTATTTCACGCTCTTTACAATCACGGTAAGTGAACTCTTTAATCCAAAAAAAGTTGTAAACCGGTTTGGTTGCAATCGAGTCAAGATACATAACTTCTTTCAGTTTGTTACCTTGAGCATATTCTCTTGCATCCTTCTCTACTTGTGCTGTTTTAACAGTAAAAAAAAGCTGGTACGCAGATACCAGCGCAAACATAATAGCAACAAGTCTAATAGCTCCTTTATTCTGCATTTGTCTGTATTTTTATTTGATTTGTCTTATTAACACCTTATCTTAATCGATAATCGCGCAAATATATTGTTTTTTTTTAAAAGAGGAAGGATTTTAATCGGCAGATTACAAAATATAAAAGCACCCCTACCATCGCTCCAAAATAAGCGCATGCGGCTTTTTAATAATAGCTTAAGTAGGGCTGCCCCAGCGCCTCCATTTCTTTGGGCAAGAATGCGGAGTAAAAATTGCTGCCTTTATTTGTAGGGTTTTTCTGTAACCTTTAATAAATTAGCCGACTAATTACCACTAATTGAAACAACCCGAATATATGGATATTTTTAAAACAGAAGAAGTTACCAAGCAGTTTGCCAATCACCTGGCATTAAACAAGGTAAGCATTCAGGTTCCCCAGGGCCAGATATTTGGTTTACTGGGTCCCAATGGTGCCGGAAAAACCACCCTTATCCGAATCATTAATCAGATAACCGCACCCGATAGTGGTTCGGTATGGTTTAAAGGACGGCCTTTGAATGCTAACGATGTATATAATATTGGCTACCTGCCCGAGGAACGGGGCCTGTATAAAAAGATGAAAGTGGGCGACCAGGCCATTTATCTGGCACAGCTAAAAGGATTATCGCGCCCCGAAGCCATTAAAAAACTAAAGTTCTGGTTCGATAAATTCGACTTGCTGCCCTGGTGGAACAAAAAGGTGGAAGAACTATCGAAGGGAATGCAACAGAAGATACAATTTATTGTAACCATTCTGCACGAACCCGAACTACTAATCTTCGACGAGCCTTTCAGCGGTTTCGACCCCATCAATGCCAATTTATTGAAACAGGAGATTCTGAACCTGAAAAGCAAAGGATCAACCATTATTTTTTCAACCCACAACATGGCCTCGGTCGAGGCTGTTTGCGACCACATCGCCCTGATAAACAAGTCACAGAAAATTCTCGACGGATCGGTGGCACAGATTAAGCAGGACTTTAAGCTGCACCAGTTCGAATGCTCTTACCTGGGCGAATTTTCCGATATCGACCGACTGGCTTCCGACAATTTCAGTATATTGGAACACAATGAAAACCCAGAGTACAAATACTTTAAAGTAGAGCTTCATAACAATTACTCAAATAACGAGTTCCTTTCGCTGCTGATGCAAAAAGTTACCATACGGTCGTTTAACGAGGTTATCCCCAGTATGGACGACATCTTTATCCGTGTGGTGCAAAACGATGCAACAAACCCAATTGAAACTGTTTAATACTTACTGCAAAAAAGAATACTATGAACAAAATAGCCATCATTATATCACGTGAATACCTGACCCGGGTGCGTAAAAAATCGTTCCTTATTATGAGCATCCTGGGACCCCTGTTCTTTGCCGGTTTAATGATTACCCCGGCCTGGATTGCCCAAATGGAAGACAAAGAAGAAAAGATAATTGCCGTTGCCGACAGCTCGCACCTGATGCTGGGCGAATTCCCCGAAACCGACTACATCAAGTTTGAATACCTGCCCAACGCCGATATTCAATACCACAAGGAACATTTTCTCGAAAGCAAGTATTACGCATTGCTTTACATAAGCCACGTGGTAGCCAGTTCGCCCAATGCAGTGCACCTGTATTCCGACAAATCGCCCAGCCTGGGCGTACAAATGCACATCTCGAACGCTATTGAGAAGCGACTTGAGCGCGACAAACTAAAAGCCTTTGGCATTGAAGAGGGTGTACTGGCTGCAGTAAAGACCAACATTTCCATCCGCTCGGTAAAACTCTCGAAAACCGGCGAGGAAAAAGTAAACAACTTTAACCTGGCCATGGTACTGGGCTACCTGATGGGTTTTTTGGTGTACTTTACCATCTTTTTCAGTGGCTCGCAGGTAATGCGCGGGGTTATCGAAGAAAAAACCAACCGCATTATCGAAGTAATTATTTCCTCAGTTAAACCTTTTCAACTAATGATGGGAAAAATTATCGGTGTAGGACTGGTGGCACTGACCCAGTTTCTGCTTTGGGGTGTGCTCACCCTGGCTATCTACACCGCAGTTATCCCCATGGTAATGCCCGACGTGAAAGAACTCAGCAAAAAAGCCCCGGTGGAGAATTTTATGGATACAGGCAGTTCAATGCAAAGCCAGGTACCGGTTTCAGAAGATCTGAACGCCGAACTCTCCGACATGCTGGGCGCGCTGAACGACATTAACTTCGGGGTAATTCTGATCAGTTTCCTTATTTTTTATTTTGGTGGCTACTTTTTGTACGCCTCTCTGTTTGCAGCCATTGGTTCGGCGGTTGACAGCGAAGCCGACACCCAGCAATTTATGCTGCCCATAACCCTGCCCATGATTATTGCCATTATAGCTATGGTAAACGTTATCCAGAACCCGGAAAGCCCCCTGGCTTTCTGGTTCAGTATGATTCCCTTTACTTCGCCCGTGGTAATGATGGCCCGTATTCCCTTTGGCGTGCCTTATGAACAAATAATATTGTCGGCTATATTGTTAATTGGTACCTTTGTATTATTTACCTGGATGGCCGCTAAGGTTTACCGCACTGGTATTCTTATGTACGGTAAAAAAACCAGTTGGAAAGAACTCTGGAAATGGCTTACGTACAAAAACTAAGAGAATGAGAACCGCAATTATCGATTTGGGAACCAATACGTTTAACTTATTAATTGTAAACGCCGAAGCAAAACAGCCTGTTCAGGTATTGTTGAATACCAAAGCCGCTGTAATGCTTGGGCAGGAAGGCATTAACGACGGATACATCTCCGACAAGGCTTTTGCCCGCGCTTACGCAGTATTACGCGATTTTAGTGATCTGGTGAGCCAGTTCAAATGCAAAAAATTAATGGCTTTCGGGACCTCGGCCATTCGTTCGGCCAGCAATTCCAAAGCCTTTATTACCAAAATTGCCAACGATCTGAACATCTGTATTGAACCCATTTCGGGAGAGCAGGAAGCTGAATATATCTATTATGGAGTAAGCCACGCGATTCCTTTTACCAACGAAAACTACCTGATACTCGACATTGGCGGGGGAAGCAACGAACTTATCATTGCCAATAAAGACGGCATCAGCTGGAAAGAAAGTTTTAATTTAGGCGGTGCGCGGCTGCTCGAGAAATTCAAACCTTCAGACCCCATCACCCCGGAGCAGATTACTCAGGTAAACAACTACCTCAAAAAAGAACTGGAACCCCTGTTCCTGGCCATCAAAACCTATGGTGTAAGCAAAATGGTGGGCTCATCGGGGGCATTCGACACCTTTGCCGACATACTCCATTACGAACTTACCGGACTGCCACTCGACAAAACCAGGCTCAATAACACAATTAGCCTCAAGCAGTTTATGCGCATTTACCAGTTGATTATAGCCAGTAAACGCAGCGACCGACTCATGATTCCCGGTATGGAAGCCCTGCGGGTCGACACCATTGTGATGGCTGCTATCTTCACCCGAATGGTACTCGAACGCAGCGGGGCAACCCAAATTATTCAATCGGCTTATTCGCTTAAAGAAGGGGTGGCCAGGCAACTTGTAACCCAATAACTATGGCAAAAATACTGGTAATTGACGACGAAAAAAGTATCCGCAATACCCTGAAAGACATTCTGGAATACGAAAAAATCGAGGTAGTGCTGGCCGCAAACGGTATGGAGGGGCTCGAACAACTCCAAAACCAAAGTTTCGACGCCGTATTGCTCGATATTAAGATGCCCGAAATGGACGGCATTGAGGTACTTGAGAAGATAAACACCAACTACCCCGAAGTACAGGTGGTGATGATATCGGGACACGGAACCGTTGATGTGGCTGTTAAAGCCGTAAAGATGGGCGCTTACGATTTTATTGAGAAACCCCTCGACCTGAACCGCCTGCTGGTTACCCTGCGCAACGCCACCGACAAAACCAGCCTGATTACCGAAACCAAAACCCTGCGACGCAAAATTAGTAAGGCCTATGCCATGGTGGGCGAGTCGAAAGCCCTGCAACAAATACGCGACCTGATCGACCGCGTGGCCCCTACCGATGCCCGCGTGCTGATTACCGGTTACAACGGCACCGGAAAAGAAGTGGTGGCCCGGCTCATCCACGATAAAAGCCAGCGGGCCGACGGACCCTTTGTCGAAGTGAACTGTGCCGCCATCCCCTCGGAACTCATCGAAAGTGAACTGTTTGGCCACGAGAAAGGAGCCTTTACCTCGGCCATCAAACAACGAAAAGGAAAGTTTGAACAGGCCGAAGGCGGAACCCTTTTTCTGGACGAGATTGGCGACATGAGCCTCTCGGCCCAGGCCAAAGTGCTACGGGCCTTACAGGAAAACAAAATCACCCGGGTGGGCGCCGACAAAGACCTTAACTTGAATGTGCGGATAATTGCCGCAACCAATAAAAACCTGGAGGTAGAAATAAAAAACAAGCGTTTTCGCGAAGACCTTTACCACCGGCTGAGCGTAATCCTGATTCCGGTACCTTCTCTGAACGAACGTTTGGAAGATATTCCCCTGCTGGCCGAATATTTTATTGAACAGATTTGCAACGAATACGGAGCCGCTAAGGTTCCCATTGAACCCGCTGCACTGGAAGAACTAAAACAAATTAACTGGACGGGCAACATCAGGGAGTTCCGTAACGTAATGGAACGGCTGCTGATTCTCTGCGACAAAAAAATTACCCGCGACGACGTGCTTCGCTACGCGCGCCCACTGGGAGGCAACCACAAGAGCTAAGGCAGTGTACGATAAAGCCAACAGTAATAATGAACCCACAAAGGGGTAAAAGGTTTCTCTGTGTAAATCGGTGTACTCAAGCAACGCAGTAGCGGGTGGTGAAACATTTCACCACAGATGGCCACATAGCTGCACATACCAGACCCGGAACAACAGCACCCCTGTAAAACCACTACGGGATTGATTTACCGAAGCGCCTAATGCATTCCAAATTTTCATCTATACGCTTTTATAAAAACCTCTTGATGTTTTTATTTTTTCATATAAACGCTTTTATTAAAACACCTTGATATTTATAAATAATAGTAGTGATAAAACAACAAAAAGCTCAGGATTTTAATTTTGCTGTGTAGTGATGATTTTTTAGCCGAAAAAAGTCGTAATTTTCGTAAGCTATAGTTGTTTCATTAAAAACGTGAAAATCTGTTTAAAAATAGAATCATTTATTTTTAAACAGAGCTATAATGTTAATACCCCGTTCAAATACAAGGGAAGATAAGCGTTTGCTTGTCAGACCAAACTATTGGTTAAGAGAATACACAGAGACCACGGAGTTCAAAATTGCTTTGCGATTTTGTTTTTCTGTAACCTCTGTGCATTCTCAATAAAAAAGTCTTTACGTGCACAATACTTTAAAGCTAAAGAAAACAGCAACATAAAAGTTAATGTCATATAACTCTGTGTAAAACTTAAACAGTTACTAAGTTATGCTCAAGTACAAACTCCTGGGAAAACGAAACCCGCGACAGCCCGCTGAGCCGGTAAAATACTATGCCTGCCTGATTACCAGTGGAAAAAAAGATTTGCAGCACATTGCCAGCGACATTGCCGAACGCTCGTCGTTGAGCCGGGGCGACGTGTACAGTGTGCTCGAACATTTGGTTGATTTGTTTCCGCAATACCTGACTGACGGGCAAACCATCAGCCTGGGCCACCTGGGCAATTTCAGGCTTTCGGCACAGAGTGCAGGAAAACAACACCCCGATGATTTTACGGTTCATGACATTAAAGGGCTCCGGATATTGTTTAAGCCGGGTAAGCAGCTGCAGCACGAGGTGAAAAAGGCAAAATTCAGCCGAAGCCTTTGATGGCCGCTTAGGGTAAGGCCGCAAATGCCCTTGCCGCATACGCCCATAAAAAAAACCCTCCGAATGGCGATTTCGAAAGGTTTTTTATAAATTGGCAAGAGATCTTCTGTATAATATCTTTTTGATTGATGAACCAATGTTAGCGAATAAATTTTAAAATCAGAAACTTTTTCTAAAAAAAATTTCATTTCTGTTACAAAACCGGGTTTGGTACAAATAGCTGTTGCGCTATTGAACACAAACTTAGGCCGGCTACAAAATGGTTTCGTTCAGCGGCAGACCGTATTCCTCAACCATTTCAATCCCTAAGTTTTCCAATTCGAGCATGATGGGATTGTATATCTCGGGTATAACAGGAATATGCACTCCGGTAACCTCAATCTCGCTGTCGAGAATCATACGCACCGCACATGCCGCAGGTAAAGCCACGGTACGGGCAATGGAAGTGTCTTTTCCGGGAATTCCGTAGTCCAACAGTTTCGATTTAATCACTTCTTTGCGGCCATCGGGGTATTCGGCCACAAACACGTGAAGCATCACGCTCATGTCGCGCTCACCGGCGGGCAGCATCATGCGTTCAATCATAAGGTCGGAAACAATCTCATAGGTTGAGTCGGTTTTACGGTTCATGGGCGCATCGGAGAACAACCCAAGAAAATTGATGGCCTCAATAGCCACGCTGTTTTCGGCCACGTCCAAAAAGTCGGCCACCTGTTTTTTCAGGTCTTTTGTGTTTTTGGCGTTAATTTGCCGGGCCATCAGTTGCGCGTAGCTCATTCCGGTAAAGTCGTGCGGTTCGGGCAGGGTTAGTTTAAGTTTTTTAAGGGCGTTCAGCGCCTCGCACCACCCTTTGTAACGAAAGGTTCCCCGGTACATGGTTTCGGTTTCGGGAATGCCGTACAGGTCGATGTAAGGAACGGAGTCGCGGTTGGGATATACTTGCAGTTCCTCAACCCCGGGCACATTCACGGAAAAAGTATCGGTAAAAAGTTTTTCGGTGGGTATCTGCACTTTTTTTCCGTGCCGCAGGTACAATGCGTTGTTGTTACCGGCCAGCACCACTCCTTTGGGGCTCCACGAGAATTTGTAACGGAAGGGGTTGTCGTGCGAACTTTCGGGCGCAGGCAGTGCCCCGCAGATGCTGTAAAATTCCTTTATTCGTCCACCAAAGCCGTGCACGGTGTCGATAATGCGCTTAGCCGACATGTGGTCGATTCCGGGGTCGAGCCCGCACTCGTTAAGTATAAGGATTCCGGCTTTTTTGGCCTGTTCGTCTAGGGCGTACATCTCGGGTTTTACGTACGAGGTAGTTACCATATTTTTTTTGTGGGCAATGCATTTTTTGGCCACCATTACATGGAACCCAAAGGGCAAAAGGCTTACCACCAAATCGGCTTCGGCAATAAAACCATCGAGCTTCTCGGGCTCATCGGCACTCCAGGTAACCGCGTGTCCACGGGGCGCGTTGTTAATCAGTTCGCGAGCCCGCTCGGGTGTGTTCGAGGCTACCGTCACAAAATAATTCCGGTTTAATAAATAATGAATGATGGGGCCGGCTACCATTCCCGAGCCTAATATCAAAACTTTCTTCATGTTACTGCTTTTTAATTTTTTAGTTTATTGTTGTTATCTTATACTTACTATTACTGCTGTTTTTAAGTTTGATTTTTACAGAAAAGGCTTATGGGTTTTTAGGCCTGCTCCCTGATTCAAAATTCCGCCAAGCTAAATTACGGTTTAGCTTAAATTATGAAACAATTTTAATCACTTAAAGCCATGTTGTTGAACAGTGCTGCACATTGTCTTTTTTGCCTATGGCTTGCTAAATAACGGCAGTAAAGCAAAATCAGCGGCTAATGTTTTACAACAAGCCGCCTTCAACAAGTAAGCAAACCGGTATAACGATGCTATCCCGAAGCTTTGCCAGGTTAAATAAGCGCGACTCAGCTTGGTGCTTTCAAAAAATACCACATGCATATCAAATATTAATATGATCAATACCGCAATTAAAAGCGGAGCTTTACTTGTTACAAAAAGCGGATTTTTGTTTCTTCGCAGTCGATTTAAATACAGGATACTTTGGATACAACTGCAGAAAACTTTCGGTTTGTTGCTAAAACTTTTCTCGGGTTAGAGGATGTTTTGGCTGAAGAATTAGAGCAAATTGGTGCAAAAAATGTTGAAAAACAAAACCGCGCCGTACTCTTTGATGGCGATACGGCCATGATGTACCGGGCCAACTACCATTTGCGAACGGCCATCGCCATATTAAAACCCATAGCCCGGTTTCGCGCCGTCAATGAGGATGCACTTTACAAAGAGGTGGGACGAATAAACTGGAGCCAGTACATGAGCGTCGACGAAACGCTCTCGGTAAGTGCGGTTACTTTTTCAAAAACCTTTAAGCACTCCCGCTATGTTTCGCTAAAAGTTAAAGATGCCATTGTCGATCAGTTCCGCCGCAGGCAGGACAAACGTCCCGATGTAAACACCCAGGAACCCGATTTAAAAATACATGTTCATATTACCGAAAACCAGTGCGATTTGCTGCTCGACAGCTCAGGCGACCCCTTGTTTAAAAGGGGTTATCGTTTGGCCACCACCAAGGCGCCCATAAATGAAGTACTGGCAGCCGGAATGATTAAATTATCGGGATGGAATATGGATTGTGACTTTTACGATCCCATGTGCGGATCGGGAACCATTCTTATCGAGGCCGCCATGTTAGCCCACGGCATTGCTCCAGGAACCTACCGCAAAAAGTTTGGTTTCGAAAGCTGGAAAGATTTTGACGCCGACCTTTTCGAAGCCATTACCGAAGAACAGTACGAGACCCCGGATTTTAAGCATCAGATTCTGGGTTCCGACATTTCTCCGGCAGCCATTAAAATTGCCGAACAAAACATAAAAGAAGCTTTCCTGAGCAAAAAAATAAACGTACGGCCGATGAACTTTTTCGATTTGAAACCGCAATCAGAACATGGGTTCCTGATTACCAACCCGCCTTATGGTGAGCGTCTGCAACCCGACGATTTACAGGTGTTTTACCAAAAAATTGGCGATAAACTCAAACTCGAATTTACCGGATTTACCTCATGGATAATTGGCAGCAATGCCGACGTAATGAAATTTATTGGTTTAAAACCCGAAAAAAAGATTAAACTATTTAACGGACCGCTGGAATGCACCTTTCGTAAATATTCCATTTTCGAAGGAAGTTTAAAAGATAAAAAAACTCCCGAGGCCGAATTGTAGTTTTTTGTTAACAGGGTAAATAATAGATTACAAATGGAATGCTCATTTGAAACTTCAGTTTTTTTTAGCATATTGGCAGGCTAAAAATAAGGACTCAGTAATTTCAAATATTTTTCATTAAATTGCACCTGATTTTTAGCAAACACAACAAACAGTTAAGTTTCTAAATTTCAATAGGGTATATTATTAGGATCCGGTTCTTAAAACATATAAAACATAAATACATATGGCTAAAGTTATTGCATTGGCAAACCAAAAGGGAGGAGTAGGAAAAACTACATCAGCTATTAATCTTGCCGCCAGTCTGGCAGTACTTGAGTATAAAGTCTTATTGGTAGATGCCGATCCACAGGGAAATGCCTCATCGGGTTTTGGATTCGATGTAAATAATATTAAGGTTGGCTTGTATGAGTGTTTAGTTGACGATGCAGATCCAACCAACAACCTGCTTAAAACAGAAATTGAAGGACTTGAGATTCTACCTTCAAATATTAACCTGGTAGGAGCCGAAATTGAAATGCTGGAACAACCCAACCGCGAAAAGATGATGCGCGGAGTGCTCGAAAAGGTTCGCGACAAGTACGATTTTGTGTTAATCGACTGTTCTCCTTCACTGGGTTTAATTACCGTTAATGCGCTTACCGCAGCCGACTCGGTTATCATTCCGGTACAATGCGAATATTTTGCTCTAGAAGGTTTGGGAAAACTATTGAATACCATTAAAATTATTCAGAACCGTTTGAACCCAGAACTTCAAATTGAAGGGTTTCTGTGTACCATGTACGATTCGCGTTTAAGGTTATCGAATCAGGTGGTTGAAGAGGTACGTCGCCATTTCGAAGACATGGTGTTCGAAACCCTGGTGGCCCGTAATGTTAAGCTGAGCGAAGCCCCAAGTTATGGAAAACCCATTGTGCTTTACGATGCCACATCGAACGGATCGACCAATTACCTGAACCTGGCACGCGAAGTCTTGCAAAAAAACAACCTGACCACTATCGACAACGAATCAAAAACAATTGAATAACATACCATGTCAGCAGTAAAACGAAATGCTTTAGGAAAAGGCCTTGGTGCCTTAATTGAGGATGCCGGAAATGTGAGGAACGATGGCTCCAGAAATTCATCAATCGACGAGATTTCGATGCAATACATCGAAACCAATCCTTTTCAGCCCCGAACCGAATTTGATGAAGAAGCATTGAACGAACTGGCTGAATCAATCAAACAGATAGGTATCATTCAACCAATTACTGTTCGTAAAGTAGGCGACAACAAATACCAGCTTATTTCCGGAGAACGCCGGTTCAGGGCTTCACAAATTGCCGGCCTTAAGGCAATTCCGGCTTATGTGCGTACCGCCGACGACCAAGGAATGCTCGAAATGGCTCTGGTAGAGAATATCCAACGCGAAGATTTGGATGCCATTGAAATTGCCATCAGTTACCAACGACTTATCGACGAATGCAAACTTACCCAGGAAAGCATGAGCGACCGGGTGGGAAAAAAACGTTCAACCATAACCAACTACCTGCGTCTGTTAAAACTTCCAGCCGAAATTCAGTTGGGTATCCGTAAAAAAATGCTTTCGATGGGGCATGCCCGCGCCTTGATTAATGTGGACGATGCCAACGACCAATTGTACCTTTTTGAACAAATAATAAACGATGGGCTTTCGGTTCGTAAAGTGGAAGAACTGGTTCGCAACATAAAAGACGAACCCGAAGAAAGCGCTGCCGAAACCAACGATAAAAAAGTAAAAAAAGAACCGGCAAATACAAGTTACAACGAATTGGAAAAACACCTGGCCAGTTTCTTTAATACAAAAATTGAATTTAAAAGAGGCGACAAAGGCAATGGAAAAATAATTATACCGTTTAAATCAGACGAAGATTTGGAACGAATTATTGCTATCCTTGACAAAACAAATTCCTAATACCGTCAACAAGTTATCGAGAAACTACAGGATTAGTCGGCATACGCTAGTTCTGTGGTCTTTTTTGGTATTTATGTGCATACCTCATTTTTCAAATGCACAGTTTGCCGCCGAATACCAAACCCCCGACAGCACATTTCTTAGTACCCATTCACCACATAAAGCCACTTTTCTCTCGGCACTGGTTCCGGGTCTAGGCCAGATTTACAATCAAAAATACTGGAAAGTACCTATTATATATGCCGGATTTGGCGGCTTGCTTTATTACGCCAATTACAACAATTATGTGTATCAGAAATACAAAGACGCTTACAACATTAAAATACGCATAAAAGATGGTGAAACAGGACTTGATGACCCTTTTCCCAGGTATCAGGAAGCCAATATTCTGAGGCAAAAAGAAGTTTGGAGGCGATACCGCGATTTAATGTATATAAGTATCGGCGTATTGTATGTGATTCAAATACTTGATGCCGATGTGGATGCACACCTGTTCGATTTTGACATGAGTGAAGATTTATCGCTTCGTGTAGAGCCGGCAATAGCTCCGGTAATGCCGGTAGTTCCCGGCTCAATACCCTCAGCATCGCTGGGTGTGAGCTTTGCCATTCGTTTTTAATTTCATTTATAAGTTAAACCTTTACCAAACATGATGTTTAAACCCCTTTTTATATTCCTGTTGTTTGTTTTGTTCAGCCTTAGCGTTAAAGCTGATAAACTACCCAGCGATTCTGTGCCGACTGTTAATGAAACCACTTTTAATAACATCGATAGTCTGGTAAGCCTGTGGTACAACAAACAATTGTCGCCAGGTGATGACACCTCGTTTGTGGTTGAAGATTTTTCTGATTCGTTGGACATACCAGCCTTTACCGATTCGGTTTATCAGGCCCGGCTGGCCGCCATGCCCATGATTATAGAATTATCGTACAACAACATTGTGCGTAACTATATTCACATGTACACCAACAAACGCCGCGACCTGGTTGAAACCATGCTCGGACTTTCCGATTATTACTTTCCCATTTTTGAAGAAATACTCGATGCCAAAGGAATGCCACTCGAATTAAAGTATTTGCCGGTAATTGAATCGGCCTTAAACCCCAACGCCGTTTCAAGAGTGGGTGCAACAGGCATGTGGCAGTTCATGTATTATACCGGTAAAATGTACAAGCTCGAAATTAACAGCATGGTCGACGAACGTCGCGACCCGATAAAAGCAAGCTATGCTGCAGTAGAATTCCTGCTTGATTTATACGACATTTATCACGATTGGGTGTTGGTAATTGCCGCCTACAATTGTGGTCCGGGAAATGTAAACAAAGCCATTCGCCGAAGCGGAGGAAAAAGAGATTACTGGGATATTTATTACCGGCTTCCGCGCGAGACCCGTGGATATGTTCCTGCTTTTATTGCGGCTGCCTACGTAATGAACTATTATAAAGAACATAACCTAACGCCTAAACAAAGTACTTTACCCATTCACTGCGATACCCTGATGATAAATGAAAAAATTCACCTTGAGCAAATAAGCCAGGTAATGAATATTCCGATTGATGAGTTGCGCAGCCTGAATCCACAATACCGACGCGACATTATTCCCGGCAACACAAAAACCTATGCCCTGAGGCTACCGTTTAACGAAACCACTCGTTTTATCGACTTGCAGGATTCTATTATTGCCTACAACGACTCCATATATTTTAACCCCGAGGCCTTGTCCAAATCACCCCAATACAGTTCCGGAACACCGGGTGCCGTTCCGGCGAACCACGAAAAACTGGTATACACGGTAAAATCGGGCGACAACCTGGGCTTTATTGCCCAATGGTACGGTGTGAGCGTTTCCGACCTCAGGTACTGGAATTACCTGCACGACAACACCATACGCAGCGGACAAAAACTTGCCGTTTACATTTCCAAAAGCACAGCAGCCAAATACCGCGACATTAATTCCATGAGTTTTGCCCAAAAGCAGGCAAGTATTGGTAAAACAGTAAAAGAAACAAAATCTGTTCCGGCAGAAGAATTAAAATCAGGCGAGTATGAACTTTACACGGTAAAACGTGGCGATACCCTGTGGGATATTGCCCGCTTATATCCCGGAATTACCGATACCGATATCATGCGCTGGAACGGTATTGACAATGCCCGCAATATATCGGTAGGCCAGAAGCTAAAAATTAAAACCAAAAGTTAACATTAAAGCAACTTAGCTAATTCAGGGTAAATTATTATCTTGGACCTCATGAAACCGGTCAAAATACTCCTTTTTTTAGTTGGCTGTCTGCTGTTACTGCTGAGTTTGGCTTTTGTCTTTCCGGAAAATGGTATTCCCCTGGGTTCAACTTTCACACTACGTTTCCATTTTAGTACGGACAAGCTTCAAGGCAAAACCATTCAGTATGCCAATATTGAAAGCATTATACAGGAAAACCAAACCATAATAAACGCCGATACCATAAGCTTGCCAGTGACTGAAACAGAAGAAGCTGTTGATACCATAAGAGCCATAGCAGCAAGTCTGCGCAAGAAAATACAAACCATTGAATACCCTTACAACAACCTGAACTACCTATATCCATTTTTTAAGAAACTCGATAATAGTGCAAAAAAGCGGGTGCGAATTCTGCATTATGGCGACAGCCAGATTGAAGGTGACCGCATTACCGGATACTTAAGAAACCGCTTTCAAAAACAATTTGGCGGAAGTGGCCCGGGATTATTACCAGCAATTCCGGGACATGCCGAATCCGCTTCCATTATCCATCAGGCATCGGCCAACTGGATAAAACATGCGGTTTATTACAAACGCGACACCCTGCTTCCCCATCGGCAATTTGGTTTGTTGGGAAGCCTGGCCCGCTACACCACCTACCAACAAGACAGTGCTCCGGATGAAAACGTTTATAAAGCGTCAATAAACTTTAGTAAATCGGGCATGGCTTACCAAACAGCAAATAATTTTACCCGCTTCCGGATTTTCTACAAGCATACCCATGCACCGGTTATTGTAAAAGGTTTTGTAAACGACAGCTTAATCTGGTTTCAGGAAATTGATTCGTTTCCTAAAACACAAACTATTCAATGGGAATTCGATAGTACGCCTGATAACTTTACAGTAGAATTTGAAGGGAACACGAGCCCCGACGTTTATGGTGTTGCTTTGGATGCTCTTGCAGGCGTATCGGTCGATAACCTCCCGTTCCGGGGAAGTTCAGGAACCGAATTTACACGGCTCGATTATTCCCAGCTAAAAGAAATGGCTGCACAACTAAATCCGGGTCTGTTAATCGTACAGTTTGGGGTGAATATTGTACCACACCGGGTAAAAAGTTACGATTACTATGAGCGAATCATGACCCGCCAATTAAAATATCTAAAAGTCGTAATGCCAAACACCCCTATTCTTGTAATTGGTTTAAGTGACATGTCGCAGCGAAAAGGAAACTATTACGAAACCTACCCAAACCTGGAATTGGTTAAACAGGCTCAGTATAATGCAGCAAAAAATGCCCAATGCGCATTCTGGGATATGTACAAAGCCATGGGCGGACGAAACTCAATGCCCAGCTGGGTTTTTGCCGAACCACCTTTGGCCAGTTCCGACTTTATTCACTTTAACCGAAAAGGCGGACACATCATTGCTCAAATGCTTTACAATGCCCTGATGAATGAATATCAGCTTTACAAGCAAACGGCATATTCGCTGGCCGATACCAAACCACAAGAAACAACAACTAAATTAAAAAACGAAGCACACTAAGACAGCTTTTGTATATTTGTGTTCACAAAAATTAGCATCATGAATTACCATTTTATAGCTATTGGCGGAAGCGCCATGCACAACTTAGCCATTGCTCTTCTTAAAAAAGGCGATGTTATTACCGGCTCCGATGATGAAATATTTGAACCCTCGCGTACGCGACTGGCAAACTATGGCTTACTTCCGAAACAAATTGGCTGGTTTCCCGATAAAATTCATTCCGGTATCGACGCCATAGTATTGGGAATGCACGCCAAAGCCGACAACCCCGAATTACTTAAAGCTGAAGCATTAAAGATTCCTGTTTTTTCATATCCTGAATTTTTATACAAGCAAGCCCAAAACAAAATACGTGTGGTAATTGGCGGAAGCCATGGTAAAACAACCACTACCGCTATGATAATGCATGTGCTTAAAAGCACGAATCGCAAGTTCGATTATATGGTTGGTGCTCAGTTGGAAGGATTTGAAACCATGGTCGATTTTAATGATGATGCTGAAATAGCGGTTTTTGAAGGCGATGAATACTTAACCTCCCCCATTGATTCCCGACCCAAATTTCATCTTTACAAACCACACATTGCACTGATTACGGGAATTGCCTGGGACCACATTAATGTTTTTCCAACCTTCGACATTTATGTGGAACAATTCCGTAAGTTCATTGATTTGATTGAAGACAAAGGCTCGCTGGTTTATTTTAAAAACGATGAACAGTTGCAACGCTTAGTGAACCAAAGCAAAAAAAACATACTGAGAATTCCTTACCAAACCCACGAGCATCGCATCAACGAAAGTAAAACCTGGCTAAAAACGAAAGATGGTGATTGGCCAATTTCAATTTTTGGGGAACACAACCTGCAAAATATTAGTGGTGCTTTAGCGGTTTGCAAACAACTTGGTATAACTGAAAATGATTTTTATCGGGCTATTGGTTCATTTAATGGAGCCGCAAAAAGGTTACAACTGTTAAGTAAGAGCAATACGCTGACTGTATTTCAGGATTTTGCCCATTCTCCGTCAAAGCTGAAAGCAACCATCGATGCGGTCAGGAATCAGTTTCCCAAACAAAAAATAATTGCCTGTATGGAATTACATACTTTCAGCAGTCTTAAAAAAGAATTTTTGATTCAATATCGGGGAACCATGCAGGCTGCTGATACCGCCATGGTTTATTTCAGTCACCACGCACTGGCTTTAAAAAAACTGGAGCCATTAACCGATGAAGTAATCTATGAGTCGTTTGGTTTTAAAGGACTTAAGGTTTTTTCAGATTCAGTTGAACTAAAAAAAGAACTTTTTTTTATGGATTTTTCTGATTCCGTTCTCTTATTGCTGAGTTCTGGAAATTTTGATGGGATAAATATTAAGGAATTGGCTGAAGCATTAAGCAATAAATGGCAATAAACCTGAATTTTATCAGCAGATTGAATAGCAACAGAGTACTAAAACATTGATAAATTGTTGTTTACAGCTAATAAAATACTACTGATTTCCAAAACGCAGAAAAAAACATGGAATGTGTTAATTTTTATTTTGAAAATACATTTAATAATCAGTACTTTTAGGCACTGAAAAAATAGGTAATTACTATATATTATGGAAGTTAAAAAGAACCCGAAATTAGACTTACGCCAATACAGCGGACTTTTTCTGCAAATTGGTTTCGTAGTATCGCTGGGAATTATGCTGTTGGCATTTAACATGACTCAACATGAAAAATCAACCAGCAATCTTGGTGAACTTGATGATTTAATTGCTGAAGAGGAAATTATTCCAATCACGCGTCAACAAGAGATAAAACCACCACCACCACCAGAACCCCCCAAGGTTACCGAAGTATTGAACATTGTTGAAGACGATGTAGAGATTGAAGACGAATTGGAGATTGAAGACACTGAAGGGGATCAGGAAACTGCCGTTGAAATTGTTGAAATTGAAGAAGAAGAAGTTGAAGATGAGGCTCAGGTTTTCTTTATTGTTGAAAACATGCCGGAATTCCCAGGTGGGGATTTAGAATTACGCAAACACATTGCTCAAAACATTCAATATCCTGAGATTGCTAAAGAAAACGGAATTCAAGGACGTGTATTCATTCAATTTGTGGTTAACCAAAAAGGCGAAGTAGAACAGGTAAAAGTTGTACGTGGTGTTGACCCTTCGCTTGATAAAGAGGCCATTCGGGTGATACAAAATCTCCCCAAATGGACTCCGGGTTCACAACGTGGTAAACCCGTAAGGGTTTCCTTTACTGTTCCAATCAACTTCCAGTTGAATTAAAAATATTAATTTACTATATTAAAAACCGCCTTCAACTGGCGGTTTTTTTTTGCACTTTAAAATAATTTGATGGCGTATTGTGAGCATAAAAAAACCAGCTTGCTAATCTTTCGATCAATAAGCTGGTTATGTGACCCCATCGGGATTCGAACCCAAATCGTCAGAACCGGAATCTGAAATTCTATCCATTGAACTATGGGGCCATAAGCCAGCGCAAAAGTAACTATTTTTTTGAAAAATAAAAGTGCAATCAAACCGATGTTACACCTATGTTTTTTAGTTGAGTTTTACCCATTCCCGATTTCCAGTATTTTTCCCTGATTCGTGCCTCTACATAGTTGGAACACGATTCAGAATAAACTAAAACCCAGGGACAATACGCTTTAGTCGATTTACTTT
>PHDD01000017.1:0-78895 GCA_002840905.1 Bacteroidetes bacterium HGW-Bacteroidetes-4 | reverse complement strand
GAACACGATTCAGAATAAACTAAAACCCAGGGACAATACGCTTTAGTCGATTTACTTTGCCCGCTGTTGTGTTCTTTTAAGTGACGTTTCAGATTTGTAGTCATGACCACATAAATTCTTCATTCATACTGACATTTAAGGAATAAACAATTACTATTGTTTCTTAAATACCGAAACCTGAAAAGCTAACACTTTCCCACTATTTTGTTAAATTTGTTGAAACAAACTTTTATGATTCCAATAAAACCAAGCAACACCACCAATTCTACCATACTAGCTACTGGCAAACAGTTGGCAAATGCCATTAAAGAAACGGGTAAAGAGTACCTGCTGCTAAACCGAGGTGTTAATTCTGTGGTAAACATAAAGCTCGACGAAGTAATTCAGCAAATCAATTTTAATTCGAATGATATTCAGGTCTATCCCGGAAGTAACGGAAAAGCAGAATTACGGAATGCCATAAACCAGGAATATTTTAATAACCAAGCAAATAGCAAGCAAATATTAATTACCGGCGGAGGAATTTCAGGACTTGATATTTGTTTTCAGAATTTAGCAATCCGCGAAGTGGTATTACCCAAATTCTTTTGGGGAACCTATGCCCAACTCAGCCGCTTACGGAAGCTCCCTTTTTCCTGCTATCCCAACTACGATTATTTACTGAAGCAAACCAAAAATCTAAAGGGAAAAGCAGTAATAATTTGCGACCCAGGAAACCCCCTGGGCGAAAAATACGACGACGCCAAATTGCTTCAGGTAATCGATAGTTTAAACAGCAACGAAGTGGTGGTGCTATTCGACAGCCCGTACCGGCGCTTGTTTTATGACCAAACCGATACATTTTATCAGCAATTAATGGCACTGGAGCATATTATAATTGTTGAAAGTTTCAGCAAATCGCTTGGTTTAAGTGGACAGCGAATTGGTTTCTTGTATAGTAATTCCGATGCTTTTAATGCTGAAGCTCAACTTCGCTTAACCTATGCTACCAACGGAATTAACAGTTTTGCCCAGGTTTTGGTAACTCATTTGCTCACTTCGGAATCAGGAAAAAAAGCAGTTGCCGAATTTAAAACTATTACTACCACACATATCGCTAAAAACATACAGTTTCTGTCCGAAAAAGGTTTACTAGCCGATGAATATTACCGCAACACTACGCCAATAGGTATTTTTGCCGTAGTGAACCGTTCGCCCGAAGAACTTTTCGAACATCGTGTAGGCAGTGTTGGTTTAGATTATTTTGTGAAAGATTCCTTTGCCGGAATTGAAAAATTATCGCGGGTACTGGTGTCGTATCCCCACGAAAAGTTTGTATCTTTCTTCGAAACTTTATTATAACTTTTTTGCATGTGTGGAATAACTGGTGTTTATGCTTTTAACGAAAAAGGGCAATGTTATTTTAATCGGGTCGACGCTTCGGTAAAAACCCTTTTGCAACGCGGACCCGACAGCCATGCTGTTTACGAGGGCGCCCATGCCTGTTTGGGTCATGCCCGGCTTTCGATTATCGATTTAAGCGATGCGGCTTCACAACCTTTTCAGGATGTAACCAAACGTTACACCATTGTTTTTAATGGCGAAATCTATAACTATCAGGAATTGCGAACTTACCTGATAAAAAAAGGACTCCCGTTAAAAACTCAGTCCGACACCGAAGTATTGCTGTATCTGTATATTATTGAAGGATCTAAATGTCTCGATAAGTTACGCGGTTTTTTTGCTTTTGCTGTTTACGATAACCGCGACAATACTTTTTTTATGGCCCGCGATCGCATCGGCATAAAGCCCTTACTGTATTATCGCGACCGCAATAAGCTGCTGTTTGCCTCCGAAATGAAAGCGCTTATGGCACTCGACATTCCCAAACAGCTCGACAAAACTTCAGCCAGTCAGTATTTTCAGTTTAATTACATTCCCTCGCCCCATACCATTTTTGAACAGGTTAAAAAACTGGAACCCGGTCATTTTATTTTCATAGAAAACAAACAAGTACGCCACGAGAAATATTTTACCATAAATTACAACCGAAGTAATTTTTTACCCATCACTTACGACGATGCCCAAGTGCAATTACAAAAATACATGGAGCAATCGGTACAGGAACGCATGATTGCCGATGTTCCACTGGGAGCTTTTCTAAGTGGCGGAATCGATTCATCGGTAATAGTTTCAGAGGCGGTAAAATTTACCGATCAACTGAACACCTTTTCAATTGGCTATAAAGACCAACCCTTTTTTGACGAGACCTATTATGCTGAATTAGTGGCAAAAAAATTTAACACAAATCATCAAACTTTTAGCTTAAGTACCGACGATTTGTATGCCAACCTACATCAGGTACTCGAATATATCGATGAACCTTTTGCCGATTCATCGGCCTTACCGCTCCATATATTGAGCATGCACACCCGGAACCATGCCACAGTTGCTTTGTCGGGTGATGGTGCCGACGAATTATTTTCGGGCTACAATAAGCATAAAGCCCATTATCATGCCATGCATCAGGGATTTAAATCGATGCTGATAAAAATGGGCTTACCCTTATGGAAAAACCTACCCAAATCGCGTAACGGAAAATTTTCCAATACAATTCGTCAATTAGACCGGTACGGACATGGATTGGTTATGGATTCGCCAAACCGTTACTGGTATTGGGCATCGTTATTACATCAGGACGATGCCAATGAGCTGTTCCGTTTTCAGGTGTTGCTTAACGAATTAAAAGTCAGGAAACACGAAATACTGAAACATTTCCCCAAAACCGAGAACTTCAGCGATATACTTTTTACCGATATGCAACTGGTTTTGGTAAGCGACATGCTGCATAAAGTTGATTCCATGAGTATGGCCAATAGCCTTGAAGTAAGGGTTCCTTTTCTGGATCACCGCCTGGTAAATTTTGTTTTTTCGCTACCCGATAGTTTTAAAATTAACGCCAACATGCGTAAACGCCTTTTACAAGATACGTATCGCAACATACTACCCCACGAATTGTACCAGCGCCCCAAACATGGTTTTGAAGTTCCTTTAATGAACTGGTTTCGAACCGAACTTAAAGACGAGTTATTGAACAAGTATTTAAACCGGGACTTTATTGAAGCTCAACAAATTTTTAATCCTGAAATTATTGAGCGATACAAAAAGCAACTGTTCTCAAAAAATCCAGGCGATATTCAGGCGTATCTTTGGGCTTTATTGGTATTTCAGCATTGGTGGATAAAAAATATGGATTAGTCAATTGTTGGTAACTGCTTCGCTGTTATATTCGTTAGAATTACTTAATTTGCTAACGATATCAGCAATTTAGGGAAATTTTATTATGCCAAAAGTTTTACGAATTATAAATCGGTTTAATATTGGTGGCCCCACTTACAATGCGGCATACCTTACTAAATACCTTTCATCAGACTTTGAAACCCTGCTGGTTGGCGGTGTAAAAGAAGATGCCGAGGCAAGTTCGGAATACATACTTCGCAATCTTGGAATTGAACCATATATTATTCCCGAAATGCGTCGTTCGGTGAATCCTACCAACGATTTGGTAACCTATCGTAAGCTTAAGAAAATAATCAAGCATTTTAAACCCGACATTGTTCATACCCATGCCTCAAAAGCAGGTACCATTGGACGTCTGGCGGCTATCCGGGCAAAAGTACCGATAATTATCCACACCTTTCACGGCCATGTTTTTCATTCATATTTTAATTCCGCCAAATCGAATTTCTTTATAAACATTGAACAAGGGTTGGCCGATCATTGCGCACGAATAATTGCCATTAGCGATAAACAAAAAGAAGAACTGGCCGACATTTATAAAATTGCAGCACCTGAAAAATTCGAAGTAATTCCCTTAGGGTTCGACCTGCATCGCTTTCAGGAAGATTCAGAAAAACGCCGCAAACAATTCAGAGCACAGTACCTGCTCAACGATGACGAAGTAGCTATTGGTATTGTTGGCCGATTGGCCGCTGTTAAAAATCACGATCTCTTTTTAAAAGCCTTAAAAAAAGTAAAAGAACAAACCCGGGTTCCTATTCGTGCCTTTATTATTGGTGACGGGGAGCTACGCGACGCGCTTATGGCTACCTGCACTAACCTCGGGCTCGATTATTTTGAAACCAACCACGGAGCCATGCGCAAAGCCAGCGTCACTTTTACCAGTTGGATAAAAGATATTGATTCGGCTTATCCGGGATTGGATATTGTAGCCATGACTTCGCTTAACGAAGGAACTCCCGTAAGTTTAATTGAAGCACAGGCTGCTAATAAAGCCATTATAACAACCAATGTTGGAGGTATCGAAAACATTGTTATACCCAATGGCACCGCTATTCTGTCAAAGAATAACAATGTTGATGATTTTGCCGGGAAACTTTTAACACTGGTTAATAATCAAACCCTGCGTGAGAATCTGGCAAAAAATGGCTGGGAGCATGTAAAAACTAAATTCCATTATACCCGTTTGGTATCCGATATGGAACAACTGTATTACAAACTGTTGAACGGCCATAAATAAAAGGTTTTTACCGGTTTGGTAAACAAAAAATTTATATTTTTGGGACAATTAAAAATAAGCATGATAAAAACCAACATTACAAAACACCTTATAATAGTTTTACTAAGCTCGCTTTCCCTTTTAGGATGCAAGGTGATGAATCCGAGTGTAATGTTCGAAACACAGGATGGCTATGAGTTTGCCGGGTTCGAAAAAGAAAAAGATGAATACATAATCAAACCTTTCGATAAACTCGATGTACGTATCTATACCAATAATGGAATTCAGCTAATTGATATGGAAAGCAATGCCGCTGCTCTTAAAAGCAACCGAAACATAAGCCCGTATTTGGTTGAATTCGATGGAGTGGTTAAAGTTCCTACGCTGGGTAGGATTCCTGTTGCCGGAATGACCATTAAGGAAGCCGAAACCATGTTCGAAGAAAAATACAGTCAATACTATCAAAAACCGTTTGTTTTGGTTAATGTTACCAACCGCAGAGTAATTGTATTTAATTCAGGCAGTAACAACGGTAAGGTTTTAACCATTGCCAACGAAAAATTCACTTTGATTGAAGCCCTGGCCGAAGCCGGTGGAATTGACGATTTAAGCAAAGCATACCGGGTAAAACTTATTCGTGGCGAATTACAAAACCCACAAGTTTATCTTTTTGACATTAGCAGCATTGAACAAATGCAAAAAGCAAACATGGTGCTTCAGGCCAACGATATTATTTATGTGGAAAAACGGGCCCGCTATGCATCGCGCACCTGGCAGGAACTTACTCCCATTATAACTTTGTTCAATACCGCTTTATTAGTAATTTTTACCATTCGGGCACTTTAAACACTTATCTATGTATCAAGGAAAAATCCCGTTAATAAACGACAAATTTGACTTTGCCATTTTCATGCAAATTCTGAAAAAGAGTTTATGGGTTTCCATTGTTTTAATTTTGCTGTCGTTTTTTGCCGCATTTTTATATTTGCGTTATACCCAACCTTTGTATAGTACCCAAACCATTATTCAGATAAACGAAAACGATAGAACTACCCGCTTGCTAAACATTGAAGATGTTTATCAAAACGACGACATCTCAAAAGTAATTGAATTGCTGCGATCAAAAGAATTTTTAAAACGGGCCTTTTCAAACTTACCTTTGCAAGTATCTTATTTTAGCGAAGGAACCTTTTTATCGACCGAACTTTATAAACGTTCTCCCTTTAAAGTAGAATGGAAGACTTTAAACCCGTCCATATTTAATACCCCCATTTATATCGATTTTACCGATGATAAAAATGGAATAATAACTACATATGTAAAAAAAGAAGGATACGATCAAAAAATTGAATTAAACCAATGGACGGCTATTCAGGGAGGAGAAATAAAGGTTAGCATTTTAAATATTGACGACATTGAGTCCCAGCAAGAATACTACAAAAGCAACCGTTATTACTTTATAATTAATAATCCGCAAACACTCGTCGATCTACATTTACAAACCTTACAGGTTGCCTTACAAAATCGTTCGGCCCAAACCATTCAGATAACTTATTCCGGCTATAATCCTGAAAAAGCAGCCGACATTGTAAATACCATTGCCGAAGAGTATTTGAAATATGATGTTGAAAGTAAAAAAGAAAGCGCCGAGAGTATTCTGGCTTTTATTGAAGAACGCTTAAAACTGGTTTATCAGAACCTGGATGAAACCGAAAAACAACTCCATGAATTTAAAAAAGAAAATAAACTCAACCTTGATAAATACCCCATTAATGGTTCACCCTTTCCTATTTTTACTGCAAAAATATCAGAATTCGAAGACGAGTTAATTAATATTGAATTTGAACTGGTAACCCTGCAAAGAATCAGCACTCAGGTTAATGTCGACAACGAGTTGAATATATACGAGTTAATAGCGCTGCTTTCGGGAACCAAATCGGAAGCTATTCTAGTTAGCGTTTTAAACAATCTGCAGCAACTTATTTCTGAAAAAGAACAACTGCTCAACGATGTTACTCCCAACAACCTGAAAATTAAACAACTCGATAAACAAATTAGCAACCAAAAAAACCTACTCATCGACTTTATAAATTCAACCGTTCAACGATTAGAAAGCAGAAAAAACGATTACAAAACAAAAATTGCCGAATACGAAGAACGCTTGTTCAGCGACCGAAATTTCGACGAACTGGAATACTCAAAACTCGACCGGCTTTACACCATAAACGAAGGTTTTTATCACAAACTGATTGAGAAGAAAGCCGAGTACCTGATTTCGCAAGCCGGTTACGTTTCGCAAAACACCATTCTTGAAAAAGCCAATGTACCGGCACATCCCATTTCTCCGTTGAGCAAAAAAACCTATCCAGTATTTCTTTTAATGGGGCTGTTTTTAGGAGGCGGTTTTATTTTAGTGCGCTACCTGCTATATGATGAGATAACTTCAATTAACACCATTCAGAATTATACCAATGCTCCCATATTAGGTACCGTGCCCGTATATAAAAAAGACATTCCAGTATCACAACTTTTAGTAAACCGCCATCCAAACTCGTTGTTTTCAGAAGCTTTTCGAACCATACGCTCAAATCTTCAGTTTATATCACATGGAGCCGAAACAAAAATAATAACCGTTTCAAGTACCATTTCAGGCGAAGGAAAAACCTTCGTAGCCATTAACCTTGCCGGGATTCTGGCCATCTCCGGTAAAAAAGTGGTTATTCTCGACCTCGACCTGCGCAAACCGCGGATTCATCTGGGATTCAACACCAGCAACAACAAAGGAATAAGCACCTTACTCATCGGCAAACACAAATTGGATGAGTGTATTGAAAAATCGGATTTACCCAATTTCGATTACATCACGGCCGGACCTGTGCCTCCCAACCCCGCTGAATTGGCCGCCGGAAAACAAATGGAAATCCTGTTGGTTGAACTCGAAGAACGCTATGATATTATTATAATTGATACACCACCGGTTGGTATTGTAACCGATGCGTTGGCAAATCTTCAGCGAGCCAATTATCCCATTTATGTAATGAAAGCCAATGTGTCGAAAAGGCATTTTATCGACAACATTAACAACCTGATCCATGTTAAAAATATGGATAATCTTTCGGTTATTCTGAATGGTGTTGATGTGAACCAAAGGCGCTATGGCAATTATGGCTATGGTTACGGATACGGTTATGGTTACGGATATTATGCTGAAGATGAAGAAACAACCATTGGCCGCAGGCTTACCGAAAAATTACAAAAACTCAAGAAATGACATATACATTTGTTTTGATACTCTATTTTATTGTTGTGCTTGTTATTAGCTTGCTCATGCATCGTTTTTTTGTAATTCGCGCTGAGCGATATAAAATAAAAAAAGCCAACACATCAGCCGAACGATGGAGCAGTCAAACCAAACCAATTTTAGGAGGACTTACCTTTTATGCCTCTTTTTTAATGGGCACTCTCACCTATTTCATTTTTTTTGATGCACAAAATTTATTGCATCCAGAAGTACTTGCAACTATTCTGGTAGTAACCATTGGCTTTTTAATGGGACTTGCCGACGATATGCTGAATACGCCTCCCGGATTTAAGTTTGTTTTTCAGGTATTAAGTGCTTTGATACTTATTTATTCGGGTCTGTACATTCAGGTTTTCGAAAACATCTGGATCAATTATGGCTTAACCCTTTTTTGGGTGGTTGGTATCATGAATTCTCTGAACATGCTCGATAATATGGATGCGGTAACCACCTCGGTAACTTCAACCATTTTAGCAGGTTCTTTGCTTGTTTTAGCCTTTTCGAATTCGTCATCTGGAGTGTTCTTTATTATTGCTCTGGCCGTTTTTGCCTCGTTGCTAAGTTTTTTATATTACAACTGGAATCCGGCAAAAATGTATATGGGCGACAATGGCTCACAGTTTTTGGGCGCATTTATGGCCATCATCAGCATTAAGGTTTTTTGGAACGCTCCCTCGGTGCAGGATTTCTCAAATTGGTTTCCTTTTCTGTTTGCATTTTTAGCCTTTGTAGTTCCCATCTCCGACACCAGTTCAGTTACCATCAACCGACTGATGCGAGGACAATCGCCATTTATTGGCGGCCGTGATCATACCACCCACCATTTATCGTACCTTGGGCTTTCAGACCGTGGAGTAGCAATGGTTTTACTAACTTTAAACGCTATTTTTACCGGACTGGCCGTTTTTATGATTCTCAATCCTAATCAAACCATTTTAAACCATTGGTTCGTTGGAATAATAGCCTTATTGGTGGGAGTAACACTTTATGTGATTACCAAAATTTCGAAGCCTAAAAAGTAAACCTTTTCTTTCTTAAAGGGTATATAAGTCAAACAATTTTATCTCATTACTATGTTAAAGCAATTCGTTGTAATTGGAATTTTTTCATTTTTTATTGTGGCATCCATAATTATTTTAACCGCATCGTCAACAAATGAACAAGCCGACCATCAAAATTCACCATCGTTTAATCCGCATTACGCCATAACCCCAGTACCCATACCCGACAATATTACTTTTGCCGGGGAACCTGTTCCGATTAATTATTTCGATGTGTATGAAAGCCTCGATCGCGAAATGTTGGTAAATACCTACTGGCAATCGCAAACCCTGCTATTTATTAAAAAAGCACACCGCTATTTCCCGCTCATTGAACCTATACTTAAAGATGCGGGAGTTCCTGACGATTTAAAATACCTGGCGGTTGCCGAAAGTGGTTTGGCAAATGTTGTATCACCAGCCCGGGCCGAAGGATTCTGGCAATTTTTGGAGGGTACCGCCCGCGATTATAAATTAGAAGTAAACAGCGAGGTAGACGAACGCTATCATGTGGAAAAAGCCACACTGGCTGCAGCCACCTTTCTAAAAGAATCGTATCAAAAATACGGAACCTGGACTATGGCAGCGGCATCGTATAACATGGGCCGAAAAAATATCAGCCGACAAATTGACCGGCAAAAATCCGGAAATTATTTCGACCTGGTTCTGGGCGAAGAAACCGGGCGTTATGTTTATCGGCTGATAGCGTTAAAATTAATTATGGAAAACCCCGAAAACTATGGTTTTTATATTAATGACAAGCAAAAATACCAAAACATACCGCATACATTGGTCGAAGTTGATACTATGGTTAGCAATCTGGCCGACTTTGCTCACCAGATGGGAATAAATTACAAAGTATTGAAAGAATTAAACCCTTGGTTACGCAACGATAAACTAACCAACAAAACAGGAAAAAAATATCAGATAAAAATTGCAGATACCACTTTACGAACCGTGGTTCCGGATACTGTATTTTACAAAAATTAAAAAGCATCGGTATCAAAATTAAAAACAGGCCGAAACAAAAGCTTTGCTGAATTTGTATCTCAGTCCTGAGTTGTTATTCATTATTTATTGAGGCTACTCAAATTATTCAAAACTCTCAATATCTTTGCCCATATTTTAAAAATGCCTGAAATGGAAAGTCACATCGAAAACGATGAAGAAATAAAAGTTTACGGAGCCAAAGTTCACAACTTAAAAAACATCGATGTTACCATTCCCCGAAATAAGCTTACGGTTATTACCGGTTTAAGTGGAAGCGGAAAATCGTCGTTGGCTTTTGATACCATTTATGCCGAAGGGCAACGCCGCTACATGGAAACCTTTTCGGCCTATGCCCGTCAGTTTTTGGGCAACATGGAGCGTCCCGACGTGGATAAAATTACAGGATTAAGTCCGGTAATTTCGATTGAACAAAAAACCACCAATAAAAACCCACGCTCAACCGTGGGAACCATTACCGAAATTTACGATTTTCTACGTCTGCTTTTTGCCCGGGCTGCCGATGCCTATTCTTTTAATACCGGAGAAAAAATGGTGAAATACACCGACGAGCAAATAACCCAATTGTTGATAGAAAAACTCAACGATAAAAAAATATATATTTTAGCTCCCCTGGTTCAAGGACGCAAAGGCCATTACAAAGAACTTTTCGAACAGCTCATAAAAAAAGGATTTATTTATGCCCGCATCAACGGAAAAGTTCTGGATTTAAAACCCGGCATGCGGCTCGACCGATACAAAACACACAACATCGAAGTGGTTGTCGACAGATTGCTAATAAACGAAAAAGATGTTAAACGAATACGCGAATCGCTTCAAATAGCTATGAAGCAAGGCGAAGGAGTTACGTTGGTTTTAGATGCAGCATCGGACGAATTGCATTATTTCAGCCGCCACCTGATGTGCCCAACCACGGGCATTTCATACAACGAACCGGCACCTCACACTTTTTCCTTTAATTCACCGGTTGGTGCCTGTCCCAAATGCAAAGGGCTGGGCATCATAAACCAAATCGATTTAGAAAAAGTAATTCCCGATCCCAAACTCAGCATAAAAAAAGGAGGAATTGCTCCGCTGGGGAAATACAAAAGCAATTTAATTTTCTGGCAAATTGAAGCCATTGCCGATAAATTCAAATTTAAACTCGACACCCCCATAAAAGATATACCTGAAGAAGCACTCGATGCCATTTTAAATGGTTCCGACGAACCGTTTAAATTGCAAAATACCCCTTTGGGAAATGCATCGAACTATTTTTTAAGCTTTCCGGGGGTATTAAGTTATCTGCAGGCTGAACAAGGCGATGAAGCTATTAGTGAATCGAGAAACGGCCGTTTTCAAAACTACATCAGCGAATCAACATGCCCCGAATGTCAGGGAACCCGCCTAAGAAAAGAAACCCTGTTTTTTAAAATTGCCGGTAAAAATATTGCCGAACTTTCACAAATGGACATCGGAGCATTGGCTGAATGGCTTAATGGTGTTGAAGATAGAATGAGCTCAAAACAAAAACAAATTGCTACGGAAATTCTGAAAGAAATCCGTTCCCGATTGGGCTTTTTGTTGCAGGTTGGTTTAAATTACCTGTCGTTAAACCGTTCGTCTAAATCGTTGTCGGGCGGCGAGAGTCAGCGCATCAGGCTGGCAACCCAAATTGGTTCGCAATTGGTTAATGTTTTGTATATTCTCGATGAACCCAGTATTGGCTTGCATCAGCGCGATAATCACCGGCTTATAAACTCACTTAAGGAGTTACGCGATTCCGGTAATTCGGTAATTGTTGTGGAGCACGATAAAGACATGATTCTATCGGCCGACCATGTGGTCGATATTGGCCCTATGGCCGGACGAAACGGAGGCAAAATTGTTGCTCAGGGAACACCTGCCGACATTCTGGCCTCCTGTTCTCTTACTGCCGAATACCTGAACGGACATAAAAAAATTGATATTCCCGAAAAACGACGTGAAGGAAACGGAAAAAATATTACCATAAAAGGAGCCAGTGGGCATAACCTTAAAAATGTATCGGTAACCATTCCTTTAGGAAAATTTATTTGTGTTACCGGTGTTTCGGGGAGTGGTAAATCGAGTTTGATAAACGAAACCCTGCATCCCATATTGAACAAACATTTTTACAACGCATTAAAACAACCGCTACCCTACAAATCGATTCAGGGAATTGAGCATATCGACAAAGTAATTGAAGTAAACCAATCGCCACTCGGGCGAACCCCACGTAGCAACCCGGCTACTTACACCGGAGTTTTTTCCGACATACGCGATATTTTTGCCCGACTGCCCGAAGCCCAGATTCGCGGATATAAACCCGGGCGATTTTCGTTTAACGTAAAGGGCGGACGCTGTGAAACCTGCAAAGGCGCTGGAGTTCAAACCATTGAAATGAATTTTTTACCCGATGTTTACGTACATTGCAACGAATGTCAGGGACGTCGCTACAATCGCGAAACCCTTGAAGTTCGTTACAAAGGAAAATCAATTTCCGATGTGCTCGACATGACCATAAACCGGGGTGTTGAATTCTTTGAAAATGTTCCCAAAATTTTACAGAAACTAAATGCGCTCCAGTCGGTAGGATTAGGTTACATAACACTGGGCCAGGCCTCAACAACGCTAAGCGGAGGAGAATCGCAACGCGTAAAACTGGCAACCGAACTGTCGAAAAAAGACACCGGCCGAACCCTGTATATTCTCGACGAGCCCACTACCGGCTTGCACTTCGAAGATATCAGGGTGCTGCTTAAAGTGCTAAACAAACTGGTAAATAAGGGCAATACGGTTATTGTAATTGAACACAACCTCGATGTAATTAAAGTAGCCGACCACCTTATCGACATTGGACCCGAAGGGGGCGATGCCGGAGGAAAAATTCTTTTTGAAGGAACGCCTGAAGCATTGGTTAAATCGGGTAAAGGCTATACTTCGCAATTTTTAAAAGACGAAATGTAAGTTTTTATTGAGCAGTTTCAAGAAATAAATTATCTTTAATCGGAGCCAAATTTTCAATAGTAATTGTCATGATAGAGATAATTTGTGTAAACAATAAGCAAACTAAAAAGTATCCTTTGGGTACTACTTTGGCCGAAATTGCCAAAAAAACAAACATACAGTTAAAACATCCGGTTTTAGGAGCCTTTGTCAATAACAAACTCAAAGAACTCTCCTACAATATTTACAAACCCAAAACGGTCGAATTCATCGACATTTCGCATCCCGACGGTATGCGTATGTACGTTCGTTCTTTGTCGTTTGTACTACAGAAAGCGGTTAGCGATGTTGTTCCGGGCAAACGTATAAAAATTGAACATTCCATATCGAAGGGGTATTATTGTGAATTTGATGGCGATAAAAATTCCATTGACATTGATACCGTATTTGCCATCGGAAATCGCATGCGCGATATTATTGAAGCAGATATGCCCTTTTCGCGTAACGAAATTTTATCAACCGAAGCTATAAAACTTTTTGAAGACCACGGTTTGGTGGAAAAAGCCCTGTTGTTTAAATCAAGGCCGCAACTATACTCCTCAGTTTATCGACTCGATAATTCCATCGATTACTTTTACGGTTTTTTAGTACCCTCTACCGGTTATCTAAAAGTGTTTGATTTGGTTAAATACTACGACGGGATGCTTTTAATTGTACCAAAAACAGAGAACCCCGACGAATGTGAAGAGATTATTATTCAGGACAAATTATTCGAAGTATTTCAGGAATACCAGGATTGGGGCGAAATATTAAAAGTTGCCTACATTGGAAACATCAATCAGGCAGTTAAAAATAATCAGGTTAGTGAATTGATTAAAATTTCTGAAGCGCTGCACGAAAAAAAAGTAGCCAACATAGCCGATATGATTGCTCACCGCCCCGAACATCCTAAGCTAATACTAATCTCCGGCCCCTCGTCGAGCGGGAAAACTACTTTTGCCAACCGGCTGGCAGTACAATTAAAGGTAGCCGGACTTACACCGGTAACCTTGTCGCTCGATAATTATTTTGTTAACCGCGAATTAACGCCACGCGACGAAAACGGTGAATACGACTTTGAAGCCATTGAAGCGCTCGATTTGCATTTGTTAAACGACAACCTGAAACGCCTTTTTGCCGGCGAAACTGTAGATTTACCCAAGTTCTCGTTCCATACCGGACAACGTTTTTACGAAAACGATTTACTCTGTATCGACGATAAAACCATTATTGTTGCCGAAGGAATACATGCACTGAATCCACGTTTAACTTCAGAAATTGACGAGGCCACCAAATTTAAAATTTATGTATCGGCGCTGACCACCGTTTCGCTCGACAATCACAACCGAATTCCGACTACCGATACCCGTTTGGTGCGTCGTATTATTCGCGATTATAAATACCGGTATTACAGTGCAGTTGAAACCATTAACCGCTGGGCCAGTGTTCGCAAGGGCGAAGAAAAATACATTTTCCCTTATCAGGAAAATGCCGATGTTATGTTTAATACAGCCGTCCACTATGAAACCGGAGTACTAAAACGCTATGCCGAACCTATTTTAAACGAGGTTCCCTCAAACAACAAAGCCTATCGCGAAGCTACGCGACTGCTTAAATTCTTTAGCTACGTGGTTCCTATTGCCGACGAAGAAATTCCTCCCACATCAATATTACGCGAATTTTTAGGAGGAAGTAGTTTTAATTATTAAACATAAAAAATTAGTGTTCGATGGAAAATATTTGGGTTCACAACCGTAAATTATTAACATTTTATCAACTTTAATAGGCTGAAACCACTGTAAAATTTGATTGTAAAGGGTTTTTAAGTATTTTAGCATTCAATTATTCAGGCAAATTGTTTAATAATTTCCTATGTTACGAATCGTATTAATACCCATAGTCGCTGGTTTTTTATCCCTGCTTGGCTTTTTAAACAGTCCGGTATCGCTCGACATCAATCTGCCAGCCAGTGCAAAAGCCGGCGATGAGTTTTTGGTTGAAGTAACCATAAACAAAGGCGATATCGAAGGATTTGCCCGTTTTCAGCAGGATTTGCCCGTAGGTTTTACGGCAGTAGCCCGCCAAACGGCAAACGGCGAATTTCGGTTCGAAGATCAAAAAATTAAGATCCAGTGGATGCGTGTTCCCTTCGATAGGGAGTTTACCATAAGTTATGCCTTACAGGTTGCACCCACCGTTTCGGGTGAGTTTTCGCTTGAAGGAAAATTCTCATACATCGAAAACAACGGTGTTCAAACGGCCAGCATTCCGGCAAAATCAATTACAATTATTGGTGATGAAACCCTTGCCGGAACAGCCGAAACCTCGCAAACTACCTATTCGTACCAGAACGTGAGCATAAAAAATATCGACTGTGTACGACAAAAACCTTTCTTAAATGAGAATAACGAAATAATAGTTAACCTGCTTATTAACAAAGGCGATTTGCGCGATTTTGGCAAAGTTCAGGAAGAAATACCCAGAGGTTATCGTGCCGAAAGCATTAAAAGCAAAAACTCCATTTTCACGTATAAAAATTCAATTATTAAATTCCTGTGGATGAATATGCCCCCCGAATCGCAGTTTGTGGTTTCATACAAACTGATTCCCGAAGGCGAAATTCCCGACCAGGCATTTTTAATCTCAGGAACTTTCTCATATGCTGAAAATGAACGGACAAAAACCATCAATATTGCTGAACGTGCTGTTGACTTAACCGCATTCGATACCGAAGAACTGGTAGCTCAAACCACAAGTCCTGAAGTTACCCAGAATCCGGTTCAAGAAACACAAACACAAACACCGGTTCAGGAAACTTATACAACCAATCCGGTGCAAACCGAACCCATTGTAACACAACCCGATTTAGCCTATACTGAACCGGTACAAACCCAACCTGAAATAAGCAAAAGCAAGCAGATGAACAACAACCAGAATTACATGGAAAATCTGGCTGGTGTAACCAATATTCCCTTACCCGATAATGGAGTAACTTATCGCGTACAAATAGCTGCCGGTCATAATTTAGTGGGCAAACAGTACTTTAAAAAATTAAATATTGTTGACGAAGTTCAGGTCGAAATTCACGACGGCTGGCATAAATACACGGTAGGTAATTTTATGATTTACCGCGATGCCCGCGATTACCGCATGTATATATGGAACAACACGCCCATTCACGACGCTTTTGTTGCAGCCTACAATAGTGGACTTAGAATTACGGTACAAGAAGCACTGATGATAGCTAATCAAAAATGGTATAAATAATCTGAAGCTTTTTATTAAATTCGCAACATATGTAATTTAACTTAATGAGAATTGCGAATTACCTGATACCGATTTTTCTTTGCTTCGCCTCCACGGTTTTGGCACAACAATTAGATTACGATTACGAAACCCTACTTTTACAGGAAGAAGAATCGACTGAGGGTTTGGCCTTTAAACCTATTTTAGGTGCAGGAATGGGAACGTTCTCATTTTTTGGCGATGTGAACAACTACCTGCGTAGCCCGCTCTACGGCTTAACTTCGTACAGGGTATCCATTTCAAGAAACCTTAGCAAAAACTTCGACTTTGAATTCCATGGTTCCTTTGGCGAGGTTTCAGGAAACGAATATAACGGTAATGTTAACGCTGTTCAGAATTTTAAAACCAGTCTATTCTTGGGCGGTGTTTCGTTGGTTTACAACTTTAATCATATTCTAAAAAGACAGCGTCCCATTCATCCTTTTATTGCGATAGGTGCTGAAATTCTGCAATTTACGCCCAAAGGCGATTACCTCGACAGCAATGGAAATACCTACCATTACTGGAGCGATGGAACCATTCGCGACTTGGAACAAGGCCTGGGTGTGGGAAACATTATTAGCCGCGATTACAACTATGAAACCGACCTGCGTGATTTGGATTTGTATAATTACGGCTATTATCCCAAAACAAGTTTTGCCATTCCGGTTGATATCGGTGTTCACGTAACTATTTCCGACCGGGTTAAATGCCGAATTGGTACCGCAGTTCATCTGGCCATGTCCGATTATATTGATAACTACAAAAGCGGTGGCGGCTGGAAAAACGACATTGTACTGAACACTTACATTTCACTTTCGTTCGATATGTTCTCACCGGCCGACGAGATTGCTTCGGTTGAGCACTTTAAAAACCTGAAATTTACCATTACCGACAACGAAGATTCCGATGGTGATGGTGTTGATGATTTTAACGACGAATGCCCAAATACGCCACCCAATGTTAAGGTAACCTTTAAAGGTTGTCCGATTGATACTGACAACGATGGTGTTCCGGATTATATGGATAAGCAAAATGATACCCAATCAGGTTCATTTGCAGTAGGAGCTAACGGAGTTAAAATAATGGAAAACCACCTAATTGTTATGCTATATGATCCCGATGCAGTTAAACGCAGCGAAGTTAAATTATATAAGCGCACTACCGATGCTAAACAAAGCGATAGAGAAGTAAAAGGTATACCCGAAAAGTTTAAGCAGGTAGATGTAAACGGAGACAATTACATCTCGCACGAAGAACTTCAGGAGGCTATTGATGCCATTTTTGAGATGAACTCTACGCTTACCCCTGGAGATATCTACGAATTGCAGGAGTTCTTCTTCAATCAATAAAACAAAGCTGAAAATAGCTCATCTGTCGCTTAAAAGTTAGAAGCTAAACTGAAGGCAGATGCTAGCGGATTTTATTCAACCGATCCATCTCACGCTTGTTGTCTTTAGCTTTTATACCTTCTCGTTTATCATATTGTTTTTTACCCCGGGTAAGTGCAATGTCTATTTTTACCAGTCCTGCAGCATTTGTAAACAATGTGAGTGGAATAATACTGAAACCACGCTCTTTAATCTTTTTGTGTAACTTGTTTAATTCCTGTCGGTTTAAAAGCAACTTACGATCGCGCCGGGGTTCATGATTAACGTAACCCCCCATTTCGTATTCGGCAATGTAAAGATTTTTAATATAAAGTTCGTTATTTATAAAAGTACAGTAAGTTTCAGTCAAACTGGCTTTACCGTTCCTTATCGACTTTATTTCAGTTCCCAGCAATTGAATACCAGCCGTATATTTTTCAAGAATTTCGTACTCAAAACCTGCTTTTTTATTCTTAAATCGTATGGTATTGGTTCGCGTCATTTTGTTCCTTGTTTAAATCAACGGGCAAATATAGCTCCTAATATTAGTTTGGCCGCCAAATAAAAGAGAATAATAATTATCAGGCCAATGGGAACAAACCACTGACGGCGTTCAAACGGCATCTCAATCAAGCGTTCGCAGCCAATCCAAAAAAGAATAATGCTGTAAAGCCCAATAAGATTCAGGAGCGCTTCAAGCCTTGGCAACAATCCTGACAATATCATAGCAATATAAACCGGCGTAAAGGCATAAGCCATAAGGGTAAAGGCTTTGGTCCCGTTTCGAGGAATTTGAAAAACAGAAAATAATTTATTTAAAATAAAGGCGGAACCATACAAGGTTACCAAAATAACCAGAATAAGATGAAATATACTTCGCAACACCACCCCGGAACCCAGACGAAAAGTAGTTGGCCCAAAAATTACACTCCCAAAAAAGGTGGTCACAAAAAACAGGGTTAAAAAAGGAATTATGTATTGAGTTAAAATAGCTCGCCTGCTTTTGTTTTCATTCAAAATACTGACAAATTCCCGTCTTGGTTCCATTAACACACCACGAACGCGGTTTATAATAAGTTTAAGCAACATACCGATTTAATTTGCAGCAAAAATAATGTATTTTTACAAGCAATTAACATAAGTACATGGAGGGAATCACAAAAAAAAACATCGATTTAATAACTGTTCTTGGACCTACAGCTTCCGGAAAAACAAGTTTTGCTGTTCACTTGGCACACTTGCTCAATGCCCAGATTATCAGTGCCGATTCGCGACAGGTATACCGTGGAATGGATTTAGGAACCGGTAAAGACCTCTCAGAATATACCCTCAATGGACAACAAATTCCTTATCATTTAATTGATATTGTAGATGCCGGGACAAAATACAACGTGTATGAATTTCAAAACGCCTTTTTAAAAGCCTACCAACAAATAATTGCTGAAAACAGTTTTCCTATTTTGTGTGGCGGCTCAGGCATGTATATTGAGGCTGTGCTAAAAAGTTACCGGTTAACCAATGTGCCTGAAAACGAGCAACTGCGCAAAAGTTTGGAACCCTGCACCCTTGACGAATTAACTGCTAAACTGGCCGGTATGAAACAACTGCATAATACCAGCGATATTGACACAAAAAAAAGAGCCATCCGGGCTATCGAAATTGAAAGTTATTATAAGGAACACTCCGAAACAGACCTTTCCTATCCTAAATTCAACGCTTTAATTTTGGGCATAAAACTTCATCGGCAAGAAATTAAACAGCGAATTACCGAAAGGTTAAAACAACGGCTGCGTGATGGGATGATTGACGAAGTAGAACAGCTCATAAAACAGGGGGTATCACCTGAAGCGCTTTCTTATTACGGGCTTGAGTACAAATTTATTGTACAATACCTTCAACAGGAGTATAGCTACAACACCATGATCGAAAAATTAAACATTGCCATCCATCAGTTTGCAAAACGCCAAATGACCTGGTTTCGTAGGATGGAACGCGGAGGTTTAAAAATTCATTGGATCGATGGGTTGGCCAGTATGGAAGAGAAAATTCATGTTGCCATGAGCCTGATTCAACGCTATTCTTAAAAATTACAACCAAACTTACTAATCAGTTCGATTCAAATAAAAAAAATACACCTGGCTGTGTTAAAAGAAAACATCTGCTCAAGTAAATTTCAACCGTGGCAAATTACCAGAATTAAATGTGTGTTAGCCTCTGCCTTTTAATAATATTGAACAAATTAAGCTATTTTTGTGTCGTTAATGAATTACAAATAAAAAGATAATAATATAAATACATGGGCCAACCCTATTATAGTACCGAAAAAGAAATAGAACAAGCCGTTTTGATTGGAGTTATCAATCAGGAACAGGACGAACAACAGGTAGAAGAATATTTGGACGAATTGGCTTTTTTGACCGAAACCGCCGGTGCAATCCCTGTAAAACGATTCACTCAAAAACTCGATAAACCCCATCCCAAAACCTTTGTAGGTACGGGTAAAATTAATGAGATTGCGGCTTACGTTGAAGAACACGAAATTAAACTGATTATTTTCGACGATGAATTAACTCCCTCACAATTGCGAAATATTGAAAGGATTTTTAATTCGCGGGTGTTGGATCGCACCAATTTAATACTCGACATATTTGCCCAAAGAGCTCAGACAGCTCACGCCAAAGTGCAGGTTGAACTGGCCCAGTACCAATATTTATTACCTCGGCTAACCCGCATGTGGACACACCTGGAACGTCAACGCGGTGGAATTGGTTTGCGCGGACCCGGTGAAACCGAAATTGAAACCGACCGCCGGATTATCCGCGATAAAATTTCACGCTTAAAAGAACAACTCGAAAAAATTGACAGGCAAATGTCGACCCAGCGTAAAAACAGGGGCGAAATGGTACGTGTAGCTTTGGTTGGTTACACCAACGTTGGCAAATCGACCATTATGAACCTGTTGAGTAAATCGGAAGTATTTGCCGAAAACAAACTATTTGCCACGCTCGACACCACGGTCCGAAAAGTAGTAATTGGCAACTTACCATTTTTGCTCTCCGACACCGTTGGGTTTATTCGTAAACTGCCCCACGACCTGGTTGAATCGTTTAAGTCAACACTCGACGAGGTTCGCGAAGCTGATATTTTATTACATGTGGTCGATATTTCGCATCCCAACTTCGAAGAACAAATTGAGGTGGTAAAACAAACCCTGTACGAAATTGACAAAACCGAAAAACCCACCTTCATTGTTTTTAATAAAATTGATGCCTATCAATTTATAAAAAAAGATGAAGACGATTTAACTCCTAAAACCATCGATAATTATTCGCTCGAAGAATTAAGAAAATCGTGGATGGCAAAAAATAACCTTCCCTGCATTTTTATTTCGGCCAAAGAAAAAAACAATATCGATGAGTTTCGGAACCTAATTTACGACAAAGTTCGTGAGATTCACGCAAAACGCTATCCCTACAACAATTTCCTTTTCGACGATTCGTGGAAAAAAGAAATTGAAGAATAATACAAGATGCTGGCATGAATCGTTTTTGGTTTTTTATACTCGTTTTTTTTCTGTTCCAAATAAGCCAGGCCCAAAATCTGGTTCCAAACGGGAGTTTTGAACTCTACCAGCGATGCCCGGCCGATTACGTTTCCATTCAACGCTACAGCGATGTTTTTAATTGGGAGTCGCCCAACAGCGGAACTCCCGACTATTTTAATGCCTGCTCACAAAAATGTGGCGTTCCCCACAACTGGATAGGTTCGGCTGAAGCTTTCGATGGTAAAGGCTATATGGGAATTATTGGCTGCATGCAGCAGATAGATCCCAACCAGATTGCTTATCGCGAATACCTGAGGGTTCGTTTACGACAGCCGCTTGAAGCCGGAAAAACCTATTTTGCTTCGATGCAGGTGCGACTCGGACAAAGTTGTATTATTGCCTGCAATGGTTTGGGCATGTTTTTTTCCGACAACCCGCTCTATTCGGTTCACTCCATCAATTATCCGGTTAAGGCCGATGTGGTATTTCAACAAGATGAAATTATTCAAGATAAAAACAGTTGGACCAAAGTATGTGGTACTTTTCAGGCCGAAGGCGGCGAGGATTATTTAATTATCGGAAATTTTTTATCGAACCAGCAAATGGAATATCGAAACTTTGACGAAAACCTGCTGCAAACGCAAAATACAAGCCCCATGGCTTATTATTACATCGATTTTGTTGAAGTTTACGAATACCAGCCTGAACTTAACCTTAACTGCGAGGCAATGGAACCAGAACCCCTGATGGCTTTCGACGGGGTTTTGCTGCGGAATCAAAAAATGGTTCTCGAAAACCTGTATTTTGAATTCGACAAAGCGGTAATTCTGCCCGAGTCGCACTTTGAACTCGATAAACTGGCCGCACTTCTGCTTCAAAAAACACAACTAAAATTACACATCTACGGCCATACCGACAATGTTGGCACTGATGAATACAATCAGCAACTGTCGGAAGAACGGGCGCTTGCTGTTCGCAATTACCTGCTGGCAAAAGGGGTGTCGCGCTTTCGTATTTTAAACCAGGGTTTTGGGAGTTCAAAACCCGTATCAAATGAAAATAACGAAGAAGGGAACCGTTTAAACCGCAGGGTTGAGATTGAAGTTAAATAAAACCTGAACCGGTAAATTAAGGCTTTAACTGCAATTCGCGAAGCATGTAATCATCGTAAGCTTTTAAAAAAGCCACAAATAACAATTGAGCCTGATACTCGTAGCCTTTTTGTGTAAAATGCAGGTAATCGGTATGAGCCAGACCAACAGCCCGCCATGCATCCATGGAACCAGCTCCTCCCATTAAAGAATAAAAATCCCAATACGCCAGTTGTTTTTGCTCCGCTTGTTTTTTAATAATTTCTGAAGCACGAACTGCAGCTGCATTTACCTGAACCCTTTTAATGCGGTGATCGCCCGGCGTAGTTAATAAAACAGCCGCATTAGGGGCTGCCTGTTTAATATATTGCAACAAACTATCAACTTTTTTTATAAAAACCGTGGTGTCAAAAACATTGGTATAACTATCGTTGGTGCCCAGCGATACAATTATCCAATCGGGATTTAAAACTTTCAAATGGGGAACAAAATAATCACATTTCAGGTACGATTCATACTGAGCACCGTTAACTCCCACCGTGTGATAAATAATTCCCGGATCGTTGCTGTCAAAATTCAATCCGTATAAGGTAAATTCTTTTTGTGTTTCGTTTTGTTTTTGTAGTTCCATTGTTACACTTTCCAAATTCTGGTTGAATTCAAAAAGTGTATATCCCATTTCGGGAAAGGCCTGAACCAATTTTATTTTATTGCTTGGTTTTATCTTTAAAGCAAAATTTTCAGTACCAAACGTATGAAAAACCATCAACCGATCAAAATCGTAACCGGCCAAGGCCTGATCGGTAATTTTAATCTGTATCGAAGCATTGGTGTCTAACGTTTTTATTGAAATGCCCGAAAGTCCTAACTCACAATTCCTTTCTTTTTCCACATTCCGGCAACTTTCCCAAACTCCGGTTGACGATACTGAGTAATTTAAGGGATTATTTGTCCCGGCAACTTTATAAGGGAAAATAAATCCACGACCACCCATTGCTCCTAAAAAAAATGTTTGTAAACGCTTGCGAAAATGGCCCGAAAAAAAATCGGCTTGCAAATGTGAATCACCAATGTGCACGATGCGAACCTTGCCTGAACCTTTAAGACCAACCTCAGTAAATTTGTTAAATAATTGCTGGTAAGCCAGCGATGAATCGGGAATAACCAGCTGATTCAAACCCTGATTAACAAAGGGATAGGGCTCCAGCTCAAAAGGATTGTCCTGCGCTTCACTTTCAGTAGTGGTAAAAGCTAAAAAAAACAATCCCAAAAAGATCGTTAAAAAAGAATGCCTGTTAATTAATTCTATTGATGCAGTTTTATTCATAAGTAAGTAAGAGAATAAAACGAAAGCTCCACTGGTGGAGCTTTCTGAATTATCGTTAGGCCAACCATTGCTCCACATCGGGCAATTGCAACGCATTTATCTCCAATTTATTTTTTTTGCGGTAAGCATTCAGCTTTTGATGAATTTGCGTGGCTTTTTCTTCTTTCATTTTTATTACTGAAGTATAACCCGCTTTGATTACATGTTCAGCCCAAACTTCGGGCACTCCAATCTTAACAAAATCTTCAGGCCCATCGGTTTTTACTTTTTTCTCAGGACGCATTTGTGGGAAGAACAATACATCCTGAATGCTGTCCTGGCCAGTCATAAACATGGTAAGCCGGTCGATACCGATTCCCATTCCCGAGGTAGGAGGCATCCCGTATTCCAGAGCGCGAACAAAATCATGATCGATAAACATGGCTTCGTCGTCGCCTTTTTCCGACAATTTTAATTGCTCCTGAAAACGCTCCAGCTGATCAATCGGATCATTCAGCTCGGTATAAGCGTTGCAAAGTTCTTTACCGTTCACCATTAATTCAAAACGTTCGGTAAGTTCCGGATTGTCGCGGTGCTTTTTGCATAAGGGTGACATTTCAACCGGATAATCGATGATAAAAGTAGGTTGAATCATGTGATGCTCACACTTCTCCCCAAAAATTTCATCAATAATTTTTCCTTTTCCAAACGATTCATCAATCTCAATATGCAGCTCTTTACAAACCTGACGCAACTGCTCCTCATTCAATCCGGTAATATCAATGCCTGTATGTTCTTTTATAGCATCAAGCATGGTTAACCTACGGTAAGGTGCTTTAAAATCGACCTCTTTATCGCCAATCTTTACTTTTGTTGTACCGTGTAAAGCCAGAGCAACACGTTCAAGCATTTTCTCGGTAAACTCCATCATCCAGTGATAGTCTTTATAAGCTACATAAATTTCCATAACCGTAAACTCCGGATTGTGAGTACGATCCATTCCCTCATTGCGGAAGTCTTTAGCAAATTCGTACACCCCGTCGAAACCACCAACAATAAGCCGCTTTAAATACAATTCGTTGGCAATTCGCAAATACAAAGGCATGTTCAATGTATTGTGATGTGTAATAAACGGACGGGCAGCAGCTCCCCCCGGAATGGGTTGCAAAATGGGTGTTTCCACCTCAAGATAGCCCAGTTCGTTGAACATCTGGCGCATGGTATTGATAATTTTTGCACGCTTAATAAAAACATCTTTCACGTGAGGATTCACCACCAAATCGACATAACGCTGACGGTATCGTTGTTCGGGATCGGAAAAAGCATCGTAAATTTTTCCGTCTTTTTCTTTTACTATAGGTAATACACGTAAGGATTTACTCAAAACCGTAAATTCTTTCACAAACACACTCTTTTCACCCACCTGGGTTACAAATGCATGTCCTTTTATCCCAATAAAATCACCAATATCGAGCAGCCGCTTAAAAACGGTATTGTAAAGAGTTTTATCTTCGCCCGGACAAATTTCATCGCGGTTAAAATAAACCTGGATGCGTCCTTTTTCATCCATCAACTCAACAAACGAAGCCTTTCCCATTATGCGGCGGCTCATAATTCTACCGGCCAAACTTACTTCCTGATAATTGTTCTTTTCAGGATCAAACTTCTCACGGATATCCTGAGTGGTGGTATTTACATGGTACATGGCCTGTGGATAAGGCTCTATACCCAAACTTCGTAACTCTTCTAACGATTGGCGACGGATAATTTCCTGCTCGCTCAATTCTGATATACTCATAATTTGTGTGGTTTAAGCGTTAGGCTGCTTTAAATTAGTTATTTGAAAATTGATGCAAAGATATAATTTTAAAGCATAGTTATCATTGTACTATCCTATAAAGCCGGTCAAAAAAAGTTGAAAAAACCTGTCTTTTTTTTTGAAGAGGCCGCAATAATTCACCGCATATTACGTATGATACAAATATTTTACTGTATGCTTAGACAAAAATAGTGATGCATATCATATTTTTTTCTCTGTCATTTAAGCTAAATAAGTACAACCCCAGAAAGAAAAAGTCGTTTAATTTATCGTGTGTTGAATAGTAATAGTTTATGAAAAGAAACCTTCTCAAATTCCGGCTGCAGTTTAGAACGAAAAACCTTTTACGGTTATTTTTAAACCCAAACGAAACACCCCTTCGCAAATCTGTTGCCATGGCTTTAGGTGTTTTTATTGGAGTTATACCTATTTGGGGAGGTCAAATTATTGGTGGCCTGGCAACAGCACAATATTTTAAACTGAACAAACCACTTGTAGTAATTGGTACCTACATAAATTTAACGCCATTGTTTCCAATAATTGCATTTCTGAGTTTAAAACTGGGCTTTTTGCTTGCCAACCAATCGGTAAGCTTACCTTCCTTAAGTCAAATAAATTTTGAACTGCTACAAACCTATTTCTGGTATTTCTTAATTGGCAGTATTCCGGTGGCTGTAATAACGGCTGTTTTTTTTGGATTAGCCACTTATTCTGGTATTTACCTTTTTCGCTTTTTAAAGTTTCAAAGCAAACAAAGTGTAAATGCATTAAAAATTCCGGTTCAAAACATGGTACAAACACCTCCTTTTTTCGAAAACAAGGTTTCATTGTAAAGGGGTTGTAAATACTGCCTATAAACATTTTGCGATTCCTTAAAATGTAAGCCCTCGAAAGTTTATTTTTGCTACTTTTGTGCCTTCAAATACAAGGTAAAATGAACAAAAATAATACCCCCATTCCGCGTAAACCGGAATGGCTCAAAATAAAAATTCCCAAGGCTCAGGCCAACAAACATGTAAATGGATTAGTAATTTCGCAAAAACTACACACCATTTGTGAAAGTGGTAATTGTCCCAACGCTGGCGATTGCTGGGGACGGGGAACGGCTACTTTTATGATTTTGGGGGATATATGTACCCGAGCCTGCAAATTCTGCAACGTAAAAACCGGAAAACCTTTTCCTGTTGATACCGATGAACCACAAAAAATTGCAGAAAGTGTTCAGTCTTTAAAGCTAAAACATGCAGTAATTACTTCGGTCGATCGCGACGATTTACCCGACGGTGGTGCTTTAATATGGGTAGAGACCATTAAAAAAATTAAAGCTCTAAACCCAAACACTACCATTGAAGTGCTAATTCCTGATTTTGATGGAAAACCCGAATTGATTCAACAAATTATTGATGCCAAACCCGAAGTTATTTCACATAACCTGGAAACGGTTAAACGTTTAACTCCTCAGGTACGAAGCAAAGCAAAATACACAACCAGCCTTAATGTATTAAAGCAAATTGCCGATTCAGGAATTGTTGCCAAAAGTGGCATCATGCTGGGCCTGGGCGAAATGCCCGATGAAATACTTGAAACCATGAACGACCTGCGCCATGTAAATTGTAAAGTATTGACCATTGGACAGTACTTACAACCAACACGCAACCACCATCCGGTGATGGAATATATTCATCCCGATGTTTTTACCCAATACGAAAAAACAGGCCTCGAAAAAGGTTTTTCATTTGTTGAAAGCAGCCCGTTGGTGCGTTCATCGTACAAAGCCGATCGCCATGTGAATGCCTGATTTTAATTATCGGAATAATTAAAACAACTATGAAAGACGTTCGATTTAAAGATTTAGGAACTATAGAATATAAAAACGCCTGGAATTATCAGGAAGCGCGTTTTGATCAAGTAATGCAAGGCAAACTAAGCAAAAACCCACACCCGAGTTACCTGCTTTTTTGCGAACATCCTCACGTTTTTACATTGGGTAAAAGCGGCGACGAACACAATTTTCTGATTCACGAAGATTTTTTAAAAAAAATAAACGCCACTTATTACCAAACCAATCGTGGTGGCGACATTACTTATCATGGCCCCGGACAATTGGTGGGTTATCCTATTTTAGATTTAGAAGTTTTTAATGTTGCTCTCAAAGACTACATTTTTAAGCTGGAAGAAGCCATTATAAAAACCATTGCTGATTATGGAATTGAGGGGCATCATTATAAAGGGGCAACCGGTGTCTGGCTCGATGTGGATATTCCTGAAAAAACGCGTAAAATCTGTGCCATTGGGGTAAAAGCCAGCCGCTTTGTAACCATGCATGGATTTGCTTTAAACGTAAACACCAACCTGAACTATTTTACCTACATCAATCCATGTGGTTTTACTGACAAAGGTGTAACCTCTATGGAAAAAGAACTGGGCCGTACTGTCGATTTTGATGAGGTAAAAGAAAAAGCAAAAAAATACCTGATCGAAGTATTTGGAATGAAGCTAGTTGAATAAAACCGGCCTGTTCCCCTGCTAAAACTTACCCGCTAAAACACCTTTCTTAGACCAAGTTTTAGTAATTTCGTGCGTTCAATCATACAACATTTTCGAATCGGAATGACTGCTTTAGTGCAGCACTAAATATATTATCATGCAAAAAAAATGGATTATCAAGCCTGAGGCTTCCCATGAACTTATTGACGAACTCTCAACAGCAATTAATGTAAGTAAACCCGTTGCCAACCTGCTTATTCAGCGGGGAATTACAACATTCGATGCAGCAAAAAAATTTTTCCGCCCCAACCTTCACGATTTATACGACCCCTTTTTAATGAAAGATATGCATTTGGCGGTAAGCCGTCTCGAAATGGCTATCAATAATCAGGAAGGAGTTATGGTTTATGGCGATTACGATGTAGATGGAACCACCTCGGTTTCGATGATGTATTCTTTCTTAAGAAACAAATTAAAAAACCTGCATTATTACATTCCCGACCGCTACCACGAAGGCTATGGCATTTCGATTAAAGGAATCGATACCGCAAAAGAAAAAGGCTGCTCGCTGATAATTGCATTGGACTGCGGCATAAAAGCCGTTCAAAAAGTTGATTATGCCAACGAAAAAGGAATCGATTTTATAATATGCGACCATCACGAACCGGGCGATGAAATTCCGGCTGCTGTTGCTGTACTCGATCCTAAACGACCCGATTGCAATTATCCGTTTAAAGAATTATCGGCTTGTGGTGTAGGATTCAAATTTATTCAGGCAATAGCCGCGCAAAACAACATTCCATTTTATAAAATTGAACATTACCTCGATTTGGTTGTGGTAAGCATTGCATCCGATATTGTTCCTATTGTTGACGAGAACCGCATAATGGCTTATTACGGTTTGAAACGTTTAAATTCAAAACCCCGCATCGGGATAAAAGCTATTTTAGATGTGGCTGAAATTCAACCAGGAAATCTAAAAATTAATGACTTGGTTTTTAAAGTAGGTCCACGTATTAATGCCGCCGGGCGAATGGAACAAGGCCGTTATTCGGTCGATTTATTGGTTTGCAAAGAAAAAGAGCACGCTGCGGCCATGGCCGGAAAAATTGATGAAGATAATAAGGAACGCAAATGGTTCGACGGGAATATTACCAAAGAAGCGCTGGCCATGATTGAGGAAAATGCGGAGCTACAAGCCCGCAAATCAACGGTTTTGTACAATCCCGAATGGCACAAAGGGGTAATTGGCATTGTGGCATCGCGAATTATTGATTATTACTACAAACCTACCATAATTTTAACCCGCTCGAACGGATTTGTAACCGGTTCGGCCCGCTCAGTAAGCAGATTCAATTTATACCAGGCCATTGAACAATGCCAGGATTTGCTTGAAAATTTTGGAGGGCACATGTATGCTGCCGGATTAACTTTAAAAGAGGAAAATGTTGAACCTTTTATTCAGTGTTTTGAAAAAGCTGTACGGGAAATGATAACACCGGAAAGCGAGGTTCAGAAGATTGAAGTTGACGAAGTGATTCAACTCAACCAGATAAACCAAAAGTTTTTTAAGGTGCTGGAACAGTTTGAACCTTTTGGGCCGGGTAACATGACCCCAATATTTGTGGCAAAAAATGTAATCGATACCGGATACGCCCAATGTGTAGGATCCGACAGTGAACATTTGAAACTAAATCTTTCTGACGAAAACAGTAAAAACAGTTATCCAGCCATTGCTTTTCGTCAGTCGGTTCATTTTGATGCAATTGTTAACAGCCAACCGTTCGATGTATGTTTTAATTTAGAAGAAAACAATTTCAGGGGAAAGACGTCAATTCAAATTAAAGTGCGCGATATTGCACCATCAAAAAAGGTAAACTAATAAAATAAAAAAAAGGTTGTACCCAAAGTTCAACCTTTTTTTTAATAGTTATTTCTTATTTATTTTTCTTCAATAACAGCGGCATCAGCTACTTCCTTAAGGGTTACAATTTCTTCAGATGAAAAAACATTGTCCACATCGAGCAGCATGATAAACTTATTTTCCTGCTCAACCATACCACTGATAAAATCGCTGTTAACCTCAACACCCAATGCTGGTGGGTTTTTAATATCTTCTTTCTGAATGTCGATTACACTTTGAACGGCATCGACAATGATACCGGTTTCAACAACTTTCCCTCCTTTTCGAATCTCTAACACTACAATGCAAGTGTTGTTGTCGGGTTCCTTTTCGGGCAAACCCATTTTAAGGCGGGCATCAATTACCGGAAGAACTTTCCCCATTAAATTGATAACTCCCTTCATATAGTTTTGAGCTTTAGGAATAGAAGTTATGGGTTGTAACTCAAGAATACGCTGAACCTTACTGGCATTAGCTGCAAAATCTTCTTCTCCAATCTTAAAAATCAGATGCGCATTAATTTCTTCTTTCTTATCTTTTTCCATGGCATGTAGTATTAAATTAACCTTTGCTCAAAAGCCAAATTAGTAAAAAATATCTAATTACAAATGTATGCTACGCTCAAAACAATAAAAAGTTGTCAAACTTTAAAAGGATTGTTTTATAAACAATAAAAACCCTGGCTTTGTTTGAAAAACAGCTAATTTTACAAAAAAAAACCAAAAGCAACTTTTTTATCCGTTGTAGTTTCAATCTTTAAATCAATAAGGTTTATTTAAAGAAAATTGATTTTTTTATCTGTCAAACCAGATAATCGATTAAGTTAACTATTTTTGCATCTGTTGTAAAAAAAGAAAAAATGGAAGTATTAAAATCAACAATTGAACATGCCTGGGATAACAGAGACCAGCTAAAAGAATCGCGTGTACAGGAAAGCATTAAACAAGTAATTGATTTACTGGATAAGGGTTTATTGCGTGTTGCCGAACCACTCGATAATGGCGAATGGAAGGTAAATGAATGGGTTAAAAAAGCGGTAATTCTGTTTTTTCCCATCAGTAAAATGGAAACCATTGAACTGGGACCTTTTGAATTTCACGATAAGATTGCTTTAAAGAAAAACTACGCTGCACAGCAGGTACGAGTAGTTCCTCATGGTCTGGCACGCGAAGGAGCTTACCTGGCTCCCGGTGTAATTTTAATGCCCTCGTATGTTAATATTGGCGCTTATGTTGACAGCGGCACCATGGTCGACACCTGGGCAACGGTGGGCTCTTGCGCGCAAATAGGTAAAAATGTTCATTTAAGCGGTGGTGTAGGCATCGGTGGTGTACTGGAACCTGTTCAGGCCGCTCCGGTAATTATCGAAGATAATTGCTTTATTGGTTCGCGCTGTATTATTGTTGAAGGGGCGCACATTGGAAAAGAAGCCGTTTTGGGAGCAAATGTAGTAATTACCAATTCAACCAGAATTATTGACGTAACTTCTGCTGAAGCTAAAGAATTCAAAGGTTATGTTCCGCCACGTTCAGTGGTAATTCCGGGTTCTTATACCAAAAAATTCCCTGCCGGTGAATTTCAGGTGCCTTGTGCTTTAATTATTGGAACACGTAAAGAAAGTACCGACAAAAAAACATCGCTAAACAACGCCCTGCGCGAATACGATGTAGCTGTTTAACCCAACGCTTTCAAATAAAATAAAAAACGGTTAACCACAGTAGCCATATTTTGCATTTGCCTTTAAACTACATCTTTAATATCAATGTTTTCAGATGACCGATTTTAAACCCGATATAGCTAAAGCGCTCGAAGTGCTCCGCAGTGGTGGAGTAATTCTTTACCCCACCGATACCATCTGGGGCTTAGGTTGCGATGCGACCAATCAGGAAGCTGTAAAAAAAATCTACAACTTAAAACGGCGTGCCGACAATAAATCGATGATTATTTTGGTTGATACACCCAACCGAATCAACAGTTATATTGAAGAGGTGCCCGATATTGCTTTCGATTTGATGGAACTGGCCGACAAACCCCTGACCCTGATTCTGGAAGGCGCAAAAAATCTGGCAGAAAATGCAATCAACCAGGAAGATAGAAGTGTTGGAATTCGCGTGGTTAACGAAGCATTTTGCAGGCAACTCATCAGACAGTTTAAAAAACCCATAGTATCTACTTCGGCAAATTTTAGCGGAGAGCCATCGCCCGCTATTTTCGACGAGATTAGTGAAACACTGATTTCGCAGGTTGATTATGTGGTTGAGTACCGTCAGGATGATATAAAAAAAGCGGCTCCATCGGGAATTATAAAGGTAGAAACAAACGGAGGAATTAAAATCATTAGAGCCTGACAAATATCTTTTGAATAAAAGCGGGCTTTACCTTATATTTGATAGCAAATCGAATAAAAATGAGGATTGCTTTTTCCGTTTTCTTTTTGTGCACCTGGCTTTTTAGCTTTTCGCAAAACATGGCTGCTTTTTCTGATTACCAAAGTCGTTTTTTTGTTTTCGATGATGGAAAAATAAGGCAACTGGAGCACCTTCCGGTTTTATCGTTTGCAACGGGCGACAATTGTATTGCTTATCTTACCAACAGCAATAATTTTAAGATTTACCACAATCACATTGCTTATGAAGTAGCCCCTTTGATAAGTTCATACCAGGTTACTAATCATCTGGTTTCGTACACCAATGGCTCCCAGCTTTTTGCTTTCGATGGCGGGAATAAGGTGCTCCTCTCGAAATACACGGGTGAATTCCATTCCAACGATAGTATAATTGCCTTTTTCGATACCTTTAACCATTATTTTCAGGTTTATTATAAGGGTAAAATAATTACCCTCGAAGACGGATTGTTGCATGAGTCCATTAATCTGTTTAAAACCGGCCCCAACATGCTGGCTTACATTGATGCTTACGAAAATTTTAAAATATTTTACCAAAATCAGGTTTTCGATTTAATGAAAACCAACGTGGTTCCTTCTATTGAAGTGGGCAGAAATATCCTGGCTTTTATCGATCCATTAACAGATTACCTGCAGGTTTTTTACGAAAACGAGTTACAAACCATCGAAACTTTTAAACCCGAATCGTTTCAGGTTGCTTACGAAAAAGTTGCTTTTATTAGCAATACGGGCGATTTTAAACTCTTTGATAAAGGAGCTATTTACACCATCACCCCTTACAGTCCCGACTACTACGAATTAAAATACAATATGTTGGTTTATCATCAACAGAATCAACTATTTGCTTTTTATGAAGGTCAGAATTATTTGATTGAGAATTACATTCCCGAATCCTATAAAATTAACGACAACTCCATTGCCTATATCGATCAAAACGGAAATTTACAACTGTTTACAAAAGGTGAACATAAAACCCTGTCGTACGAACAAATAAACCATTTTCAGGTATTGCGGAATGTGGTTATTTTTAACGAAGGAATGAATACCACCAAGATATTTTACAACAATAAAACCTATACTCCATAAAAAACCCCTCGACCAAAAAGGAAAAGGGGTTTAAAAATATTTAAAAAATGTTTTAGGCTACCTTTAATTTGCTCAAATTGGCTTTGCTTAATTTCTGTTTGGCATATTCCAGTGTAACATTAAACTCATGCACTTCTTCCGATGGAAGTTCAAACATGGCATCATTAATTATTACTTCACAAATTGAACGCAAGCCACGGGCTCCCAATTTATATTCCACTGCTTTTTCAACTATAAAATCAAAGCATTCTTCGTCGAACGAAAGTTTGATGTGGTCAATCTCAAACAGTTTTTCGTACTGTTTGATGATGGCGTTTTTAGGTTCGGTAAGAATCAGGCGCAAGGTTTCTTTATCGAGCGGATTCAGGTAAGTTAAAACTGGCAAACGACCAATAATTTCGGGAATTAAACCAAAACTTTTTAAATCCTGGGGAGCAATGTATTGCAACACATTTTTGCGGTCGACCCGATCGCGTTGATCGGAACCACCAAAACCAACTACCTGCGTATTTAAACGTTGCGATATTTTTTTCTCGATGCCATCGAAAGCACCACCGCAGATAAACAGAACGTTTTTTGTGTTCACCGGAATCATTTTTTGTTCAGGATGTTTGCGTCCGCCTTGTGGTGGCACATTAATAACTGAACCTTCGAGTAGTTTTAATAAGCCCTGTTGTACTCCTTCGCCCGAAACATCGCGTGTAATGGAAGGATTATCGCCTTTACGGGCAATTTTATCAATTTCATCGATAAAAACAATTCCCCGTTCAGCAGCACTCACATCATAATCGGCAGCTTGCAAAAGCCGGGTTAAAATACTTTCAATATCTTCGCCCACATAACCGGCTTCAGTTAAAACCGTTGCATCGACAATGGTAAACGGAACATGCAACATTTTTGCTATGGTTCGGGCCAATAAAGTTTTTCCGGTTCCGGTTTCACCCACTAAAACAATGTTCGATTTTTCAATCTCCACATCGTCTTTTTTGCTTTTTACCTGAGCCAAACGTTTGTAATGATTGTAAACAGCCACCGAAAGGTATCGTTTTGCATCGTCCTGACCAACTACGTATTGATCGAGAAAGGCTTTAATCTCTTTGGGTTTTAATAATTTAACGCTGTTAAAATCGAAATCACTGGTAGTTTTTAATTCCTCTTCAATAATTTCATAAGCCTGGTTTATACAGCTATCGCATATGTGACCCGAGATACCGGCAATCAGCAAATTGACATCTTTTTTCTCTCTTCCGCAAAACGAACATTTCTCCATAACAACTTTTTCTCTTCAGATGTGATTTACCTTTAAAAGGTTGGATAAAAATAAAAAAATAGATTCCTTCTGCAAAGCTAGGAATCTATTTTCAATTATACTTTATAATCAATTAATTATGTAATTAATCTTTCTTGCGTTCCAGAATTTCATCAATCATTCCGTACTCCTTAGCTTCAATTGCCGTCATCCAGTAATCGCGATCCGAGTCTTTTTCAATACGCTCAAAAGGATTTCCCGAGTGTTTTGAAATAATCTGGTACAACTCATTTTTCAGTTTAATAATCTCACGTGCGGTAATTTCGATATCCGAAACCTGACCTTGCGCCCCACCCATGGGTTGGTGAATCATCACTCGCGAGTGAGGTAAAGCCGAACGTTTTCCTTTAGTTCCTGCAGTTAACAATACGGCACCCATCGAAGCGGCCATTCCGGTGCAGATGGTGTTAATCTCCGGATTAATGTACTGCATGGTATCATAAATGCCCAAACCGGCATAAACCGAACCACCCGGAGTGTTAAAGTAAATTGAAATGTCTTTATCGGGATCGGTCGATTCCAGGAAAAGCAATTGCGCCTGAATAATGTTGGCAACATCGTCGTCGATGGGAACTCCCAGAAAAATAATGCGATCCATCATCAAACGGGAAAAAACATCCATTGAAGCAATGTTCAATTGCCGTTCTTCAATAATATTGGGGGTAATGTAACTGCTGTTTACCCGGGCAAATCTGTCGTATGCTGAGCTACTGATGCCCGCATGTTTGGTTGCATATTTTCTAAATTCGTCGTGTGGAATCATAAGAGTTATTTTTAAAATTAAGGTTACAATTTAGCATTTTTTGGGTCAAATAAATCACCACTCTCAAAATTAACGCGTGAACTTAACCTTTATTATTTAAACAATTCTTCAAATTCTTTCATCGAAACCTCTTTGTTTTCCACTTTAATGGTTTCTTTCAGGTATTCTACAATTTTTTGTTCAAAGATGCGATCCACCATTTTGCGTCGCTCGTCTTCGTTAGTTAGTGTTTGTTTGGCATAAGCCTCTAATTGCTCGTCAGGAATATGCATCAGGCCATATTGTCGAAACTGCATTAAAACCGACTGCTTGGCAAAATCGAGCAATTCATTTTCTTCCATTTTGAGTGCCTGCTCTTCGGTAATTTTATTTTTTATCAGCTGCCAGGCCAAATCGGCTTGCATCAGCGGATAATCTTTTTCCACCGACTCTGTGGTTAATTCTTTGTTGGCAGCTACCAACCAACGTTTCAGAAAAGCATCGGGTAATTTTAAATCGGCTTTGCTAACCAGTTTTTCTTTGGCATCCATTAAAAACTTGTAATCGCTCGATGAAACAAAACTGGCTTTTATTTCTTCAACAATCTTGTTTTTATATTCTTTTTCTGAAGCAATGGTTCCTTCACCATAAACTTTATCAAAAAGTTCCTGATTTACTTCGGCGGGTTGGTGACGACTAATGCTTTGAACAGTAAAGCGGAAGTTTCCTTCCAATTGTTCAGCAACTTCTTTATCGATTCTTAACATCGAAGCCAAATCGGTGGTATTTGCAAAGGCTTTTTTCAGTTCAAAATCAATTATGTCGTCTTTTTTTGCACCAATTACCAAAGCACGAATGTTCTCTTCTTCAATGCGATCAACAGCAAACAAACTGTCTTCGGTAAATATGCCATCTTCGAGCAGGTTTCCGTCGGTATCCAATTGTTCAAATTTTCCTTTAACCAAATCCTTTGCTTCCACCATATCAGCTTCGGAGGTTTCGCCAAAACGCGATTTGTGATTTTCTATCGATTCCTGAATCATGGTTTCGTCCACTTCAATCTCGTAATAAGTAATCTTATCACGTTTCGACAGTTTCATATCAAAAGCCGGTTGAAAAGCTATATCAAAAGCAAATTCAAAGTCTTCTTTTGTGTCGAAATCAAGGTCAGATTCTGCATTAATGCTCGGAAGGGGTTCTCCCAGAATATCTAATTTTTCGTCAACCAGGTGTTTGGTCAGGTTTTCCGAAACAATTTTGTTTACTTCGTCGAGTAAAACCGATTTACCGTACAATTTTTTAACCATACCCATTGGAGCCATTCCCGGACGGAACCCTTTGATGCTGGCTTTTTTACGATAATCGCGTAAAACTTTTTCCACAGATTCGGCATAGTCGTTTTTTTCAACCTTCACTTTAATGATGGCATTCAATTCGTCAATGTTCTCTCTTGTAATGTTCATTAGACCTGACTTTAAATTAATATCAATTTAAAAAACCGCCAAACAGATTACCCGAATGGCGGTTTACTTTTTCATTTTTGTGCGGATGAAGGGACTCGAACCCCCACGCCTTGCGGCACTAGATCCTAAGTCTAGCTCGGCTACCAATTACGACACATCCGCCTAAATTTGGTGGTGCAAATATACGGTTCTTTTTTATTTTGACAAATTCATGAATTACTTTTTTATCATTAATTTAAAGCACACCATTTTCAATTGATTTATAGAACGATATGCGCTAATTGTATAAAAATCACGTATAATTTAGGGTTCCCTTGTTCACACAGATGAGCTAAAAAACTATTTAAATGCAATGAGGTAATGCATTATTTAATAACCACCCCATTCTAGGGTGGTTATTAAATAATTTGAATTTATCTGTTTACTCTATAGTTTTCAGTAAAATCTCAAGTATTTGAACTGCGGCTTTCGACACCGAGGTTCCGGGGCCAAATATTCCTACTACACCGGCATCGTAAAGAAATTTATAGTCCTGCGCAGGAATTACTCCGCCGGCAATAACCATAATATCTTCACGTCCAAGTTTTTTCAGTTCAGCCATTACAGCCGGAACCAGTGTTTTGTGACCGGCAGCCAGCGATGAAACACCCAGTATATGTACATCGTTTTCTACGGCATCTTTGGCGGCTTCTTCTGGAGTTTGGAACAAGGGACCCATATCCACATCGAAACCGATATCGGCATAACCAGTAGCAACTACTTTGGCTCCACGGTCGTGCCCGTCCTGTCCCATTTTGGCTATCATTATTCTGGGTTGACGACCTTCTTTTTTAGCAAAGGCGGCACAAAGTTCCTGAGCTTTAACAAAATTTGGATCGCTTTGCGATTCACTGGAATAAACTCCTGAAATTGATCGTATCACAGCTTTATACCTCCCTACTACTTTTTCGCATGCATAAGAAATTTCGCCTAAGGTAGCTCGTTTTTTAGCTGCTTCAACAGCGAGCTCCAACAAATTTCCTTTACCTGTTTCAGCACAGCGGGTTATGGCATGTAATGCCTGCTGAACTTCCGGCTCGTTACGATTGGCTTTTAATTCAGCAATGCGTTTAATTTGCGATTCGCGAACTGCAGTATTATCTACTTCAAGTATCTCCAAAGGATCTTCTTTCTCCAGTCGGTATTTATTTACTCCAACAATTACCTGAGCACCGGAGTCAATTTTTGCCTGGGCACGGGCAGCAGCTTCTTCGATACGCATTTTTGGAATGCCGGTTTCGATTGCTTTAGACATACCTCCCAACTCTTCAACTTCTTCAATAAGCTTCCAGGCACGTTGTGCAATTTCATGGGCTAAACTTTCCACGTAATACGAGCCCGCCCAGGGATCGATGGATCGACATATCTGGGTTTCTTCCTGTAAATAAATTTGTGTATTCCGGGCAATTCGTGCTGAGAAATCGGTGGGTAGGGCAATGGCCTCATCCAGAGCGTTGGTGTGCAAACTTTGGGTATGACCCAGCGCAGCACCCATGGCTTCGATACAGGTTCTGCCCACATTGTTAAAGGGATCCTGCTCGGTTAAACTCCAGCCTGATGTCTGCGAGTGGGTTCGTAGTGCCAGTGACTTGGAATTTTTAGGATTAAACTGAGAAACCAATTTGGCCCAAATCATCCTTGCAGCACGCATTTTGGCGATCTCCATAAAATGGTTCATTCCTACCGCCCAAAAAAACGACAAGCGGGGTGCAAAAGCATCGATGTCGATGCCGGCTTTGATACCGGTTCGCAAGTAATCGAGTCCGTCAGCCAGGGTATAAGCCATTTCAATATCGTTGGTAGCTCCGGCTTCCTGCATGTGATACCCCGAGATGGAGATGGAATTAAATTTGGGCATGTACTTCGACGTGTACTCAAAGATATCGGCAATGGTTTTCATAGAAAATTCCGGTGGAAAAATGTAAGTATTCCGCACCATAAATTCCTTTAGAATGTCGTTCTGGATGGTTCCGGCTAATTCTTCAAGTTTGGCACCCTGTTCCAGGGCTGCTACTATGTAAAAGGCCATGATGGGCAACACAGCGCCATTCATGGTCATGGATACCGACATTTTGTTCAGAGGAATCTGATCGAACAGAATCTTCATGTCCAATATAGAATCGATAGCAACACCAGCTTTACCAACATCGCCAATCACCCGGGGATGATCAGAGTCGTAACCGCGGTGTGTGGCCAGGTCGAAAGCCACCGATAAGCCTTTTTGCCCGGCAGCCAGGTTACGACGGTAAAAAGCATTAGATTCTTCGGCAGTGGAAAAACCGGCATACTGGCGAACAGTCCAGGGACGCATGGCGTACATCATGGAGTATGGCCCCCGTAAGAAAGGAGCTATTCCGGCTGCATAGTTTAAATGCTCCATGCCTTCCAAATCTTCTTTTGTGTAAACGGGTTTAACAGGAATTTGCTCCGGTGTTAACCAGGTTTTTTGGGTGTCCCCCTTTTTAATATTTTGTTTTTCAGCTCCCCCTTTATTTTGAAGGCTTCTGAAATCTATAGTTTTAAAGTTTGGTCTCATTTTTATTAGATTTATAGATAACTGACCTCGATGCTTAAAAAACCAAGTGGCTTTATTCACAAGGTCGTTATCAGATTAAATTCCCAACATTTTTTGAAATCCGCTCAAGGTTTCCAGTACATTGCTCTTCATATGAATGAAATGCTCCAGATGCGCTGCTTTTAGTTCATCAATGATTTCAACCGGGTAACCGGCCACCACCACGGCTGCTGAACCAGCCTGGTTTTTAACCTGAGGGGCAAAAACAGCGTACTCTTCGTCGGAACTACAGACAACAATTATATCGGCTTTTGCGGCAAGAGCATCGTGAATACCTTCGGAAACTTCGCAATAGCCTTTGCCTTCGAGTACTTCGAATCCGGCAGCTGCAAAAAATCCGGCGGCAAACTGAGCCCGGGCTTTACGCATTACTAAATTACCGATGGTGAGCAAAAATACCAACGGACGCTTGTTTGTTAGTGCAAAGGAGTCGGTTTTGTAACGTAAGGCTTCAAAAGCCATGGCTCCCCGATAAGCGGTAAGGGGTTCAATTTCAAAATCTGAAATCTGAGTCTGCTCCAGTATTTGGTTCGATAGTTCCTTGTCGATATGCTCGCTGATGTTGGGATACTGATTCACTCCCAGGATTATTTCCTTGCGGCTGGCAATATCGGCATCACGTTTTGATGCCGTTGCTTTAATGTGTTTTTGTATAAAGCCTTTTTCTATTGCCGTGGTAACCCCCCCCAGATTTTCCACCTCAACAAAAAGTTTCCAGGCCTGCTCGGCTATATTGTCGGTTAATGTTTCAATGTAATACGAGCCGGCTGCAGGATCAACCACTTTGTCAAAATGCGCTTCTTCTTTTAACAGAATTTGTTGATTTCGGGCAATTCGCTCGCTGAATTCAGTGGGTTTTTCGTAGGCGCTGTTAAAAGCATTAACGGTAATGGAGTCAGCACCGCCCAATACGCCCGACATGGCTTCGGTTTGGGTACGGAGCAGATTCACGTAGGGATCATAAATGGTTTTGTTCCACTGGCTGGTAACCGCATGAATGGTGGCCAGTCCACTTTTTGAATCGGCGGGCTGGTATTGTTTTACCACTTGCGCCCATAAAAAGCGTGTAGCTCTGAATTTGGCAATCTCCATAAAGTAATTGGATCCGATGCCCAATTCAAATTTTATAGCTTGAGCAGCCTGATCGGCCGACAAGCCTTTATCGGTAAGTCCGGTCAGGTATTCATTGGCTACTGCCAGCGAGAATCCCAATTCCTGAACCAGTGACGAGCCGGCATTTTCGAAGATATCTCCACGAACCACCAGTGCTTTAAAGTTAGGCAGTTCTTTTAGGGCATTTACCAGTAGTAACGCATCGTCCAAGGCATGGGTCTGATTCTTTTTGCCGTTTTTTAAGGGGCAGGTTAGCGGGTCAAACGATAGGGAGCCGTATATCTTAGCCTTGTCGATACCCAGTTTTGTAACATAGCTGGTAAAAGCCGTGGCAATGCTTAGCGCGGCATATCCGCCCACAAAATTGATTTCTACCTCAGTAAGCGGAATGTTATTTAAAAGTACTTCCATGTCGGTGTTTTTGTACTTTTTTTCATTGTCGAGCACAAATCCTAGGGAGTTTACACCTTTTGTAATTAATTCGCGAGCTTTAGTGTTGGCTTTACTCAGGTCGAATTCTTTGATTTCCTGACGGATGAACCAACTTGCTTCGGCTTTGTTTCCACGAACAAAGGGAAACTGACCGGGTGCCACGTTAAGGTGGCCCAGCTTTTCAAGATGCTCGCTCCGATAAAAGGGCTGCACATTAAAGCCTTCGTTTGTACGCCAAACCAGCTTTCGCTCGTAATCGGCGCCTTTCAGATCAGCAACGATCTTTTCTTCCCATTCCCGGGTTGTAACAGGCGGAAACTGAGTGAATAATTTCTTGCCTTTATCCAATTCTGACATAGTGACTGTTTTAGAAATTAAAGTGCAAAATTACGAACCTTTATCAAATGCCGATCGGTAAAAAAATGTTTTTTATCAGGGTTTGTAGGAGGTTTTCGATGTATTGTGGCTGCTGGTTTGACTGTGCGGTTGAAAGCAAAACAATAAGCTGTTATAAAACTTCTGATTTAAGCCTCACCCAAACTTCAAAGTGGTTCCCGCTTAGCAGCCTGAGCTTTATTGAAGTTACAAAGTGAGTCCCGCTTGTTGAATTAAAGCAACAGGAAACTGGTTATTTGTTGCCCGCTATGCTTTGTGGTTGGCGGCTGGAAACTACTGGCTGTGAGCTATTGACTGATTATTCGTTGAGCTCCGAACAAACGCTACGAGTGTTAAGAACCCTCGTAGCGTTTTCGGATGCTCTTTTACAAGCGTGCTTTTATGGCTTTGGTTTCGTTTTCGAAACCGGGTTTTTCGAGTAAAGCAAACATGTTCTTTTTGTAGGCTTCAACCCCGGGTTGATCGAAGGGGTTTACACCCAGCAGGTAACCCGATATGCCGCAGGCTATTTCATAAAAATAAATCAACTGACCCAGATAATATTCATTCAATAAGGGCAGTTCTATACGAATGTTCGGTACCCCACCATCCACATGGGCAATAATGGTTCCCAACTCGGCCATTTTATTTACTTCGTCCATACGCTTACCGGCCAAAAAATTCAATCCGTCGAGATTGGCCTCATCAGTATCAATAACCATTTTGTTGTTGGGCTGTGCAATGGAAAGTACGGTTTCGAACAAGGCACGTCGGCCTTCCTGAATGTATTGTCCCATGCTGTGGAGATCGGAAGTGAAATCGACACTGGCAGGGAAGATTCCTTTGCCGTCTTTCCCTTCGCTTTCGCCATACAATTGTTTCCACCATTCGGCAAAATAATGTAGTTTGGGGTTGTAATTCACCATTATTTCGATGTCTTTGCCAGAACGTAAAAGCGCGTTGCGGGTAGCAGCGTAAATGGCAGCCGGGTTCTCTTGGAAAGGAACCTCAGGTGCAGTCAGTTTTTCCATATCGGCAGCTCCTTTTACCAAGGCCCCGAGTTCGAATCCTGCGATAGCAATAGGCAGCAATCCAACAGGAGTCAGCACGCTGTAGCGGCCTCCCACATCATCGGGGATTACATAGGTTTTGTACCCTTCGCGGGTGGCCAGGGTGCGCAATGCTCCCTTGCTGGCATCGGTAATAGCTACAATGCGTTGTGAAGCTCCTTCTTTGCTGTATTTTTTTTCGAGATCGGTTTTAAGAATCCGGAAAGCAATAGCCGGTTCGGTAGTAGTTCCCGATTTTGAAATGACCACAATACCCCAGTTACGCCCGTGAAGCATGCTGCGTAATTCGGTCATGTAATCTTCACTGATGTTTTGTCCGGCAAATACCACCAACGGATTTTTCCGCTCTTTGAGCTGTACAAAATTATCAGAAAGGGCATCAATTACGGCCTTAGCTCCCAGGTAAGAGCCTCCGATGCCAATTACCACCACCACTTCGCAGTCTTTCTTAAAGCGGGCAGCGGTTTGCTGAATATCTTTCAGTTCTTCAAAAGTAATGGAAGTGGGCAGCTTAACCCATCCCAAAAAATCGCTTCCTTTACCGGTTTTCTGGTAAAGAGCCTCTAGATGCGCTTTGGCTTCGACAGCATAAGCCTGGACTTCCTCTTTACTGACAAAGTCGAGGGTTTTAGAGGTATCGAGCAAAATGTTTCCCAATTTACTGTTCATATATGTTGTTTTTGAGTTTCTAAGTAAGTTTTTCAGTCAGTTCTTTAATCACACGGCGTGGCGATTGTTTTTCGTAAAGGATACGGTAAATGCTGTTGGCAATGGGCATGTCGACCTGGAATTTTTTATTGATTTCCCAAATACCTTTCGATGCAAAATAACCCTCGGCTACCATATTCATTTCGCTTTGGATGTATTTTACCGAATAGCCTTTACCCACCATGGTTCCAAAGTGGCGGTTGCGGCTAAACTGAGAGTAGGCAGTAACCAGGAGGTCACCCAGGTAGGCGCTGTCTTTAATATCACGTTGAATGGGATACACGGCATCGGTAAAACGTTTCATTTCACGAATGGCATTGCTGATGAGCACAGCCTGAAAGTTGTCGCCAAAACCCTGGCCCTGACATACGCCGGCGGCCAACGCATAAATGTTTTTTAGTACCGCTGCATATTCGGTTCCCAGTATATCGTCCGACAGGTTGGTGCGGATGTATCGGTTGTTGTAAATTTCGGTAAGTGCTTTGGCTTTTTCCTGATTGGTAAAAGCTATGGTCAGGTACGACAAACGCTCCAGAGCAACCTCTTCGGCGTGGCAGGGTCCCGAGATTACCCCAATTGATTCGTAGGGAACAGCGTAGTTTTGATGCATAAATTCACCAACCAGCAGGTTGTCGTCGGGTATAATCCCTTTGATGGCTGTAACAACAGTTTTGTCGTTAAGGGGCAGGGTAAGTCCCTGTAATGCAAACTTCAGGTAAGCAGATGGAATTATAAACATTATGGTATCCGATTCGGCCACCAGTTGATTGATGTTGCTGGTGAGGTTTAACAATGACGTGTCGAAATCTACATCGCTTAAGTATTTTGGATTGTTACCGAACTCTTTTATGTGTTCTACCACATCGGTTTCGTGAATAAACCAATTGATGGCCTGTTTTTTTTCGAGGATAATTTTTGCATTGGCTGTAGCCCAGCTTCCTCCTCCAACTATTCCAATTTTTCCTAAATTAAACATAACGTTGTTCTGTTTTTAGTTTGCGCAAATATAAGCATTTTGCTGAGTGCATCGAAAAGCAAACATAAAAACAAAACCGGCACACATCCTTAGGGCTATTCCCGGTATATCTCAAACGAAAAGGACTCCAAATGCCTCTCATCGGGCGGAATGGACATGATCCAATCAGTGATGTCTTTGTAATTCACACTTCCGGTATAGTATAAGTCTTCTTTAAGCAATACCACCACCAGACGGTTTAGCTCCCGCCTCAAACCTTTATTTTCGATAATCATTTCATACGAATCGACCAGATTGGGATCGGGAAACTGATAGGTGGTAAGTTTCAGTAATTGGTTCGACTGCTCGTAGTCGTTAGGCAAGAGCACATACGATTGATTAGTAAATATAAAAGCCCTTACATAACAAGGCTGGGTTGGCTTAACAGTAAAGGACAAACCTTCACCTTCCTTATAAATAGGTTTAATGCCCTCAATCCAGGCATCGAAAGCCAAATCTCTAGCAGAGTTGTATTTAATCACCGTACATTTTATGGTTACTTCGAATTTTAATTGCCCTTCGGTAGTAAATGAGGGCTTACTTGAAAGTACTTCCACATTTTTAACCGTCCCGTTAATCTGGGAAAGGATGTCAGAAGTAAAGAGTTCTTCCATGGTGTTTTCGGTTTCAGCCCTGAAGAAATCGGTATAACTATTGATGTTTTCTTCAATTCCGACTTCTTTTAGGGCTTTAATTTTGGCATCGTTGATGGCTTTTTGCTTCACCTGCTCGGGCGAAAAGGACTCTCCGCCAAGAGCCACTCCTGATATGGCTTTAACTTTGTGTTCGGTTATTTTCTTTTGTGCCGATATACTAAGTGCAATACATGATAATAGGAATACAGCCAGGAGTTTTTTCATTTCTTAAAATAGTTGATTAGTTTCAATAAATTGACCTTCGCTGATGCGGAATACCGACCACTTGTTTCCGGGTTCGCCACGTGGTATCTGGAACACGTATAGCAAACGGCCTTCAGCATATACTTTAACGCTTGCTTTGGAATCAGACAAAGCTTTTGAGCTTCCGTCTTGACGGTTGGTAAAGTCATGCACAAAAAAATCGTAGGTGGCCAGATCATCAAGGATATTAATGGTAATGGTTTCGGGTCCGTAGCCGTCCATGTCGTCGCGGTCGAGCCGGCCACTGCCGTCACTAAGAACTTTGGTATGATGGTACGACAGGTGATACCCGTTCTTTTTCATAAAATGGGCATCCAAATCAACCGGTTCCTTGTCCCAGTCGAGTACCATGCGTACTTTTTTTAAATCGAGTACCGGCGAAACGGAGATGCGGTTAAAAAACAAAGTGCCGGCAATGACTTCTACTTTAAAAACGCTGCTTATGTATTTAGGACACTCATAATGTACCTGCAAAAAACCATCCTCATCAGGAGCCGGAAAGCGAACCTTCCCTTCAGCATCCGAAGTTAGCTCGTATTCGTCGTCAATAGTTACTGAAGCTCCTTCAACCGGTTCGCCGGTTAGGGCATTGAAAAAGCGCAGGGTCAGGTTGCCTGCTTCTTCTTCCTCCATTACATCTTCGAATTTATTGCGAAACTTATCGCGGTTATCCTGGGCAAATACTCCCTGAAAAAGAAATCCTAAAAAGAGGATGATGCTGACAATTTTCATAAAGTTAATTTTAATGGACGTAAATTTATTGTTTTCTCAAATACAAATCAAATGCTTTATTCATAACCCCGGAAGTTTTCAGGAACGTTGATTGGAAATTCTATCATTTGAAAGACCAAAATTTAGTGAACGTTTGCCTTTAAAGAGCAAAAAACCTCTTTAAAAGTTGCTTTGGAAGATTAAAAAAGATGTTGGTTGTAAAAAAAATCAAATCGGGGGTTGTATTCACTAATTTATCAGGATTTCGTACCTTTAGCTTTCTTTAACCAAAACGTAAGCTTATGAAAACAGTTAAAAAATTTGCTCTTGTTCTTTCAGGATGTGGAGTTTACGATGGAGCAGAGATTCATGAGGCCACGCTTTCGATGCTGGCCATTGATAAAGCCAAATGTACCTACCAGTGTTTTGCCCCCGATATGGAACAGTATCATGTTATAAACCATCTTAACGGTGAAGCAATGAACGAAAAGCGAAATGTGCTGGTTGAATCGGCACGGATTGCCCGCGGAAACATAAAGCCCCTCTCGCAATACAAAGCTCACGATTTTGATGGGATTATTTTCCCTGGAGGCTTTGGAGCTGCAAAAAATCTTTCCAATCTGGCTTTTAAAGGCGCCGATTGTTCAATAATTGAAGAAGTTGAGCAGGCTATTATGAGCACTTACCTTGCCGGAAAACCCATTGGTGCTTTATGCATTGCTCCGGCAATAATGGCCAAAGTTTTTCAGGGGGCTTCGGTAACCATTGGGAACGACCTTAGTACTATTGAAACCATTGAAAAAATGGGGAGCATACATGAGCAAAAGAGCTATGGAGAAGTAGCCATCGACAAGCAATACAAACTGGTTACCACACCCTGCTACATGCTGAAATCGAGTATTAGTCAGATTGAGGCGGGTGCCACCCGGGTGGTTCAATCGATGCTGGAACTAATGTAACCTAAATTATTTACGCCATGAAAACCCTGATGCTGATGCGGCATGCCAAATCGAGCTGGAAAGAGCCGCTTCCCGAGGACAGGGATCGTCCAATTCTAAAAAAGGGCATAAAACGCACAAAACGAACGGCTTTATTTATTAAAGAAAAAGGACTTATTCCTGAACTAATTCTCAGCAGTCCGGCAGTTCGGGCGTGGCAAACTGCTGAATTGTTGATCGAAGAACTCGTAACCAATCTAAAAATTAAGCAGGTTGACGCCATGTACCCAGGTAGTTCAGCCGCATTGTTAAAAACCATATGGCAGGTCAACAATAAGTATAGCCGTTTGATGATAATAGGGCATAATCCCGGATTAAGCGATTTGGCCTGTTACCTGCTTGGGAACCAGGAAGCATCCTGGATTCCCACTTCTGGCCTGGTGGTTATTTCATTTGTTAACGGCCGTTGGCAGGAGACAAAACCGGGCGAAGGAGTTATGCTGCACTACATTCAGCCCAAAGCCTTACCTGACTAAGCTAAATTGCGGCAATTTTTATAAACAGCGAAATTTTAACAAACGCATTGCCTGGTTGTTGATTTATATAACCCCGGCATAAAAGATCGGTATTTTAATAATCAATAAAAAATCGGAAAGTCTACAACAAATAAATTCATACTTTTGGGCATGAGTAATTCCAGTCTAAAATATTTTGACCGTGAGCTAAGCTGGCTGTGTTTTAACGCAAGGGTATTGCAGGAGGCTGCTGATAAATCGACCCCTTTGAACGAGCGCATCAAATTTTTGGGAATTTACTCAAACAATCAGGATGAATTTTTTCGGGTTCGTGTAGCCTCGTTGTACCGCCTGATTGAATTGGAACGGAAAAATTTTGGGAAAGAACTCCAGTCTTTTAAAAGTATATTAAACGATGTTCTTGCTGAGGTGCGCCGTCAACAGCTTACATTTAATGGCATTTATGAGGAACTGATTGAAGATTTAAAACAACATAATATATTTTTAATTAACGAGCAGCAGCTCGATAAAGAGCAGGGTGTTTTTGTTCGCCAATATTTTCGCGATGAGGTACGCCACCACTTATTCCCCATCATGCTTAAGAATTTTACATCGGCTACCTATTTAACCGACCAGTCAATATATTTGGCTACCATTCTGCAACGCAGCGATAAACCCGAGAAAAATACCTATGCCATAATCGAGATTCCAACCAATGTAATAAACCGCTTTTTGGTTCTGCCCGAGAAAAACGATAAAAAATACATTATTATTCTCGACGATATTATTCGCTTTTGTCTCGATGAAATTTTCACCCGTTTTAAATACGACGGGTTTAAGGCCTATACCTTTAAGTTTAATCGCGATGCGGAACTTGATATTGATAACGATGTGTCGAAGAGTTTTGTGGAACTGATGGCCGAGAGTCTGGAACAGCGAAAACGGGGTTCAGCTTTACGTTTTGTTTACGATCGCGAAATGCCCCAGGAACTGCTCGAGGCGGTAACCCAAAAATTACGTTTCACGGCCAAAGACCACCTGGTTCAGGGAGGCCCTTACCATAACTTTAAAGATTACATGAGCTTTCCGAATATTGGTGGTCCAGAGTTGGAAAATAAAAAAGTTAAACCGCTCCCGCATAAAGACATTCCCGATGGATCGAGCATCATACGGGTGATAAGGCAAAAGGATTTGATGTTGCATTATCCGTTTCAGAACTTCCAGTATATTGTCGATTTACTGCGCGAGGCCAGCATCGATCCAAAAGTTCGTTCCATAAAAATGACTATTTACCGGCTGGCAAACCCTTCGAACATCATCAATGCGTTGATAAATGCCGCACGAAACGGTAAACGGGTTACGGTTTTTATGGAACTTCAGGCAAGGTTCGACGAAGAGGCCAATATTTATTGGTCGGAACGCCTGCAAGAGGCCGGAGTAAAAGTACTTCAGAGCATTCCCGGATTAAAGGTTCACAGTAAACTGATTTTAATTAAACGGCGCGAGAACAATGGATACCGGCATTATGCCAATATTGGCACTGGAAATTTTCATGAAAAAACGGCCCGTTTGTACATCGACAGTTCGCTTTTGACGGCTAATCCACAGATTACCGACGAAGTGGATAAGGTTTTCGATTTGTTCGAAGCATCGTATCGTCCAATGCGTTTTCATAACATTGTGGTAAGTCCCTTTGGAACACGGAATTTCTTTATAAAATTGCTAAATATCGAAATGAGGAATGCAAAATTGGGAAAAGACGCCTGGGCTATCATTAAATTAAACAGCCTGTCGGATGTTACACTCATCAATAAATTATATGCTGCCAGCCAGGTCGGAGTAAAACTCAAGTTAATAATCCGGGGCATTTGTAAGCTTATTCCGGGTATTCCTGAACTCAGCGAAAACATTGAAGTGCGAAGCATTGTCGATAAATACCTTGAACATACCCGGGCTATGATTTTTTGCAACGGGGGCGACGAAAAATTCTATATTTCATCGGCCGACTGGATGGTTCGTAACCTTGACAACCGAATTGAAGTTACCGTTCCGGTTTTTGACAAGGAAATTCAAAAAGAATTAAAAGAGATGTTAAACATACAACTTACCGACAATACCAAAGCCCGTATTATCGATAAAGAAATGTCGAACCGTTATTACCACAACGGCAAAGAACCGGTTCGTTCGCAGGAAGCAATTTATAATTACCTAAAGAATATTCACTTAAATGCTAAATAAGCGCATACATGATTTTTGCATCTGTTGATATTGGCTCCAATGCCGGAAGGCTACTGGTTGCCACAGTTCATGAATTTAATAAGAAGCCCATAAGCGAAAAAATTACCCTGGTACGCGTTCCTTTGCGACTGGGTATCGATGTGTTTGAAAAAGGCTATATTACCCCGGAACGACAGGATTTGTTAATCCGCACGTTTGAGGCGTACTATCAATTGCTGAACGTGTACAAGCCCATCGATTTTTATGCCGTAGCCACCAGCGCCCTGCGCGAGGCGTCGAACCGGGTTGAAGTGTTGAACCGGATAAAAAATGAAACCGGTTTTATCCTGCATCTGATTGAAGGCCGAAGAGAAGCTGAGATAATCAGCAATTCAGGGAACACCAACCTGATAAAAGAACATCCGCATTCGTTATTTATTGACGTGGGAGGAGGAAGCACTGAAATATCGTGGTATGTAAACGATGTATTAATCAGTACTAAATCGTTCGATGTGGGAACCATTCGTCTGCTTTTCGATAAGGTGGAACGCTCAGAATGGGAATCGCTAAAACACTGGTTAGCAGAAATTAAACTGGAACAACAGCCTTTTAACTGCATTTGTTCCGGGGGAAATATCAACAAACTAACCAAACTGTTCGGAAACCGCAATAAGAACACACTTTCTTACTCGCAACTAACTGAGGGACACGAATTACTCGAAGGTTATTCGGTTGAAGATCGCGTAGAAAAAATGGGGTTGCGGATTGACCGCGCCGATGTTATTGTGCCTGCGGCCATTATTTTCAAAAAAATTATGAGCTGGGGGAAGATTCAGGAATTGCAAGCTCCAAAAATTGGATTGGCTGACGGGGTTATTATTGAACTTTATAAGCGACACAAAGGATTGCCTTCAATTTTAAGCGAATAGCTTTTTTATATCTAAAAAGAGCGGTGTAACTACTCAGGTTGCACCGCTCTTTTTTATTTAAGTTCAATACAGGGTTTATTCACTTTGCTGACTTGTTCCCTGATCGGGTTTTTTTGATGGTCTTCTTTTGTTATAATACCTTCTTTTTTGAGGTTTCTTTTTAAGCTGGCCATTTTCGTCTGTTTCAGCTTCTTTTGTTGCTTCAACAGGTTTTTTGTGGGGAACATTTTCGGGATGGTTCGGGCGTTGCTCTGTGCGCTGATCCTGTTTTTGAACGGGTTTTGTTTTGGTAAGTTCGCGTTTCACGTTTTTAAGTTCGCGTGATAGATTCCCTTTTAAGCCATTCATGGTTAAAACCATATCGTCTTTATAGTTCATAAGTGCCACATCCTGTACTTTTTTTACTTTAAGAATCCAGAAAATGGTTATAACAGCAATAATTAAAGCTACCAGCGCAATGGCCAGGGTAATGTAAACCAACATGCTGAGTTGGTTGTCTGCTGCTGCACTTAAAGGGCGGGCAAAAGCTGGAACTGCCATAAAAATTATAGTAGCCAGCACATATGTTATTCTTTTCATTTGATAAAATATTTTATTGCAGATGGAACCCACACATTCAGCTAACGCATCACAAATTTAAGTGACAGGCGTTAAACACCTGCTGTTAATTTTATTTTGTTTACTTGTGGGAGTAAGATGCATGAATTAAAAATGTTAAATAAATTGTAAATAAAAAAAGCGGGAAATCATGAAATAAACAAATAAGCCAATTACATCGTTGGTGGTTGTAATAAATGGCCCGGTAGCCACAGCCGGATCAATTTTTAACCGGTTCAATGCCAGAGGAACAAAGGTGCCAAACAACGAGGCAAAAACAATAATTGAGATTAATGCCAGGCTCACCGACACCGTAAGAGCCATGGAATGGTGCATCAGCAGGTTATAAGCAAACAACAACGTCGAAAGAATGGTGCCATTTAACAAAGCAATAGAAATTTCTTTAAAAAGTTTACGTCCTGTAGAATCAAAGCCCAATGATTTATTTGCCAACCCTTGCACAATAATCGATGAAGATTGGATACCGGCATTTCCACCCATAGCTGTAATCAGCGTTATAAAAAAAGCTACCTCAGGGAACATTTTAATTTGTTCTTCAAAACCGCCAATAACCAGAGCTCCTAGAACCCCGCCAATTAAACCAATAAAAAGCCAGGGAATGCGCGCTTTGGTTAATTGAAAAATACTGTCCGAAGCTTCTACGTCACCGCTGATACCCGAAATCATCTGGTAATCTTTTTCGGCTTCTTCCTTAATTACATCCACCACATCATCGATGGTAATTCTACCTTTAAGTCGGCCTATACTGTCGACAACCGGCAGGGCAACCAGGTCGTATTTTTCCATTATGCTGGCAACTTCCTCCGAATCGGTATCTGTTTTTACCGAAATAACGCTGGTATCGTAAATGTTTTTAACCAGGGTTTTAACGTTAGCCAGCAACAGTTTTTTTAGCGGAAGGGTTCCTTTAAGAACGCCCGAAGCGTTTACCACATAAACAAAGAAAATCTCATCTACTTCTTCGGCTTGTTTTCTTATTTCGTCGAGACAGGTGCTTACGGTCCAATCGTCTTGTACGGCAATGAGCTCAGTGGCCATTAAACCCCCGGCCGTATCTTCATCATAGCTAAGCAGGTCTACAATATCGCCAGCCTGTTCAACATCACGAATGTGAGACAAAACCTCATCCTGTTTAGCTTCGGGCAATTCGGCAATAATGTCGGCAGCATCATCCGAATCCATATTGTCGATAAAAACCGAAGCAATTTCGGCACTGGTTAAAAAGCTTAAAAAACGCTCCCTGACGTCTTCTTCAAGTTCAATAAGCAAATCGGCCCCTTTGTCAGGATCGAGATGAAGGTAAACAAAACGGGCTTCTTCAATATCCAATTCATCAAAAATCTCGGCAATATCGGCAGGGTGCAACTCATTGGTAAGTTGTTTTACCAACATTTCATCCTGGTTTTGAATGCCGGTTTTTAAGTTGTCAAGATATTCTCTGGTTAATTCGAATCGGTTTGTGGCCATGTACGCTAAATTTTTTCCTCTAACAGTTTTTCTACCTTTAGGGTAAGTTCAATAAATTCCTGAACATTAAGCTGCTCCGGACGTTTTCGGAATATCTCATCTTCGGGCTTCAAATTTAGTAAAATACTTTTTAAACTGTTCGATAAAGTTTTGCGCCGTTGGTTAAAACCGGTTTTAACAATCCTAAAAAAAAGTGCTTCGTTGCAAGGCAAATTCGTTGTGCTGTTTCGGGTAATTCTAATAACCCCAGACTTTACTTTGGGTGGTGGATCAAAAACATTTTCGTGTACGGTAAATAAATATTCAATTGTATAAAAGGCTTGGAGTAAAACACTTAAAATGCCATAGGTTTTGTTTCCATGTTTCGATGCCACCCGCTCGGCAACTTCTTTCTGAAACATGCCCACCATTTCAGGAACCTTGTCGCGATGCTCAATGATTTTAAAAAGTATCTGGCTCGAAATGTTGTAAGGAAAATTGCCGATAATGGCAAATGGCTTGTCAAACAAGTTGGCCAGGTTCATTTTTAAAAAATCGCCGGTTATAATTCTACCCTCCAGCTGGGGAAAATGTTTTTGTAAGTAAATTACCGATTCCGTGTCAATCTCTACCACCGAAGTTTCGAATCGTTGATTCTGCAAAAGGAATTGGGTTAGCACGCCCATGCCCGGACCAATCTCGAGTACCGTGTCGGGTACATTTGAAGTTAAACTTTCAGCAATTTTTTTGGCAATCTGCTGATCTTTTAAAAAGTGTTGCCCCAAATGTTTTTTTGCACGGACGCTATTCATAAACCTGATAATTTTAGGCCTGCAAGTTACATTTTTGGGGGAATAATCAAGCCAAATACATCTGTTTTAAATGAGTCCATAGCATGATGTATTAAAAATTCCACTTTCGATTCGCCTAAAATAGTAACTTTACCCGCTTACTTTGGTAGCTGTAGTTATATGTATAAAAATGTCCTCATATTTTTAAAATGGCTGGCTATACTAATTAGCTGTGGCTATATCGCTTTTAAACTTTGGAAGGAATACCAGGCGGGGTGGTTATTGTTTAATTCCGGTTCTTTTGGTTACCCTCAATGGTGTCTTTTTATGACCTCACTGGCTTTGGTTCCTGTAAACTGGGGACTGGAATCGGTAAAATGGAAACTCCTGATGGCTCCCATTGCTCCCATCAGCTGGAAAAATGCCATTGGAAGTGTATTAGCCGGAGTTTCGGTTTCAATTTTTACTCCAAACCGGGTAGGTGAATTTGGCGGACGGATATTTTTTTTGGAGAAAGAAACCCGGGTACAAGGAGTTGGTGCCACTTTGGTAGGCAATCTGGCGCAAATGTTAATTACCTTGATTGTTGGATTAATCGGACTGATTCCTTTTTGGAATTTTATGGATACTACAACTTCATTTCCACTTTCAGGAACCACACTTTTTTTTATTTCAATTGTAGTAATTGCCCTGGGGTTAACCGTCTATTTTGGCGTGCATCGGCTGGTACCCTTGTTTATGAAAATAAAGTGGGCACAGCAAAAAATGCATTATATTAAGTTCTTAGCTGCTTATAAAAAGCATTTGATGTTCACCGTGTTCGGATTAAGCGGTTTACGCTACCTGGTTTTTTCAATTCAGTTTTTTTTATTACTTAAACTCAATGGAATTAACCTGACACCCACCGTTGCAGCTCTTGCTATAAGCCAGATTTATTTAATTTTAACATTGGTTCCAACCTTTGCTTTAAGCGAAGTTGGTGTACGTAGCTCAGTTGCCGTATGGGTTCTGGGAGTTTTTACTCCACTTACAGGTGCTGTGATAGTAGCTTCGGTAAGTTTGTGGATTATTAACCTTGCTTTTCCGGCTTTTATGGGATCTATTTTTTTAACTAAACAAAGAATAACATAAACTTATGGTTGATATTATTTTACTTGCTGTTGGCATAGCGTTGATTCTGGTTGGGCTCATTGGATGCATTGTACCCGTTCTGCCTGGTCCGCCTTTAAGTTTTTTAGGAATGTTGGCATTGCATTATACCCATTGGGGCGGATTCGATCCCGATTTATTATGGACCATGGGCTCGTTGGCTGTAATTGTTACGGTATTGGATTATATTGTACCCATTTGGGGAACCAAAAAATTTGGTGGCAGTAAGGCCGGAATCTGGGGAGCATCCATTGGATTGTTGATAGGCCTTTTTTTAGTTCCGCTGGGAATAATCTTCGGCCCTTTTGTAGGTGCTTTTTTGGGTGAACTCACCCAGCATAACGATTCCGGAAAAGCATTTGTGGCAGCATTGGGTTCGCTGGTTGGTTTGTTAATGGGAATTGGTCTTAAGCTGATTGCCTCAGGTTTTATTACCTATTATTTTATAAAAGAATTATTTATTTAAAAGAAAAAGCAGTGATCACCTTAATTCTTTATGCTACCAAACACGGCAGAAGTGAGAAAACGGCTCATATATTAAAGGAAAAACTCAACGGTCAGGTTGCCATTTTTATCCTGTCAATAGAAAAAAGCATACCAGAATTGTATGAGTTCGATAATTTAGTTCCTGGTGGTTCTATACATGCCGGATAAATTCAATCAGATTTAAAAAAGATAGCAAAAATCACCCAATCTATTTCACAAATTAATGATGAAGCCATCCATCAATTTGCTCAAAAATTTACAAGCCTGCCTTAAAAACATATCTGATTAAAAAACATTTTGTATTTGCCGCGGTTGTAGTGGATGAACAAAAAAAATTAGTGTAGAGAAATATTATTAACCATCTTTGCAAAAAAATAAGCATATGCAGATTGGCGGAAAATTGATGGATCCCATTGGACGTCTCATGGGATTGCGGTATAAATCGCATCCCTGGCATGGGATTGACTTGGGTAGCGAAGCACCCCGAAAAGTAAATGCCTTTATTGAAATGGTACCAACCGACACCGTTAAATACGAGGTAGATAAATCGAGCGGATATTTACGGATAGACAGGCCACAAAAGTATTCCAATGTAATTCCGGCGCTTTATGGCTTTTTACCGCAAACCTATTGTGGAAAACTGGTGGGCGATTTTTGTATGGAAAAATCGGGCCGACAAAATATTATTGGAGATGGCGACCCGCTCGATATCTGTATTTTAACTGAAAAAGCCATCAGCCACGGCGACATTCTGGTAAAAGCCATTCCAATTGGCGGTTTTCGGATGATTGATGGAAATGAAGCAGACGATAAAATTATTGCCGTTTTAAAAGACGATGCAACCTACGGACACATAAACGATATGGCCGATTTGCCAACCCTGGTTATCGACCGGCTGAAGCATTATTTCTTAACTTACAAAGATATCCCCGGCGAAGAATCGAACACAGAGATTCCTAATATTTACGGACAAGACGAAGCCCTCGAAGTAATTCAAGCCGCCATGACTGATTATATGGACTGGCTCGACAACATTCAGGTAGCTCTTTCAAAGGTTTAAGCCTTGCTTTTTTTTAAGGACAATAAAACTCTGGTGACCTGGTGGTTTGTGGCTTCAGTAATTGCTTTTGCAGCATCTAACAATGGCAATTGCAACGAAGAAGCCGCAGAACCTGCTGTTAGCGACACCCTGGTTTATTTCTCTTATTCAGCAAACCAGCAACAACAACTAAAGCATTTGTTTGCTGATTTGCATCATAAATATGGTTTCAATGGAGTCGTATTAATCGGCCAAAAGGATTCGGTTTTTTATTCAGGAAGTTTTGGCTATAGTAATTATAAAAATAAAGATACCCTTACTGAAAATACAACTTTTCAACTGGCATCTGTATCAAAGCAATTTACAAGCGTAGCCATATTGCAACTCTACCAGCAGAAGAAACTAAAATTAAGCGATTCCATTGAGCATTTTTATCCCGGTTTTCCTTTAAAAGGAATTACCATTCATCAAATGCTCTCACACCGTTCGGGTTTGCCTAATTACCATTACTTTTTACAGCATATTCCCACCACATACGATACCTTAATTTCGAATCAACAGGTAGTTCAGGAAATTATAAGTAAAAACATTTCCATTTACTTTTCGCCAAACCAGCGTTACCTTTATAGCAATACTGGCTACGCTGTTTTAGCAGCCATTGTTGAAAAGGTAAGTGGTTTGCCTTTCGACGAATATGTTGAAACAAATATTTTTAAACCTTTAAAAATGGATCAATCCTTCATTTATAGGGGTATTAAAAATGAAAAACCTGCAACAGCAGCTACAGGATACCTCTACTGGTGGCGCGAAGCGGAAGACAATTACCTCGACGGGGTAATGGGCGACAAAGGCATATATGCCAGTGCTGCCGATTTATTTAAGTGGGATCAGGGATTGTACCATAATCAAATACTAGATAGCGACACTTTGGAACTGGCTTTTCAGCCCTGGGGTAAACCATTGCATTTTAAATCGAATTACGGTTATGGCTGGCGTATGTTTTACTGGGGTCAGGATTCAGTCAAAGTATTGTTTCATGGTGGATGGTGGCACGGTTTTAAAACCTTATTATTGCGTATACCCCAAGATTCTACAACATTAATTATTTTAAAAAACCGAAGCAAGGGAGCCCATATAAGTACGCGCCGCCTGCTTCATATTTTATATCCCGATTCGCTGCCTCCGGCCGATAGCCTCGAAATTCACGTTATTGAAGAAGCACTGGAAAAGGAATAATAAAATAAAAAAGGACTACCCATCCGGCCGTCCCCAATATCATGTGTTTTGGATTGTATTTAACTTAATGATGCGGTATACATCCAAACCAGTTTTTCCTGTTCACGAATATAATCGCTCATTAAAGCGTTAGTTCCTTCATCATTGGCTTCTCCTGCCAGTTCAAGAATGGCCCGTTGCTTTACCAAAAGAATTTTAAATGAATCCAGAACCGATTTAACCGTTTCGTTGGCTCCGGTTAGGTTTGGAGTTTCTTTAATTTCTGAATTCTTTAAATACTCCGAAAAGTTATGTGTTGGAGTTCCTCCCAAGGTTAAAATTCGTTCAGCAATTTCATCCACTTTTAGTACCAGATCGTTATACAATTCTTCAAATTTTAAGTGAAGTTCAAAAAACTTCTCACCCTTAATATTCCAATGAAAACCGCGTGTGTTCATGTAAAAAACCTGATAATTAGCCAATAAGTCGTTTAACTGTAAAGCCAGTTTGTTACTTTTTTCTGTATTTAATCCAATTCTGTTCATAATAATATAATTTAATGTTTAAACTTTTGTTGGTTTTTGATGAACAAATATACAAACTAATGAAAGGCATGTCAAATCGATTCATGTTATGTGGGTATAGTTAAAACCTATACCCGAAAATCAAAAAAATATAAAGAAAATGATAGTGAAAATGTGTAACGTTTCCCTTATTTTGTCGTTGTTTAGCTGTATATCGCTTATAAAGTATTAAATTTAAACCTAAATCAGGGAATCATGGAAAATAAAACGTATCGACAAAATAATGGACAGGGTTTTGCCATTGCAGGACTTATAATTGGAATTTTTTCATTACTCTTTGCTATCATACCTTGCGTAGGAGTTATCGGAATTTTTATGGGTAGCCTGGCCGTTGTTTTTGGCTCGTTAGCCGTTTCAAAAGCAAATGCTCAGAATGATCCCAAAGGTATGGGAATTGCCGGAATTGCTCTTGGGGGTGCTGCAATTTTTATTGCCATTTTAATGATAGTTTTACTGGTTAACTCAAAAAACATCTTTAAAGACACCTTTAAAGATAAATTTGAATGGGTTAAAAATTTTGAAGATTTGGATGAGAATTTTGAAGAAATTCATTCGCTGGACGAGCTCGAGAGTGCACTCGACCATTTAGAAGGTGTTGTTGATAGTATTGAAATTGAAGTTGACAGCGCTTCCAATGCAATTAAGAAAGAAGTAAAAGCTGCTCTCGATGAGGCAAAAATTGAAATTAAAAATGCCAAGAAGCAAAAAGTGGAATTGGAATAATCAAAGCCGAAAGGCCTACCTTAAAATTAATGGAATAATTGCCGGAGTAATTGTAGTAATGATACTATACTCCGGCATTTTTAGTGCTGGCGGACGGGTTCATCCCATACCGTCAATGTACAACGTTCCAGTTGTCAGCACCGGTTTGTCGCGAGCTTTCTCTGAAATTGTACGTGGTAACTGGCAACAAGCCCTCTCATTTAATACCTTCTCTATCCATATATTTACCTTTTTTGCTGTTCAGCTTTTTTTACGTCTTCTTTATTCCTTTTTGCTGTTTAGAAAAATGTTTTCTGAAAACACCCTGTTGTTTTCCGATATTTTGATATCAGTTTTATTATTTTTGTGGGCATTTGCAGCATTTATAGCTGCACAATTTAAAATGATAGGAATTTAATTGCATGCGTTCACTACATTCAAGCAGCTTTTACCAATCAATGGTTGCTCTGTGCCAAATTTGAAATTTAACAGATGAAAAGGTTTTTTCTCAAACATTCAGGATTATTGCCGTTGCTTTTGCTGATTTTAATTGAGAGTTGTCAACCAGGAACAATTAAAGAGGTGGTTGACAGCTACGATAATGGTCAACCCAAATTTGAAAAATACTATCAAAGAAACAATGACGAACTGGTTTTCATAAAGGAGATACACTATTATGAAAATGGGAATAAGCGTATCGAAGGTGCTATAAACGAAGGAAAACGTGAAGGAGTCTGGATATTTTGGTTTGAACACGGTTCGCTGTGGCGCGAAGTGAATTACTCCAAAGGAATCCCCGATGGCATTGCTAAAGCTTATCACGAGAACGGAGCCTTGTTTTATCAGGGAACCTTTTTACAAGGTGAAAAACATGGAGAATGGAGTTTTTTTGATGTCGAGGGAAAGCTGGTTAATCAGCTTACTTTTGAAAAAGGAAAACTCAAAAGTCAAACCAATAGCAAACAATATTAAACAGTAAAACAGCTAATTAAATAATTATATGGAAAATATTCAGGTTCAGGTTTCGTCTGAAATTGGTGAATTAGAGGCGGTGATTATACATACACCCGGCCAAGAGGTTGAAAACATGACACCGAAAAATGCTGAACGTGCGCTTTATAGCGATATTCTGAATTTAGCCGTTGCCCAAAAAGAATATTGCCAATTTAAAGGAGTGGTGCAAAAACATGCTAAAGTTTTTGAATTGCGCGATTTACTTCACGAGGTGGTTAAGATTGATGAAGTTAAAAAGCAACTGGTCGATGAAATATTTTATTATGAAAATATTCAGGATAATAAAGATTACCTGCTATCGCTCGACTCAAACGATTTAACCCGTGTGCTAATCGAAGGGGTGATCATGAAAAAAGACAACCTCACCCGTTTTTTCAATAAAGACCGTTATTCCATGCGGCCTTTGCATAACTTTTTCTTTATGCGCGATGCCTCTATGGCAGTTAATCAAAATGTACTTATTGGTAAAATGGCCAGTCAGGTTCGCGATAGGGAAACGCGAATTATGGAAGCCATTTTCAAGCATCATCCCACGTTTACCACCCAAACCATAAATCCGGCACGTTATCATGGAGCCGATCCTGAAATTTCGATTGAAGGGGGCGATTTTTTGGTGGCTCGCGAAGATGTTTTGGTCATCGGAACCGGTATGAGAACCACCTCGCAAGGCATCGATTTTATTTTGGAACAGGCGCAGCAACGTGGAATTATTAAGCATATTATTGTTCAGGAATTACCCGAATCGCCCGAATCGTTTATTCACCTCGATATGGTTTTCACTTTTTTAGACACCCACAAATGCATGGTGTTTGAACCCGTAATTTTGCAGCCAAACAAATACCAAACCGTACATATTCAGTTGCTTGGCGACAGAGTAAAAATAAATACTGTTTCAAATTTATTGGTTTGCTTAAAAAGCCTGGGCATCGATGTGGAGCCGGTATATTGTGGCGGACAAGCCGATCCCTGGACTCAGGAACGCGAACAATGGCACAGTGGTGCTAATTTCTTTGCTCTTGGGCCAGGTAAAGTAATTGGTTACGAGCGAAATGTTTACACCATGGATGAAATGAATAAGCATGGTTTCGAGATTATCCGCGCACGCGATGTGATAAACAAAAAAGTAAGCCTTGAAAGCTACCAAAAATACGTTTTAACTATTGATGGTTCTGAATTGGCTCGAGGTGGTGGTGGTGCCCGTTGTATGTCGATGCCGGTGCGTCGGAAAAAAGTAAACTGGTAATTATATTCTTTTTAAGCATGAGAAAACGTTTAAACGAAGAACTTGGACGCATTTCTATTGATGAATTTAAGCAAACCGAAAAAGCACCAATTGTTGTTGTACTCGATAATGTCAGAAGTTTAAATAACATTGGTTCGGTTTTTAGAACTGGTGATGGTTTTTGTATTGAAGCCGTTTACTTGTGTGGAATTACTGCTACGCCGCCCAATAAAGACATTCATAAAACTGCTTTGGGCGCAACAGAATCGGTACATTGGGAATATTTTGAACACACCAGCGATGCAGTTGAGAAGTTAAAAGAAGCAAATTATACTGTTTTTGCCATTGAGCAGGTTGAAGGCAGTATTAGTCTGGAACAATTTGTTCCGAATCGAAATGAAAAGTACGCACTTGTTTTTGGCCACGAGGTAAAAGGAGTGTCACAGAAAGTAGTAAACTTGTGCCATGGAAGTATTGAGATTCCGCAGTTCGGCACAAAACATTCATTTAATATATCGGTAAGTGCTGGCATTGTATTGTGGGACTTTTTCCGAAAACTCCGTTTATAACTGAACGTTTTTATAGTAACAAAAAAGAGAGGCTCACCAGTTGGTGAGCCTCTCTTTTTAAAATATATTTTATCTTTTACTTATTCAACAATGCTTTTGTAAGTACCATCGTTGGCATATTGAGCAAATTCAATGTCTTTTGCTGCATAAGCTTTAAACGATGCATCTTTTTCAATAGCAGTTCTTAAGTTGTTAAACAAAAGATCAGTGTCTTGTTTGCGGGCACCAATAATTGCTTTTAAATACGAAACATTAGCAGCATCCTGATTCTCAACTTTTGCAAGTATTCCAAGAGCAGCATCGTAAGTATCGGCATTTTTAGTAACTGAATAGTTCAACATTTTAACTAACGCAAAGTTAAAGGTATTGTACTTGCTACTTACAAATAAATTAAGGGCGTTTTCATAAGCTCCCTGTTTAGCTGCAATCAACGCCTGGTTGTAACCAACCTGGTTTCCAGCACCGGCAGCAGCATCATAATACTCTTTAGCGGCTTTAACATCACCTTCCATATAAGCAACTACACCTAAATTGTTTAAAACTTTTGTGTTGTTTGCATCTAATTTTTTAGCTTCTCCCAAAGCAGCTTTTGCTTCGGCAACTTTACCCTGTTTTAGGTAAATGTAACCTACGTTGTTGTGGCCTCTCCAATCGTCAGCAAAATTGCTGGCTACTTTTTGGTAGATGCCTAATTTTGTATTTAGATCGCTAACTAAGCTGGCAGCATACATCAACTCTTCTACTTTTAGTTGATCGGGGTTCGAAACAGCTAACTCTTTTAATTCTTCATCAGAGTAACCAACAATGGCAATGTTCACAATTAGTTTAGAACGGCGCAGTTGTGGAAGAATTTTTTCAGCAATTACTTCATAAGCAGCTGCAATGTTTTTAATTTCTTTTTCCCGAACTACTGGGTCAGAATACATTGATAGTACACGAAGAATAAGTTCTTTATCTTGAATGTCAGATTCTTGCATTAGTTTTTTGAAACCGTCCCAATCTTCAGGAGTTGCTTTTGAAAGCATGAAAGATTCTTCTTCCATTCCAGCTACTTTTGATTTCTTCAATTCGCGGGCAAAATAGCTTTCTGAATTTTTCATACGATTTTCAGAAAGTTTGGTGTTTAATTTTTCTGGTCCGTCAGGAGAAGCATAAGCTGAAATTTCAACCCCTTTAAATTCTACATTTTCTTTTGAAGCTGAAGCAGCAACAAAATCCTGTAAGGCTTTTATTTCTTCTTTTTTAAGCTCTTGGCCACGGATAGTAGCCTGGTTAATTACAAAGTGAATGGTCGCCTCTTTTGATTCGGTAGTTACTCGAACAAATTTGTCGTCGGCAGCAATAGGCAAGGCATCAGCTTCGAGTAATAATGCAGTAGCCATAGTTCCATCAGCCAATTTAACCTCAGGCAGTTCCCCTGAATCTTTTCCAACGGTAGCTTTTACACGGCCAACCAATGTAGCCTGACGCATTCCTTCAACAAAAGCTATTTTTGAAGTAACGGAATAAGTTCCACCGCTGGTGTACGATACAACCTGATTGTTAGCCTGAGCTTCTTCACCTTGTAATACAAGGCTCTTAAAAGCTTGTTCTCCACCATCGTATTTTAATACTGGAGTAATTTCAAGGATGGCATCCTTTTGGAAATACTTTACCGGAAAGGTAACTTTAAGTGTAGCTTCAACGCTGTCGCCATGCATTTCAAGTACTTTAGGGGTAACCTCGTACTTTACTTGAGCGGCCATTTTTACCATTTTATTCAACCCTCCACAACTTGATAAAAGGAGCGCTGCAAATGCAAAAGATGCTAAAATTTTAACATTTAAATTTTTCATAATTGCCTAATTAGTTGATTTATCGTTAATAATTTACTTTTTTTACGATTTTACAAAGCTAAAATGTTTTTGTTAAAAAAAAAACAATCTGTGCTTATTTGTTGAATCTGTCAGGTCTGAATATCAAAATTTGACTCAACCACCGTATGAAATGATACATTTCTAAGTGAATCATTCAAAGTAGTAAACACCATTTCAAATTCATTGTTTAATTGTTTGTAATCCTTTTTCAGAACCGCCATGGCAAAAGCAACTTCATTGGGAACTGAAGTTCTGTGTGCCATACCGGAAAGAACCCACTCAATTCCTTTGCTTGTTGCATAAAGCTCTAACCAGTTGTTCCGAATCATAAAACCAGCCATTTCCTTAAGCCGTTCCGGCAAACGGCTGTCGTTTTGTTTTATATAAGCATAAACCTGTTGTGCAAAGTCATGGAGCGTTTCGTGATGATAGGTTTCCCAATGCCTGGCCAAAAAATGATCGTAAATTATATCGACTACAATACCAGAATGCAATCGGTACTTTTCGCGAAAGCGATCCCGACTTTGTTTATGACTGTCGTGTCTATCAGTAATACTATCAATCTGACGATGCAAAATAATACCTTGCCTGATAGATTCCGGATAAAGATTTAACTGGTTCCCTTTAACAAAATCTCCCATAAAGTTTCCCAACATCGATTCATCGATGGTTCGGGACAGATACAAATGAGCTAAAACATTCATGCAATTTCTTATAGGTACATTGCATTTAATACAATAAAACCGAAAGGATGTTTTAAAATACCCGCTTTAAACTGAATAATAACAGGTAAATATATTTTGCTTAACATATTTATTGCTCTTTAAAGATGGCTGCAAAAAAACTAAATTTGTTCGAAACAATCACTTTAATATCAATAAAAATATAAAACGGAGGACTTATGTCGAAAAAGAATGTCATTATTATTGGCGCGGCTGGCCGCGATTTTCACAATTTTAACACCTATTACCGCGATAACGAATCGTACAACGTCGTTGCTTTTACCGCGGCTCAAATTCCCGATATTGATGGTCGTAAATATCCGACTGAATTAGCCGGAAAATTATATCCCTCCGGTATTCCTATTTACGCAGAGCAGGATTTACCCCGACTCATTAAAGAACTCAATGTTCACACCTGTATATTTTCATACAGCGATGTTCCTTATCAAAGAGTAATGGAAATCAGTTCCATTGTTAATGCTGCAGGTGCCAATTTTGGTTTGCTTGGTCCTGGTCAAACTCAGGTAAAAAGTACTAAACCGGTAATTGCAGTTGTGGCTACCCGCACCGGATGCGGAAAAAGTCAAACTTCGCGCAAAGTTATTGAATACCTTATGGCTAAAGGCCTAAAAGTTGTTGCCATTCGCCACCCGATGCCTTACGGCGATTTGAACGCTCAAAAAGTGCAACGTTTTGCCAAAGTTGATGATTTAGCCAAACACAAATGTACTGTGGAAGAAATGGAGGAATATGAACCTCATGTTGTACGCGGAAATGTAATTTATGCTGGTGTTGATTACGAAGCTATTGTTCGCGCAGCTGAAAAAGATCCCGATGGATGTGATGTTATTTTATGGGATGGTGGAAATAACGATTTTCCATTTTATGTTTCTGATTTAACCATTACAGTTGCCGATCCGCATCGTCCTGGTCATGAACTGTCTTATTATCCCGGCGAAGTAAATATGAGAATTGCCGATGCCATTGTTATTAACAAAATGGATTCGGCATCGCCCGAAGGAATTCAGATAGTGCGTGAAAGTATTGCAAAGGTAAATCCTAAAGCAATAGTTATCGACGGAGCATCGCCCATAAAAGTTGACAACCCGGAACTCATTCGAGGTAAACGGGTGTTGGTGGTCGAAGATGGACCCACCTTAACCCACGGCGAGATGAAACTGGGCGCAGGAATTATTGCTGCACGAAAATTTGGTGCTGCTGAATTGATTGACCCACGACCTTTTGCTGTTGGAAAACTGGCCGAAACTTTCCGTATTTATCCAAATATTGGAACTTTACTCCCAGCCATGGGTTATGGAGAAGAACAATTGCGCGACCTGGAAAAAACCATCAACAATACCGATTGCGATTCAGTAATTATTGGAACTCCCATCGACTTGAACCGCATAGTTAAAATTAACAAACCCAATACACGTGTTTATTACGATTTACAAGAGATTGGCGAACCTAATCTCGATGGTTTGTTAACCGATTTTTTGGCTAAACATAAACTAAAATAATTTATAGCCGGATTTTATAAGAAAGCCGTCTGAGGGTTCAGACGGCTTTTTTTTATTTGCCCTGTTTGAACCAATTAAAATTTTGGGAAACGAATGCATGTTTGTACCTTTAATCCTTTCAGTTTTAAAAACCTTTCTAATTGAGAAATAATCATACTAAATAAAAAACTATGAAAAGCTTTGGAATAATTAGTGCATTAATCGTTTTGCTGGCAGCATGCCAGTTTGAACAACCCATGAAACTCGATGCCCCGTTGATAAAAAAAGCATCAGTAAACCTTACTTCTGATATAATGAGTCCGGAAATACTTTGGGCGTTTGGCCGCATAAGCGATGTTCAGGTTTCGCCCGATGGAGAAAAAATTCTTTATGGTGTAACTTACTTTAGTGTGGAACAAAACAAAAGCAACCGGGAACTTTTTGTTATGAATACCGATGGTACAAACAAAAAACAAATCACCCAAACACCTTATAGCGAATACAATGCGGTTTGGCATCCCAACGGAAAACAAATCTGGTATTTATCGGCTTCTTCGGGAACCATGCAACTTTGGACCATGCAAGTTGATGGAAGCAACAAACATCAATTATCAGATGCACCAGGCGACATTACCAACTTTATTATTTCACCGCTGGGAAAAAAAGTATTGTTTACCCAGGATGTGAAAATTGATAAGGCTACTGTAGATATTTATCCCGATTTACCCAAAGCCGACGGTCGAATAATTGACGATTTAATGTATCGCCATTGGGATTCCTGGGAAGATGGTTTTTACAGCCATATTTTTGTGGCTTCATTCGATGGGTTGAACTTACTTTCACCTATCGACATTATGCCTGGCGAACCTTTTGACACACCCTTAATGCCTTTTGGCGGAATTGAAGAAATTAGCTGGGCTCCCGATGGAAAGTCGATAGCTTACACCTGTAAAAAATTAAAAGGCAAAGCATACTCCTTAAGCACCAATTCTGATATTTATATATACAATCTGGCATCAAAAAAAACACAAAACCTTACTGAAGGGATGCCAGGTTACGATCGGACACCATTTTTCTCGCCCGACGGAAAAAAAATGTTTTGGCTTAGCATGGAGCGAGCCGGGTTTGAAGCCGACAAAGACCGATTATTTATGCTTAATCTGGAAACCAATGAAAAACAATATTTAACCAAAAACTTCGACTATAGTCCATCGGGGTTTTCATGGGCCAATGATGGAGCTAATCTTTACTTTGTTGCCGGAGTGCAGGCTACTTTTCAGATTTTTACAATGAATATGGCCTCCGGGCAAATACAAGCCATTACCGAAGGTGATCACGACTACCACTCTGTGGCAGTTGTCGGTGATAAACTAATTGCAGAACGCGTAAGTATGACTAAACCTGCTGAAATTTATTCAGTAAATGCTACTTCGGGTGAAGCAAAGGAAATATCGTTTGAGAACAAACATTTGTTGGATCAGTTAACCATGCCAACCGTTGAAAAACGATGGATAAAAACCACAGATAATAAAGACATGCTGGTATGGATAATTTTACCGCCACATTTTGATGCTTCGAAAAAATATCCGGCTTTACTCTATTGTGAAGGAGGGCCCCAGTCGCCTTTAAGCCAGTTCTGGAGTTACCGATGGAATTTCAGTCAGATGGCATCGAATGGCTATGTAGTAATTGCACCAAACCGCAGGGGTGTTTTAACCATGGGCCAGGAATGGACTGACCAAATTAGTAAAGACAACAGCGGACAAGCCATGAACGATTTGCTTAGTGCTATAGATGCATTTAAAACTGAGCCGTTTATCGACGAAAACCGCCTGGGAGCTATTGGAGCCAGTTATGGGGCTTTTTCGGTAAACTGGTTAGCCGGCAATCACAAAGGGCGTTTTAAAGCATTCATCTCGCATTGCGGGGTTTTTAATTCCGAAATGGAATACATGACAACCGACGAAATGTTTTTTGATAATTGGGAAAAAGGCGGGGCCCCCTGGGAAACCGAAAATAATGTTGCTATGAAATCGTATGCCGGTTCGCCCCATAATTTTGTTCATAACTGGGATACTCCCATTATGTTTATTCAGGGGGAACACGATTACCGGATTCCTTACACTCAAGGAATGGCTGCATTTAATTCGGCACAATTGATGGGCATTCCAAGTAAGATGTTGTTTTTCCCTTCAGAAACCCATTGGGTAGTAAAACCTCAAAATGGTATTTTGTGGCAACGCGAATTTAAAGGCTGGCTCGATACCTGGTTGATGGAATAAGCTTAACTAGTGTGATATATAAAAATAAAAACCGGGTCGTAATTACCCGGTTTTTATTTTTATGCTGTTTTCCTTAGAAGCTACCAGTTGGTTTCTTCATCAGAACTGTTTTCATCTGGTTTATTTTTTTCTTTCAAATCGTTCAGGTAGTTTTTAATGCGTTTTTCTACCGGATCGTTAAACAGATTTATAAATCGCGTAATGGGATTTTTTTCGTAGGTTTCTTCTGAGATGCGTATGGCGGTTTTTCCCTTATAATCAGCAAGGGTAATAACACGCATCAGTTGTGGGGTGTTTTCCTTAAAAATTATCCGAATATAATCGGTTTCTGTAATTTTTTGGGTTATCAACATAATGCTGTCCCCGTTGGTATAATATTCCATCCAGGCATCTTGCCCATCAACCACCCGTTGTTGTATAACCGTATCCAAATCGTGTCGCCAGGCGGGTTCTTCCCAGTGATTGGTAACATCGGCCATTATAAAAAAATACAATTTGTCTATCATCGAGGTAGCGGTTACCATCCGCTCAACAGGTTGAAAAAAACCAATAACAACAGGAGTTGCAAGTAGAATAATTATAGGTACTATAAATTTAATACTGGCCTTCATCGCGTAAGAATTTCTTTAAAGATAGATTTTTTTTTAATATGAGCATGTACGCACAGGCTTATATTATGTTTCCTAAACATAACCAAAATATGACCAAAGGAGCCAAAGGTTACATTAATCTATAGTAAACCCTGGATCCTTATCTATTGTTTGTTATTTTGAAACGAAATGATAATGAGGGCCAAATCTTTCAAAGGCTGCTTTATCAAGCGCCTCCTGGTGATCGGGATGAGCAATGCTAATAATTAATCGAGCGCGTTCTTGAAGCGGTTTACCGTACAAGTTTACTGAACCAAATTCAGTTACCAGCCAATGCATGTTTGAGCGGGTAGTTACAACTCCTGCACCTAAATGTAAGGTGGGTGCAATTTTACTGTCGCCCTTTTGGGTTACTGACGGCATGGCAATAATGGGTTTTCCACCAGGACTCATAGATGCACCTCGGATGAAATCAATTTGTCCGCCAACGCCTGAATAATGTTTGGTACCAATAGAATCGGAACAAACCTGTCCGGTAAGATCGACCTGAATGGCTGAATTAATTGCGGTTACTTTGGGATTACGTCCAATCATGGTAATGTCGTTGGTGTAACCTACATCTTTCATCACTACTCCGGGATTATCATCGACAAAATCGTACAGTTTTTTGCTTCCCATTAAAAAAGTGGAAACCATTTTTCCACGGTCAATCCCTTTCATAGCCCCGTTTACCACGCCTTTTTCCACCAGAGGTAAAATTCCGTCAGCAAACATTTCGGTATGGATGCCCAGGTTTTTATGATTTGTTAATTGCGATAATACGGCATTTGGAATAGCTCCAATTCCCATTTGGAGCGTTGCGCCATCGTCAATTAGTTCGGCTACATTGCGGCCTATGGCCGCTTCAATTTCGGTAGGTTCGGTAAAATGAGCCTCTATTAAAGGTGTTTCGTCGTAACAGAAAATATCGATACACGAAGCTTTTATCATGGCATCGCCAAAAGCACGGGGCATATTTGGGTTTATAACACCAATTACCGTATTTGCCGTTTGAACTGCCGCCAACGTGGCATCGACCGAAGTACCCAGCGAAACATAGCCGTGTTTATCGGGAGGTGAAACCTGTACCATGGCAACATCTACTTTGGTGTATCCTTCGCGGATTAAGCGTTGCGTTTCGTGTAAAAATACAGGAATGTAATCGGCATATCCGGCCTGGGTTTCTTTACGCACATTGTGGCCCACAAAAAAACTTTCCAACTGAAAAACACCTTCAAATTCAGCCGACGCATAAGGTGCCGGACCTTCGGTATGTAGATGCTGGATTCTTACGTTTTTGAATTCATTATTTCGCCCACGTTCACACATGGCTTCAATAAGTTTTTGTGGTGCGCAGGCTACGCTGTGGATGTGAATTCTGTCGTGCGATTTAATAATTTTGACAGCCTCCTGGGGAGTGACAAATTTTAAACTTTGTTGCATAGTTGGTCTATTTTGAGTAAAAATCGATGCCAAAGATAAAATTTATAGAATCGCTGGAATACTATTGTCAGATGATTAAAATCAGTGTTGCTTTTTTTTGTAAGGATGAAGCCGTGTTTTCCTTATTTTCCACTTGCTTCCATGATGGTTTTTATGGTGTAAATCATAATTTTTAAATCGATATAAATTGACATGTTCTCAAGGTAGATGATATCGTAGTTTAGACGTTCAATCATTTCTTCCACATTTTCGGCATAGCCAAACTTCACCTGCCCCCACGAGGTAATTCCGGGACGAACTTTAAAAAGTAATAAATAATAAGGTGCTTTATCTACAATTTGTTGAATGTAGTACTGGCGTTCGGGACGCGGCCCAACAATGGACATATCTCCCTTCAATACATTATAAAATTGCGGTAATTCGTCGAATCGCATTTTTCGCATCATCCGACCGAATGGAGTAACTCTGGGATCGTTTTTACTACTGAGTGCCGGTCCGTTTATTTCAGCATCGGTATACATCGACCTGAATTTGTATATATTGAAAAGCTTGCCAAATCGTCCAACACGTTCATGAGAATATATAACCGGACCTTTTGAACTAAGTTTTACGCCAATAGCCAAGACTAAAAGGAAGGGACTTAATACCACCAAAGCAACTGACGATAATACTACATCCATAACTCGTTTAACATTCTCCTGCCAGGCAGGCATCAACTCGTGCGAAAGTTCAATTAAGGGAACTCCAAAGAGTGAAGACATTTTAACCGATCCTGATAGAATATTGAGCAGGTCGGGAATAGCTTTTATCATCACATTGGTAGCTTTGGTTTTGGTTAAAATCTGCTGGATTTTTTCCCGTTCCGAAGGTTCTATAGCTATAATCACTTCTTCAATTTTTTGATTGTTAATGGTCTCTATCAAGTTGTTGAGATTTCCAAGATGCGGAATGTGATTGCTTAAGGGAGTTTTGGGTCCACCATTTATGGTAACAAAGCCAACAATTTGGTTTCCTGCTGATTTGGGTTTCTTTTGCAGATCGTTATAAAGTTGCAGCGCCTGCTCATCGCTTCCAATAATCAATGTGGGAAATCCAATTATATGATTGTGGAGTTTATGAATGGTTCGGGTTGTAAATATAAGCCTGGGAAGATAGGTAAGGGAAAAATGCACTCCCCAAAGAAACAGAAACGATTGGTAATAATTTTTGTATGAGATAATGGTATCGTCGAGTATTAATATAAAGAAGATGATAATAACTCCCAGCGTTGTAATAAAAATAGTTCGTCCGAGTTCCTGAAGCCGCGATTTTTTGTAGATGTTGTGGTATTCGCCCGAAAGGTAATAAATAAGTAACCAAAACAAGGGAATAATAACAATGCCCATAATTAGCGTAGGATCGTTCAAATCCTGGCCTACACTATCATATAATGGTGCTACAATTATTTTTTTCCGAAAGGTATAAAACAAAATCCACGACACCATTGCCGAAAAATAATCAGCAGCAACGTACTTGGCTATTTGTAAACGAGGGTATTTTTTTTCCATACCAGTGTAATGAATTCAGCTCGTATTATATGAATTATGTTCTGTTTACTTTGTAAAATAAAACAGTCAATTCTGATGACTGGGTTCTCTTTGATTGATAACTTAAGCGTGTTTAAGAACAAACTTAAAAACGCCTCAGTTTTAACAAAGCAAGAACTAATAAATAAACGATGGCTATTTTCGAATATTGCGGCAAAGAAGCAAAAAAAAGAAAACCGTTAGAAGATGTTAATGGAAATGCGCATTTTTTCTTTTACTTTCTCCATCACCTTGCAGGTATTGTATTCATTTTCAATGCTATTTTGAGGAGGAAGGTGGTTCATTATGTTGTAGTAAAAATTGTAAGATTGTTTTTGTAGCATGGAATCCGCTGTGTTATTTTTTTTGCTCAGTAAGGTTTTAAAATCATTTACTGAATCAGAACATATAAGCTGGTTCTGAATAATATCAATAACGTAGTGCGAATTGTATTCAAAAAATTTCATCGTATGGTGCATTTCTTTCTCAATGGAGTTAACCATTATATTTACAATACTTCCATTATTAAAATCGAGTCTTAAAATAATAATGTCGGGGACTTCAGAAAACGACGAAATAATATTTGCTGTTACCCGCTTTATATTGCTTGAGTACCTGGTTAAAATTGCGTTTACCTGATTTCGGATCGCTGGTATTAAATCTTTTCTTTCTAATCCCGACTGGGAACTCTCAACCAGAAGTGGCGTTTTACTTAGTTTTCCGTATTCTATAAATGCATCGTGCCAAAGATAGGGATGATAAACTTCGACCATACCACCAGCTTCTTCTTTTAATTTAATCAGGTGCGAGAGTTCATCAATACTAAAATAATAAGTGCTATGAAGAAAAACAAGTTTGCCCTGTTTAACGGCCAGTTCTATTAAAGGGTAATAGGTATTTTCAGCCGATGCAAAAATCAACACATCCGATTGATTCAATAGCTCACCGAAACTTGAAAAAATTAGTTTTTTTGGAAAAGTTGATGGAATTTCGAACTGAAAACTTGGGTCAAAAATACCCACCATTTTGTAATTGGCCTGCGATGAAAAATTCTTGAAATAAAATTGACTGTTTTGGTGTCCTACAATTCCTGTTTTAAGCATGAATTTAATTGTTTTATGCAAAACTAATGGATTTATAAAACCAAAAACTATCAAACGTAATTTGTTATTAACCCAACAATGTTAATAACCAAAAAAACATAGTTTTTATACAATGCCTTCTTTCAAGATGTCGTGAACGTGAATCATTCCAGCATAACCGTTGTTGTCAACCACAATGAGTTGGGTAATGCTACACTGTTCCATTAATTGAAATGCTTTAACAGCCAACTCATCTTTATGGATTGTGCGTGGTGTATGTCCCATAATATCCCTTGCCCGAAGCTCATTAACCGGCTTTTTTGAGACTAACATTCGTCGCAAGTCACCATCGGTAATTATTCCACAAAGCCTGTTGTTTGCATCTAAAACAGCGGTAGCTCCCAGTCTTTTAGTTGTCATTTCCAATATAACTTCGTCAATACTGGCATTTTCGCTTATCATGGGTTTTTCGTTTACCACATACAAATCGCTTACTCGCAAGTAAAGTTTTTTACCTAAAGTTCCTCCCGGATGATAACGTGCAAAATCGTCCGATGAAAATTCTCTATACTCCAATAAGGCGATGGCCAAGGCATCGCCCATAACCAACTGTGCTGTAGTGCTTGAAGTGGGAGCCAGATTGTTCGGGCAGGCTTCTTTTTCAATATGAGCATATAAAATATAATCGGCCTGCTGGGCTAAAATGGAATTTCGGTTCGACACCATGGCAATCAACTTGTTTCCCATTGTTTTGAGCAGGGGAATTAATACCTTAATTTCAGGTGTATCGCCACTGCGCGAAATGCAAATAACCACGTCGTTTTTCTGAACAATCCCCAAATCGCCATGTATGGCATCGGCAGCATGCATAAAAACAGCCGGCGTACCCGTACTGTTTAGGGTAGCCACAATTTTTTGCGAAATATTAGCGCTTTTGCCAATTCCTGTAATAATTACCCTTCCTTTGCTTTCGTAAATTAGCGAAACACAGCGGGCAAAATCATCGTCAATGTATTGAACCATGTTTCTAATTGCTTCAGCTTCGTGGAGCACAACTTTTTTTCCATTTTCGATGATGCTTTGTGGGGATTTCATGATCTAATTAATTATTTATTGAATAAAAACCAGTTATATTTTTACTGAAAGATAAAATGCCAAATACTTATGAGGCTTATATTGCAAGGCTTTCGATAAAAACAAGAAGCTAAAATAACAAATCGGGGCAAAGTTACGTACTAATTTCATCACACAAAAAAAAGAAGCATGTTCGAAAGTGCTTTTTTTTTATTATTTTTAGAGGAAGCAAACTAACCATGTGTTAAATTTGCGCTCCAATTTTTTTATGGACGGAAAGTGTTGAAAAATGGAATTGACTGGATATTTAAAGAAACATTTCGGGTTTGATACCTTTAAAGGCAATCAGGAAGAAATCATCAAAAATTTGTTGGCAGAACGCGATACTTTTGTATTAATGCCAACCGGCGGAGGAAAATCGCTGTGTTACCAATTGCCAGCTTTAATAAAAGAAGGAACGGCTATTATTGTTTCGCCCCTGATTGCATTAATGAAAAACCAGGTAGATGCCATGCGTGGCTTTAGTGAAGAAGACGGCGTAGCACACTTTTTGAATTCATCGCTATCAAAAGGGGAAATTCAGCGGGTTAAAACCGATATTTTAGACGGAAAAACCAAAATGCTGTATGTAGCTCCCGAATCGCTTACCAAAGAAGAAAACACGCGTTTCCTTCAGCAGATAAACGTTTCGTTTTATGCTATTGATGAGGCACATTGTATTTCAGAATGGGGGCATGATTTCAGGCCGGAATACCGGCGCATTCGCCCCATTGTTGAGGAAATTGGTAAGGCCCCCATAATTGCCCTTACTGCTACCGCTACACCCAAAGTTCAGCACGACATTCAAAAAAACCTGGGCATGTTGCAAGCCGATGTTTTTAAGTCATCGTTCAACCGACCTAACCTATATTACGAGGTAAGGCCAAAAGCAAATGCTACCAAAGAAATTATTAAAATAGTTAAGAACAATACCGGAAAATCAGGGATCATCTATTGTTTGAGCCGGAAAAAGGTTGAGGAACTGGCCGAAACATTACAGGTTAATGGTATTAAAGCATTGGCTTATCATGCCGGAATGGATTCTTCGACCCGCTCTGGAAACCAAGACAAATTTCTGATGGAAGATGTAGATGTTATTGTGGCTACCATTGCTTTTGGAATGGGAATCGATAAACCCGATGTACGCTACGTAATCCATTACGATGTGCCTAAAAGTCTGGAAGGGTATTATCAGGAAACCGGCCGTGCTGGCCGCGATGGCGGTGAAGGGCGGTGTATTTCTTTTTACTCGTATAAAGACATTCAAAAACTTGAAAAGTTTATGCAGGGGAAACCGGTGGCCGAGCAGGAAATTGGTCGCCATTTATTGCTTGAGACCGTATCGTATGCCGAATCGGCTCTTTGCCGTCGCAAACACCTGTTGCATTATTTTGGAGAGGAATATACGGTTGATAATTGTGAAAACTGCGACAACTGTTTGAATCCGAAAGAACAATTTGAAGGCAAAGATGATATTTTAAAAGTACTTAAAGTAGTTTTGGCCGTTAAAGAGTATTTTAAAGCCGACCATGTGGCAAGTATTCTGAGCGGAATTGCCAGTTACGGTGTAAAATCATACAAACATCACCACATCGATGTGTTTGGAATTGGGAAAGATAAAGATGTAAAATTTTGGAATGGAGCTATACGTCAAGCCCTGATAGCTCGTTTACTAACCAAAGACATTGAAAACTATGGTTTGCTTAAGGTTTCAGAGAAAGGTCATGAATATATAAAAAATCCGGAGTCATTTCTTTTGGTTCAAGATCACGACTACGATAAGGAAGAAGAAGAATTGACCAAACCTCAGGGTGGAGGAGGTTCTGCCGATCCAACCTTGTTTAGCATGTTAAAGGATTTACGTAAACGTATAGCTAAAGAAAAAGGCCTACCGCCCTTTGTTATTTTTCAGGATCCTTCGCTTGAGGACATGGCAATTCACTATCCCATATCCATCGAAGAAATGCAAAACATGACTGGTGTAGGTGCCGGAAAAGCTCATCGGTATGGAAAAGAGTTCTGTAACCTTATAAAATCGTATGTTGATGAGAATGAAATTGAACGACCAATCGATATGGTGGTAAAGTCGGTTGTGAATAAATCAGGACTTAAAGTCTACATAATTCAAAGTATCGATAGAAAAATTCCACTCGACACTATCGCCAACTCAAAAGGCATTGAAATGAACGATTTGCTTAAAGAAATTGAAGCCATTGTTTTTTCAGGAACCAAAATAAACATTGATTATTACATTAACGAAGTGCTTGACGAGGATCATCAGGATGAAATTTATGAATACTTTAAAGAAGAAGCTGAAAGTGAATCGATTGAAGAAGCGTTGAAAGAACTTGGTGAGGAAGAGTATTCGGAAGAAGATATTCGCTTGATACGCATCAGGTTTCTTTGCAACGAAGGAAATTAATATTCAAAGTAAAGCACAAAAAAAACCGCCCTGAACTCAGGAGCGGTTTTTTTTACTCAAAAATCAACATTATGCACGTGAAATACAACTGTGGGAATCAGCTGTATTTATTATTGGTCTAAAATTGTGCCTGAACTTATTTTTTTATTAATTCTTTCTGTGCCAAAAGTAATGTTCTGTTTAATTTTTGAAAACGTTTGCACTATGTTGTAGAATAGCTTTACTAAATGTTAAGCAGCATAGTGCGATCGCGGGGATAAACAAATAAAATAAATAACAGAATTCGGGATAAAAGCAATTATTGAAACTCAGTCGTTGGCTGTGCCTTTAAGCAGAGGTACAAAACAAAAAGTTCCAAATTGCTCTTCGTTATATTCACTTTCCGATGTTTTGGTAATACGCAGCATGGTTTGTTCGGTTATGCCAAAAGGTATCACCATGTATCCTCCAATGGTCAATTGTTCCAGTAAAACTGGCGGAACTTCAGGTGCACCGGCTGTTATAAGAATTTTATCGAAAGGTCCATAAGTGGGTTTTCCCAAATAGCCGTCGCCATAAAAAAATTGAGGATTATAGCCCAGTTTGGGTAAAAAGCGCTGCGCTTTTAAAAACAATTCACGTTGACGCTCTATGGTGAAAACCTTGGCTCCAAGCTCCATTAATACAGCTGTTTGGTAGCCTGAACCGGTTCCAATTTCCAATACTTTATCCCCTTTTTTTATATCGAGTAATTCGGTTTGAAAAGCTACCGTATAAGGTTGAGAAATGGTTTGTCCGCTACCAATCGGAAACGCTTTATCTACATAGGCAAAATTTACAAAAGCACTATCCATAAACAGGTGTCGTGGAATTTTACCTATGGCATCAATTATCCGCAAATCGGTTATTCCTTTCTTTTTTATTTCATTTACCAGTTGCTGGCGTAATCCTTTTTCTCTGTAACTTTCGTTTAGCATGCTTTAGCGCTTATAAATAGGTGCACAATATATATAAATAAATTTAGCACCGGAGTAATTTGCTTCAATCAATTCCATTGTTTTATTAACAATTAAACAGCTTGTTTGAATTTTGCATCAGCCAATAATTTTAGCAGTTATATTTTTGACGTTAGAATTTGTACATTTGCTTCCTGAAAAACAGACCATCTTGAATGCAGAACTTTTTATAGCGAAAAAAATTACAGAAACCGGAAAGGCAAAAAAGCAGGTTTCGGGTCCCATTGTAAATATTGCTGTCTTTGGCATCTCATTAGGACTGGCTGTAATGATTTTAAGTGTAGCCATAGTTACCGGATTTAAAAATGAGGTTCGAAGTAAAGTAATTGGCTTTGGATCACACATTCAGATAACAAATTTTGACTCAAACAATTCTTTCGAAACCGCTCCCATAAACAGAAACCAGGTTTCGAATGCTCTGCTACAACAAATTGAAGGCATTACCCATACCCAGGTATATGTTACCAAATCGGGCATAATAAAAACCAACGAGAATATACAGGCTATTGTGCTTAAAGGAATAGAAACCGGTTTCGATTGGTCGTTTTTTGAACGAAGCCTGGTTGAAGGTAAGATTTTTACGATGGAGGATTCCATAAAATCGAATGAAATACTTATATCGGAATATATTGCTAAATTATTGATGCTTACTGTTGGAGACAAACTCACGGTTTATTTTGTGCAGGATCCACCACGCATGCGCCAGTTCACTGTCAGCGGCATCTATAAAACAAGTATTGAAGATTTTGATAAAGCATTTGCCATTGTGGACATGCGACACTTACAAAAGCTCAATAACTGGACAAATGAACAGATTAGTGGTTACGAAATTCAAATTGCCGACTACAACCAGTTGGAAGCCCTTACCGACAGTGTTTACGATGTTGCCGGATACCATTTCACCGACGATGGAAACAAACTTAAAATTACTCATATTAAACAACGATATCCGCAAATATTTGACTGGCTTAGCCTTCAGGATATTAATGTTTGGATAATTCTTGCCTTGATGGTTTTGGTAGCCGGATTTAATATGATTTCGGGTTTATTGATTTTAATTTTGGAACGCACAAATATGATTGGAGTGCTAAAGGGTTTGGGTTACAATAATTGGAATATACGAAAAATATTTCTTTATCAATCGGGTTTTTTAATCAGTAAAGGTTTGTTGTGGGGTAACCTTATTGGAATTGCATTATGCCTTTTGCAACAATATTTTGGATTTATTCCACTCGATGAATCAACTTATTATATCGATCAGGTTCCTATTAACCTACAATGGATTCATATCTTATATTTAAACCTGGGAACATTAATTATTACAGTTTCCATGATGATATTTCCTTCATACCTGATTACCAAAATCAGCCCGGCTAAAGCCATAAAGTTTAATTAAGATAATAACAATAAACAATTCCTGGGAATACCTTATTAAGACAAGGTCTTCAGCTAATCTATTGTAAACACTATAAAACTAATGCAGTAAAAATTTCTGGTTAGATAAATGTTTAACAAACACGTTTTACACCAATTACTAATAGTACTTTAGCACTTTAGTCAATAAATTATTTATCCCATCGAAAAGGTTTTTACTACTAAAAAATACTTTAAACAAAGTATTAGTACCTACTCACATTGTCCGACGGTATATATATTTGTTAGAGCGTTTGGCTATGGATACTCTTTTTATTCATTATCCGTTTTTTTCAATAAGAAAACCTTTTCAAAAGAGCAGAGTCATTTAATAAAAAATAAGGTTCACAGAGGAAAGCAAAAAGGGACAAATAATCAGTTCATATTTGATTAGGTTTGCAAAACTTCACGCAGAAAGATAATCAGACCTAATCTTTCTATATTTACTTCCCTATCATTTTATAGTGTTTTCTTTTTATCATCATTAGAAATGGCTGATACAAAAAATACAAGTCACATTGCACTAACAGGGTTTTATGCCAATATCCATCGGCATGGCGGCTTTTAGCCTGAAGTTAACAATTCATGCTCCTGATTATTTGCTTTTATTAATATGAGAAACAATTTTACTATCGATGGTGTAGATTTAGTTTAAAAACAGCCTGACTTTTCTTTTAACTTACAACTCAAATAATCAACTCCAACCTGACTAATCGCTCTTAATTCACTAAAATGGGTCAAGTAAAAAACAGGTTGTTTATCATAATCAGCAAAATAATCAACAAAAAAGCCCTGCTACATTGCTGTAACAGGGCTTAAAGTTGGGCGGCGTCCTACTCTCCCACTAATGCAGTACCATCGG
>PHDD01000040.1 GCA_002840905.1 Bacteroidetes bacterium HGW-Bacteroidetes-4 | reverse complement strand
AACTTCTCCACCTATATCTTTTACTCAAAACAAGATATTTTTATTTTTTCTTAAATTTGAGTTCGTAAGGAACGACTAACTAATGATCGTCGGCAGCATGATATCCATTAAGAATACTTTTGTAGTTCCGTAAAGGATTTTTTCCGATGGATGCTACATATAAGTGAATAATCAGGAACAGCGAGATAAAGAAACCCACGGTGGCATGCAACACGGCAGTTAGCATTACACCCCCCATATTAAACACTTTGTTTACAATTACCTCAGGATACAAAAGGCCCAGTCCGGTAATTACCACCAGTGGAACCAACAAATACATTAAGGTAATGTACGACATGCGCTGCAAAGGATTAAACTTATTTTCCTTAGTTATGGGGAACGGTTTGGGTTCGCCTTTAAAGTACCCAAATATATAGTATTTAGCCTGGGTAATAATACGGTCAAAAAATCCTTTGTAATTGGGAATGTATTGGCGCTCGTTGTTCGAAAAATGGTTGGCTATCAGGAAAAATACATACCCAATAGCAACCACAATACCAGCTACATTATGAATTACTACCGATGTTTTAAAGGGTAATAGTGGATAATCAATGCTTCCGTACTGCATACTGATGCCTGTAAAAATTAGCAATAAAATTCCCAGGGCATTAATCCCGTGCCAGATTCTTAACCACACAGGATAAAGGTATAAATCGTGTTTGCTCATTTTATTTCTTTTTAATTATCCGTGCAACAATATGAATTCCAATACCCGAAAGTGCCAGTCCAAAAAACAAGAGGCTTAACAGGTTCAGGTAGCGGTTCCGGTTGGCTCCAATTACATAAGCCTCGTTAAGTATTACGGCATTGTAATAGCCCTGATCGACGCGCGATTCCTCGACATGGTATTTATACAATTTGGTACGTAAAATACTATTGGTTGAGTGGCAATCGCTACACAGATGAACAGCTTGTTCTTTGGGCAGAATTTTGTGTGAAACCATTAAGGTATCGCTGGTTGGTGTATGACACTCAATACAGCGTACGCTTAAAAAGTGAAGCGCCTGATTGGGTAACCAATCGTGGGTTTTCAGCAATTCCGGCTTTTGGTGATCGGTAAGTATCTGGTACTTACTTAAATTGTTGTGGCAACTCAAACACATATGGTTGTTCTCAACCACAATTTCTTTAATAGAAGAATTCTCGTTGCGTGCCGTAAGTTTGTAACTATGCAAATCGTGACACATTTCGCACTTAAACTGGTCCATGTGAGCCAGTTTATGCACGCTGTTATCAACTTCCACCTCAATATCATCAAACTGGTATTTGGCAAAGGTATCGTCCCCTCCGTGACAGTCGATACAACCATATTTAGGTTCCAGTTTGAGTTCCGAGGGATGGGGATAGGTTTCGTACTCCGAAGAGTGGCAATCCTGACAGGCAAAAAAGCTGTGAATCGCCTCCACGTATTTTGTGGTGTCGATAAAGAAATAAGGATTCATCCGCTTGCGGGTATCCATTTCGGTGTAGCTGTTATGAAAAGTGTAATAATGGTTACCGTGGCATTGGGCACACAAGCGGCTCGATTCATCGAGCATTTTTTTCTCTTCGTCCTGGCCTTTGGCACCGGTAAGCATCAAAAACGAAACCCCCAGTAAAATAAGTCCTTTTGAGACCACGCCTATATTCATTTTAATTGGTATTAAAGTTTACATTCAACAGGTGAAAGAAAAACTCCGAAAAATTGCAGTTCTTCGGAGTTTTACTCTAATTAGAAATTCCACATACGGGTAATGGTGAAGCCAATATTAAACTGGTCGAAAGCAAAATCTTTACGTTCACGCATCATGTAGTACTGAGGCAGAATTTCCTTTGAGTAACCACAATAAATCTGGAAAGTGTGAGTAGCTGTGGCAATTTCCCATCCAAACGAAATGTTGGGATTCAAATCAACCTCTTCGTGGTTCGCCAATTGGAGCACTTTAAGGGGCTGGTCGTAGTTAAAGATGAATGACCCCTGGGTAGTCAGTTTAATTCTACCTGCTAAGTGCAATCCAACCCGGTCGTAATCAAATTTTGAGGTATCGGCCATATTAAAATGGGAGAAACTGGCAGCAGCCTGTAAGGTAATGCGATCGTTAAATTTACGGCCTATCATAACCTGCCCGAACATTGACATGCGATCGCCAAAGTTCGATTCCAATCCCAATTGTTCTTCGGGTACACCGCTAATTCCCAGGTTTCCATAAACACCCAACGAAACCGGAATGGTGTTTTTACGGGTTTGTTGCAAGATGGTGTATTTTACATTAAAGTCGTGAACCATGTCGGTACGGGTTAAACCATAACCTACCTGCAGGTTTTCAATTATTACATAATCCAATGCCAAACGGATATTGGCTGAATTGTAAATACCCCAAACATCAGTTTTGCCATTTTCAAGGGTTCCAAACTTATGATGTATGGACATTTCGAGGGTTTTTGGGTACTGAATAAAGGTGGTCTGGTTATCGATTAAATAACCGCTCGAGAAAGCCTCACTAACTGGTTTATCTTTGGGTTGCTCCTGCTCGTCCTGTGCAAAACTGTAATTAAACACAAAAACCAAAGCCAACATTGCTATAAGAATACGTTTCATAATTTATTGTTGTTAAGTTTATAGATTAATTATTTAATGCGCCGTCTTCAATCCATTTCAATACCAGGGCAGCCTCTTGTGCTGTATATTTTTTAGGATGGCTGCCATCAGGATGTGGCATGGTATAAATTAAACTCAATTCTGGAACTTCAAAATTGATGTATTTATCACTTGCAGTTAAACTTGCATAGGCATTGCCGGCTTTTAAATCAAGACCTCCTGAGTTAGGATGACAACCAGTACACTGCTTAAAAATGGGTTCAATTTGCTCACTAAACGAAATTACATCGGGTATAATCACCTCCGGCTCTAGCAAAGGGGAATAACTGCACGACAGCGAAAACACTGCTACAGTAAAAGCAATCATAAAAATAAAATTCTTCTTCATATTTAAAGTTTTAAGTATTCAACAAAAAAAACGGCTTCACCTATTATATACCGTGGCACAAATATAATGAGGAACTAAAGATAATGGTAGTAAATTTACAACTGATAATTTAACCATTGATCGAATTGCAACAGAACACCCAGCTAATACAACATATCTATTGATATGGATCAATGTACCGGTTGATTATTTGCATTAACACTAGTTTATTCAGTTGATATAATGCACTTTATAAAATATGTTTTCGAATGCTCTGGGCAATACTGTTTAATAAAATAAAACCTTTTACGTATGCCCATTCTGCCAGTTTAGTGTTGAATCAGTACTTTTTTAACTACCGATACATTTTCTACCTTTATTTCAAGTAAATAAAGCCCTGAATTAAGGTAAGGAAGTGGCAATTCTATCTGAGAATCAATGCCGGAGATTTGAATAGAATAAACTAATTTTCCAGACAAGTTGAATAATCTGATTGCATATTCACCGTTCAATATCCTTTCAGACTGAACATAGAGCACATTTACGGTCGGATTTGGAAATACATGAATCAAATTTTCAGTTGGCTGAGTTTCAATTGACAGGTAATCCGAATAATAATAATCAAACTGATACAAAGGATTCCATTGAGAATAATTCCAATAATACAATGTTGAACTAATCAATTGATTGGTGTTAGTATAATTATTGATGGTTTGATATTGTTTGTTCCAGGATAAATAATAGGCATCAAACAAAAAATGTTCTTTTTTTATGCAATTTCCATTAAAATCGTAGTAATAATTAATTTTATACTCATTAAACCATAAGCTGTCATAAGTACTCCAACTCCAATAAAGTTCTTCCCTTATTAATCCATTTTCATAGTACTGAAATTCACCCCTCTTATCGTTCAGCCAAGCCGTTTGATATGGATTCATTATGGTCTGAGTTTGTGCTATCAATTTTTTGTTTGTGTTATACTCTTTTGTAACCATACGTTTTGGAACCCATGATAAATAAAACAAATCCCAGGTACTAAATAGTTGTCTGGTATTTACACCTGAAATATAATCGTACTGTAACTCAGAATAATTTTCCCAATCATTAATAAAGGGAGACCAAATACTTACATTTTCCAAAGTAAGGAGTCCCTCTTGATTGTACTGATTAACATATAAAGTATCCATAACCCAACCGTCAGGGTAAAGCCATTTTTTATCTGTAATTTGTAGTATCTGGCCATTTTCATTATAAGCATAGGCATATTGATCTTGTAATAGCCAATTTGCTTCATAATCGTCCCAAATCGAGTGAATTTGTTTAATTATGGTGTAATTTGAATAAATAAAATCAACCTGAGAAAATTCTTTCCACGTCCTATCAACCCAATACGATTTAATTTCTGTTTGCTTCAATCGATCAGGGTTGTACTCAATTTTTTGTTTCCAATTGTTAATCCAGGTATTATTAGTTTCATCCCACAACTTGAAAATAATAGAATCAGGTTTCGAAGTATAATTTGTATCACAGAGAAACGAAGAAGTACAAATGCTGTCAAAAACACCTGCAAAAGTATTTTTGAAAGAAAAAACAATTACAATTAAAAAATAAATTTTAATTAAGCGCATGAGCATACCCTATTATAATGATGCAAATATAATTATTTCATCTGTTAATTTTTGTTTCATAATGCTCAGATGGAACATCTAAATAATCATGGTAATGAATGTTTCATTCCTGCTAAAAAGAGATTGTAACAGTAAACATTAAAAAAAAAAGCGACTACCTAAAGGGTAATCGCTTTTTTAATATTTAAATTCTAAATAATTATAAACCTAATCCAGCTTCAGCAACTGTTAACATAGTGTTTATGTAAGTTGGATTATGAACACCACGGCTAAGATCTTCTTTCAAAGAAATCCAGTTCCAGTAGGCTTTAAACTCAGCTAATGGGTATTGACCAACAACTGCTAAACCAGTAGCATCAACAATAATTCCCTTTTCAACCAATTTGGCTCTAATTGCAGCCATACGGGTATCGAAATTCGATTGTGCTTCATCAATATTAAAATCAGTGGCACCGGAGTGGCAACCTTTACAGTTCTCAATACTTGGGAAGAAAGTATGTCCACCTTCAGTTCCATTGCTTTCACCCATGTGACAAGAGGTACAACCTAATGCTGTGTGAGCATGTGTAGCGCTATTACCATAACCCAAAACTCCAACTAACATGTTTGCTTGTGGTCCGTGGTGTGGTCCTGTACGGCTACTTGCGATACCAACATTTCCAGCTTCAACTTTAACCATTACACCACCTACTTTTACTGAATCAATAGCTTCAGAGGCGGCATAACTTGCCCTTGATTGGTGGCAATTAGCACAAAGGTTTGAATTGTTTCCAAAATCAATTACAGTACCATCGGCAATAGCAGTAACCGGAGCAATTGTTCTTATAGGTGCTTCGATGCCATCTTCCAAACTGGCATGATTTCCATGACAAGTTTCGCAAGAAACTTTAGTAGCATTAAAAATATCAGTTACTACTCCACCCGGAGTTGCTGATAAATAATATAAGAACCCTTCGTTATTGTGACACTGAGCACAAGCGGCTCTGTTAGCACCTGAAGTATAAGCTACATAAGCGGCTAATCCGTGTCCTGATGTAGCATATTCATTTTCAATAGCATCCATACCTGCTTGAGTGTGGCATTCTAAGCACGACAAATTTCCTGCCACACCTGGTGTTCCGTCAGTACCATCAACACCATCAGTTCCGGCTGGTCCGGCTGGTCCTTCACAACTTACAAAGAAAGACATTGCAACTATCGCTGCAACACCTAATAATACATTGTACATTTTTTTCATCATTGTTAAAAATTTTATGATTTATCCTGGTGGTAAAAGTAGCAAAAGGGTTGAGAGGCTCTACAAAGCAGCATGTGAAGCCAAATGTGATTTCGATTGATTGTTCCGAACAAATGTGCAATACAACATCACTATATGTATTGATATATATCAATTATTATTATACCTTTATGAAAACCTAAACTTATACTTTTACGCGCATGTTTAAAGAATCAACAACATCATGTAAGGATTGTAATTGCAAATGGCCAAATTTTGAAAACTTGACCGATGATCAATTGGCTTTAATTGACAGTAGCAGATATCAGGCAAGGTTTAAACCGGGTGAGATTATTTTTAAACAGGGTTCTCCCACCTCGAATGCCATTTTTCTGACTTCAGGATTTGCAAAAATATACATTGAAGGATACGATAATAAAAATATCATTCTTTCAATTGTTAAGCCATCGCACTTAATAGCCGGCCCGGGTTCGTATGTCGATAACCGCCATCACTATTCGCTGGCTGCTATTACTGAAACTACAGCTTGTTTTGTCGATATGTCGGTTATAAAAAAGCTGGTTCACGACAACAGCAGCTTTGCCGAAGGTTATTTGAAAGACATCAGTAAAAAATCGTTAAATACTTTTAATAAACTACTGAGTTTTAGTCAGAAAAAAATGCATGGCCGCTTGGCTGAAGGATTGATACATCTGGCTTTTGATGTATTTGAAGAGAAAAAGTTTAAATGCTATTTAACCCGGCAGGAACTGGGCGAACTTACCGGAATGACCAAAGAAAGTGTAGTACGTTTGTTGAAAGAGTTTCACGATGAGCAAATTATTAAACTTGAAGACAGTTATATTGAAATCGTTGATAGGGTTAAACTGGAGAAAATAATGGTCTCGGGTTAATCATCGGGTATTATACCCTCCGACTTTGTCGGGATTATTACATGAGAACGCTATGCTTAGTTATTCAACTTACAAATTTCAGTTCGCATACATCTGAAATTTGAGTTTCATTAATCAAATTGTACTTTGAAGTGTTATGTTTAATTTATAAATCAAAAATAAAAGTTCCTTTTAGAGACTTTTTATTTTATTAAATGATAATCAAAGATTAATGGCCTCCTGAACAAGGAACACAATTACTTTTTAAATATAAACAATGTAAATATTCACTTGAAACGCTTAATGAATATAAATTATGATGAAAAAAATCACTAACCTTTTATTTTCTCCCATAACCATGGGAGCCATTCTATTGATTGGAGCTTTTGCCATGGCTGCTGCCACTTTTATCGAGAACGATTTTGGCGCTGCCTATGCCATTAAAGTAGTTTACGGTACCCGTTGGTTCGAAGGGCTGATGGTATTGTTTGCCATTAACCTGCTTGGCAGTATATTCCGCCGTAAGCTTTACAAAAGGCGTATGCTCAGTGTTTTCCTTTTTCATGTGGCGCTTATTGTAATGATTATTGGAGCTGGCATAACCCGGTATTTTGGGTACGAAGGTATGATGCACATCCGCGAAGGAGCCACATCGGACCATATTGTGACTCAAAATCGCAGCCTGAACCTGGAATTTACCGATGCAACAGGAACTTATTCTGAATCGTGGGACGAAGATAAAATTAACCGTAAATCAGGTTTCAAACAACATTTTAAACTGAATGGAACCAAAATGGCTATTGAATTACTGAAGTTTGTTCCCGATGCTTACGAAAAAGCCGAAGCCCGTAAAGGGGGTAATCCCATTATTGCTTTTGTGCTGGCAAACGACGATTTCAGAGGACTCTCGTACATTGAGTACGGGAATACACAAACCTATGGAAACACCACTGTTTCGTTTACCGATGCCCAGACTGATGCTGATGTAGCCTTTAGTTTTGAGAACGGTGTTTTTTATGTGAGTACCAAAACGCCCCTTGCCGAAAAAGTAATGGGCAGCGACCAGGTTAAAGCACTACCCGAAGGAAAAGTTGCTTTAACACCCAAAAAATTATACCAAAACAATGCATTGAGCCTGGTGGTTCAGGAAGCGCTTCCTGAGGCTGTTTTAACTGCCGTTCCATCGGCTACATCGAAACGCAGCGGAAGCAAATCGGCTTTTGTGTTTAAAATATCGGCAAACGATAAGGCAAAAGAAGTTATTGTTTGGGGCGGTACCAGTTCGGGAAGTCAGGTTACTACTACCGATTTTGGCGAAGGCAAATTATCGGCTTATTACGGATACCAAAAAATATTTTTACCGTTTAAACTGCAACTCGACAATTTTGAGATTACCCGTTATCCGGGCTCACACAGTCCGGCTTCGTTTTCGAGTTATGTACATATTCTTATTCCGGGCGAAAAACCCGAACCCTTCCACATCTATATGAATAACATTTTGAAATTACATGGTTATCGTTTTTACCAGTCGTCGTACGACAGCGATGAACAAGGAACCATATTATCGGTTAACTACGATTCCTTAGGAACCGGAGTCACCTATTTTGGCTATTTCCTGCTCCTTTTAGGAATACTCTGGTCGATGGTAAATAAAAACAGCTTTTTACATAAGACGTTTATTCCCAAGCTGCTGCTTTTGGCCTTTTTACTTACCGGCGCAGGCAGCAACGCTTTTTCGCAAAGTACTGCCAGCGTAAAATCCAATCAGGCTATCGATGCCAAACATGCCGATAAATTTGGAAGCCTGTTGATTCAGGACAACCGGGGAAGAACCGCTCCGGTATATACCTTTGCATCAGATTTAATCCGTAAGATTAGTCGGAAACAAACCGTAAACGGATTGAGCCCGGTACAAATTTTACTGGAGATGAGTATGGATTACGAACATTGGATGAATGTACCCATGATTAAAGTATCGAACAAAAAATTGCAGGACGAACTGGGTATTTCAGGCAGTTATGCCAGCTACAACGATTTTCTGATTCCGGGAATGGGATACAAACTGCAAAAACACGTTGAAGCCGCTTTTAATAAGCCTCCATCGATGCAGGACAAATTCGACAAGGAAGTAATAAAAGCCGATGAACGTTTGAATATTTGCTATGCCATTTATTCGGGCTCTTTTCTTCGTCTGTTCCCTATTCCCCAATCGCACGACGAAAAATGGTACACCACAGCCGAAGCCGTTCAAAAAATTAAAACCACAGACGATTCTGCTTTTGTTGCCAACATTATTCCCATCTATTTTCAGGCATTAAGCGATGCCAAACAAAGTGGAAATTACAGCGCAGCCAACGAATATGTAAGTGGTATTGAACGCTACCAGAAAACCTACGCCGGATATGAGCTGCCTTCGGAATTTAAAGTTAAAGCCGAGGTTACTTACAATAAACTGAATGTATTTAAGAAACTCTTTCCCTATTATACCAGTTGGGGTTTAGTCTTCCTTTTTGTATTGCTGGGAGCTATTATAATGGGAAAATCTTTAAATCCCTGGATTATCCGCTTTTTTACCGGAGTTATTTTTCTGGGCTTTCTGGCACATACTGCAGGATTAGCCATCCGGTGGTATATTTCGGGTCATGCTCCCATGAGCAACGGTTACGAATCGCTGGTATTTATATCATGGGTTACCCTTTTGGCCGGTTTTATCTTTAGCCGGCAATCGTGGATGGCTTTATCGGCTACCGCCATATTGGGCGGATTTACCCTGATGGTTGCCAACCTGAGCTTTATGGATCCGCAGATTACCAACCTGGTTCCGGTGTTAAAATCGTACTGGTTAACCATTCACGTGTCGGTAATTACCGGTAGTTACGGTTTTTTAGGTTTGGGAGCTCTGCTGGGAATTATTAACATGATACTGCACATGATACAAAACAAAACAAATAAAGTGCGAATTGATGAAACCATTGAGTCGTTAACAAAAATTAACCATCGCACCCTTATACTTGGTTTGTATTTTTTAACCATTGGAACCTTTTTAGGCGCTGTTTGGGCCAACGAGTCGTGGGGACGATACTGGGGCTGGGATCCGAAAGAAACCTGGAGTTTAATCACCCTGATAATCTACACTTTTGTTACCCATGCCCGGATGATTCCCGGCGTTAGGGGCCGTTTTGCCTTTAACACCATGTCGGTTTATGCCTTCTTCTCGGTATTGATGACCTATTTTGGGGTAAACTATTACCTGTCGGGACTTCACTCTTACGCTGGAGGCGATCCGGTTCCGGTTCCCTCGTTTGTATATATTTCGGTGGGCATTTTGGTGGTATTGTCTATTGTATCGTGGTTCCGTTTTCAAATGCAGGACACCAAAAAATAAATCTAAACCTAACAAATAAAAAAAGGAGCGATAGGTAGTCGCTCCTTTTTTTTGGGGGGGTTGTTGGATTCTGGTTTCTTGTTTCTGGATTTTGATTACGTTTTGTGAGGACTTTGTCCCAGCCTTGCGTCTGGCAGGTTTGCCGGTTTATTGTTTGCTACGATTGGATGTGGGTGCATTGCGGTGCATGGATGACCTGTTTTTTATGGTTGTTGGGGTGCTTGCACCGCGTTTTGTATTGTGCGTCTTTTTCCCCGGGTTCACACCCGGGGCTATTATAGTGGCACCCCTTCGGGGTTTGGCTGTTGATTAAGAACTTTAGACTTCCGGCTTATTGCCAATTGTTTATTCTAAACAACCCGCAGGATTGAATTACAATAGCCGTAGGTGAAACCTACGGACTTCCGACCCTACCCAACCCGAACCCGGAAAGGGTTCAACCGGAATAACAAGGCAAGGTAATAGAGCGCTTTCATTAATAGTTGGGTTCTAATAAACATCTGTAACATGCGGTGCAAATGAGTCATGTATTTAATGGCAGCTTTGCTGCTTGCACCGCGTTATGGATGGGTTTCATATTTTCTACCAAGCTTTCGCCCCGCTGGGGCTTGTTTTTCTAATCTTGTGGATTGCCAACTGGTGGCTGTTTACTCATTGCTAATTGTTTTAAGGCTTTGGTGTTATCAAAATTGGTATTGGTGTTATCAACTAAGGCAAGGATGTTATCAAAATAGGTTTTGGTGTTATCAAAATTAGTATTGGTGTTATCAAAATAGGTTTTGGTGTTCTCAACTAAGGCAAGGGTGTTATCAAAATTAGTATTGGTGTTATCAAAATAGGCTTTGGTGTTATCAAAATTAGTATTGGTGTTATCAAAATAGGCTTTTGTGTTATCAAAATAGGTTTTGGTGTTCTCAACTAAGGCAAGGGTGTTATCAAATTAGGTTTTGGTTTGCTCAACTAAGGCAAGGGTGTTGCTGACTAAGGCAGGGATGCCTGCAAAACAGGCATTGGGGTTTGCCTGTTGAACGCCAATGCCTGCCGGTGCTGTGTTTAGGATAGCCAACAGCTTATGCTTCGGGTGTGGTTTCGCCGGTGTCGGGTTTTGCTTTGCTGCGAAGTTTTGCCAGGACCTTTGAAAAGGTGAATTGTTCTTTTTTCAGGGGGTTGTTGTGGTAAAAGTTCGAAGCAATTTTACAGATGCTGATAATTTCGTCGTAAAGGCCATTGAAGGTAAGTACCCCCTCCTTGGTAAGTTCTTTGGTTGTTCCCTTGAGTGATTCCTGTAAGGTGTTGGCCTGACTGAAGGGGTTGGCATAGCCGATAATCCGGTCGATGAGTGCCGGGTTCATGCCTTTTTCGGTAATTTGGGTACGTAATTCAGGACTCAGGTTTGTTTTAAACTGAAAGAGCAGGTTGGTCAATGCTCCCTGGCTTTTTCTCTGCACATCGTGCAGGTAGGCAGAAAAACCGAGGGTAAGGAGGATCTCGTCGCGGGTGGCGGGATCTTTTTTAAAATCGGCATCAATCTGGGTTTTAAATAAGGAGAGGTCGCTCATGGCCGGGGCCTGAATTCCGGTTACGCCGGAGGTTGCCGCACGGAGGGTTTTGTGTACATCGATACCCAGGTTAATTTCGAAGGCATTGTCGATGCGCAGGTCAATGTCGTCGGCATAGGCTTCGGTCCAGTTGGAGCGAAGGGTTGACAGTTCGGGCAGACAGGTTTTAAAACTCTGGTTGATTGTTTTGCAAACGTAGAGTAGTTCTACATTCTGGCAAGGATAAGTTCGTGTAGCCATAACTATACCATTTAAGTTAATACTAATAAAATTGAAGAACGTTAAAAAGACTACGAAAATTACAAAATAATATTCATAATGAAGGGATTGGGGGGAAAAATATGGAATTTAGCGTTTAGAATTTAGATATTAGAATTTAGACATAAGACTTTAGACATAAGACTTTAGACATAAGACTTTAGACATAAGACTTAAGAATTAAGACCTAAGACGCAAGACATAAGGCGCAAGACTAAAGATGCAAGACGGCTATGGGTGAACCGGGTGGTTGGGGTTTAGGGTTTGACTATAAATGTTTAAGGTAAAAACTAAGAAACCCTTAAAAATGGCTGTTCGGAAATCTCTGCTAAACCTGTTGGTTTATTCCAATGTATACCCGGTATTCCCGCATAAAACAAAACTTTGGATCATAAAAACCCTGAAAAATTGCCTCAGGGATTCTTGAAAAAAC
>PHDD01000016.1 GCA_002840905.1 Bacteroidetes bacterium HGW-Bacteroidetes-4 | reverse complement strand
ACAAGAGCCGTATGATGGGAGACTATCACGTACGGTTCTGTGAGAGGCTTAGGGTGCAATTCCCTTTGCCTACTCGACTACAGTGCGTGTTGAACACGAGGCCGAAACGTTGAGTACGGGAGATACCCTTTGGATAAATGGCGCGATTTCGGCTTATTTTGTCGATTCGGCCACCCGCGAAAACAGGTATTTTAGCGAAGCCTATATTCGCCTGAATTTGTTGGTACGCGCCTGGATGGAGCAGAATCAGGATTATCCGCCCAATAATTATTCTTTTGTATATGAAACTTCCGTAGCTTATGTATCGCAAACGCCCAAAGCAACTATGCTGGGACTTGTTTACCAGAACAACGACTACCTGTATCATTTTAAGGTGGGTGTGGTGTTTAAGCGTCCGGGCATCTATTCCATCGATACCGATTTGCTGTATGCCGATGAATTAAACGATAGTAAGGCCTTTGGCGGGGCACTGGTTTTTTATTATGACATGAGCAAGGATTACCACGAGGCCCACTTGTCGGCCGGAATTAGCAATACCGATACCCATTACAACTTATACCAGGCGCTTACCGCAAACCAAAAGGCTTCGTTCCGCGAGGTAGGCGATGCAAATAAAAACAAATACTATTTTATCGATGTGGTGGACTAAGCTAAAAACAATGAAACAGACTGGCTTTGGCAGCTTTTTGCTTTTGCTGGTGCTAACGCTTTTGGGGCAAAGTTGCCTTAAAACCGAAGTTCCCGAAAACGAGAACGCTGCCCGGTATGCCTCGTTCTGGCCTGTAATGTTACCAAATAACGATACGCTGTATGATACAGGCGACACCCTTTGGTTCGAAGTGCCTGTGGCCGATTCGCTGACCGATGCCTATACCGGCGAACAGGTGAAGCTCGAAAATGCCACCTTCGATTTTTCGGCCACCGTTTACCTGTTGTACACTACCAACGACTCGCTGACCTTTCTCGAAAAAAACTTTGATGTGTTTGTCGATGAAGGATTCTTTTTGCTTGCGAATGTGTTCAACGAGGGCGAAGCGGCCTACAGTTTCGATTTTCGTTTTGGCCTACCACTAAGCTCAGAGCGTCTGCGCTTTGGCCTGGTACCGCATTTCGACGGGATTTTCTCAATGGAAGCCACTGGTGCTGCCTTTTTTGGTCCCGAACGCAGCAACTACAACGACTTTTCGCAAAACAATCCCAGCGCCCAACTCACGTATTACTTCGATGTCAATAACGTAAACTATCCGGTTTACAAGCAAATACCCGTAGGTTATCGTTTGAATTACGATTACTATTTTACCGATTACCTGGTAAGTCGCCAGCGTTTTTACTTTTTTAAGACCCGGGGATAGAAATAATTTCAACTGTGAAAACCTTGTGATACCTTCGTGTTTTCGTGTCTTGGTGGCTAACCTAATTGCTGCAAAGTCTCAAAGTCACCAAATACAATAAACGTTTAAATCATAGCCTTTTAAATTTAAAAAGTAATCCAAGTGTTCATTGATCGGTGTCTTTTCCTAAATCGATCAGGACCTTTTCTAAAAAGATCAGGACTTCTTTTGAAAAAGGTCAGGACTTCTTTTGAAAAAGGTCAGGACTTTTTTCGAAAAAGGTCAGGACTATTTTTAAAATCATCGGGACTTTCTGAGGGTACCTTCAATTTGTTACCAAAATGCTGCCCCGGAGTATTCCATTTCACATAACAAGCTACATGTTGCGACGGTATTTGCCGCCCACTTCAAAAAGGGTATGGGTTATCTGCCCCAACGAACAGTATTTTACGGCTTCCATCAGCTCGTCGAACACGTTCCGGTTATCAAGGGCAGCACGTTTCAGCCGTTCGAGGTAATGGGGCGCTTTGTCGTGGTTCACCTTATGAAAGTGTTTGAGCTCGTTCAGCTGGTTTTGTTTTTCCTCCTCGGTACTGCGAATCACCTCCTGCGGCAGCACGGTGGGCGAGCCACTCGAAGACAGGAAGGTATTTACACCCATAATGGGCAGTTGGCCCGAGTTTTTCAGGTTCTCGTAAAGCAACGATTCCTCCTGGATGCGGCTGCGTTGGTAGTTGGTTTCCATGGCACCCAGCACGCCGCCCCGCTCGTTTATGCGATCGAATTCTGCCATCACGGCTTCTTCAACCAGGTCGGTCAGTTCTTCAATAATAAAGGAACCTTGCAACGGGTTCTGGTTTTTGGCCAGTCCCAACTCGTGATTGATGATCATTTGTATGGCCATGGCCCGGCGCACCGACTCTTCGGTGGGCGTGGTAATGGCTTCGTCGTAAGCATTGGTATGGAGCGAATTGCAATTATCATAAATAGCATACAGCGCCTGCAGCGTAGTGCGGATGTCGTTGAACTCGATTTCCTGCGCATGCAGCGAGCGCCCCGAGGTTTGAATGTGGTACTTAAGTTTCTGGCTGCGCTCGCCGGCTTTGTATTTATACTTCATGGCTTTGGCCCATATCAGGCGGGCCACCCGGCCAATAACCGCAAATTCCGGGTCGATGCCGTTCGAGAAAAAGAACGAAAGGTTGGGGGCAAAGTCGTCGATGTGCATGCCCCGGCTCAAATAATACTCTACGTAAGTAAAGCCATTGGCCAGCGTAAAGGCCAGTTGCGAGATGGGATTGGCTCCGGCCTCGGCAATATGGTAACCTGATATGGAGACCGAATAAAAATTCTGTATCCGGTTTTTGATAAAATACTCCTGAACATCGCCCATCAGCTTCAGCGAAAAGTCGATGCTGTAGATGCAGGTGTTTTGTGCCTGGTCTTCTTTCAGAATGTCGGCCTGCACGGTTCCCCGGACAGCCTCCATGGTTTCTTTTTTAATTTGCTGATATACTTTGTCGGGTAACACCTCGTCGCCCGAAAGACCCAACAGCATCAAGCCCAGCCCGTTGTTGGATTCCGGTAAACTGCCGTGGTAGGTGGGTTTTTTTAGCTTACCGGCCGAAAGTTTTTTCGCCAGGGTCTTTTCCATTTCAGCCTCCAGCTTATTATCGCGGATATACTTCTCGCAAGCCTGATCAATAGCCGTATTCAGAAACATGGCCATGAGCACGGGTGCCGGTCCGTTAATGGTCATGCTTACTGAAGTCAGGTTGTGTGCCAGGTCGAATCCCGAATACAGTTTTTTTGAATCATTCAGTGTGGCTACCGATACGCCCGAATTCCCCACTTTTCCATAGATGTCAGGACGCAAATCGGGGTTTTCGCCATACAAGGTAACCGAGTCGTAAGCTGTTGAAAGGCGTTTGGCTTTTTGCCCGATCGAGAGGTAATGAAACCTTCGGTTGGTGCGCTCGGGGCTGCCCTCACCGGCAAACATACGCGTTGGGTCTTCGTATTCGCGCTTAAAGGGGAACACACCGGCAGCGTATGGGAAGTAACCGGGAAAATTCTCTTTTAACAACCAGCGCAGGATATCGCCCGGGTTATGGTAGCGCGGTACGGCAATCTTGGGAATATGCGTTTGCGACAGCGATTCTGTATAGGTTTGTACGCTGATGGTCTTGTTGCGCACCTGGTAGCTAAAGGCTTCCTGCTGGTATTGGTTGCTTTTTTCTTTCCAGAAAGCCAGCAGTTCCTTATTTTCAGGACTGAGTTTTTGTTGCCACGCATCGCGCAGGGCTTCCAGTTCATGAACGTCATGCTTACCTTCGTTTAGCATAGCGATGCTGGTTTCGAGTGCAGCAATTTTTCCGGCAATTGCCGATTGTTCTTCAGCTTTGCGGTTGTATTTGCGCACCGTTTCGCTAATCTCCGAAAGGTATCGTACGCGCTCGGGCGGAATTATAGGGTTTTGTTCGGCAATAATAAATTCAATATCGTTGGCACGTAAAGCGTTGGGAAACTTTTCGTTCAGGCTTTGCTTCAGGGCTTTGTAAAAGCGGTTTACTCCCTGATCGAAGAATTGCGAGGCGTGGGTCAGGTAAACAGGCATCTCGTCGGGCGGGGTATGCCACAGGCCTTTATTGCGTTGCACCTGTTTGCTTACATCGCGCAAAGCATCGTGTGCGCCCTTTTTATCCGATTTATTTATGGCGACCAAATCGGCAAAGTCGAGCATGTCAATTTTTTCCAGTTGCGAGGGGGCTCCAAACTCGGGAGTCATCACATAAATCGAAAGATCGGAATGATCGACAATTTCGGTATCGGATTGCCCTATGCCCGAGGTTTCGAGAATAATTAAATCGTAGCCAGCCTGTTTAAGCACCTGAATGGAATCGTCGATGTGCTTGCTGAGCGAGAGGTTGGCCTGGCGGGTAGCCATGCTGCGCATGTACACGCGCGGGTTATGAATGGAATTCATGCGGATGCGGTCGCCCAGTAAAGCACCGCCCGATTTGCGTTTGCTCGGGTCCACACTCAGTATGCCAATCTTTAAATCGTTGTAATCCATTAAAAAGCGCCGCACCAGTTCATCAACCAGCGACGATTTTCCGGCACCGCCGGTTCCGGTAATGCCAATAACCGGCGCCGATTCGGGAAGCTTATGTTCCGAAAGCAATGTTTTAATTTGGGCAGCTTCGGGAAACTGATTCTCGAGCACGGTGATGCACCGGGCTATTTTATCGGGTTCGTTGTGGGGAGGAAGCTTTTTGAAAACTGCTTCGGGCAGGGGCAAAGCATAGTCCGATTGCTCCAGCACATTGTTTATCATTCCCTGTAATGATAGTTCGCGGCCATCGTCGGGCGAATAAATGCGCGCAATGCCATACTGATGCAGTTCTTCAATTTCGGAGGGCAGGATAACTCCGCCTCCGCCCCCAAATATTTTTATGTGCCCGCAGCCTTTTTCCTTTAGCAGGTCGTACATGTATTTAAAAAACTCAATATGTCCGCCCTGGTAGGAGGTAATGGCTATGGCATGGGCATCTTCCTGAATGGCACAGTCCACAATTTCCATCACCGAGCGGTTATGGCCCAGGTGAATAATCTCAGCACCCGATGCCTGCAATATGCGGCGCATGATATTAATGGCGGCATCGTGTCCGTCGAAAAGCGAGGCCGCGGTAACAATTCGTAGTTTATTTTTACTTTGGTATGGCGTAGCAGTTTTTAACATAGTTCGTTGGTTCGTTGGTAATTATCAGTAATTATGCCTGGCGGACTTTAAATGAAATTTACCCTTATAGTTAATAAAAGAATTCAAGCGCCGCTAAGGGAGTTAGTTATGTTAATTAGATCTTGAATCAGATGCCCAGGTTTTCAGCCAGCAATTCGGCAAGGTCTAAATTTTTTATTTTCTGTTGCTGGTCGCGAAATTTAATTCCATCAGTAAGCATTACCATACAAAACGGACAGGCCGTAGCTACAATTTCAGCTTTCGATTCAATAATTTCGTCGGTACGCTCGGCATACACTTCTTTGTTTCCTTTCTCGGCTTCTTTAAACATTTGCGCTCCTCCGGCTCCGCAACAAAGGGCCTTGCTTTTATGGCGCTTCAGTTCCGAAAAATTTCCTCCCAGTTTTCCGAGTACATTTCGGGGGGCGTCGTAAATGGAGTTGGCGCGTCCAAGGTAACAAGGGTCGTGATACGTGATGCGCTTATCGTTTAAGAGCGATTTATCGAGCTTAAGTTTTCCCTGATCGATCAGTTCTTCCAGATAAGTGGTATAGTGAAGCACTTCGTAGTTACCACCCAATTCGGGATACTCGTTCTTTAGCGTATTGAAACAATGCGGGCAGGTGCAGACAATTTTCTTTATGCCGTAGCCATTTAATATCTCAATGTTGTTTAAGGCCTGCATCTGAAAAAGCATCTCGTTTCCGGCACGTTTGGCGGCATCACCGGTGCACGATTCTTCTTTTCCCAGCACGGCATAATTAACCCCTGCATGGTTTAGCAGCTTGGCAAACGAACGCGAAACTTTTTTATAACGCTCGTCGAAAGCGCCGGCACAGCCCACCCAGTAAAGAATATCGGGGCTTTTTCCTGCTGCGGCCAGCTCGGCCATTACCGGTACGTGTATTTGATTCATAGTAGTATTTGTAGGTTAAGTATTAGATTTTAGACTTTAGACTAAAGACCCAAGACTAAAGACTTTAGACTAAAGACCCAAGACTAAAGACTTTAGACTAAAGACCCAAGACTAAAGACTAAAGACCCAAGACATTCACTATTCGCTATTCATTGTTAATTGTTCATTACTAATTGCTCATTGTTCATTGTCAATTGTCAATTGTCAATTGTCAATCCCCCTTCGTCCATTCCAGGCGGTCCTCCGGGGAAAATTGCCATGGTGCCCCGTTGTTTTCGATATTGGCAAACATGGCATTTATACCTGAAGGAGCGCGTCCTTCTTCCATTACCAGGTAACGGCGCATATCCATTATCAGGTTTGGATGACTGATATTCAAGGGGCATTCCTGAGCACAGGCATTGCAGGTGGTACAGGCCCAAAGCTCTTCGTAACTGATGTATTCGTCGCTAACCAGCGCTTTCTGGTCGTTGTAATCCGGATTCTTAATCAGTTGCAGGCCTTTTTCGTTCATCCGATTTCGCAGATCTACAAAAATTTTTCGTGGAGAGAGCTTTTTGCCGGTCAGGTTGGCCGGGCAAACCTCGGTACAACGTCCGCATTGGGTGCAGGTTAAAGCATCCATGTAATTTTTCCAGCTCACATCTTCCACATCCTTTACTCCAAAGCGGGCAGGAGCCTGATCGCCGGTATCCTGAAAGGCATTACCGCCCAGCATCAGCTGAACCTCTTTGGTTACCGATTCCATGTTGGGGAGTTTTCCCAGCGGATCGAGGTTGCTGAAAAAGACATTGGGAACCGACATAAACACATGGAAGTGCTTGGAGTAGGGCAGGTAATTGGCAAATATAAATATCAACACGATGTGACTCCACCAGCTTACTTCAAAAACAACATGGGCCTGGGTCAGGTTAATTTGCCAATAGTTGGCTATTAAACCTGAAATAGGATAAAGACCCAGCACCGGTTCGGGATTTTGATTCAGGTAAGCCAGATTAATACCCATAAGCGAAATCATCAGAAAGAGAATCATAGCCAGCGCCAGGTTGGCATCGCGCTTATTTTTTGGTTTCAGTTCAATGCCTCTGAAGCGTTTTATATGCATAAACTGCCGGCGAACCAGAAACGCAACGATTCCGAAAGCAATAATGTAAGCAAACACATCGCCCGAAGCGGTAATTGCCTTATAAAACCATCCGCTGCCGGCAAAGGCACGTTCCAGGCCAAAAACACCATCGATAACCATTTCGATACTGCCCACAGTGATTACCATAAAACCCCAGAATACCAGGGCGTGGAGGAAGCCAATCAGTGGTTTGCGAAGAATTTTTGTCTGCCCGAAGGCAACTGCCAGAGTCAGGTTAAGTCTTTTGCCCCAGTCTTTTACCGGTGCTGTTTTCTTAGTCAGCCGGAACAGTTTCCAAAGCCGGCTTACGGTATAGGAAAATACCAGTAAGGTTAGTGCTAAAAGAACAATAAACAGTACTTGTTTTATCATAAGTTCAGGGTTTGTTATTCACCTTTAAAAGCATTAAATGCTTCGGTAAGTTTGGGTAGCACCTGCATGGCATCGCCCAAAACGCCGTAATCGGCCACTTCAAAAATGGGGGCATCGGCATCGTTGTTAATAGCCACTATGCACTTTGAACGACTAATTCCGGCCACATGCTGGGTAGCTCCTGAAATTCCAACCGCCAGATAAAGATTCGGGGCAATGACTTTTCCGGTTTGCCCTACGTGTTCCTCGTGACCCCGCCAACCGTCGTCGCTCACCGGGCGACTGCATGCCGTAGCTGCTCCCAGCGTTTTGGCCAGTTCTTCGAGGGGTTTCCAGTTTTCAGGACCTTTCATTCCTCGTCCGCCACTTACTACAATATCTGCATCAAACAGTGAGATACCTTCATTCTTTTCTTTTTTCTCGACAATTTTCAGGCTTTCGTCATTAAGGTCAAAGTTTGGCTCAATGGTGGTAATCTCATTATTGACAGCTTGCTCGTGCAAACCAAATGCGTTTACGGCCAGCGTTAAGATTTTAATTGGAGCATTTATTTGAACTTTTGCACTGGCTTTACCTGAAAAAACCCGCTTGGCAATTACAAAGGGACTGATGCTTATGGGTTCGGCAACAACTCCTGAAACCAGACCGGCTTTAAGCTTTACCGATAAACGGGGAGCCAGCGCTTTTCCTGTGGCATTGTCTGAAAAAAGCAGAAGTTCAGCCTGTTCCTTTTCGGCCACCTGCTTTATCAATTGAGCCAAAAGTCTGTCGTTTTGAACGGAAAAGAATTTATTTTCTGCTTTGAACGTTTTCTTAATTCCATAACTACCCAGTTTTTGAAGTTCGCTGTCATCAATTTTTCCTGTAACCAAAGCAAGCGGAAAGGTGTCCATACCTGCGGCTACTTTACTGGCATACGAAGCCAATTCAAAGCTTTGTTTCTTTATTTTACCGTTAAAATTTTCGATATATACCAATACTGACATGTTCGCTGATTTTTTGTTTACTAATTAAATTACAATACTTTGGCTTCTGTGCTCAAAAGTTTTACCAGTTCCGCCATGTTATCGGCGTCAATCATTTTAACTTTGGCTTTGGGCTGCGGAAGTTCAAAACCCACATAGTTTGTAAGGGCTTCTGCGGCAACTGCAGGGATAACTTCCAGCGGTTTTTGCCGGGCCATCATAATACCCCGCATGTTGGGTATTTTAGGTTCTTTGGCAAAACCTTTTTGCACAACCAGTACTGCTGTTCCGTTAACCTCTATCTGCTCTTTTCCTGTTGGGGTGTCGCGTTCAATAAGGGCCTGATTGCCGTTAAAACGGATGCCCGAAACGGATGAAACCGACGGAATATCGAGCCATTCGGCTACCATAGCACCCACCGAGGAACCATTATAATCGCCCGATTCAATTCCGAATATCACAAAATCAAAAGCATTAGTTTTTACATAAGATGCAATTTGTTGCGATACAAAATAAGCATCTTTTGGTTCTGTGTCGATGCGAATAGCCTTGTCAGCTCCTATTGCAAGGCACTTTCGCAGGGTAGGTTCGGTATTGGTTAAGCCTACCGTGATAACCACTACTTCATTTATCGGGTTTGAGCCATCTTCCTTTAAATCAACGGCCCGGGTGAGAGCCAGCTCATCCCAGGGATTAATTATCCATTGTACTCCGGAGCTGTCGAACCGGGTTTGGTTATCGGTGAATTTTACTTTTGTGGTTGTATCGGGAACATTACTTATACAAACTAATAGTTTCATATTTATTGAGTTTATTATAAAAAGAATTACAAGCTATCGGTGGCAATTGCTCTTGAAATAACTATTTTCTGAATTTCGGAAGTACCTTCATAAATTTGGGTTAGCTTGGCATCGCGCATCATGCGTTCCACATGATATTCCTTCACATAACCATAGCCTCCATGTATTTGTACGGCTTCTGTAGTCACTTTCATGGCTGTTTCGGCTGCATATAACTTGGCCATGGCGCTTGCATTTCCATAGGGTAAATTCTGATCTTTAAGCCATGCTGCTTTTAAACAGAGGAAACGCGCGGCTTCAATTTCGGTAGCCATGTCGGCCAATTTAAAAGCAATTGCCTGATGGTTAATAATTTCAGTGCCAAAAGCTTTGCGTTCTTTGGCGTATTTTACGGCCAGTTCGTAAGCTCCCGAGGCAATTCCCAATGCTTGCGATGCAATTCCAATACGGCCTCCCTCAAGGGTTTTCATGGCAAACTTAAACCCAAAACCGTCGTCACCCAGGCGATTTTCTTTTGGTACTTTAACATCGGTAAACTGAACCGAATGCGTGTCGCTACTGCGCATGCCCATTTTGTTTTCGTGAATCCCGACGGTAATTCCCGGGCTGTTTTTATCGACCAATAAGGCATTAATCCCTTTATGGCCTTTTTCTTTATCGGTTTGAGCAATAACAATGTAGGTTGATGCCGAATTTCCGCTGGTTATCCAGTTTTTTACCCCATTCACCAGGTAATGGTCGCCCATATCAATGGCAGTGGTTTTTTGCGAAGTGGCATCACTACCGGCTCCGGGTTCCGAAAGCAGGAATGCTCCAATTTTTTCACCCCGTGCCAAAGGCTTTAACCATTTTTCTTTTTGTTCTTCGGTTCCATATTTTTCGATACCAAAGCATACCAGTGAATTATTTACAGAAATAATTACTCCAACAGAAGAATCAACTTTCGAAATTTCTTCCATGGCCAAAACATACGATATGGTATCCATACCTCCGCCCTCGTATTTTGAATTGACAAGCATTCCCATAAAACCCAGTTCTGAAAGTTTTTTTATGTGTTCTGTCGGGAAAATGGCTTTTTCGTCGCGTTCAATGACATCTTTTATCAATTCTCGCTGGGCGTAATCGCGGGCGGCCTGGCGAATCATTTGTTGTTCTTCGGTAAATTCAAAGTTCATGTGGTTTAGTATTAAGTTAATTGGTAGTTAAGTAATTCAATTGGTTTAGTTTTCTGAATTTTAGTTTATTCCACTTTTTTGTAGACAACAGCTACTAAAGTTTTGTCGTTTCCACCCATATTAACCGATAAGCCATAAGGCTTTTCTTTAGGAATATCAATTTGGGCCATTCCTGCTTTTCCGGTTAATTGTTCCCATAAAGTTACTGCCTGATGTACACCGGTAGCTCCTGTGGGATGACCCCAGCCAATTAATCCGCCGGTGGTGTTGAAGGGAATGATTCCGGAACGTGAGGTATTCCCTTCGGTAACAAAGGCTGCACCTTTACCCGGTTTGGCAAAACCAAGGGCTTCGGTGGCAAGAATTCCTGCAATGGTAAAGCAATCATGGGTTTCAACGGTAGCCAGTTTATCGCGGGAGATTCCGGCCATATTCAATGCTTTCTCAACGGCTACTTTTGTAGTGGTTAATTCCGTTTGACTGATAGGATCATCGAGCAGGTTTTCTTCCACCTGACCAAAGCCAACCACTTCTATTGCTTCACTTTTTTTTATTCCAATTCGTTTTAATCCCTCCTCGGAGACAATTGCGATAGCTGAAGCGCCATCAGAAACTTTGGAACAGTCGAAAACATTCAGAGAATCGACAAAAATATGACCGTTGGGTTGGGTCATACCTGTAGCCATTAAATCGGTGTTTTTATTTTCAAATTCCTGAGCAGTGGGACAAAGACGGGCATTTTCGATGGCATTTTTATACCAGGTAGCCAATCCTTTGCGTGTGTATTCTTCGCCGTACTTTTCGTAATAGGCTTTGGCACGATCACTGAATTCTCCGGGAAAGAAATAAGCGTGTCCCTTTTTACGGTTCTTTTGCCATCCGGCTAAGGCCAGATGATCAGCGCCGTACATGGCCTTTACCGTATTCTGGACTTCGACCCCCACGGCTAAAACCACATCGGCTGTTCCGGCCAATACCGATTTGATACCTGAAATAAGTGCTAATCCGCCAGAAGCGCAAGCTCCTTCAACACGGATGGATGGTTTGTATTGTAAGCCGGGATCGATGGAAGGTATCATGGCAGCCAAATGCCCTTGATTGTTGAAACGTGCCGCCATAAAATTTCCTATTACACTTTCGTCAACATTTTTTGCTCCACCAATCTTTTTTAAGGTAGCTTTACCTGCTTCCTGAATGTAGTGTTCCAATCCCGGACGGGGCTTTTTTGGATTGAATTCACTTCGGCCGGTTCCCATGGAGACGGTATTGTATCCGGCTACCATATATACTTTTTTATTCATAATTGTTTTATTTAGCAATATTCGTTAATGGGTCCGTATAAATGATGAAATCCGGTAATCATTACGGTATTTACATGTTCGTCGGAGTTGGTTACACCTTGTGTTACCAGGTTTTTACCAATGGTTTTCATTTGTCGCATGTATTCCATGCCCAGTTGGCATCCGGCTGTATTACTTTGAGTCATTTTTCTAAAGAAACCGGATAGCAGTTCTGATTTTTCCTTATTTCGCGAAATACTACGCCACGATTGGTTTTCGGGCAATCCTCCCAGATATTCCTGTACTTTGGGTAAGAGCTGCTCTATAGGTTCATACATCGACTTGTCGAAATTGTAAACCGTTTCAATACGCCCTTTTTGATAGGTAAAAAAGCCAGGTTTTTGTGATCCGTCAGCATTTTGACCGCCCTTTACATGTTTTTCCATTAAACTTATCAAGAGTTCGCTATGCAGGTTTTCCGACAGGTAATTATTCATTACTTTTAATATGAAAGAACACACATCGATGCCCACATAATCCATTAATTGGAAAATACCCATAGGCCGAAGCATGAAATCGCGGGTCAAGGTATCGACTAACAGAACTGATTCGGAAAAACTAAATTTATTTTTAAACTGCTTGAGCTTTTCGATGCCGAAAAGCAAATCGCGCATAAAGAAACCATTTCCGATAAAGCCGGCAATGTCATTGGCGGGAACCATTATTTTTCCTAATTCTTTACCAAACTGATAGACATATTCAGAAAGTTGTTTATTTCCGTCTTTTAGTTCAATAACTTCGATAAGTTTTTGCACTGCCGGTGGGTTGTAGAAATGGCAACCTATGATATTGCCATCGAGCCTGGCTTTTTTGTTTAACTCGTCGATTGGTATAGAGCTGGTGTTGGATAAAAACCAGGGATTGAGCGGATTGTTTTCTTTAATTTTACTAAAAAGCGCTGTTTTAACTTCAATATTTTCAATGACTGCTTCAAAAATAAGGGTTGCATCGTAGGCTGATTCCAGTCGGGTTGAAGGAACAATTAGTGCCAGGGCAGCTTCAATAAACGCCTGAATTACTTCTCTGTTTTCAATTAAATCGTCGCGTTCAGCAAATAATGCACGGAGGGCAATAATGTTTTTTTCGGCCCATTTTTGCAGTAAACTTTTTATATAGAGCATTAAAGCTTGTAATCGCTCGTGTGATTGGTCGATAGCATAAATGGTAAATGTTCGGTTGCAATTTTCAGGTTTTAAAGCCAGTTGTGATAGATATAAGGTATTTAGGTACAAAATACCACTACCCATTTTTCCGGCAGCTCCCAATACTGCTACATGCTGAATTTTATCGAGGTTTATCATAATTGTTTTAGCTTTATTTGGTTTAGTTCCAGTTGGGTTTTCTTTTTTCCAAAAAGGCACTCATGCCTTCCTTTCCTTGTTCATGAAAGTTTTCAGAAAAAGCCTTCATTTCATAATGGCTTCCCTCTTTGTATCCATTAAATTGTCCATAATTAACCGTTTTTTTAACCGATTCAATGGCCAGCGGACCTTTGCTTGCAATGGTGATGGCTACTTCCATGGTTTTGTTTAATAACTCGTCAGGCGTAGTTATTATTTGAACCAGGTTTCGCTGCAAGGCTTCTGTAGCTTCAATCATTTGAGCAGTAAAGAGCATGTATCGGGCAAAGCCAATACCAACAGCACGAGGCAAGCGCTGTGTTCCATTAAAGCCTGGGATTAATCCCAGGTTTACTTCGGGAGCACTGAATTTGGCCTTATCGGATGCAATAATAAAATCGCAGGCCATAGCCAGCTCTAATCCGCCACCTAAGGCAAATCCATTTACTGCAGCAATAACCGGGACGCTAAAGTTTTCAATCCGGTTAAAGGTGTCATGTCCAATTTGCGAAAAAACACGAGCCTCTCCTGGGGTTTTGTCTTTCATTTCGGAAATATCGGCTCCGGCTACAAAGGCTTTTCCTTCGCCGGTAAGTATTACTGCTCGCAACTGCTTGTTCGATTCAAGTTCGTCGAGCACCTTATTTAATTCAGTAAAAACCTGTAAATTTAATGCATTTAGTGCCTGAGGCCGTGAAAAGCTTATCAGCGCAATATTTCCTTCGAAGGTTAATTTTAGTGTATCCATAAAACTCTTTATTTTACTGCTGTTTTTGTTATAAATTAAAAGCACCCATTGTGGTTTATCCTTTCAACGGTATTGAAGCGTTAAAGTTGAATTTTTACGACGAAAAATAACCTTCACACAACCAATACGATATTCAATTAAATTTAAATATGGCTAAAAAGATAGGGTTTTGCAAGACCTTAATTGCTTACAATTATTTATATGAAATAAAACGTTGATAAATAGAATTATAAATAACAATAAAGGTTATACTTAATTTCAAATAAGACAGGAATGCAGAAAACAGAAAGTAAAATAGGATACAAATTTAATATTTGACACCATAAACATGACAAATATCATACAATGAAATGACTGATGTTGTTTTAATGGTATAATTATTCAAAATTAGAGGCTATTATAAAACATCTATTTTGGTTGAACAAATGACAAAAAGCAACTTTGTTTACTAACAGTAGGGAATAAGTAAAAAGTAAAAATATGTTGGATTAAATTAAATTGTTAAGGTTTCTCCTTCAGATTTTGCAATAATTACAGCCCCACAACTATCGCTCCATACGTTAACTGTGGTTCGAAACATATCCAGAATTCGGTCGACTGAAAGAATCAACCCAATACCTTCCAAAGGCAATCCAACTGCGGTAAGAACAACAGAAATCATAACCAGTCCGGCCATGGGAATTCCGGCAGCACCAATTGAAGCCAGTAAGCCGGTAAGGACAACAATTATTTGCTGACCAAAAGTAAGTTCTATGCCGTAGGCCTGAGCTATAAAAATTGCTGCAACCAATTCGTAAAGTGCTGTTCCATCCATATTAATGGTTGCACCCAGTGGCAGGGTAAAACTGGTAACTTTATTTGAAACCCCGCTTCGGTTTTCAACGGCATCGAGGGTTAATGGCAAGGTAGCACTCGATGAGGAAGTGGAAAAAGCTGTAATTAATACCTCGCGCATGGCTTTAAAATGCAGCCAGGGATTCGACTTACCGATTAATTTTATAAGTAAGGGCAATATAATCATGGAGTGTATAGCCAAAGCCAGAATAACAACCAGCATATATTGTCCCATAGTTGAAAACAATTCAAGCAGGTTGTCTTGTTCAGCAACCACTTTGGCAACAATTCCGAAAATTCCAAGGGGAGTAAACTGAATGATAAACATGGTTATTTTCATCATCACCTCGAAAAGGGAACTAAAAAAGTCGGTAAGCAGGGTGTTGGTTTTATCAGAAGTACGCGTAATAAAGAAGCCAAATAACAAGGCAAAAAAGATGATAGAAAGCATTTGGTTTTGAACCATAGCCTCAATAATATTTTCTGGAATTATATTCATTAAGGTTCTTCCGAACGATTGTTGGGTCAACGCCACTTCATCCACCGTTTTCTGAAGTCCCAAATCGGCACCAACACCAGGTTTGAAAAGGTTAACCAAAACTAATCCGGTTAAAAGGGCAAAAATGCTGGTGGTAAGGTAATATGTCATTGTTTTTAAACCAAGCCGTCCTAAGTTCTTGGCATCACCAATCTGGGTTATACCTGATATAATTGAGCTCAATATCAGAGGTATGATTATCATCTTTAGCGCTTTTATAAAAACGGTACCCATCCATTCCACATAAGGAACAGCATTTTTTAAAAACAAACCAAAAACAATAGCGAGAATAAATGCAATTAATATTTGCCAATAGAGCGCCGGTTTCTTCATAGAATACAAATTAACGCCCGAATATAGTGGTTTTAATCTCGAATTGAAAAGTTACCATACTATTTTTACCAATGAAAGAAATGGGAACCGTGTGCATTTACCTTTCAAAAGAGTTTAATTGGTATTACTTTATCGATGTGATTATTCTTGATGTTCTTTTTTTTCTTTATCAGGAAACAATTTGCTGAATTTATTGGGAACCAGACTTTCAAAACGCAGGTGTTCTTTACTTACCGGATGAATAAACGACAAAACCCAGGCATGAAGTCCCAGTCGGTTGATGGGATTTGCTTTTGAGCCGTATTTTTTATCGCCTACAATAGGGTGTCCCATATCGGAGCAATGTACCCGAATCTGGTTTTTTCGTCCGGTTTCCGGATTTACTTTCAATAAGGAATAAAACTGACTGTGTTTTAATATTTTGTAGTGGGTAATGGCTAAATGTCCATCGGCGGCATCCTGAGTCGAATACATAATCAATGCTTTGTTTTCTTTCAGGTACGAAGTGATGGTACCCTCCGGTTTTTCAGGAATTCCGGAAACAACGGCCAGATAGGTTCGTTCCAGAACCATGCGGTGCCAGTTGCGTTGCAATTCTTCCTGCATTTTTTGCGAACGGGCATACATCATAATTCCCGAAGTGTCGCGGTCGAGCCGATGAACCACAAATATTTTATTGTTTCCACCCTGTTTTTTTACATAAGCGCTTAGCATATTGTAGGCAGTGGCCTGATTCTTTTTTTCGGTGGCAATAGAAAGTACACCGGCATCTTTTTCAATAACAATCAGGTGCTTATCTTCGTGAATAATTTTAATGCCTTGAAAACCTGAAGTCTGTGTTTTTTTTTGCCAGCGCATTTCAACGTTTTGACCGGCAGCCAGCGGGTGATTGTAAGCCGAAACCCGGATGTTGTTTACAAATATTTGTCCGTCGTTTAGCAGGGTTTTAATATTATTCCGGTTTTTTCCTGGAAGGTTTTGTAAAAGAAAATCCATTAAAATAGTGGGTTCAGTAACTTTGAAAACCATGGGAGGTCGTTCTGACTTTTTTATCCGTTTTTTTGTTGTTTTTTTTGTATTCATGCTTTTTTTAATAGGGAACAAAGGTAAAAGGAAAAACTCATGTTTATTGTAATGAGATCAGTTTGTTGATTATTTTATTAAAGCAAGGATTTAAGTGCAACTCTTTTTATTTTTAATGAATCGGTTCTTGGAAATTCTTTGATAAACTTAATTTCTTTTGGACATTGGTACTTAGGTAGCAGTTTTTTTATTTGCTGCATCAGGTCAGCAGGGTCAAAAGCTTCTCCTTCCAATACCAATACGGCTTTTTCTCCTAATTTTTCATCAGGTTTGCCAATAAGGTAAAATGGACGATCAATCAAAGGTTCCAATAATTTTTCAACGCTTTCGGGATGGATTTTTATTCCTCCAGAGTTGATGACAAAATCGAGCCGTCCCAGCCAGGTAAAAGAATTACTGGTATGCAATTCAACTACATCGTTGGTTTCCATGGCGTCAAAAGCCATTTCAGGATAAGTAATCAGTAAACAATTTTTGTTTGAAACCGAAAGCCTGATGCCGGGAAATGCTGTAAAGGCATACTCTGTTATTGGAGCAACTTGCTTTAAAGCAATGTGCGAAAGCGTTTCGGTCATTCCAAAGGTTTCGAAAACCTTAACCGGATGTTGTTTTAAAGGCTTAATTAATGTGGAATTTACCGGGCCGCCACCAACAATAAGGTTCTTTATTAATTTAAATTTTTCGGGTGTTTCCATGCTTTGTTGCACTTGCAGGGGAACCATGGCACAAAAGTCAACAGATGATTCCAGGTTTTTAACCGGATTTTCTACAGGCTTAATACAAAGCAGGTTCATTCCCGAATACAGGGCACGTACCAGCATCATTTTACCGGCAATATAATCGGCCGAAAGACACAAAAGTCCGGTTGAACTCGGATTAAGGCCGAAAAAACCGCAGGTCTTACTTGCCGATACCCACATATGTGATTTTTTTACTTCAATGGTTTTGGGTTTGCCTGTCGATCCGGAGGTTTGCAGGGCTATAACTGAAGAATTGTCTGCCCATTTTTCCAGAAAATCAATAATACGCTGCCACCAAGGGGCTGAATATCTTTTTTTTACCAAAAGCCAATCGGTTTGATGAAGAAAATAAGTCTGTTGATTTAGCGTAATTTTTTGTTGTTCCCAATTCATGGTTTGTTTCCATGATGGCTCCGATTCATGGCGTTCATAAACAGAGTTGCTTAAAAACGCATCAAAATTTTGCCATCTTTTTTTCGGATTGTACCATAGTTTTTCACCACGAATTTCGAGCGGTGCGCTAAAGTTATTGGTGTAAATTTGTCCGGTACCCAAGCCCTGGGGCATTGTTGAACCATTTACAAAGGACCATTGGGCAAGAGCATTGAGTCCGATATTTCCTTCCAGAGCCGAGGTTAGCCACCACCCGATATTTCTTTTTTCGGCCATTTGGCTCCATTCTTTTGCATCGTGCAGGCCTCCAATTAGCGATGGTTTTATAATAATGTACTGAGGTTTTATTTGTTCCAGCAACTGAATGCGCTGTGTTTTCTCTTCAATGTTTATCAATTCTTCGTCTAAAGCAATAGGAATGGGAGTTTTCAGGCAAAGCTGATGCATGCTATCCCATTGTCCTTTTTTAATGGGCTGCTCAATGGAATGGATACCATATTTCGAAAGTTGTTCTAATTTATTCAAAGCATTTTCAGGCGAAAACGCTCCGTTGGCATCAAGCCTTATTTCGAGTGAACCGGCATCAAACCGTTGACGAATAAATTTCAACAATTCCAATTCTTCGTTAAATTCAATAGCGCCCACCTTTATTTTGATACAGGTAAAACCTTGCTCTATTTTTTCCTGAATGCGTTGTAGCATAAGATGTTTGTTGGCCATCCAGATCAACCCGTTAATCCGGATGCCTTGGTTTCCGCTGGTAAAATCCGATGGGAAGAGAATTCTTTTTCCTCCGTTTTTTAAATCGAGCCAGGCGGTTTCCAGTCCAAAACGCAGTGCAGGGTAACCCTTTAATGCTTCACGGTTTTGCAGGTAATTTTCCGGTTGAAGTGCTACCTCATTGAGCTTTTTAACCAAAACCGGGTGTTTCTCTGGCGATAAGTCGGGAATAATGGATACTTCTCCTAAACCATAAGTTTCAGGTGCAGTATGGTTCCAAAGTTTTATATACCACGAGGGTTTTTCTGTCAGCACACCTCGCGATGTTCCCCCAGGAAAACTAAAAATAAATTTATAGGGATGTATAATGGCTTTTAGCATCTTACAGGCTTAGTGAGATTCCGCACCAGAGGGCTAAAAACAAAGTACTTAGCGATAGTTTCTTCAATTCGGGATCCAACCGGCCGGGATCGGTATTCCGGGCCACAGCCATTCCGTGAATAAATATAAATAAAAAAGGCACAAATGAGGTTAACGCAGAAAGATTGTTTCCCCGGAATAGTAAAAAAACTTCGATTAACAACGCACTTATGAATAACAAAACCAGGTGATATATTTTGCTTTTCTCTGCTCCCAACCGAACGGGAATGGTCTTTTTATTAAAGAGGCGATCGTTATCCATATCGCGCATGTTGTTTATGTTTAGTACACCGGAGCTCAGCAACCCAATGGTTGTAGCTGGCAACAAAACCCAAACATTAAACTTGAGTGTATGCAAAAAGTAGGAACCCAAAACTGATACCAATCCAAAAAAGATAAAAACCATTAGATCACCAAAACCCAGGTAACCAAAATTCTTTTTTCCAACAGTGTATTTTATGGCTGCTGCAATGGAAGCCAAACCCAGTATCAAAAACACAAAAAATCGCAGGCTAAGCATCCCATTAAATGCAACAGCAATTAAGAACGTACCGGTAAGCAGTGTTAATAAACTAACAAAAATTACAGCCACTTTCATTTCTCGGGGTTTAATAATTCCGCTTTGCACAGCCCGTTGGGGGCCCACACGGTTAACATTGTCGGTTCCGTGACTGTAATCGCCATAATCGTTAGCAAGGTTCGATAATATTTGCAGTAAAAGGGTAGTTACCATAGCCAGGGTAAAAACCACCCCATTAAATTGCTTTTCAGCCAGGGCGATGGAACTTCCCATGATGATTCCGGCCACCGATAAGGGAAGTGTCCGCAGGCGTGCAGCATGTATCCAGGCGTTGAGTTTTGTTTTGTTCATGATAAGGTGTAAAACCTTTATTTTATACTTCTACCTTTGTTATTGTTAACCGGAGAGCCAAAATCAAGTTGTCCGGTTTCAATCTTGAGTATTGTTTTAAGGCAAACGGGTGTATTTGCTGAAATCGGGTTTTCGTTTTTCCAAAAAGGCCTGTTTCCCTTCCTGTGCCTCGTCGGTATAGTAATACAACATGGTGGCGTTACCCGATAATTCCTGAATTCCGGATTGCCCATCCAGTTCGGCATTTAAGCCGGCTTTTATCATCCGCAGGGCAATGGGCGAATGTTGCAACATGGTTTGGCACCATTCCACCACCTCGTCTTCGAGCTTTTCCAGCGGAACCACCTTATTTACCAATCCCATATCCAAAGCTTCGGCAGCAGAATACTGGCGACAAAGGAACCAAATTTCGCGGGCTTTTTTCTGGCCAACAATACGGGCTAAATACGACGAACCAAAACCACCGTCGAAACTGCCCACCCGGGGGCCTGTTTGTCCGAATATAGCATTTTCTGATGCAATGGAAATATCACACATTACATGCAACACATGACCTCCGCCAATGGCATAGCCATTTACCATAGCAACCACTGGTTTTGGCAGGGTGCGAATTTGTTTTTGAACATCCAGAATGTTTAAGCGGGGAACACCGTCTTTACCCACGTATCCGGCACGTCCTTTAACGCGTTGGTCGCCACCGCTGCAAAATGCTTTGTCGCCTTCGCCGGTAAGTACCACTACACCAATATTGGGATCTTCGCGACAAATAAAAAAAGCGTCGCTTAGTTCTTTGGTGGTTTCTGGCCGGAATGCATTCCTAACCTCGGGTCGGTTTATGGTAATTTTTGCGATGCCTTCAAAATATTCAAACTTAATATCCTCGTATTGTTTTATGCTGGTCCATTCCCGTTTCATAACTTGTGTTTTTATTTGTATTCGTTTATTTGAGCCGTAAAAATAAACAATCCTTTTATTTTTGCCTTTAAAACCGGCAAAATTGTACTTTGTTCAATGTCAACAAGGAAATTAAAGAGGGAAAAGGGAAAATTACGCCAGGGTTATAAACTACGGTATTGCTGATACAGTTTTTTAAATTGTCCGGCACTAATGGTTGCATCGGTAAACACTTCGAGTATGGTGCAGGTGGAACTGTTTTTAAGTTGCTCAAGTCCTTGAATTAATTCATCCTTGTTATTTGCCGAAAGGTAGTTGACCTGAAAAGCCTGACAAAGCTTTTCAATTTGGGCTGTTTGGCGGGTTTCAAAGAAGGATTCCAATTGTTCCGTACTATCGGGACCCGGTATTAATCTGAAAATATTTCCCCCCTGATTATTAATCACAATTACTTTTAAGTTATCGGGTAAGTGGCGGTTCCAAAAAGCATTGCTGTCGTAAACAAAGGCAATGTCGCCGGTAAGTAACCAGGTTGCTTTTCCCGATACCAGCGCTGCTCCGGCTGCGGTACTGGTTGACCCGTCGATGCCACTGGTACCACGGTTTCCGAAATAATTTATCATAGGGTGTTTGTTAAACAACTCGGCATAGCGCACTGGGGTGCTGTTGGCCAGATGCAAATCGACAGGGAATGTTAGCCAATCAAAAAATATTTGGTAAATGGAATAATCGCTCCAGGGGCAGGTAGTGTTGAATTCTGTTTGTTTGTCAACTACTTTTTGGTTCAGCACTTGCCAAAGCTTTTGGTATTCCATGTTTTTTTCAGGTGTTGCCAATAAATCATGCAATACCAGTATGGGGTTTCCCGTTATTTTCAGACTTAAACTTTCGTAGGTATTTACCTGTTCCGGATTTTCATCTACATCGAAATGAATAAATGGTTTTATACTGCGGAGCCATTGCTTGGTTGCTTTCGATACAACAGGACCGCCAAAACTTATAAGCACATCGGGTTTTAAACTCAGATCCTGATTGGCATTCAGCGATAAAGCCAGTGCTTCGGCCAGGTTTAGGATGTTTGCTCCCCGAATGTTGGCCGAAGCCGGAGCGAGTACAACAAACTTTTTATTATCAGCCAGACGGTTTAACCATTGTTCAATTTCCTTATTGGGAAGCTTAACTCCAACTATTATCAGAATTTTTTGAAATAGACTTACTTGTTGCAATACTTCGCTTTTAACTTCAGCATAATTCGATTTTATTTGAGGCTCAAAAACTCCTGTTTGTACCTCAAAAGACCAGGACTGGGTTTCGTAAAGCGGCTCGTGAAAAGGTACATTGATATGTACAGGACCTTTGGGATACCCGTGTGCTTTGACTAAAGCCTGATCGAGCATAGCTCGTGCATTCATTAAATCGCAATCCTGAAGTCCTGATGGCAGTGAAACGGAAGAGCGTATGTGATTCTGAAAGATAAATTCCTGACGAATGGTTTGGCCATCTTCCTGATCGATCCATTCGGGTGGGCGATCGGCTGTAATAGCAATTACAGGTATTTCCTGATAATACGCTTCGGTAAGTGCAGGAGCCAGGTTTAAAACTGCAGTTCCCGAAGTGCAAACCACAGCTACCGGCTCATTTAGCTGACGCGCCATTCCCAGGGCATAAAATCCGGCACTGCGTTCGTCGGGAATAGAATAACAAGTGAATCCGGGATGATTGGCAAACGAAATAATTAAAGGGGCATTACGCGAACCGGGAGCAATGACTACCTGTTTTATTCCATGAATAAAACATTGCTCCAGCAGAAGCTTAACAACGGGTTTATTGCTGCCGGTATATTGCATAATTAAATTTTTTCCAGAATGCGTTCCAGGGTTTGTATTTTGATGCGGGTTTCTTCCCATTCTTTTTCCGGTTCCGATTCGGGTGTAATGCCACCTCCTGCATACAAAACCACTCCATTATCGAAGGCCTGCAAGCATCGGAGGTTTACAAACAAATCGATGGTTTGGCTGGGATCGAACGGGCCTAAAAAACCCGTATAGTATTCCCGGTCATAGCCTTCGGTTTCGAGAATCAGTTCCATCGATTCTTTCACCGGAAGGCCGCAAACTGCAGGTGTAGGGTGTAATTTATCGATAAATGTTCCGATGCGGTTTTTAATATTTTCCTTACTGAATTCAAGCACCGTTTTAAGGTGAACCATGTTACCTGCTACTGCGGTTTCGGGTCCCTGTTCGCTAAAATCGTTTATCTGAAACGAGTTTAATACGCTACGGATATGCTCAGTTACCAGTTCCTGTTCCCGGGCTTCTTTTTTATCCCATACAACTTTATCTGTATTTTTTAATGGCTGGGTACCAGCCAGCGAAACGGTGGTGGCGCTTCCATTTTGAGTTGAAAATAGCAATTCGGGTGTGGCACCTATCCAATATCCCACCTGAGGCAGGTAGATTTGGTAAACAAAAGCATTTGGGTAATTGTGGTGCAATTCAGTAAACAATTCAGGAATGTGCTCAATAGAATAATCAGGCAGCCATTTGTTTCGTGACAATACAGCCTTTTGTATTCCTGTTTCTTTAAAGGTTTTTAAAAAAACTTCAACCTGCCGGATGTGTTCTTTTCGCGATTTTTCAACGATGAAAGTTTCGGTATTGCTGTGGGCATCAAAACGTTTACGGGGTTTGCTTCCTTTAAAATCGGCCATGCCTATTTGTGCATCGAAAGGCAAAATATAGATGGGCAAGTGCTTGCAGACATGGAAAGGAGCAAACACAAAACCCTTATGCTTATCGAGCTGGCTTAGGGTGTAGGTTTTAATTACCGCTTCGGGATTACAAAACAAGTGGTTTACCTTTTGCTCGCCGGGCTTTGCCCAAACAGCAAAGGGTATTCCGTATTCCAACGCTTTTTTTACCTGATCAATAGTCTCAATCATCCCTTTTATGCGTTTTTTGTTACTATCATATTGGTCATTCGGCTAATGTTAAGCAATTTCCCATCCTGATCCGATATTTTTATTTCGCTTACATGGGTATTGCGTCCTTTGTGAATCAATTTTGCACAGGCTATGGCTATGCCCTTGGATGCACTCTTAACATGATTGCCGTTAATCTCAAGTCCACGCACATCCTGCAATTCGCGGTCGATGTGTAGGTACGAGAGGGCACTGCCCACCGTTTCGGCCAGGGCCATCAACGCGCCGCCATGTAAAATGCGGGCCGGGTTGTAGGTATGTTGTGCAATAGGCATGGTGGCCACCAGAAAATCGTCGCCGGCATCGGTAAATTCTATACCCAGAAAATCAATCATGGTGTTTTTTACATGATTGTTTATATTTTGTAATAGTACTGCTTTATTCACTTTTATGAATTTTGGTGCAAATTAAACGAAATTGAACCAATTTTGAGGCAATATTGACGATTATTGCCTGCTGAAATTTAACGATTCGTGCTAAGTAACGTTTATGAACGGTTCATGTTTGTTAACACAGCTAAGCAAAAAGTTCTTTTTCGTGGTGTTCCATGATGTACTTAAACCAGTAAGTATAGTTTTCGGGATATGCTGCCATGTCGCGTTTAAGTTCGGGTACCGATACCCATTTATATCGGGCAACTTCTGCCTGATTTATATTGGGTTTGCCTTCCCAGGTGGCAAAATATACGTGGTCGGTTTCATGCTCAGTCAACCCGTTGTCGAAGGGAATGTGATAGGTGAATGAAAAGCGGAAATTCACCGGGCAATCGAAACCCATTTCAAACTGTAAGCGGTCGTGCACGCATTCCTCCATGCTCATGTCGGGCAGCAAATGGCTACAACAGGTATTGGTCCACAAACCCGGGGAGTGGTATTTTTCGTGAGCCCGCTGTTGTAGTAGCAAATCGCCTTTTTTATTGAAAACAAAAACTGAAAATGCACGATGAAGGATTCCTTCTTCGTGCACTTTTATTTTTTCATCGTATCCAATTATTTTATCGTCTGCATCAACAAGTGCAATTAACTGGTTTTTTTGATTCTTCATGTAATAATAACTTATTTAACTGTTGCAGGTTAAGCCGGGTTGGTTGGCCGCTTAACCAGTGTTTTTTGCATCCACACGAGTCCAAAAATACACATTGTGAGGGAATATTCAATTTTTGCATCTCATAACCCCCAGTTAGCAGATTCAAAACACAAGCAACACCAATCAGTCCCGTGTCACTCGAATTTCTCCAGGGTTTTAAGTATTTTGAGAAACCCGTTGAATGCGGTATTAGAACAGTACGAACCCCCAGTTTGTTCATGCTCTGGTTTAATTTGGCCACATGGCATTCGGGGGAACAGTTTTGGCATACTATATTTCCATCCTCCATTCTGGCCAGACATCCATTCAATTGAGCCATGCAGGTTGGGACCAGGAGTATTTTCTGGCGGGTATTTTCAAATCCTTTTCGCAAAGAACGGTTCATTATTTCGGCGGCCACCATATTCAAATGGTATTCTGAGGGTTTTCGGGTACTGAAAATAAAATCTTCGCGTTGTTGGTATTCAGCATAGTGGTCCATCATAAAATCGTCCCATCCTTTGGTGTATTCCGATAAATGTATGGCACCCTGTAAGATAAACCAGTTGGCAAAGGCCTCAGCAGCCTGCCAAAAGTTTTCCTGATAGGTCAGGGGTTGAGCTTCGAGAAAAAGTTTCCACTGATTGAGTCTTTCTGCTTCCTGAACAAATTCTTTGGAGCAGTTTAGCCAACTGTTCAGGTACTCAAAGCGGCGATAAAGCGGAATTTGGCTGTTGCGCTTCTGACTCAGGTAGCGGTAAGCCAGTTTGCCCCGAAATGCATCGATGCGGGCTTTGAACCTTGGATATTTCTTACGCCATTGGTACAAGCTATTGAACAGGGGTTCGTAAAACAATGCATCGATTGACAGGAAACTTTGATAGTTCTTCCAAAAGATGCCGCTCATCAGTATTTCCATCAAATGTTCCTCGGGCTGGTAGCTACGCAGTTTTCTCTTTTTTGTAAACGATGAAAAGTCGTTCAGATAATTTTGCATAGGCTGTCGGCCCTTTTGAAGCACCAAATCGGTAAAGGCATTCAGGTCGTCGTAAAACTGAACCGGATTTCCGGTTTTTGTTTCCAGGTTGTATGGGCTGTTAAACATGGTAAAAAGGGTTTTAAGGATCAATAACAGCGGAAAGACGTTTTTCCGCAACAAAAGTTGCTTAATAGAACCTTTTATACCACAAAAAATAGGTAAAGCATTAAAATTTGCCGGTAAACACTGGTAAATTTCGATAAGTATTTTAGTGTTCCACACGAATGAGGGCATCGGTAGCATAGCCCCTTGATTTGGCTTTACCGAGAATCATCTGATAGGTAGTTTCGGGCAGGTTTGGGGTTCGGCTCAATATCCAAAGGTAGTTTGGCGATGAGCTGCCCACCAGCACCCATTGGTAATCGGGGTCGATGTCGAGAATGTAATAATCGGCCCCAAAGAAAGGCACAAAATAAACTTTCAGTTTTCCCGGTTCGGCCGTATTGGGAATCTTTGCTTTTGCATTGGCTTTACTGTATTTACCGTCGAGGGTGTTTTTGTAGCCGGCATTTACTACTTGTATTTTTCCGTTGTCGTGCAGTGTATAAGTGGCTGTAACACCTACCAGGCCTTTTTCGAAGCGGTGGTTAAAGTGGGCCAGTTCGTACCATGTTCCCATGTACCGTTCCACATCGAGTTCTTTAATGGTTTGATTATTTATCATCTGACTATTGGTTTTACAACTGAATAAAGAAATCAGGATTAGAGGGATTAGGATGGTGTTTTTCATTGATGTAGGTGTTGGAGTTTAGAGATTAGACATTAGATTTTAGACACAAAACATAATTCATTACTTATTTTTCTTTTTTCACTATTTATTGCTCTATTGTTCTATTTCTAATTGTTAATTACTCATTGTTCATTGTTAATTGTCTGTGCCGGAAGCAATCGGTAGTGTGATCGTTTACCATGCCTGTAGCCTGCATGTGTGCGTAAATTATGGTAGAGCCTACGAACTTCATTCCACGCTTTTTAAGATCCTTTGAGATGAGATCAGACAGCGATGTAGTTGCCGGTAGTTCACTAATGTGCCGGAAATTGTTTTGAATGGGCTTGCCATTAACAAAGTTCCACATGTACTGGCTGAACGAACCAAACTCTTTTTGAATAGCAAGAAATACTTTGGCGTTCGATATGGCGGCTTTAATTTTAAGTCGGTTACGGATGATGCCTGCATCCTGCATCAGTTCTTCAACTTTTTTGGCATTGAAACGGGCTACCTTTTCCACATCAAAACCGGCAAAGGCTTTGCGGTAGCCTTCACGGCGCTTTAGTATGGTAAGCCACGACAATCCGGCCTGCGCTCCTTCAAGAATCAGAAATTCAAAGAGTTTTTGATCGTCGTACACGGGTACGCCCCATTCGTTGTCGTGATAGTCTTTGTAGGCATCCAGTTGTTTTTCGGCCCAGGCGCAGCGTTTTATTGTTTCCATAAGCAGTGGTTTATTATTTGTGGTATGGTGTGCTAAAGTTACAATTTTCTGTCTTGCTTGTTCATTCCCGAGCCCATGCTTATTTTTATTAAACAGGTATTTGCAATTTTTTTGCTTTGTCAAGGTGTTAAAAGTTAAAAATTTAGCTAATATTCTGCTAATAATTTATTAAATTGCTAAGGCTATTTTTACAATTCATTTAATTTATCTGCCTTATGAGAATACTAATTACTGGATTTCTGGTATTTTGTCTTTGGGCATGGCTGGCTACCTGGTGGTACGTGAACAAAATAAAGACAGGAATAGCGATTCCCGAAGCCACAACCATGCAGGTCGAACCTCTTGTTAAAGACACACTGGAGGTTAAAGTACCTGAAAAGCTGCCACTCACCGACGAGATTACCCGGACAGAACTTATGCATTTTGATTTTGATAAAGCGGTACTCAAATCGGAAGCCACACTGGAGCTTTACCTGAACAAAGTGAAACCGTACCTCGATGAGGAACCTGCACGCTACCTTGATGTGGTGGGGCATACCGATGCCGTGGGAGCCATGGAATACAATCAAAAGCTGGGATTACGAAGGGCTCAGGCAGTGCAAGCCTGGTTCGAAGGCCAGGGGCTGGCTGTCGAACGCATAAAGGTTTCGTCGAAAGGAGAAACCCAACCCATAGCTGATAATGCCACTCAAAAAGGGCGGGCGATGAATCGAAGAGCAGAAATAACCTTTAAATAAAGACATGATGAATACATTGACTATTATTTTGGCACAAACCCGTACTGGGTCTATTATTGAGATGGTGATACTTCTGGTGGTAGCTGCACTCATTGGTTACCTGACTGCTTATTTTTATCACAAGGCCATCTACACACAAAAGTTAAACAAAATACAGGACGATAACGATAAGCTGAAAAATCAGCTTAGTTCCTTGCAGCAACAAGTTAACAAACTGGAAAAAGAATTAAAGGAAAAATTGGAATAACAAAGCAGTAGGGAATTCCATTTTTACGGGGAGTGCTGCGAGGTACTCCCTTTTTTTTGTAAATCAAAATACAACATGGTTTATAAAACCGCGTTGCATCGATCGGGTGACCAGCAACCAGTAATCCTTTTTGTACGAAACAGAATTTTCTTATCTTAGTTTGCCTAAAACAAAGCAACGTATGGAACTACAAAACACCCAACTGCTGCTGGTAATGGTTACCTACCTCTCGCTGCTTATAGCCTGGGGCATTTACCAGGGACGAAAAGTTAAAAACAGTGCCGATTACGCCATAGCAGGACGTCAACTGCCCGGCTGGGTAGCCGCCTTATCGGAGCGAGCCACGGGCGAATCGTCGTGGGCCTTGCTGGGACTGCCCGGAGCAGCTTATGCCACCGGACTGCTCGAAATTTGGACGGCGCTGGGTTGTGTAACAGGTATTATTACGGCCTGGGCGCTCATAGCCTGGCGCTTGCGCGATGCCGCTGAAAAATACCAGGTAAGTACCTTTACTGCTTTTATTGCCCGCAAACATGGCGAGGTGGAGCAATACATCCGTATGATAGGCAGCGCCACCATCGTTTTCTTCTTTTTCTTTTATGTGGGTGCCCAGTTTTTGGGTGGGGGAAAAACGCTGAACACTATGTTTGCCATCGATGCCAAAACGGGCATGCTGATTACCGCAGCCATTATTGTGCCTTACACCATTTACGGAGGCTTTATGAGTGTGGTTTATACCGATGTGATTCAGTCCCTGATGATGATTATTACCCTGATAGCCGGTCCCATTGTCGGCTTTATTTACCTGGCCAATCATCCCGACCTTTATGCAACAAATATTTCGCAGGCCTTGCATCAGGCCGGAAGCGAATACACTTCGCTAAGCGGCGGATTGCAGGGCTTTACAGCAGGTATTGCCCTGGTGGGCGGATTCAGTTGGTTTTTTGGTTACCTGGGTGGCCAACCCCAGCTTAGCATGCGCTTTATGGCCATTAAAGATGCCCGACAGGCTAAAAAAGCACGGAATATTGGCATTGTCTGGACACTAGTAGCCTACCTGGGCGCGCTATGCATTGGCTGGATAGGGCTGGCCCTGTTCGGGCCCACTGGTCTGACCGACCGCGAGCTGGTGATGCCTTCGGTGTTGTTAACCATTTTTCCTCCGGTAATTGCAGCCATACTGATTACCGGGGCTATCGCCGCTATGATATCTACGGCCGATTCCCTGCTAATTCTATCGGCCACCGAGCTTACCGACAACCTGTTGCAACCCCTTTTCGGAAAGGCCTTTTTTCAGAAGCGGAGCCTGCTGTTCTCGCGCCTGATAACCGGTTTAATTGCTGCCATCGCCTTAAGTATAGCCTATTTTGGAAAAACCACCCTTATTTATTCACTGGTGAGCTACGTCTGGGCGGGCATCGGGGGCACCTTTTCGGTGGTTATCCTGCTTACCCTGTTCTGGAAGCGTTACCATGGCATTGCCGTTATTATCACCATTATCAGCGGCTTGGCCTTTACCATTTTCTGGATAAGCAGCGGACTCGATAAGCAAATTACCTCGCGCCTCCTTACTTTTTTTGTAGCTTTGGCAGCAGCGGTGCTCAGTACTTTTTTGATAAAGCCGGAAAGAAACAATTATCAATTATCAATGAATAATGAACAGTGAATAGTGAATAATGAAATATTAAACATTCTTGAGTCTTAAATCTTAAGTCTAATTTCCAAACTCCAACATCTAATCTCAAAACAAATATGAATTTTTATACTTCCATTGCCGATGCTTACGATGCCATTTTTCCGCTAAACCCCGAAATAGTGAATTTTGTTGCAACTGCAACGCAGGTATCTGCGAACCTGGCTATACTCGATGTGGGCTGCGGAACCGGTAAGCTGGCCCAGGCGCTGGCCCAACAGGGGCATCGGGTAACAGGCATCGATTTAAACAAAGAGATGGTTGCCCGTGCGGTGGCCGGAAATAGTTACAAGTCGGCATGCTTTTACGAACAAAATATGTTGGAGCTCGATGCCCGTTTTCAGTCCCAAAGTTTCGATGCGCTGCTGTGCTTTGGTAATACCCTGGTTCACCTTCCCGACGAGGATGCAGTAGGTGTTTTTGCCCGTCAGGCTTTTCAGGTTTTAAAACCGGGAGGGCGACTGTTCCTTCAGATTATTAACTACGACCGCATTTTAAACCAGCACATCAACGGCTTGCCCACCATCGATAACGCCGAAATTGAGTTTGTGCGCAAGTACCATTACCTCGAAGCGCAACATCGTATCGATTTCCGTACCCGCCTTACCTTTAAAGCCAGCGGACAGGTTATAGAAAACAGTCAGTTATTGTTGCCATTAAAAAAGGATGAACTGATGGCGCAAATTAATGCAGCAGGATTTGTAAAACTCAAAGCTTACGGCGGGTTTAAGCGGCAGGCGTGGAGCGAAGCTACACAGCCTTTGGTGCTTGAAGCAGAGCGGGCTGAAACATAAAAAAGCCTCCAGGGGCTCGTATCCCGGAGGCTTAACTAACTTATTAACCTAATCCTTATGAAAAAAACTACTTATTAACAACACTCAATGCTTTGTACGCCCTTGCTTCGGCAAAGTTCCACGAACGTAAGTTTTTTTCGTTCCAGCGGCTCATGAAATATTCCTTTCGTTGTTGTATTTTTTTATGATAGGCATCAGCATTCATGTACTGTTCTTCGAAGGGGAAAAGCTCCTTTTGAACCGTCTCCATGGCTTTGAGCTCTTCAAGCGACTTGTTGAGCAGCGGCAAGGTCTTATCTGAAAGATTCGACAGAAAATTAAGGTGGACAAAAGCCGTTCGGTAATGTGAAAAATTGTAACGCGCTATTACCGCGTCCCAGTTCACCAGGGTTAACAATACCAGCACCACAAAAGTAGCCAGGCTGTTGGTGCGCCAGAGGTAATACGCCGATTTTTGATGCCGTACTTTTTGATACACGGTAAAGATGCCGTAGAGCGTCAACAGCAGAAAAACCAATACGCCGATGCGCTTGTAGGCCAGGGCAAAGTACTTGATGTACCAGAAATTTCGCATGGCTACCGAAAGGGCCAAAAAGGCATTCTGCGCCAGCCAGGCATAGGAGAGCAGCTTTAACGTTTTGTTGCGGGCATAAAAGTTCAGGTTTCGCCGGAAAAAGAAAAGCACCAGTGCCATCGATATCAGAATGGAAATAATCAGCAGGTAAGTCCCTTCGTGCACAAATTGTTTCAGGTATTCGCCTTCCCACTCAAAATTAAACCAAACCCAGTAAATATCGATGCCGTTGATGATCAGCAAAAGCAGGTTCAACATAACCAGTAGAAACAGCGCCGATTTAAGCTCATCATTAAGAGCCGTAAGCTTAAAACCAAAGGGGTGTTTATTACGAATGCGTGTTAACTGGTCTTGACTGTTGGTTTCGTAAGCCAGTACCCGTTTGTGTTGCACATGAATAAAGAGAAGTATGCTGAAAAACAAGCCAAATATAAAGGTAAACAACCAGGCCAAATCAATGTCATGCAACAGGGCCTGCCAATAACGGTCGATAAAAGTGGTCAGTTGTGCTACTCCTTTATCAAACAAAGGATTCGATGCCTTATACAGCGCAATAAAAATCATTATGACAATTAGTGGCAGTATGGCTAGTTTAAGTGCCCTGAAACCTTTACTTACCGTTTTGTTCTTTCCGTTCCGGTTAGCCAACAGTATTATAAATCTACCTGGTGCCTGAAAAGCATTGGTAAGCGAAAACAGGCCAGTGCTAATGAGCGAACGCGATTGGGAGTAAACTATGCTGCCTGTATAGAGGTAAAACGAGCATAGGTTGATAAAGATGGCCCAGTCTGAAAAATGCCAGATCATGGCTACTCCTGAAATCAGCGTACCGGCCAGCACGCTTTTTGAGACAAGTGAGACCGGCCGTTCCTTGAGTATAAAGCGTAAAGAGGAAAGAGCCAAAAGTTCATAAATAAACAGATTCAGCCCAGGCTGTTGTTTGTGAAAGAGCCATACAAAAACCATTGCATGAACCAGGATAAGAAGCAACGCAGTATTTTTTTTCATACACCTTACAATTTGTTGTTAATACTCTGTGATAGGTAATAATCTTACGTGTATTATTGCTTCATGCGCTGAAAAAGTTAAGGTATTTATCAGCATTATAACGGGGGTGATGATGAATTATTGTAAGATAACATTCACTTTTTGATAAAACTCGAGCCTAACTAAACAACAAAAGCCTGATAAATCAGGCGATAAGTTAAAAAGGCTTTTTGGCGACCCGTGTTATGTTCCGGTACTTCATAGTAAAATTAAAAAAACACTTCGGTGCGAATGTTTTCAGGACGTATTCCGTTGGTTTCCAATAAATCAGTAACATCATTAATCATGGCCGAGTTTCCACACAAGTGGTAAATGGCCTGCTTGTCGATGGGCTGCTGTTTTAGATAGTCAGTAACCCGTCCGTTAAAATAGGGCGAGGTTTCACGACTGATGCAATAGGTAAGCTTATCATCGGGATAATTTTCGGGTTCAATCCGGTCGTCGAGTTTGCGGATACCGTGTAATAAGTGGTAATTCAACTTCGAATAGGTTTGAATATAACTCCGGAAAGGCGAAATACCGGTTCCAGAAGCAATAAAAACATGGGGTTTGGTTTTCACTTCATGCTCCTTCATTACAAAAAAACCAAAAGGTCCGTCAATCAGCAGGGGATCACCCACGTTTAAGTCGCCCAGACGCATCGAAAAGCTGCCTTCGGGCAGAGTTTTTATCAGAATTTCGATAGTGGAAGCGTTTTCGCCGTTATACACGGAATATTCGCGGGCTTCTTTTTCGTTAGGAAAAGACAGTACCAGGTATTGTCCGGCTTTAAAACGGATGTCGCCTTTTTCGAGCTCCAACACCAGCGTGTCTTTATTGATGATGCGTTTTGATAGTACTTTTGATCGGTATTTCATTAGGTATAAATGACAAGTTGATTTGAATAATTAACAAATTCAAAATAAAAAGGTTAACTGATAAGAGTAAAAATATAATGCCCTTATTTGGCGATTCTGGCATGTCGCTCGGCGTGATAGCTCGAACGAACCATCGGACTGCTCTCCACAAAAGCAAAACCCCGTTTCAGGCCTTCGCTCTTGTAAAACTTAAATTGTTCAGGAGTAATGTATTCCTCAACAGGCAACAGGTGCGAATTGGGTTGCAGGTATTGTCCAATAGTGACAATCTTTACACCTACAGCTCTTAAATCGTCGAGGGTTTCCAGCACTTCGTCGGGTTTTTCGCCCAGGCCAACCATAATTCCCGATTTGGCGGTAATTCCGGAATCGGCAATGTATTTGAGAACAGCTAAACTGCGTGAATAGCGGGCGGTACTGCGTACTTTTGAGGTAAGGCGTTTTACGGTTTCCAGATTATGCGAAATAACTTCAGGTTGTGCGTCAATCACTTGTTGAACCAGCGAGGTGTTGCCGTTAAAATCGGGAATCAAAGCCTCCTGGGTAATGCCCGGATTTATTTCCTTAACTTTTGAGAGGGTATAAGCCCAGAATTTTGCCCCGCCATCGTCCAAATCGTCGCGGGTAACCGAAGTAATTACCGCATGCTTTAATTTCAGGGTCTGAATGGTGCGTGCCAGGCGATCGGCTTCGTGCCAGTCAACCGGATCGGGAATCTTGTTGATAACCGAACAGAAACGACAATTCCGGGTGCATTTCTCGCCCAGTATCATAAAACTGGCGGTTCCGGCATTCCAACATTCACCTTTATTCGGACAATTCCCGCTGGTACAGATGGTGTGCAGTTTGTGCTCATTAATCAGGTTGTACACCTGGCTGTAGGTTTTTCCTTTGGGCATCTGCGCCTTCATCCAGTGAGGAAGCCGGCCTTTTGCCTTTTGCTGGGTGTTAGGTGTATCCTTATGTTGTGTTTTATCGAGTTGAAATTCCATGTTTTCTAATACTAAAATGATGCTTACAGCGGAAAAACAACCTTGCCGGCAAATTGTTTTAAGATTAAAAGATTCGCGGGTCTTATTAAGGATTCATTTTTTATAAACGGCCCGGACTCATCATTAAAAAGTTCTTTATGAAGACATTTAATCTTCCACAAAATGGAAAAGAGCGCGTAGTAATTGTTGGCGCGGGTTTTGCCGGACTGAAACTGGCTCGCAGTCTGGCCGCTTCAAAATATCAGTTGGTGCTTATCGATAAAAACAATTTTCATCAGTTTCAGCCCCTCTTCTATCAGGTAGCCACTTCAGGCATTGAGCCTGCTTCCATTTCCTTTCCGGTGCGTAAAATATTTCAGAAGCATGCCAACCTGCATTTTCGCAATACCGCCTTAAAGCAGATAAATTTATCAGCTAAACATATAGAAACAGCCGACGGACTATTGCCCTACGACTACCTGGTACTGGCAACAGGGGTAGGTAATAATTACTTTGGCTCGGAATCGCTCGAAAAATTTGGCTTACCCATGAAGTCGACTGCTAAAGCTATTTATGTTAGAAATCGAATTTTGGAAAGCTTTGAAAAGGCCATTCTTACGCAAAATATAGAAGAACAGGCCCAATTGATGTCGGTGGTGATTGTGGGAGGCGGACCCACAGGTGTTGAACTTTCGGGAGCCATTGCTGAGATGAAAAACAACGTGCTGTTTAAGGATTATCCCGAACTGGACTTTTCGTTGATGCAGATTCAGCTTTATGAAGCCGAACCCCGCTTGCTTAATGGTATGAGTGAAAAAGCCGGGGGTGATGCTTTAAAATACCTTCAGCGCCTGGATGTACAGGTGTTCCTGAACGAAAAGATAGAAAATTATGATGGACAAAAAGTAAGTCTGGGTTCCGGAACTGTGGTAAATTGCCGCAATTTGTTGTGGACTGCCGGGGTCAGAGGATTCACCATCTCGGGCTTACCCGAAAGTGTTTACGCCCGGGGCAACCGAATAAAGGTTGATGCTTTTAATCAGGTAGATGACGTACCCCGGGTTTTTGCCATTGGCGACATGGCTTATCAAACAGAAAATAACTATCCTGATGGCCATCCGCAGGTAGCTCAGGTTGCTATTCAACAGGCAAAGAACCTGGCAAAAAATTTAAAAACAGGAAAATGGAAAGCTTTTAACTACCGCGATAAGGGCAGTTTGGCAACCATTGGACGGAATATGGCTGTTGCCGATTTGCCCGCATTGCGTTTATCGGGATTTATAGCTTGGTTACTATGGTTGTTTGTGCACCTGATGTCGATAGTTGGAGTGAAAAACCGGGTGTTTATTTTTATCAACTGGGCACAATGTTATTTGCTACGTGATCAATCGTTGCGGGTAATGATAAAACCATTTCGCATGCAGGAATAGAGCCTGGTTTTATACCTGATGGTAAGTCAGCATATGATGGTTAAGATAATCGATGAATTCCTGGCTTTTGCTTTTGCGCACCCAGGCGGAAACAAAACCCCCACCTCCTGAACCGCAAAGTTTTAAAGATACATCATCCTTAAAACGATTCATAGCTTCGAGCAAAGGGGTGTTTAATACAAACATGGGTTTTAGCAATTGTTGTTGAAGTTCAGAAAGTTTTTTTATATCATCAAAAAGTAGTTTGTTTTGCAAATAGCCAGCTATACATCGGTTGGTAGTTTGTTTGAGTTGCTCCAAATTGTAGGATTGGCTTTTATCGTTGATAAGGTTTTTATAATACTGAACCAGACCCTGTGTAGCTGCTTTTTGACCCGTATCAATCAATACCAATTTAAATTCAGTGCATGGAGCTATCTGAAGGGTTTCAACAGATTCCTGTTTGACCAATACCTGGGCATTTAAAAAAGAAACCAGGGGATCAATTCCTGAACTGGTACCGTGAAAAAACGATTCCATACGTGCCAAATCGGTTTTAATCTGCTTTGTGCTCAATTCTTCAAATCCGTTAAAAAAAGTTGAATAAACAGCTGCTACCAGGGCTCCTGAACTACCTAAGCCATATCCTTCAGGTATGTTGCTGTCAAAATACAAACCTTGTGTAATTTGTTGTTGAAGTGTTTCAAAATTGGGAATAGCTTCAAATTGTTGATTCTTCAGGTAGGTAAAAATATCTTTAATGCTATTTGCCGAAGCCTGGGAACTTTCGTTTTTTGTGTGTTGCGCCAGCAGTCTGCCGGAAAAAGCTGGAAAAGGAATGGCCAGGGCTTTTGAACCATTCAGAATACTGTATTCACCAAAGAGAATAATTTTAGCTGAGAATGATTTCATGGTAAAGTTTAAGCATAAGTCCCTTAAACAGTTTGTTGCACGGGCCCGTTTCCAAATTGATCATCAATCCATTGGTAGTTGAAACAATAAGGCATAAGTGTCTTTTTAATGAATGTTTGTATTTGCTCTATGGCGTAGGACGGATAGAGCAGGTGAACATTGGCTCCTGCATCTAATGTAAAGCAGGCCGGAATACCGGTTTCGTGACGAAAATTACCAATTTTACGGATAATAGCCAGGGTGTGCGGTTCCATCAACAGGAAAGCCGGATTACTGGTCATCATCATGGCATGCAGGGAGAGCGCTTCAGCTTCAACCAGGTTGGCAAACTCCATGGCATCGCCGGTTTTTAGGATGCTCAACATTTTTTCGGTGTTTTTGAATGACTCCTTAAACTTAGCTTCAGCAAAGGGATGTTTGTCCATCAATTGGTGTCCGGCAGAACTGGAAACTTTTTTAGTGCTTTTTGAAACCAATAATATGGCATCTTTATAGTTCAAAAAGTCGGAATGTACCTGATGATTTATCGGAATCGAATATAATTGGCTCGATTCTACAATACCCGGTGTTTTTCCCCACAGATTACAACCACTATAAACGCTGCGTGCTGCACTTCCGGAACCCAGGCGGGCTAAAAGCGAAGCTTTTTGATAAAAGGCATCCGTTGTAAAAGGGGTTCCCATTAGTTTTTCTTCCATGCTAACCAAACACAAGGCTAAAGCACTGTAGCTGCTGGCAGAACTGGCAATTCCCGATGAGTGGGGAAAACTATTTCGACTCTCAATTTTCAGTTGCAGTCCTTGCATTGCTGGAATGTATTCCGAAATTCGATTCAGGTAATTTACCAATCGTTTTTCAAAGTCAGGTTTGGATTCTCCATCAAATAAAAAATCCACGGAAATGCCCTTTTTCTTGTCCGTTTTTTCATAAATAAGCGTGGTTTCGGTAAAAGATTTTTCAAGTGTAAAGCTAATGGATGGATTTGTTGGTATTTGGTCACCGGTTTTTCCCCAGTACTTTATCAATGCTATATTCGACGGACTTTGCCAGCTTATTTTATTCATGTTGTGTTATCTAAGAATATATGCTAAGATTGGAAAGGTTTATTTCCATATTAACGGCTCAAGCGGTATAATTGTTTTATACCCGCGTGAGGCAAAATAGGCTTTTTGTTCTTCAAATGATTTATCCGAGATGCTTAGAATAAAATCACCACCCCAGGCTCCGAGTGATTTAAGGGTTCCGTTAAAATCGCTGAAATGCCGCTCTTTCACTGCAGGCATCTGTAATTGATTTGCCAATAAATCTTCATGTTCCTGCATTAAGTGCTGAAATTTATTCAATTCATTACAAACCAAAACTTCATCAGTAAGTAAATTGATGTTTTTTATCAGCGATGCCGACAGGGTATTATTTTTTAGAAAAGAACCAATATTGGCTTCGGTAGGCATTTTTTGGTTAAGGTAAATCAGGTTTAATTGTTTTAAAAAGGGAGGATTGAAACGCACCGTTTTAATATGTGGTTTATTATTATGTAATTGATAAACAATAGGATGTGATTGTTGCGCACAGGCGATATCAAACCCCGAACCTTTTGAAACCTTTTGATTAAGCAAAAAAGCATCGATCTGTGCCCATTGGGCCAGGTTGTTAATAAGAGTGCTACTGGAGCCTAGTCCCCACGATTTGTCAAATTCAATGTTAGTGTTAATCTTATAGCCCTGTTTTCCCATTAAAAAATCAGGGTTTATTATTTTTGCCTCCCTTATAAGTTTCTGAATGTAAGTTGCGCGTTCTGTATCATTACTGTCAACAAGTTCCAGATTATCTGTACGGAAATTTGCAGTAAAAAAAAGCTTCTCGTTTTCGGTACTGCTCCATTCAAGAATAGCTGTTTGTGTAGCTTCAATACGCATACTTTGCCCCGGTATTAAAGGTAAGGCCAAAGCTCTGGCTCCCTTTAATACAAGATATTCTCCGGTGAGTAAGAGTTTTCCGTTGCTCTTGAATTCTTGAACCTGCACGGGTATTAGGGGTTAACTATAAGACTTTAAAAACTCTGCTACCTCAGAATAACTGATGGTTTTTTCCTTAAAAAAGTTTTTAGCAGCTTCCTTTTGCTCTTCGGTAGCATCTAATTGGCGCAATATGTTTGACAAGTGCATACTCATATGTCCTTTTTGTATGCCCGAAGTTGTCAAAGCCAAAAGTGCCGAAAGGTTAGCTGCCAGACCACTAACAGCCATTATTTGCATCAACTCTTCAGCACCGGGTTTTCCAAGGATTTCCATGGCAATTTTAGCCAATGGATGCAAATTGGTAATTCCTCCCACAGTACCAACAGCTAAGGGAATCTCAAGTTCAATGGTAAAACTGGTATTATTCATCGCGACTTTCGATAAAGATGCATAGGAACCCTTACGCGAAGCATAGGCATGAGCCCCGGCTTCCAAAGCCCGCCAGTCATTACCTGTGGCTAAGGCAACCGCATCAATGCCGTTAAAGATGCCTTTGTTATGGGTTACCGCCCTGCCAACATCGATTGAAGCAATAGCAACCGCATGTTCCAGTTTTGAAGCCAGATTGCTGATGTTTAGTTGATCACCATAGCGGTTTAAATCGGCAATCGGAATTGAAGCCCAGGCTTTAACCCGGCAATTGGGAGTGTAGTTCGAAAGAATGGCCATGTTAATTTCGAGCAGGTTTTCGTCCATCTCCAAATCACAGCTCACAAATTGTCGGAGCGATTTGGCCATGTCTTCCAAACAGGAATTTATAAAATTTGCTCCCATGGCATCGAGGGTTTCGAACGAAACATCGAGCTGATAATAATTATCGAGAATAGCAGTTTTATCTACTAACTCAATGTTCGAAATGCCTCCGCCACGTTTTTGCATGCGTCGGATATAGGGCCTGATTCGAAAAAGAATAAAATCCTTTAAAGCATCAAACTTATTGATAAGTAAACTTTTTTCTCCTTTCCAGAAAAAATGAACCTGACCTTTTTTTTTCGTTCCAAGCACGGTAGCCTGAAAACCTCCGTAGGCCGCCCAAAATTTGGCAGCCTTAGCTATGGCAGCAACTACTGAACTTTCTTCAGTAACTAAAGGAAGGGTATATAATTTGTTATTAATCCACACATTGGGAGCAACTCCCATTGGGAATGAGTAATGTGAGATGGTATTTTCACTCAGTTCATCAATAATACCAGCTATTTTGGGCTCTGTAATCAGGGCGTCATAAAGTAGCTTTTTTGACTCGTTGCTTAAATTAAGCAGAGCTATCTTTTCCTGTCGGCTGAGTTTGTAGAATCCTTCGATAGTTTCTTTTTTATCCATTCAAAGGCTTATTTATTTTCATCAAGTACGCTGCGCGATATTACCAGGCGCAGAATTTCAGAAGTTCCTTCGCCAATTTGCAAAAGTCTTTGGTCGCGATAAAAGCGGGCGATAGGATTTGACTCTAACAAACCGGCTCCACCAAAAATCTGAACGGCCTCGTCGGCTACCTCACGGGCAATTTCGCTGGCGTATAATTTTGCCATAGCCGATTGGGTGCCAAAAGGTAAACCTTGATCTTTCATCCAACAGGCGTTATAAAGGGTATTACGGGCATTTTCAATTTTCACCGCCATGTCGGCCAGTTTAAAGGCAATGGATTGCAGATGCGCAATAGGTTTTCCAAACTGAAAACGGTTCATGGCATATTCGCGAGCCATTTCAAACGCACCTTGCGCCAAACCAACTCCCATGGCGGCTATGGAAAGTCTTCCGGCATCAATGGTTTTTAAAATAATTTTTAAGCCGTCGCCCCGATTACCTAACAGGTAGTTTTCAGGAACTTCACAATGATTAAAAAACAGCTCTCCATTGTCGGCAGCGCGCCAAACCAGTTTGTCTTCCATAAGTTTTCGTTCAAATCCTGGTGTTGGATAGGGAAGCAGGATGGCTGAAAATTCTGTTTTTCCATTTTTTTCACCGGTTTTTGCAGCAACGGTAATTCCTTTCGATAAAACCGATGCAGCATTGGTAATGTATAGTTTGGTGCCGTTAATGATCCACTTACCGTCTTTAAAATCGGCCGTGGTTTCAACGGCTTTTGCATCGCTACCCGCATTTATTTCAGTTAATCCCATTGCCCATAAAGACTTACCGGTACAAAGTTGGGGTAGCCATTTCATTTTCTGCTCTTCGGTTCCAAAATTTAATATGGGGCCTATACCCAGGCTGTTGTGGGCTGCTACGGTAGCTGCTACTGAACTGTCAATACGGGCCAGTTCTTCAACGGCTATTATATACGACAAGGTGTCGGTTCCTTTACCACCATATTGCTCGGGAATATACATGCCAAAAACACCGGTTTCCTGACCCAAGGTTTCAATCAACTCATGGGGAAAAAGTGCTTTGCGATCGTAAGCCCCAATAACCGGTTTTACTTTTTCTTCGGCAAAGGTTCTTATTTTTTGCCTCCAGTAATTATGATGATCTTTAAGTAATGCGTTCATCTTTAGTAATTATATTAAGGTGTTAATTTATGTGTAAAACTATTTCTTAGTTTTTAAAAGTCATTAATAGTTGATTCTCTTTAACCAAAGCATCCTGTTCTATCCAAATCGTTTCAACAGTTCCTTTTGCAGGTGAAGTAATATGATTTTCTGTTTTCATCGAATCAATCGTAAGTATGTTGGTTCCCTGCTCAACGGTTTGTCCTGGTTGAACCATAATGGAAGCTATCTTTCCATGGAGCGGCGATTTTATTTCAAAATCGCCGACCGTTCTATTTATTCCTGCTTTTTTTTGCAAACTGGCCTGGCTTAATAAATGTTGGCTCCGCACAACCGAAAGCTGGTTCTTGTATTCAACCCAAAAAGCATCATTTCCTTTTGTTACCACTGTTTTGTATTTAACTCCGTCTATAACAAGATTAATTGCACTGTTGTTTAAAGAATGGTAAAAAACATTAAACATTTTTTCGTTTAGAAGGAATTGAAAGCCCTTGGGTTGGGTAATTAGCTTATATTCAATTGGGGTTCCATTAATGAGTATTGTTTGCTTTGTAACACCCAGGATGCTGCTGTATTGGAGCCAGGTGATTTTTTTCTCAGGTTTTGTATTTAGTATAGCGGCAGCATAAGCAATAGCAATAATAATTAAGGAATAATCGCTGCTTTCAACCCTGTTTAATTGTTCCAATTCGTTATTTATAAACCGGGTGTAAACAGTGTTGCTCATTACATTAGAATGGGTAACCAGACGGTATAAAAACGGTAAATTGGTGTCAACACCATGAATTTGCGTTTCGTAAAGGCATTGTGCCAGCCAATGGAATGCCTTGCTGCGCTGGTTTTGATGCACAATGAGTTTTCCTATCATTCCATCATAGTTGGTAACCACTTCGTTTCCCGATTCGTAGGTATTATCGAATCGCACCAAGGGATGCGATAATGTTTTTACGTGGTGAAGAATTCCAGCGGTGGGTTTAAAATTTTCCTCGGGTTTTTCGGCGTAAATACGTGCTTCAACAGCTACTCCGTTAATTTTAACATCTTTTTGTCCGATTTGAAGAGGCAAATTATTACTGACATCCAATTGCAATGCTACCAGGTCTAATCCGGTTATCATTTCGGTTACTGGATGTTCCACCTGAATTCGGGTATTCATTTCCAGGAAATAGAATTCATTGTTGGCCCATAAAAACTCAATGGTTCCTGCATTGGTGTAATTAGCAGCTTTTGCAAGCTTAACCGCAGTTTCACAAATAGTTTCTCTTTGTTGCTGGGTTAGTGTGGGTGAAGGAGCCTCTTCAATTATTTTTTGGTAATTTCGTTGCAAGGTACATTCCCGTTCATAAAGGTGAATTACATTTCCATAATTATCGCCAAAAATCTGAACTTCAATATGTCGGGCTTTTTCAAAATACTGTTCCACATAAACTGTGTCGATGCCAAACCAAGCACTTGCTTCGCGCTGAGCTTTTTCGAGCTTGTTTTTAAGTTCATCGGCAGTATATACTATGTGCATTCCTTTTCCACCGCCACCAGCATTGGCTTTAATAATTACCGGGTAAGGCAGGGTATCTGCTTTTTCAACTAGAGTTTTAAGGTTACCCTCAAGAGCAAACGCAAGTGGAACACCTACATTTTTAGCAAAACGGCGGGCTTCAGTTTTATTTCCCATCAACTCAATGGTATCGGCCGATGGTCCTATAAAAATTATTTTTTGTTCTTCACATTTACGGGCAAAGGAGGCATTTTCTGATAAAAATCCATAGCCGGGATGAATGGCATTACTTGAAGTTTCGTGGGCTAATGCTATAATTTTATCAGCATTTAGCCAGGTTTCGGATAAGGAATTTCCCGAGAGAATAACTTTTTCGTCTGCTTCATCAGCCCAGGCATTATCGGGTTCGTCGTTGGTGTAAATGCCCACTGTTAAAATGCCTTGCTTTCTGGCTGTTTTAATAATTCGACGAGCAATTTCGCCCCGGTTTGCGATTAATATTTTTGTTATCATTAACTTTTTAGTTCCTTTAATTTAATCATCACATGAACTTTGCCCGTTTTGGTCGGCAAAGGACTGAATAAATTCCTTGGCAATATCTGTGTTTAAGGCATCGGAAAGTCCACGAGCGGCAATTTCCGACAATTCTTCGTTTATCTCTTTGTTTACAATGTTAAAAAGGTATTTTTTTAACATTCGACGGGTTTCTGGAGCCGAGCGTTGTATGTTTTCTATCAGGCGCTGTTCAATTTCAAGCAATTTTTCGAAGGGGCCAATTTTATCTGCTAAACCATATGCCAGGGCCAGTTGGGCATTAATAGCTTCAGCCGAAAGCATCAGCGCTTTACTGCGTTTAAATCCCATCCTTCGGATTAAATAGGGTGCAATGGAGGCCGGAATAACTCCCAATAACACTTCGCTCAGGCGCAAATGACTGTTTTGTTCAAGAATTACGAAATCGCTTACAGCCAGTAATCCCAGAGCTCCACCGTACAAAAAGCCATGACCTACGGTAATGGTTGTTTGGGGCAGCCGGTTCCAGGTGCGTAGAAAAACCGGAAGCACTTTTAATGTTTCGATGCGCTCTTTTTCAGGCATTTCCATTGCTTTTTTGAACCAGCATAAATCGGCTCCGGCACAAAAATTTTCGCCTTTACCTTTTAAAACCACAATGTCGATGCTGGTGTCGTGTTGCAGTTCCTGCGTGAGCGTCATTAGAGCCTGAATCATTTTTGCGTTGAGCGCATTTCGTTTTTCTGGACGATTAAGACGCACCGTCATTACATTATTGTTTTTTTCAATTTGAATCAAATCTGTCATGATGGTAATATTATGTTGGTATGTATGATACTAAGTTATCCATTTAACAGTTAATTCAATAAGAATGTTGCCTGATAATTTACTATTGTTTGTAGTCTTTTTCATAAATAGGTATTACATACGGTAAACCCCGAAGGTCCCTTTATCAATTTTTTTGTTGGTTACAATAGAAAGTGCCAGAGCCAGTATTTTTCTGGTATCCATTGGGTCAATAATGCCGTCGTCCCATAAGCGTGAGGTAGAAAAATAAGCCGAACTCTCGTTATAAAACTGTTGAACCAAAGGATGCTCTTTTTCATTGGTATCGTTCTTAATGGTTTGCAGAACCGAGGCTGCCTGTTCGCCTCCCATAACTGCTGTTTTAGCATTGGGCCATAAAAATAAAAACTCGGGATCGTAAGCCCGGCCAGACATGGCATAATTTCCGGCGCCAAAGGAACCACCAATTACCAGGGTAATTTTTGGAACTCCGGTATTGGCTACGGCATGAATCATTTTTGCTCCGTCGCGGGCAATCCCTTGATGTTCATGAGATTTACCGACTATAAAACCTGTAATGTTTTGTAAAAACAGCAGGGGTATTCCGCGTTGATCGCACAATTCAATAAAATGTGTCCCTTTACGGGCGGCTTCGGCATTTAAAAAACCATTGTTTGCAATAATTCCGATTTGGAACCCGCCAATGGCTGCAAATCCGGTAACTAAATTGGTTGCGTAGTTTTGTTTGAACTCATGAAACAGGCTGCCATCGGTAATACGTGCAATTATTTCGTAAGGATGCACTGTTTTTTTATTTTCTGCTGGTATCAAACCATATAATTCAGAGATAGCATATTTGGGTTCGCTGTAATCCAATATTTTTGGTGCCTTTTTCTGATTGGCTTGCTGAATCAGGTTTCGGCAAATTTTCAATGCATCCAAATCGTTTTCGGCCAGATAATCAGCAACGCCCGATATGGCTGTGTGAACATAAGCACCACCTAGTTCCTCGGCAGTAACTTCTTCGCCAGTTGCTGCTTTAACCAGAGGTGGCCCTCCAATGAAAATTGTTCCCTGGTTTTTAACAATTATGGTTTGGTCGCTCATGGCTGGAACATAAGCCCCTCCGGCAGTGCATGAGCCCATTACTACTGAAATCTGAGGGATTCCTTTGGCCGATAATTTGGATTGGTTGTAAAAAACCCTTCCAAAATCGAAGCGGTCGGGGAAAACGTTTGCCTGTTCGGGCAGGAAAACTCCACCGGAATCGACCAAATAAATGCAAGGTAAATTATTTTGTAAGGCAATTTCCTGAGCACGAACGTGTTTTTTGATAGTTTCTTTTATATAAGTTCCTCCTTTTACTGTAGCATCATTGGCTAATATCATGCATTGCACGCCTTCAACCAAGCCAATTCCGGCCACAACACCTGCTGATGGAAACTGGTTTTCCCATTGATTACACGCGGCCAAAGCCGATAATTCCAAAAATGGAGTTCCCTCGTCAATTAGTATGTCTATGCGCTGCCTGGCCAGTAACTTTCCGCGTTCTTTATGCTTTTCAATAGCCTGTTTGTTAGCATGATCGATTACATTTAACAACCGTTCTTTTAGCTCGTTTGCTAATTTCAGGTTGTGTTCAAAGTTTTCTTTAAACACAAGTGAACTTTTATCAATCAGCGATTTGATAGCTTGGGAGTCCATATGTTTTATTATGTTTATTAGTTGTTACTATTCCATTTGTAACTGCAATACCCTGAACCATTAATCGCTCTCCACCTGTTAATTTTGTTATTTTTACTTCCATCCATTGGTTCTTTAAATACTGAGGATACCGAAACATAACCGGAATATAATGTTCGCCATATCCCATATACCAATTGTTTCCTAAATCTTTTTCTACCAACACTCGGTCGGTTTTTCCAATAAATTGTTGATAATAATCTTTTTTGTTTTTTTCTGATAGCAAGCGGAGCATTTCACTTCGTTTACTTTTTATTTTTTCATTAACCTGATTTGGCATTCGTTCGGCATATGTTCCCTGACGCACCGAATATTTAAAGGTATGAACGTGACTAAAGCCTATTTGTTTAACAATATTTAAAGATTCTTTAAAGTGTCGGTCGGTTTCACCCGGAAAGCCAACAATTATATCAGTAGTCAGATTAAAATCGGTGTACGTGGCTTTTATTATACCGATAAGTTGCATGTAGCTGCTGATGGTATACATACGCCTCATTTTAAGCAATATTTGGTCGGACCCCGATTGCAAACAAAGGTGTAGATGCGGCATGAGTTTGGGATGACGGAACAATTCAACGAATTCAGTGCCAAAACCATCGGGTTCGAGCGATGAAATCCGGATGCGAAAATCACCAGAAATATCCAGTATTTGTTTTAATAATCCGGTAAAACGGGTTCCCTCATGATAATACCGGCCAATATTAACTCCGGTAAGCACTATTTCTTTAAAACCATTGGCAATGGTGTCTTTAACTGCCTGAATTACTTCGTTTACCGGACGGCTGATTGCTCTACCACGTACCTGTGGAATGATGCAAAATGTACAATAATTATCGCATCCATCTTGTATTTTTATGGCCGCACGCGTGTGAAGACTTTTTTGAACCGGCTGGTAATTAAAAACCCCTGACGAAATTTTAGTTGAAGTAGCAAAACCAAGTTTTTGCTCGACTATGTTTAAAATATTGCTCTTATCGTTGTTGCTTATTACCATGGCCACACCGGGAATTTGTTCCAAATCGGTTTTGTATTGCTCTGCCATGCAGCCGGTAACAATAACTTGTCCGTTGGGATTGTTTTGTATGGCTTGTTGAATTATGTTACGCGATTTATGGTCGCTCTGACTGGTTACGGTACAGGTATTTATTATGGTAATATCAGCCTGCTCTTTAAAGTCGACTATTTGGTAGCCGGCTCTATAAAAAGCTGAAACCAAAGCATCGGTTTCGTGTTGATTTAAACGGCAACCCAGTGTTTTAAACGATATATTCATTTTATTGTTCCTTTTGAAATATTGAAAATATTCGATTTCCTACGCTTATAAGCTAAATAAGATGCGAATATCTTAATAATATAAATTAAAAAACATGAAAAAATGGTCATTATTCTTTTAATCTGCTGAAACCGGAATTCTTTTGTCTTTCAAAACGGTAACTAATTCACCAGCTATAGATAAATCGGCACTTTCAGTAATTTTAACCTTTACAAATTTTCCAATTAGCGATTGGTCTTTACTTTTAATCCGGGTAACCAGTTTTCCTTCAGTGTGTCCCGAAAGGAACCCGGTTTTGCGTTCGGTTGATCGAATCAATACCTGCAATTCTTTTCCCAGCAACCGGTGATTGTATGCTGCGGATATTTCTTCCAGTTTTTCGCTAAGGCGCTTTAACCGGTCTTTTTTGGTAGCCTGGGGAATATCATCTTCCCAACGGTAACTTTGGGCACCAGGACGGGGAGAATACATGGCAATGTATGCCATGTTGTATTGAAATTCATCAAAGCATTGCAAGGTATTCATAAACTGCTCTTCGGTTTCACCGGTAAAACCCACAATAATATCAGTAAACAGGGTGGCCTGAGGAATTAATTCGCGAATATCTGCAACACTTTCGCGATAGCGATCCAAATTGTGTTTGCGGTTCATTTTAATGAGTACCTTATCGTCGCCGCTTTGCAAGGGAAGGTGAATTTGTTTTGCCAGCACCGGGTATTTAGCTATGGCTTCAATTACATCGCGGCTCATATCGCGTGGATGAGGCGAAGTAAAATAGACCCATGATGGATTTTGAAGTGAGTCGCCCGCTTTTCCAATTTCTGTAAGCAATTCAGCAAATGAAAGCTCTTCATCGCGATCTAATCCGTATGAATTTACGTTTTGTCCCAAAAGAGTGATCGATTTGTAACCATTTTTCATTAATTGTACCACCTCATCAATTATTTCCGCTGATGGACGTGAAACCTCTCGTCCCCGGGTATAAGGAACTGCACAAAAGGAACAAAACTTATCGCATCCGTTTTGAATAGGAACATAGGCTTCAAACTCCGATTGATATTGAGGTTTTACGTTCCAAAGCTGGAAAATATCTTTATTGTTTGGTAAAACAGGTTTTGAAGCCGAATATTTTGTTAAAGGATTAAGCAGGCTTTGTTTTTTACTTTTGGTTTCAACTTCACTTAATACATCTTCAACATTATGGGTACTTTCTCTGTCCTGACTTAAAGAAAGGGGAGAAGCAACTCCATACTCACGAAGCATTTGCGGGAATTCACCCAATTCGCTCATGGGGAAAACAAAGTCGAAAAGTTTCAGGAATTTTTCCCTGTCGTCTGGCAGTACACACCCCGATACAAAAGTTATGATGTTTCGCTTGTTTTTTTGCCTGTTCCACACATGAATCCGGTTATAAACTTTATCGATGGGTTTTTGCCGGACCGAACACGACAGCACACCCAACAAAGAGGCTTCGTCTTCATTGTCGGTATGGGTAAATCCCATCGATTCAATAACTGATTTAACCCGTTCGCTGTCAGACATATTCATTTGACAACCTAAAACTACCAGGTGATATTTCATAATTAGTAACTATTTCAATTTTTTAGAACAGAAAATTATACCGTTCCTTGCATGCAAAATTAGATTATTAGAATTTCATTAAGTACAATTTTCTCAGACAAATGAAAAAACATTTATTAAAAATACACTTCAGCAAACATCTGATTTGTATTCAATCCCTTATCTTTAAGTAATTCCATGGCGTCAAAAATCATTTCGCTGTTACCGCATAAATAAAACAGGGTGTTGCTCGGAAAATAAGCTTTTTGAAGGTAATCGGTTACCCGTCCGTTAAAATTTCCCGATTTTTCCTGCGAGGTACACAGTACAAAACGATCTTTTTTATAACGATCGATGCCATAGGCTTCCTCGGCCTTACGTACACCATGAATCATTTTGTAATTCATATCGGGAAACGATTTTACCCAGCTATTGAAAGGAGCAATTCCAGTACCGGTTGCAATCATTACAATGGGATGATTCAGACAGCGCTGTTCGCTAACCGTAAAATATCCCATGGGGCCATTAATTTCCAGTTCGTCACCAGGTTTTAACTGCTTAAGTTTGGGTGTTACCAACCCGGTTTCCACTTCGCGTACCAATATTTCGAAGTGTGGATCGTTTAACCCGCTGTAAATGGAATACTGCCGGAATTCCTTGTCGCCTTTTTTACCAACAACCAGATGCTGGCCTGGTATAAAAGGCATTTCTTTTCGTTCAAATTGTACTACAAAAGTATGTTCGGTTAAATGTTGAACCTGCAACACTTTGTGCATATTGTGATAATATGTTTCGCTCATTGCTTGCTAAAATTTGCGCAAAATTAGTAATTCTTTTGAATTAAAATAAGATAAAAAGGTCTTAATGACATTTAGATATTGACTAAAGGTTGAATAGTTTAGTTTAACTTTTGGCATAGAGGTATAAGAATTGCCAGGAAGGAACAAAAAAGTCAGGCTGGTAAATAATTATTCCAGCCTGACTTGACTTGAAATATACTATTCTTAATTTTCAACGGGTAAAAACGAAAATTCTTTGCTGTATCGAAGCATTTGTTCAGTATATCCTTCGCTGTAATCAGCCTTAATATCAACCAGTTGATTTCCTTCATATACCGGAGTGAAAACTGGATTTACAAAACCTCCATAAGGAGCAATATTGAGTTTTTTGTAGCGTTCCAAAATTTCGGCATGAAGTCCAGGATCAACAATTACTCCGTAAGTTTCAACCAAATGTTTACCGGCCTCGAAATCGCCTTCCGATTTAATGCGTTGTATTTCGGCCAACAATTCACCAAATAAGCTGCGTAGTTTATGGTAATCGTTAATTACTACGTAGGTTTTATTTTCTTTCTTAATCATTTCAACTACTTTGTCGGCGGCTCCTTTTTCGAGGCACCATTGTGAAATAAGCTGGCGGTTGCGCATGTGAGCCTGTTCAATATTTTTTCCGGGTTGAATTCGGGTAAGTTGTGTCATAAGTCCGTTTCGTAAATAGCTGTTGTATTCTGCTTTGGCCACATCGAACGATTCAATAAGTCCCAGTTCAATCATTTTTTCATCGCCCAGGTAATAAAGTGCAAATAAATCGGCACGCGCTTCTTCCAATGCTGAGCTATAGTTTTTTAAAGCTTCGGAACTGGTTCCGGGCAGCAATTGGCCAGAACCATGCCCCAGGCATTCGTGTAAATCGGTATGCAGATTTCCGGCTTTGGGTCCATAGGTTTTAGAAAGATGGATTTCTTCTTCCGACGCAGCAAATTCTTCCAGAAAACCATTGCCTTCGGCAGCTTTGTCGTATGCGTAAGTAATGTTTTCCATGGTTACTGATTTTGAACCGTGATCGCGGCGAATCCAGTCGGCATTGGGTAGGTTTATGCCTATGGGCGTTGAAGGATAACAGTCACCACCCAGTTGCGCAACGGTAATAACTTTAGCCGTAACACCTTTTACTTCAGGCTTTTTAAAGCGGGGATCGATAGGCGCATGGTCTTCGAACCACTGTGCATTTGAACTAATAATTTCTGTTCGTTTGGTGGCCTCAAAATCTTTAAAGTTAACTACACTTTCCCAGGTAGCTTTCATTCCCATTGGATCGCCATAGTTTTCGATAAAACCATTTACAAAATCGATGCTTGATAAGGAATCTTCGACCCAAACTACGTTCAAATCGTCCCAGGTTTTCAAATCGCCTGTTTTATAATAGGAAATTAGCAACTCAATGGTTTTTTCCTGTTGATGGTTTTCAGCAACCGATTTGGCTTTTTCAAGCCAAAATACAATTTGTTGTATGGCAGCTCCATACAGGCCATCGGCTTTGTAAACGCGCTCTTTAATTTTACCATTTTCTTTGACCAATTGGCTGTTCAATCCAACAGAAAGTGGTTTTTCAGGATTAGGTTGTTTATACGAAGCATTGAAAGCCTCGACTTCTACTTGTGATATGTTTTTGTAAAAGTTTGAAGCAGATGCCTTAACAATATCTTTTGAACTGTCGAGAACAATGCGTTTGGCATCCAGTTCCCTATCAAAAATTATCGGTGTGATTCGTTGAATAAATTCGTCTATCGATTCGTTGTTTTTTAAGGGAAACAGGGACTGATTACTTTGCTGTATTAATTCGGTAAAGTAAGCGGGTTCAATTTCCGGGAAAAACTTATCGGTACTGTAATGATGGTGAATGCCATTACTAAACCAGACTCTTTTTGCATAGGTTTCAAATTTTTTAAAATTTTCGGAATCTCTTTTTCCGGAGTAGCTTTCAATAATGGCTTCGTTGGTTTTTCTTACCAGCAGGTTATGCATATAAAACTGATCGAATAAAATATCACGTCCGCATAAAGCGGCCTGACTTAAATAATAAACCAATTCCTTTTGTTTCAGCGACAAGGAATCGAAACCGGGAACCTGGTAGCGCATTATTTTGAGATCGGCGAACTGCTCTACTAAATAATTGAAATTGTTTTTATTCTCAGGTTCATTGGAAGTGTTCTGACAGCCTGCTGCCAGCATCCCTACTGTAGTTATCATAAATAATAGTTTTTTCATAAAAAATAGTTTAACAAAGGTTTGTTTATAAAGTTTGCTGACAAATATATAATTTAATGAGTCCATAAATGTTCAACAAGAATTTTGGTGCCAATTAATAGCAATATTATACCTCCAATTAATTCAAAGGGCACCTTCATTTTTTGTTTGAAGGTGCTGCCCAGCCAAACTGCAAGAAATGACAGCACAAACGAAGTAAAACCAATTAAAAATCCGGAATAAACAATAGAAATTTCAATCAGGCTGAATGTAATTCCAACGGCCAGTGCATCGATACTGGTTGCAATGGCCAGGCCGGTTAAGACTTTGTAATTGGTTGGATCAAAGCATTTGAAATCGTCGCGTGTGGTAAAGTATTCATAAATCATTCGAATACCCAGAAACACAAGAATGGCAAAAGCAATCCAGTGGTCAACGGAAATAACATATTGGTTGAAGGTATTGCCTAAAAGCCAGCCAATAAGCGGCATTACCCCTTGAAAAAAACCCATAAACAGAGCAATACGAAGGCTGTTTCTGAAATTGAATTTATAGAGAATCAATCCACACGAAATAGAAACGGTAACACTATCCATTGCCAGTCCGACAGCTATAATAAACAAGGTAAGAAATGCCATTGTAATATTTTTTCACAAAAGAAGCTAAAAAAGCGCTTATACAAAAGAAATCACCTACCACTTGAAAACATATTTGCTTATGATATTCTTCGATTCAGTTCTATTTAAAGTAGAAAAAAAATTGCAGCAGCTAAAGTAATGTAATGCTGAAAGAGGACTCCGTTTACTTTTCTTTGTTTTCTTTTCCTATTTTTGAGCCCGATGGCAACAATAAAAATTGTGCCGGATTTTTTTCAGATTTGATATCACAAGAAAATAGGTAAAATGTTTGAATTAGGATATTTGGGGCTTTTTATAGCCAGCTTTTTGGCTGCAACGGTAGTGCCTTTTAGTTCCGAAGTTATTTTGTCGGGAATGTTGGCTGCCGGCTATAATGTAATTCCAAGTCTGATGCTTGCTACTTTAGGAAATTGGCTTGGGGGTCTTAGCTCATTTTATCTGGGGTACTTGGGCAAGGAATTCTGGATAGAAAAATACCTGAAAATTGATAAAATAAAAATAGAGCGGTTTAAGAATTTTATTTCGGGTAAAGAAGCCTGGATAGCATTTTTTTGTTGGTTGCCTTTGGTTGGTGATGTTATTGCCGTAACGATGGGCTTACTGCACTTGTCTCCGCTGCGGACAGGTATTGGAATGCTGATCGGAAAAGCTGTCCGTTATGCCGTTTGGGCTTATTTTACCTTATGGCTGGTTGCATAAATATTGAATTAATCGGCTAAAATTAATTTGCCAAAGCAGCTTGCATCAATCCATCCTTCGTTTTTAAAATGACCCGGACTATTTACTGAACCAATAAAATTTTCACGAAACACAGAACTGTCGTTATCGCAATAAGCCAGACTAAACCCCAAGGTTTTGTTAGCTGATAATTTGATAGGTTTGTGGGTGTTCATGGTATCGGTGTAATCTTTTCCATAGACACGAATAGCAAGCTCCCATGAATATTTTGTTTGGTTTTTTGTAACGGCTCCTTTAATGTGATGGTTGTAATAATGGGCTTGTTTATCAGGTCCAATGTCGATAGCATCCATTGCAGGACTAATGTGGTAAGCAAAAGCCTGATGGCTGTATTGGTGGATTCCTCCTGAATAATCTTCATCAATAAATACTTCTACACAATCATCGTCCCAATACTGAATCAATGGATTGCTGTAAAAATTCACCAGGGAATCATCTGTTATTTCTAACGAGAGATACAATAAGCTATCGTCCCAGGTTATGGCATAGCGTCCTTGAAAATCTTCAGAATTATAAGTATTTCCCAACCAGTTTTGATCCAGGGTGTCCCAGGAAGCTGATTTCCAGCATTTATCATTTAATAAGCCATCGATTTTTGGAGGAATTTGAGTCCGCAAAGCCAGGTAAGTATTTGCCGGGTTTTGATTTTCAACTTCTGCTTTTTTTAAATTCGAACAGTTTATAAATAAACATGTTAAGCATCCTGTAAATAACAATATCCAAATCTTATTCATGGTTCAAATTTTTTATAAGCGAGCAATTGTTTTTTTATTAAAAAAACCACATCGCTAATGCGATTAAAATTCAGATCAATTTACTTAACTTTAGGCAGATATTTTAAAGGAAATTTAAATATTTTGTATTATGGGCGATTTTTATCAGAATTCCTGTGTTACGACCTTTCATAATTTTAAACACCGGCCAATAGCCGATATGGAGCAAGAGCTTATTCAATGCAATAATTTGCAACCAATTAGTTTAATTATCCCGATGCCTGGTAGTGACCTTGCCCGTCCAGCATTGAAAAACATGGTTCAGGTAATAAAAGAAATTCCTTATTTGAATCAGGTTGTGGTCGGACTTGAGGCCGCCAATGCTGCAGATTTTAATCAGGCGCGTGAAATTTTTTCAGAACTTCCACAGCATCATCAAATAATATGGAATGAGGGACCCGGAATGAAAAACCTTCAATTCAGAATAAACGAGGCAAATATTCAGTTAGGTAATTCAAATTTAGGCAAAAACTTGTGGTTTTGTTTTGGGTATGCGCTGGCTTCACAAAAAGCTGATGTTGTAGCTATGCATGGTGCCGATATTATAACATACAACAGGGAGTTTTTGGCCCGCCTAATCTATCCGGTTGCCACTCCTGGTTTTAATTATCGTTTTTGTAAGGGGTATTATTTTAGAGCCGACGATACCAAAATCAACGGTCGCATGGTTAGGTTGTTGGTAACACCGCTACTTCGATCCCTAAAAAGAATTTTGGGGCCATTGGATTATCTCGATTATTTAGATGGTTTTCGATATGCGCTTTCAGGCGAGTGTGCCATGCAAGCCGATGTGTTGAATTCTATCCGAATTCCAAACGATTGGGGACTTGAACTGGGCATGCTGGCTGAAGTTTATAAAAATTATACGTTAAATCGGATTTGTCAGGTTGAAATTGCCGATCGTTACGATCACAAGCATCATACCGAATCATTTGATAATCAAGAAAAAGGATTGTCAAAAATGAGTATCGATATTGCCCGGATTATTTTTTCGAAACTGGCCTCAGAGGGATGTGTTTTTAACGAAGGACTTTTTCGCAGTATAAAAGCAACTTATCAAACCATTGCTTTTGAAATTCTAGAACAGTACCAAAACGATGCTGTTATGAACGGATATGCTTTCGACCGGTTTAAAGAAGAGCGCCTTGTCGATTTATTGTCTCGAAATGTATACCAGGCTGGAGTCAATTTTTTGAGTAATCCAAACATGGTGCCGGGACTGCCCAGCTGGAAAAGAGTTTTTAGCACACTTCCCGATATTGGAGAGGAATTTGTATTGCTGGTAAAAAAAGAAAACGAGAAGTAAACTTTATAAAACGTATTTGTTTTTTTAATTTGAATTGAAGTTCCAATCCTAGCGTTGATTCTGGTATAGGGAACTTGATCTTTAATAAGTAGCATATTAAGTTTGCATGATAATCCCACGTTTCTTAATAGTACCCGATTCTTTTAAAAACTGTCTTACAGCTCAACAAGCTGGAACAGCTATACAGCAAGGTATCTTAAAAGTATTTCCCGATACCGTTGTATCAGTAATCCCAATGGCTGATGGAGGCGAAGGAACTGTAGAAACTATATTATCAGTTCATGGAGGTGAAAAGGTTACAGTAGAGGTAGTAGATTCATTTTTACGCCCTCATAAAGCATTTCTGGGAATTTTGCCCAATAAAAAGACGGCAATTATTGAGATGGCAGCGGCTAATGGTTTGGAACTTCATAAACCTAAGGAACTGAACCCCTGGATTGCATCTACTTACGGAACCGGACTTTTAATTAAGAAAGCCCTCGATTTGGGGTGCAATGAGTTAATTATTGGAATTGGTGGAAGTGCTACCAATGACGGAGGTGTAGGAATGGCAAAAGCCCTAGGAGTAAAGTTTCTGGATAAACAGGGAAAAGATATTGGTGATGGTCCCGGTGTTTTTAATAAATTGTATCGAATTGACACTTTGAATCTTGACAAACGAATAGCCACGGTGAGAATTACGGTTGCTTCCGATGTAACCAATACTCTGATAGGCCCACAAGGAGCTTCATTTGTTTATGCACACCAAAAAGGAGCAGATCAGGGTCTGGTTGAAAAATTGGATAAACACCTGGGAATTTTATCGAAGCAAATAAAAAAGGATTTGAATCTGGATGCAGCAAAGATAGTTGGAGGAGGAGCTGCGGGTGGATTGGGAGCAGGTTTGGTTTGTTTTTTAGGAGCATCAATTAAATCAGGATTTGAGGTGATTTCAGAATGGGTCGATTTGGAACAACAAATCATCAAACACGATATTGTAATCACTGCCGAAGGAACGTTCGATTACCAATCGGCTTATGGGAAAACTCCTGTAGGAGTTGCAACTTTAGCAAGGAAAAACGAAAAGCCGGTATTTTTAATGGCTGGAAATTTTTCAGATGAAATACCTGAAAACTTAAGCAAATTATTTACCGCATTAATTCCAATTAGCAAACGCCCTGTAAACATTACCGAGGCCTTACTAAAAGCTAGTATTTGGTTGGAAGATGCAGCCCAAATGTTGGCAAAAATTATTCAAGGCTCATTGGTTGTCTTATAGTTTTCCGCATTTTTCAATAATTCCGCATGCAAATTAGCTTAAAGCCTTTCAGTTTTATTCATTTACACCGTTTTTCTATAGTTTGATTAAAAATCAATCTCAATAAAATTTTAGTCTTTGCATTTATTGCCAGCTATTTACAGGTGTTTTTCATGCATGTTAACTCGTTGAGAATTGAATATTTTATAGCTATCCTTACGAACTATGGTAAATAGGCGATGCTCCGAAAGGAATCCCCAAAAAAAAGATAATAAAAACGCAATAAAATAGGAGAGCATTCCAGGAAGGATAAAAAATATTGTTTGACTTAACAAAGTCACGTATCTAAAAAAAAAAATTTTCAACAAATAAAAGTTAGAATTACCTGTAAAAATGGGCATTTTCACATTATTAAACACCTTATTAATAGATATCCAACAATCATAATATCAGCATTATAAAATGTTTATTAGAACTAAAACATCAATTAAAATCCATTAAATTTGATTTAAAAGCAAATATTTACGAATTGAATCAACGCAACATGCAATATATCAGAAATATATAATGTTTATTTTAATTAATAGATAAGCTTTGTTTTTACTGGATCGGTTTTGAATATGTTACAAATGTAATATAATAAAGTATCCAAATGTGAATTTACATTTGAAACATATGCCTACATTTGTAATTATTAGTTCGCAAACAAATGTAATATGAGTATAAAAGAACGGTTGGTACGTATTATGAATTCCGAAGGCTTGAATGCTTCATTATTTGCAGACAGAATAGGTGTACAGCGCTCAAGTATATCGCATATACTATCGGGTAGAAATAAGCCAAGTTTAGACTTTCTGGAGAAGATATTAGGTGCCTATCCCAAATACAATGCCGAATGGTTGGTTATGGGAACAGGGCAGGTGTATAAAGCACCGAAACAGTCCTCATTATTTGATGTACCAACGGATAAAGCATCAGAAGAAGACACAATGGACAAGAACGTTCAATCCGTGGAAAAAAATAATGATTTTCAACATGCTAATATTTCAAATGATGAAACGTTAAACCTCTATGGAAAAAACAGTGAAATTAAAAAATCGGAGAAAGCGATTGAAAAAGTGCTGATTTTCTATACCGACGGGACATTCAGCGCTTACCGGCCTAACAATTAACAGGACGATATCCCCCTGGAACGGGATTAAGATTACAGCTATTTATGCTATATTTGCAGCAAAAAACTGCAATAATCATGTATAAACGACTTATTCGCCCGTTATTTTTCATATTTGGCCCAGAAACGGCACATGCCCTTGTTTTCTTTTTCTTTCGGATAATACGCTTTTTATACCTAAAAAAAATTGTTTCTGCTATTTATAACCACGAATGTTTACAAATGGAAACAGAAGTATGCGGAATAAAATTTCCAAATAAAGTGGGTGTTGCAGCAGGTTTCGATAAAAATGCTGATGTTTATGATGTACTGGAAAGTTTTGGCTTTGGCCATGTCGAAATAGGTACAGTTACCCCACTTGCTCAAAAGGGGAATCCAAAACCACGGCTGTTCCGCTTGCCTGACGACAAAGCTTTAATAAACCGGATGGGCTTCAATAATAAAGGACTGGAACACGCTATTGAACGGCTTAAAAAGCGAAACCGCAGCCTAATAATAGGTGGAAATATTGGAAAAAACACCCTAACTCCAAACCAGGATGCAATAAATGATTACAGAACCTGCTTTATCGGACTTTATCCCTATGTTGATTATCTGGTAGTTAATGTAAGCTGTCCCAATATTACCGATTTACATAAGTTGCAAGACCAAGAAGAACTGGAGTTATTATTAACTGATTTAATGAATTGGCGGGCTAATCAGTCCGATAAAAAACCGGTGTTTTTAAAAATATCTCCCGATTTAAACCAACTTCAGTTAGATGAAACCCTGGACGTAATTAAGCGACTTGGTATAGATGGTGTTGTTGTAAGCAATACAAGCACTGCACGACAAGGTTTAAGTACTCCGAAGGAAGTTATTATCCGGATTGCAAATGGTGGACTGAGTGGTGAGCCTATTGCAGAGCGTGCTACTGAGCTAATAGCTTATATCAACGACAAAACCCAGGGAAAACTTCCCATTATTGGTGTAGGAGGCATTTTTACTCCTGAAGATGCGCTTAATAAATTGAAGGCCGGTGCGAGCTTAGTTCAGGTTTATACAGGTTTTATTTATGAAGGTCCGGGACTTGCTAAAAGGATTAACAAACGGATTTTAAAGAGTTACAAAAGTAATCGAAAATAATATTACAAATGTAAATGCTTAAAAAAATTTGTGTGTTTACATATGTTATCAATCGCTCTTTTTATTGCACCTTACCCTGATTATCATTTTTCTTTACCCAATTATTGGCATTGTGCCTATTTTAAAATTTTGCATTGTAAAACCTTATTTTTACTGAAATATTTAAAGGCCGGAGTCAATCTTTTTATGTCCAGCCGCTTCTAAAAGCTGATATTCATGATTAATAAGCTGTTTATTAGCTATATATAAGGGATTCTTTGGTGCAGAAAAAATCACACTACAAAATTAAACAATAGGTTTGATGCTGCCAATAAAGTCTAATTATGCGTTTATTCGAGGCCTATTTTACACTAAAAACCTGAAGGATAGGAAGCTGCCTTTATCAACCGGTAATCTTTTGTGTAAGCTAAGATGTAAATAGCAGTGTTTTGATACCCTCCTTGTTCAGAATACGGAACAAAATACAAACGGGTCTGCAAAAGCTCTGGCCGGTATTGGTGAACGCATTTCCTGAAATCGTGTCCGTAAAGGTTTAAAGCCTGACAAAAATATTTGGTGATATCATAGCCTTGAAAAGCATATTTATCAGGTTCGGCACTGAATTGCTTCCGGTATTCAGTCACAAAATTTATGACATTTCGATTTCCGTAATCAATATACGAATTGGAAAAAATATGGGTATGTGTATTATGAAAGTTATCGAGTTCAATATTCTCAAACCTGACCCACCGGGGTTGTCCAAAGGTTGTAATATTAAATTCGTACGAATAGCCGTTTAGTTTTCCCATCACATCGGTTACAAAAGCCTGACTGCTTGAGGGTACAATAACAATATTTTCCATTCCGGGCGTAAATACCGATTTAAGTACGCTATCCTGGGCATCGTAGTAAAAAACCTCGTTGTACTTAATCTGATCGATATTTGATTCGTTCATTTGTGAAAACAACTGCTCTTTGAAATAGGAAATATATTCCTGATCCAGATTATTTCCGTCGTGTATTACAATATAGTTTTTAATATCAAAATTATTTAAAAACTCTGAAGCATGTAGCATTTGCACATTGAATGGGGGTGAAACCTGGAAAGCATAGGGATTATGATCAATAAAACCACTTTTTATGGATAGTGGAGAAACAATATTTATTTGATGCTCCCAGGCATAATCGCCTACCAAACTCAACAACTCACCAAATACGGGCCCAATAAACAGATTAAAGTCGCTATAATCGCGCGTTTTTAACAATTCGGCCATATAAAGACTATCGTTCCGGGTGTCGACAACATGTACCTCGAGTGAAATGCCAAGTTCTTTTAGATCTCTTAAAGCCAACAAAGCGCCCTGATAAAATTCCAGAAATATTTTTGAGCGGGGATAGATTTTATCTTCAATTTTTCCGTTTCGCATTACCGACTCAAGTATTTCATTTCCATCGACATCTTTTGTTATAATATCGAAAAATTTTCCGAGTGTGTCGTTAATATTCAGGTAAAGCGGTAAAAATAATGCTACTTTATAATTAGTCAGTGTATCGGGCTCCGGTATTGGACAAATTTGTCGGATAAGACTGTCTTTTTGAATAACTGTTTCTTGTGGTCTTTGTTTTTTCTGAACTATGGTGTCTGGTGTAAACGAGGCCATACTTAAGGAATCGGCCTTCGGATTTCGTTCTATTTTAAGTAAATCGCCTTCCTGCAAACCCCGTTCTTTAAGAAAAGGATTTGCTTTTATTAAATGACGTTCTTTTAGGTCGTACTTTTTAGCCAGTCCAAAAAGTGTTTCCTGTTTTGCGACTTTGTGAAAAACAAAATCTTCATTTTCAAGTAGTTCACTCTTAGTTTGTGGAATTTTTAATAATTCTCCCGGCTGAATCATCCGATCTTTTAAACCCGGGTTTGCCGATTCAAGTTCCTCTATGCTAATTTTATAACTGGCCGAAATGCCAAATTTGGTTTGTTTTCGTTTTACCACATGCGTTATAAACGAAGTGTCGTTTGAAATGGCTTGAGAACTCACTGTAGGCTCATTATCCAACGTGTCGCTTACAACAGATATAGCCTTATTTACAGGTATTTTTAGTAATTCGCCAATGCGAATTCCAAGTTTTGCATCCGGATTGTGTTGGTAGAGTTCATCGATAGAAAGCTGGTATTTTCTGCTTATATTAAAAGGAGTATCGCCTTTTGCAACTTTGTGATAGGTAAAAGATTGTTCCGGTGCTTTTTTTACTTCCTGAATCCTGATTTTAATGTATTGATTTACTTTAATATCGTTGGTAAGGTGCAGGTTGTCTTTTTTTAAGGAATCAATCGGAACCTGATAGGCCTGGCTTATGGCAAACAACGTTTCTCCTTTGCGCACAATGTGAATATAATAAGGTTTTCCGCCAAGACTTACTTTATTGTTTGAGCGATTAACCTGAACATCCTGAGAAAAAGTTTGCTGAAGCGCTCCAAAACTAAATAAGAATATCAATAAGGCCAGTATTGCTTTCATGTATCTGTTTTCTACAATTAATTTCTACTAAACAATTACGATTTATTTAAGCAGTTGGTATAAAAATATGTGGCTGTTAAAATAATCAAAAAAGGATAAAAGTTTTGGTTTATGAGCCAAAAGCTAAATACAGGAAGCAAAAGTAGTAAATTCAACGCTCAGAAAAAAGGGTAAAAACAAAATCAAAAAAAGCTGCTTTAAAAAAGCAGCTTTTCGCTAAATGCAGTTTATATTTTTAATTTCTTTTCTATTTCATCAATAAACCCACGGAAACGTTTATCTGTGTCTATCAGGTTATTCACCGTCTTACAGGCATGAAGCACGGTTGCGTGATCTTTTCCTCCAATCTGGCTGCCAATGGTAGCCAGCGATGACTTGGTTAGACTTTTAGCAAAAAACATAGCAATTTGGCGGGCCTGAACAATTTCGCGTTTGCGGGTTTTGGAGTTAATAATCTCAGGCGGCATGTTAAAATAGTCGCAAACAACTTTTTGAATGTAGTCGATAGAGATTTCGCGTTTGGTGTTTTTCACCAGGCGATCAATCATTTTGCGGGCTAAATCGATGGTAATTTCTTTTTTATTCAGGGTACTCTGAGCCAGTAACGAAATCAGCGCTCCTTCAAGCTCACGAATATTTGTGGTAATGTGCGACGAAATGTATTCAACTACTTCATCGGTGAGTTCAATACCGTCGTTATAAACTTTTTGTTTTAAGATGGCAATCCTTGTTTCATAATCAGGTATCTGCAAATCGGCTGAAAGCCCCCATTTAAAGCGCGATAACAGGCGCTGTTCCATTCCCTGTAAATCGACAGGCGATTTGTCGGAAGTAAGTATCAATTGTTTGCTATTCTGATGCAAGTGATTAAAAATATGGAAGAAAATATCCTGTGTTTTTTCTTTTCCGGCAAACTCATGCACATCATCAATAATTAATACATCAATCATCTGATAGAAGTGCACAAAATCGTTACGATTATTGTTTAGTATCGCCTCTACAAATTGGGTATGGAATTTATTTCCATTTACATAAAGCACAACCTTCTCGGGATATTTTTCTTTTACTTCGATTCCAATGGCTTGAGCCAAATGCGATTTTCCCAATCCCGAAGATCCATATAAAAATAAAGGATTAAAAGCCGTTTTTCCCGGATTGTTGGCTACTGCATAACCAGCCGAACGGGCAAGTCGGTTGCATTCACCTTCAACAAAATTATTAAAGTTATTTGATGGGTTTAGTTGCGGGTCGATATGCAATTTTTGAATGCCGGGTATTATAAACGGATTTTTTATGGTTTTTTGTTCGTCGAGAGGCAAGGATAGGGGTTTGTTGCTTAATTCCCGACGATCGTTTGTTGGTAATTTAACGGTATAAGGTGTATTGTTTGAGTATACATTATTTTCCATAATAACACTGTACTCTAATTTGGCATTTTCACCCAATTCATTGCGCAGGGTGCGTCTCAATATGTCAATGTATTGTTCTTCAAGGTATTCGTAAAAAAACGGACTGGGTACCTGAATGGTTAACACATTTTTGTCAACTCTAATAGGAACAATGGGCTCAAACCACGTTCGAAAACTTATAGCTGGAACATTGTCTTTAATTACACGTAAACAATTGCTCCAAACCTGGTGGTAATCTTTATTCATTGGTTAAATGTTATTTTTTTTGATTCCCCTAAATCGGAAAGCAATTTTGTGAAAAAAAAAGTAAAAAAAAAATCAAAATGCTATTGACTTTCTAAAAAGTTTTATATGGGTTTCTCTTTCAATTTATTAGGAAAAAAAATATTTTTATTTTTTTTAAAATACTGATAATTAGGCAAATACAACAACAATTATTCCAATTAACTGAATGTTAACTCACTATGAGTTAAAAAAACTTATAGGCTTTATTGTTAAGAAAAATGTTAATTAACCGGAGTGTAGCTTCGTTCCTTAATTTCAACAATAAATGCTTCAGGATAGTCGCTGGAAACTTCTTTTAAAAAATGACGGGCACTTTCCAAATTCTTTTTGTTTCCCAATAAGTAAATATATACGCCATCGACTAAAACTTCGTCTACATTTTTGTACCCTTTAAAATTTTCTGCTTTAAGTGCAATTGGTTCGGTTGAAGTGTGAATTTGAATTTTATATACAATTTTTTCTTTTTTACCACGGGTATCACTTTGGTCTTGATCAACATAAACCGTCTTTCCCAGGTTAAATGCCGAAAATTGCACGTAACGTTTGGGATTCAAACGCAAATCTTCAACCAGGCGATTTAAATTGTACGACACATCTTCAAGGTTCTGGTACAAGGTATCGTTGTTCAGTAATAAGCCCAGGGTTCCTTCGCGGCTGTTTATTTTTCGGGTAATTTCATCCAATTGATTTATTACACTGTGTGTAGCCAATAAAGTTTGTTTCAGATTTGCCTGTGCCAACGAATCGCTGATGTTTGAAATGTTGTGCATGGCATTTGCCAAATCCTTATTGTGGGCTTCCAGATTTTTTGTAATTGATTCGGTATAAATTAAAATATTATCAATTCGGGTTTTACCATCAGAAACGATGGAGTCGAGATTCGACGATGACTTTTCGAGATGGGCAAAAGTTGATTTTATATTTTTAAAACTGCTGGTAATGTCGTTTCGGGTTTCTTCGTTAAAAATGTATTTTACAATTTCAATGGCGTCTTCCATTTCTTTCATCAGGTTTTCAGCTTTGTTTTTAAGTGGAAGCATCTGAATGCTGACCAATTCCTGCAAACTTCCTTCAAAATCGGCAATGAGTGTATCGCCAGGAACCTGCAATTGTTTTGCTTCTTTCCCTAAAATGAGTTCAATGGCTTTGGTTCCCATTAAATCGCTGGAATAAATCCGGGCAATGGTTCCTTTGGGAAGTAGTATTTCAGGTTTAATGGCAACCACCACAACCAGTTTACCCGATAAATTGGGTAAAAAGTGAATGTCGCGAACCTGACCCACTTTATATCCATTTATCAGCACCGGATTGGTTATTTCAAGCCCGTCGATGCGCTCGTAAACCACACGAAATTGATGGTCGTTGGTAAAAGCTCCTTTACCTTTTAGGAAATTTAATCCCCAAATCAGGGCTATTATCGATAAACTTATTACGACTCCTATTTTAATATATGTACTCCGTTTCAAGGTTGTAATTTTTTAGTTTGCTAAGATTTTTTTTAGTTCTATTTTTTGATTGTTCTGAAAAGCTACAATAAAAGCACCCGGAAAATTTTGCTTTAACTCTTCCTGGTATTTTTTTACCGATTCGTAATCGCTGAATTTTCCAACAGCGTATTTATACAAACCATTCTCAAAATATTCAAATATATTCGAATACCCAACAAAAACAGGATGTTCAATTGATAATTGCTTCGATGAGGAAGTAATCTGAACGCGAAACTCGACTTCGCTATTGGTATTTGCCTCAGTTTTTTTAGCAGTGGATAAGGCATCCATAGTTTTTTCATCTGCTTCCAGTTCCAGAATATAACGCTTAATAGCCCTATAGATGGCTGATGCAAGATATTCCTGCCCATTATCAGACATCAGGTACTTTTCTTCCGGTTCGTGCGAAATAAAGCCCGTTTCAACTAAAATGCTTGGCATCGAAGTGTTCCAAAGTACCAAAAAACCAGCTTGTTTAACACCGCGGTCTTTACGCTGGGCCTTTTCTCTGAATTCATCCTGAACATAGGAGGCCAGGCGTAAGCTTTGATCGAGATAGGTATTTTGCATCAGCGAAAAAATAATGTACGATTCGGCCGATTTGGGATCGAATCCCTCGTATTTTACGTTGTAATCTTGCTCGTAAACAATTACTGCATTCTCTTTTTTGGCTACTTCGAGGTTTCCTTGTGTTTTATGTAAACCCATGGCAAACGTCTCTGTTCCAGATGGCTTACTGCTTGGGTTCGAGTTGGCGTGGATAGAAATAAAAATATCGGCATTATTCTTGTTTGCAATCATTGCCCGTTCGTGCAGAGGAATAAAAACATCGGTTTTCCGGGTATAAATTACTTCTACTTGAGGTAAGTTTTTTTCGATATACGAACCAACTTTTAATGTAATGGATAAAACAATGTCTTTTTCTTTCGACTTTTTACCCAGAGCACCAGTGTCTTGTCCTCCATGCCCTGCATCGAGTACAACTATTTTCTTTTTTGTTATGGGTTCCGAACCATTTCCCTGAATGTAGGGAATGCCTGCAGTAAGCAGAACAACTAAAAGAATTTTTCTTTTTATAGTACCCGAAAACCTTAAAAATTCATTAGTTTTGGTGCGCATTTTTCGATTTCTAAAATTATTGTACAAAAATAGCATATTATATCTGATTTGAAAACAAAAAGCCTAAGCACAACAATCCTACTGCTTTTAATATATAGTTCAATACTCCATGGGCAAATAATTGAATACGAATTACATAACTCGGATTCAATTTATTACAGCCAAACACCAGACAGTATTGTAAGGAAGCAGATAATACCTGTCGAAAAACAGGTGAATGATTCGCTTGATGCTGATTACGAACTGAGTAATCCAGGATTTGGTATCAATCGCGATAAAAATAAACACCCCGAGCGACCCAGTCCGGTTTTTAAAGATAAAGTTATTTATAATGCTAAGGATTCAACTCTTTATTCACTCGATGGGAAAAAGGTGTTTTTATTTGGTGATGCATCTATTAAATATGAGGATATTGAACTGAAAGCTGCTTATATTGAGGTGGACATGGAACAAAACATCTTATATGCTGAAGGGGTAGTCGATTCAGCTGGTGTTTTACAGGGACAACCGGTTTTTACTCAGGGAAACGAAACCATGCAAGCCAAGTCGCTTACCTACAACGTGAAAACTGAAAAAGGTTTTATTAAAGGACTTTATACCGAACAGGAAGAAGGATACCTGCACAGTCAGGAAACTAAAAAAGATCCCTCCAATGCTATTAATTTATACCGCGGAAAATACTCAACCTGCGAACTGGAAGATCCACACTTTTATTTATGGCTTTCAAAGGGAAAGGTAATTCCCGACAAGGCCATAGTAGCCAGTTTTTCATTTTTGGTTATTGAAGATATTCCGTTATACCCCATAATGGTTCCCTTTGGTTTTTTCCCATCGACCAAAGAAAAAGCATCTGGTTTTCTAATACCTAAATTTGGAGAAGAGAATTCACGGGGATTTTTCCTGCGCGAAGGAGGTTATTATTTTGCTTTTAACGACTTTTTCGATTTGGCATTAAAAGGCGATGTTTATTCCAAAGGAACCTGGTTGCTTGGGGCGCAATCGAAATACAAACTCCGATACAAGTTTAACGGTAGTGTTAATCTGGAATACAGTAAAGTAGTGGTTGGGGAACCTGAATTGCTTAATTACCATGAGTCGAGTGAATACCGCATTCAATGGACGCATGCCCAGGATGCCAAAGCACGGCCCAACAGTAACTTTAGTGCCAGTGTGAACTTCAGTTCCATGGGGAATCAAAAATACAATTCCACTACCTCAGAAGATTACCTGACCAATACTACAAGCTCAAGCATCTCGTACCGTAAAACTTTCGCCAATACACCCTTCAGTATGTCGATGAGTTTACGGCATTCACAAAATACACGTGATAGCATCGTTAATCTTACACTTCCACAAATGACGGTGAATATGAACCGTATTTTTCCTTTTCGCAGTAAAAACAGTACCGGAAAATCAAAATGGTACGAAAATATAGGTATAACCTACACAGGAAATTTCGAAAACCGGGTAACAGCCCACGATTCTGTGATATTTACCCCTCAGGTGAGAGACTACTTAAAGAATGGTATTAAACATTCCATTCCGATAAGTACCTCGTTAAAAGTAATGAAATACTTTAACCTTTCGCCAAGCATCAATTTCACTGATCGAATGTACTTTAATGCTAAATATAAAGATGCCGTTTACAATGATGAGGGAAAGCTCGATACGGTTATAATCCGTGAAGAAAAAGGTTTTTATAATATCTACGACTATGGCTATAGTTTGGGTTTAGGAACAACTCTTTATGGGATGTTTCAGTTTAAAAACAAATACCTTAAAGCCATCAGACATGTGGCTACTCCCTCAGTTTCGATGAATTTCAGACCCGATTTTCAGGAGGCAAAATGGGGCTATTATGAGTTGGATCCAAGCAATACCGATACCAGCCGAATGGTTTATTATTCACCCTTTAGCGACAATATTGGGGGCATACCCGGTGCCGGAAAATCGGGTTCAGTTAGTTTTTCGCTGAATAATAATGTGGAAATGAAAGTGGCCAATAAAAAAGATACTACCGGCACCGATGCTAAAGTTAAGATTCTGGAATCATTAAATTTTTCAACCTCATACAACATGCTCGCCGAAGAGTTTAACTGGGCTCCCCTGAACATTTCGGCACGTACTACATTATTTAAAATATTAAGTATCAATATGTCGGCTACTGGAAACTTTTATGCTTTAGATGATTCTACAGGTAATCTCATTAACACTTTTCATTTAAAGCATAATCCGGGGCAACTGTTTCGTTTAACCTCAGCCAGAGCAAGTACGGGGTTGACATTTAATTCAAATACCCTTTTTGGAAAAGATAAAGGTAAAGATTCAGACTCGAATTTGGGGGCACCTGCTGGTGAGATAAACGATTTGCCGATGACAGGGAATCCTGATGAACACCCACACAACCACTCGGAATATTATGGTTACGATTACTTTAAGATTCCATGGAACCTGCGTGTCGATTATTCACTAAGTTATTCAAAACCAAAGAAAACGGCTGAAATAACCCAAAACATGAGTTTCTCAGGCGATTTTAGCCTTACACCCCTTTGGAAAATAGGTTTTCGCTCAGGCTGGGATTTTAAAGCCAAAGATTTTTCGTACACCAGTTTTAATTTAAGTCGCGATTTGCATTGTTGGGTGGCTACACTAAGTTTAATACCTTTTGGCCCTCGTCAGAGCTATAATTTTGCCATTGGAGTTAAAGCATCAGTATTACAGGATTTAAAATACAATAAAAACCGAAGCTGGTACGACAACGCTTATTAAAACTGGTTTAAACATATTTTTTGAGCAACAAAAAAAAATCAATCGTTAAATGAATGCATATATAATAACTATAGGCGACGAAATATTGATAGGCCAGATTGTAGATACCAACTCAGCCTGGATTGCTTCAGAACTAACTCAAATTGGCATTACGGTGAAACAGGTACGTTCTGTTTCGGACGATGCCTGGGCTATTGAAAATACCCTGCGCGATGCACTGGCCGATGTGGAGCTGGTAATTATTACCGGCGGGCTGGGACCTACAAAGGACGACATTACCAAGAATACCCTGGCAAAATACTTCGATAGCTCATTGGTTTTTAATGAGGAAGTTTATAACGACGTGATTAGTTTTATTGAACGACGCGGTTCTCAAATGAATACCCTGAATCGCGATCAGGCTTTGTTTCCGGAAAAAGCAAAATTACTTCGCAACCTGAATGGAACGGCGCCGGGCATTTGGTTCGAGGAGGAAGGTAAAATAGTTGTGAGCCTTCCCGGAGTTCCTTTCGAGATGAAATCGTTGATGAAAATCGAAGTGCTTCCCAGGGTGCAAGCGTTTTTTCAATTGCCGGCTGTGGTATATCAAACGGCAACGATAACGGAAATAGGTGAATCGCAATTGGCCCTTAAAATTGAAGACTGGGAGAACAAATTACCGCAGGGCATGAAACTGGCTTATTTGCCATCGCCGGGTATGGTGCGGTTACGTTTGGGAATGACAGCAGGTAATAAGCAGGAAACAAAAAAATTATTGGATGCAGAGCTTCAAAAACTAAAGCAATTCATTCCTAAGAATATTGTTTCGCTGAATGAAGAATCACTACCGGTAGTAATAGGTAACTTGTTAATTAATAGTAATAAAACACTTTCGACTGCTGAAAGTTGTACCGGTGGAAATATGGCCAGGCTGATAACTTCGGTGCCGGGTTCTTCGGCTTATTTTAAAGGGAGTTTGGTTGCTTATGCCAATGAAATAAAAACTCAGGTATTGGGCATTAATCCGGAACTTATTGAAGCGTACGGTGCGGTTAGCCAGCAGGTAGTTGAACAAATGGCCTTGTCGGTCCGGAAGCTGCTGAAAACCCATTATGCCATTGCCACTTCAGGTATTGCAGGACCCGATGGAGGAAGCGATGAAAAACCGGTGGGTACCGTTTGGATTGCTGTTGCTGATGATAATAATGTGGTTTCAAAGCTTTTTAAATTCGGAAATGAGCGCGAAATAAACGTAACAAGGTCATCATTTGCAGGATTAAACCTGCTTCGCAAAATCATTTTAAACGACTTGTAAAAATCAAAAAAACAACACATTAAAATTATCTTTTGTATTGAGAATTGGCTTTGCATCAAAAACTTAAACCAAAAAATCATTTTTTTTGTGAAAAAGCACGGTAATTATTTGATTAATTGAAGAAAAAACACGTATTTTGCGAACCGAATTTTGAAATGAAGAATCTTAAATGATATAGTGATGTCAAGAATTTGTCAAGTTACAGGAAAAAAAATGATGGTGGGTAATAATGTAAGCCACTCGAACGTAAAAACAAAGAGAAGGTTTTACCCCAATTTATTTACTAAAAAGTTTTATTTACCAGAGGAAGACCGTTGGATTACCTTAAAAGTATCTGCTGCTGGTATTCGTACCATCAACAAAAACGGTTTGAATAACGTATTGAAAAAGGCAAAAGCCCAAGGTTTTATTAATCAGTACTAAAAAAGAAATTAAGAGATGGCTAAAAAGGCAAAAGGTAATAGGGTTCAGGTAATTTTAGAATGTACTGAACATAAAGAAAGTGGAATGCCGGGTACTTCAAGATACATTACCAAAAAGAACAAGAAAAACACCCCGGAACGTATGGAGTTGAAAAAATACAACCCCATTCTTAAAAAAGTAACTGTACATAAAGAAATTAAATAAGTAAGTCATGGCTAAGAAGGTTGTTGCAACATTAAAATCAGGTGATGCTAAATCTTATGCGAAAGTAATTAAGATGGTAAAATCACCAAAAACTGGTTCTTATCAGTTTAAAGAAGAAGTAGTAAACGCTGATCACGTGGCTGATTTCTTCAAAAAATAAGCTTAAAAAAATTATAACAAAAAAAGCTTTCTTCCGGTTGAAGAAGGCTTTTTTTGTTTACTGACCGATTTTGTATATTTTCAACCGATTTTAAATTCAATTGGACATGGGTCTTTTTTCGAAAACAAAAAAAGAAAACCTCGATAAAGGTTTGGCTAAAACCAAAGAGAGTGTCTTTAAAAAACTCTCAAGAGTAGTTGTGGGTAAATCTACTGTCGACGATGAAGTATTAGATAACCTTGAAGAAGTGCTGATAACCTCAGATGTGGGAGTAGAAACTACTTTACGGATTATTGAACGGATTGAAAAACGTACTGCCCGTGATAAATATTTGGGAACCGACGAATTGCACACGCTTTTGAAGGAAGAAATAGCCGCTTTGCTTCAGGAAAACAATACCCGCGATGTGATTGAATTTGAAGTTCCGCAGACCAGCGACGGGTTGCCTTATGTAATTATGGTAGTGGGAGTAAATGGGGTGGGAAAAACTACCACCATTGGGAAACTGGCCCATCAGTTTAAAAAAGCAGGCAAGTCGGTGGTTATTGGTGCAGCCGACACTTTTCGCGCAGCAGCTATCAATCAGTTGGAAATCTGGGCTCAGCGGGTTGATGTTCCCATTATAAAACAAAAAATGGGCTCCGATCCGGCTTCTGTGGCTTTTGATACGGTGCAATCGGCTATTACTGCAAAAGCCGATGTGGTACTGATTGATACTGCAGGTAGGTTGCACAATAAAATTAACCTGATGAACGAGTTGTCGAAGGTAAAGAAAGTGATGCAAAAGCTGGCACCCCATGCACCCAATGAGGTGTTACTGGTTCTCGATGGCTCTACCGGTCAAAATGCTTTTGAACAAGCCAGGCAATTTACCAAAGCAACTGAAGTAAGTGCGCTGGCACTTACCAAGCTCGATGGCACAGCAAAAGGCGGTGTGGTAATTGGTATTTCCGATCAGTTTAAAATTCCGGTTAAATACATCGGTATTGGCGAAGGAATTGATGATTTACAGGTATTTAACCGACTCGAGTTTGTCGATTCATTATTTAAACAATAGCGGTAGGGTCCGAAAGGACCTTTTTTTGTTATGAAGCAAAAGCGTATTAATATTATCACTTTAGGTTGTTCCAAGAACCGGGTTGATTCTGAAGTGTTGATGAAACAACTCAGTGCAAATGGTTATGAGGTAACCCACGAATCGGATAAAGAAAAGGCCGAATATGTATTGATAAATACCTGTGGCTTTATTGGCGATGCCAAAGAAGAAAGCATCGAAACCATTTTAAACTATGCCCAGGCTAAGGAAAATGGTCTGGTTGAAAAAATACTGGTTTTTGGTTGTTTATCGGAGCGGTACAAACAGGAGCTTAAAGATGAAATACCTGAAGTAGATGGCTGGTTTGGCAAATTTGAGTTGCAAGCCATGTTAAAATCGCTTAAAGCCAAAGAATTTGAAGGCCTCAGGCCACAACGGATACTTACTACGCCCTCGCATTATGCTTTTTTAAAACTTTCGGAAGGATGCAACCGAACCTGTTCGTACTGTGCTATTCCGGTAATTACCGGTGGTCACAAGTCACGCACACTGGAATCGCTGGTTGATGAAACCCGTGCCCTGGTTGAACAAGGGGTAAAGGAAGTTATTCTGATTGCCCAGGATTTATCGTATTATGGACGGGATTTGTATCGCAAACCCATGTTGGCTCCGCTAATGGAACAATTGGCTCAAATTAAGGGACTGGAGTGGCTGCGTATTCATTATACCTACCCGGCACAATTTCCGATGGATATACTGCCTGTAATGGCCAAATACCCGAACATCTGTAACTATATGGATATTGCCTTGCAGCACATCAGCGATAACATGCTGAAATTGATGCGACGCAGGGTTAACAAAAAGGAAACCTATGAATTGATTCAACGCTTCCGTACTGAAGTACCCGGAATAGCACTTAGAACCACACTATTGGTTGGGCATCCGGGTGAAACCGAAGCTGATTTTGAGGAACTCAAACAGTTTGTACGCGATATTCGGTTTGAGCGACTGGGAGTATTTCCTTATTCGCACGAAGAAAATACCTATGCCTGGAATCATTATGAGGATAACATTCCTGAAGACGTTAAACAGCAGCGTGCCGACGAAATAATGGAAATTCAGCAGCAAATATCGTTCGAACTGAACCAGGAACGGATTGGCACCAGGGTAAAGGTACTAATAGACAGGCGTGAGGGGGAATATTATATCGGTAGGTCGGAGTTTGACAGTCCCGAAGTGGATAATGAGATCTTGATAAAAACCACCAAGCGTTTACCAATTGGTACTTTCAGGCAAGTGCGGATTATTGATGCCGATGAATACGATTTGTTTGCAGAACCTGTTTAAATACAGTACAATAGATTAAGTTATTCTTAGTATATATTTAAAATAAAAATTGGTTGATTGTAAAAATACAACAAACAGGAAATTGTGGAAAAGTGGTATTTTCACCACCTTTATTGGGGGCATAAAATATTACTTTTGCGCACTTAAAGCAGGGAATTATGTTTGAAGGATTAGAATTATTAGATAATATCAAGTTAAACTTTTCGCAGGGGGGCTTGTTGGCCTTGAATTTCACGCTCTTTTTCATCATGTTTGGTGTTGCTCTCGATATTAAGTTAAATCACATTAAACAGGTTTTTTATAAACCCAAAGCTGCTATTATTGGTATCTTCAGTCAGTTTATTGCTTTGCCGGCCATCACGTTCTTATTTGTTTGGTTTTTAAACGGCAATATAACAGCAGGAGTGGCCATGGGAATGATTCTGGTAGCTTCGTGTCCCGGAGGTAATATATCAAATTTTATGTCGTCGCATGCCAACGGGAATGCTGCGTTATCGGTTAGTTTAACAGCCATTGCAACCCTTTCGGCCATTGTATTAACGCCTTTAAATTTTTCGTTCTGGGGGGGTATGTACAGCAACAAAAACCCTTTATTGGTTCCTATTGAGATTGATCCGATGCAAATGTTTCAGACCGTGTTGTTATTGCTGGGCTTGCCTATAATTCTGGGTATGCTGTTCAATAGTAAATTCCCCGAACTAACCCAAAAGATAAAAAAACCGATTAAAATACTTTCTATCATTATTTTTTTGGCTTATGTGGTGATTGCCTTTGCCGGAAATTTAGATCACTTTTTAAAATACATCAAGTACGTATTTCTGCTGGTTTTAATTCACAATTTTCTGGCTCTTACAACCGGATTTACCCTGGCAAGTATTTTTAAGGTAGGCCGGCAGAATCGACGTACCATTTCCATTGAAACAGGAATTCAGAACAGTGGGTTGGCTTTGGTGCTAATTTTTAATCCCAAGATATTTCCTCCCGAACTTGGAACAGGAGGAATGGCTATAATAGCCGCCTGGTGGGGCGTATGGCATATTTTATCGGGATTGGTTGTGTCCAGTTTTTGGTCGGTTCGGAAATTACCTACCTAAGAAATACAAACCCTTTAAAATTATTGGCAACAGAGCAGTTTAAGTTAGATAAGGAAAACGGAAATACATGAAGAAACCGATACATCAACACAGTTTTTTGCACGGGTTTTTACGATCGTATGTAGATATTTATTTATACTCTTTCTATAACCGGATTACGGTTGTCGGAAAAAATAACATTCCCGAAAACAAACCGGTAATTATAGCCATTAACCACCAAAATGCGCTGATGGATGCACTTACCGTACTGTGTGTGCTTAAAAGTCAGCCGGTTTTTATGGCGCGGGCCGATATTTTTAAAAATCAAGTAATTGCAAAAATTCTGCGTTCGTTTAAAATCCTGCCCATTTTCCGCATTCGTGATGGCATTAAGAGCCTGCAAAACAACGATGCGGTTTTTGAAGAAGCCGTAGGGGTATTGTTGAATAAAAAACGCCTGGCCATACTTCCTGAAGGTAACCATTTTGGGCAACGACGTTTGCGTGTATTGAAAAAGGGTATTGCCCGTATTGCTTTTCAGGCCGAAGAACGCAGTAATTTTGAATTGGACATTCAGGTGGTTCCAGTGGGGCTCGATTACACCAACTATATTAATTTTGGATCGGATTTGCTGGTGCATTTTGGCAAGCCTTTTTCAGTTAACCAGTTTAAAGAAATTTACCTTGAAAATCCCCAAAAGGGGATGAATGCTTTTATGGAAGAATTGCGAAACCGGATGTTGCCGCAAATGCTTCATATTAACGACGAGGAGCATTACGAATCGATTCAATACCTTAAAGATATTTATATTAATCACCTGCTTTACCGGAAAGGACTTGATACCCGACATACAAAAGTACGCGACAAATCGCAGGAGATTTCCGATGCCCTGATTGCTTTTAAAAAAGAAAACCCTGAAAAGTTTGAAACTATGGAAGGTCGGGGTAAACAGGTTCTGGACGATTTAAAATCGCTTAATTTGCGCTTTTGGGTTCCTGCCAAAGGATATTTCCCTATCGTATGGACTTTGATTAACACGCTGCTCCAGTTGGTGCTTTTCCCTTTGTTTGTAGTAGGTTTTATCTTTAATTTTCCGCCTTTTTATCTGCCAGTACTGGCTGCACATAGGATTAAAGATCCCCAGTTTGTTAGTTCCATACGCTTTGCTGCATCAATAATAACATTCACCCTGTTTTACCTGGGTTATTTAATTGCCCTTTTGTTACTGGTTGAGCCTTTTTATTATGCGCTGATTGCCTTTTTGGGTATTTATCTGTTGGGTTTGTTCAGCTATGAATATTATGTTTGGTTTAAAAAAACCTACGCCCGTTGGCGTGCGTTTATTTATAAGCGAAAAAACAATCCGACTTGGAAGCGTTTGACAGAAAATTGGGATATCTTAGTGGGGCAAATTTCCAATTTACTTTAATAAATAGCCATTACCATGGGTGCAGGTTTTACTGATACCTATTATTATTCCGGTGCTGAACTGTGTAAAACAGATACCGGTTCTGAAAGAGACGAAATTATTCGGTCGGTGTATGAGGTTTTTAAGATTGTGGCGGGTATTCCACTTTTTTTTGAAGACCATTACCATCGTATGGTTCGTTCCATGCGTCTGTCAGGTTTTAAGGCAACGGCAGAGCCGGCCGATATTTACCGGTCACGGATTAAAACCCTGTGCGAAATCAATCAAAAGTTTTTTGGCAATATGGAACTGCGTATAAGTTGCCCTGGCGACAAAAGCATCAGCCAATTGGGTTTTATTGCGCATCAATACCCTGAGCCACTCGAATACATACATGGAGTTGCAACGGCTACCCTAAAAAGTGAGCGAACGAATCCAAACGCCAAAGTAAAACATACCGAAACCCGCAAACAAGCCAATGCCTTTTTAGCAGTACATCGGGTGTTCGAAGTTTTGTTGGTAAACTCCGATAATAAAATTACCGAAGGAAGCCGGAGCAATGTTTTTTTTATCAGAAACAATCAGGTAATTACCGCACCCGCCTCTCTGGTTTTATTGGGTATTACCCGTAAATACGTGATTGAGGTCCTGAATCGGTTAAATGTACCTTTGATTGAAAAGGCACCGGCTGTGGACGAATTAAGCACCTTTGATGCTGCTTTTATTTGTGGTACCTCACCGGGAGTATTGCCGCTTAAACAGGTCGATGGAATTGTGTTAAATACATCGAATGCGGTTTTGCGACAGGTTATTAAGACCTTTAATGACCTGGTACAGGATTATTTGTCGGCCTACAATTCGTTTAATATTCCCCATTAACATCGGTTAAAACCTCGACACCGGTTTCGGTAACCAATACCGTATGCTCGTATTGCGCCGAAAGTTTGTTGTCGATGGTACGGGCTGTCCAGCCATCGATACGATCGACGGTAACCCGGGGTTTGCCCATGTTAATCATGGGTTCAATGGTAAAAATCATACCGGGTTTCATAAGCGGGCCCGAGTTTTTCCGTCCCACATGATCGACCTGGGGATCTTCGTGAAATTCAAGCCCTACACCATGTCCGCAAAACTCATAAACCACACTGTATCCCTTGGCCTGGGCATAGCGGCTGATAAAATAGCCAATGTTTCCAAAGGTATTTCCGGGTTTAACCTGTTGAATCCCCAGGTTCAGACAGTGCTTGGTGGTGTCGAGCAAATCCTGCGCTTCTTTTGAAATTTCGCCCAGCGAAAACATGCGGCTGGTATCGCCAAAATAGCCATCGAGTATGGTGGTAATGTCAATATTTACAATATCGCCCTCGCGCAGTATTACTTCTTTTGAAGGAATGCCATGGCAAACCACATTATTGGGCGAAATACACGACGATTTGGTGTATCCGTTGTAATTCAGGGTGGCCGGAATGGCCTTATTATCGCGTATGTATTGCTCTATTAAATTGTCGAGGTATTCGGTGTTCACTCCGGGAACCACATAGGGGGCAATATAATTTAGGGTTTCGCCGGCCAGTTTAGAACTCCGTCTGATTCCTTCAATTTGTTCTGAGGTTTTTATTATAATAGCCATGGTGTATCAATGAATTATGGTGCAAAAGTGTTTAATCTTTTGCAAAAAATAAAATATATGCGGTAAAATGTGCGGTTTAACGCGAAGTACCTACTTTTTTTTCGGTTTGAACGCTGTCGGGAATAAAAAGCAGGGAGATGGAATTGACACAATGCCGGGTATCTTTTGGAGTAAATCCTTCACCTAAAAAAACATGGCCCAGATGTCCTTTGCAGTTGGTGCAAATAATCTCGGTCCGCCGGCCGTCGGCATCGGGAACCCGGGTAACCGCTCCCGGAACTTCATCGTCGAAGCTGGGCCAGCCGCAATGACTGTCGAATTTATCGTCCGATTGGTACAGTTTTGCATTGCATTGCCGGCATACATAGGTACCATGCTCTTTGGTGGCGTAATAGGCACCGGTATAGGGCATCTCGGTTCCTTTATGGATGATAACCCGGGTTTCTTCGGGAGTTAATTTACGGTAGACTTTATCCTGACTCATAGCTGGGGTACTTAATAATACAATCGATATAACGACAAGCGTGTTGCTTAATAAATTACTTTGCTTCCGCATGATTTTGGTGTTTGAACAGAAAAACAAGGAGCGGGGCAAAATGTTTATGCGGACTTGTTACAGGGTGCCTTTTGCTGTGGAAATTGTAATGTTGGCAAGAGGGAAATTGATGGTTAGAATATCGATGGTAAACCCAAGACGTATGACAGAAGACTTAAGAACCGGGACTTCGATGCCAGCGCATACTGACAACGATTTATCGCATATGGCCATGGATTCAGCGCAAACCCTTCGACAGGTAGCGCATATTGAAGGGAATGTAGCGCAAACCCTTCGACAGGTAGCGCATATTGAAGGGAATGTAGCGCAAACTCATCGGCCGGTAGCGCATATTAAAGGGAATGCAGCGCAAACCCTTCGGCCGGTAGCGCATATTATAGGGAATGCAGCTTAAACCCTTCGGCAGGTACCGCAAATTGAAGGGAATGTAGCGCAAACCCATCGGCCGGTAGCGCAAATTGAAGGGAATATAGCGCAAACCCTTTGGCAGGAGGTGCAAAACCCGATGGTAAGCATTTAGACACAAGAACAGAAGATACTGTACTTTAGAATGAAGACTGAATACTAAAGAAAATTGCAATGGATTGAGCCGGAACCCTGTTGTGTTTAACGCACAGGGGATACGAAACACGGAAGGCTGAACTGCAAGCCAATGACCATTTATTGGTTACTGCATATTATTTCTGTTTACCACAGGTTAGCACAGCTTATCACAAAGCTGCCCCTGGCAGGTAATTTAATGCCGTTTTGGCGACTGGAAAAAGGGAGGGATGCCAGATGTAAAACCGGATTACGCCTTAGTTAGTAGGTTAATTGTCAGGTGGATATGTGACCAGAAACATGTTTTTGCCTCTTGTATTTTTGGAGGAATTGGTTTAATTTAGTAAGCGTTTCCCGAACTATTTAGTCCATAACTAAAATCACACAAAATGAAACGAAAACAAAGCAATCAATTGTCTTCATATTTAGCCATGGCTATTGTATTGACTAAATATGAAGCGAAGCTGGCCCTTGTGCCGGCACTGGCAGCTGTTGTAAGCCGATTTATGGCACTGCTGGAAGAAATAAAGGAAGTTCAGCTAATTCAGGAAGGAAAGTCCATCGGAACTACCCTGCAAAAGCAAAAGGAAGAAGCTGAAATGATAGAAATTACCCTGCGCGTTGCAGCGGCAATTTACGTGTATGCTACGAACCAAAAGAATATGGAACTACAAGAAGAGGTAAAGGTCTCGCCCTGGTACTTAAAAAGGCAGGGTGACAGCAGCTTACTGAATCGCTGCAGGCGGATTCTCCAAATTGCCAGTGGCCTGGATGCAGAAGCAGTGGCTCCTTATGGCTTGCTTCCGGAGACTATCAGCGGATTACAAAAAGAGATTGATGATTTTGCCGCACTGATAGCCAAGCCACGCACCACCATTGTTGCCCGAAGCACTGCCACCCATCGGCTAAAGGAGCTTTTTAAGGAAGTGGGTTTGTTGTTGCACGATGAAATGGACAAACTGATGCTGGTGATTAAGGAGCAGGAGCCTGTGTTTTACAATGAGTATAAAGCTGCCCGGATAATTGTTGATTTACGGGGAGCCTATGAAACTGACGAAGAGGAGAATGCCGATGAAGAATAAACCATTAAGCGGGAAACGAAACGATAATGCGCTAAGGACTAAGGCGCATTTTTTTTTCTCTGGACTTTGCTAAACCCGTTAACTAAATTTACCTTTCCAATAGACCTGTTCTCTGAATAAAAAGTTTATATTTGATACACTGAAACCAAAATAACATGAACCCAAACTGCAACTATAATAGAAATAACCGCACCTGGGTGCGTTTATCCAACCAAATTTGGGTGGATAAAGGGAGTCGGGGTGAGTTTATCTTGTAGTTACCACGCATTATAAAAGACACAGAATTGAATAAAATTGACACTTTCATATCAAGACTTTCAAGTATTCCAAAAACAAACGGGACGACTAACCTTTACTTTGGTAACAGTCGAGAAAGTGAAATAAGAAAAAACAACTTGAGAATTTACCTGAATAAAATGAAGACTGTTAATCCGAGATTTTTAATTTTAGGAGAAGCACCAGGTTACAAAGGTTGTAGACTTTCGGGAATTGCATTTACAAGCGAAAAAGTGCTATTTGAAAATCCTTTCTTTAAAAATGAACCAATTCAGTTTATAAATGAACAAGGTAAACTTGAAAGTGAAATTTCAGCAACTATTGTATGGTCTGAATTATCTAGACTTAAAGAAAAGCCTCTGATTTGGAATATCTTTCCCTTTCACCCACATTCGTCTGACGACATTCAAACTAACAGAACACCAAATCAGACAGAACTCGAAGAAGGAAAAAGTTTTCTTATTGATTTATTAGAAATTTTTGAAATCCAAAAAATATTAGCTTTAGGCAGGAAACCTGAATCACAATTATCTGACATAGGAATCCAAAGCTCTTATGTAAGACACCCTGCAAATGGTGGGAAGAATCAATTTATTGCAGGATTAAATAATGAAATGAAAATTTAATGGCACTTTTTAAAATAGAGAATAACGACAGCTTAGAACAAATCAAGGAACTTCCATTCAAACTTGAAAAGGAAATCCAAGAATTGACAGAAAAGAATATAAAAACCATTTTCGGACTTGAATTTGTTCGTTCTGAATTCGGTTTAAACAACTTCCGTATTGACACTTTGGCTTTTGACAAAGACTCGGTAAGTTTTGTAATTATTGAGTATAAAAGAGACAAAAATTTTAGCGTAATCGACCAAGGATATGCTTACCTGTCATTAATGCTTAACAATAAAGCAGATTTCATACTTGAATATAACGAAAACAACAAAGACACCCTGAAAAGAGACGACATAGATTGGTCACAATCAAGAGTGCTTTTCATTTCACCAAGTTTCACAACTTACCAGAAAGAAGCAATTAATTTTAAAGACTTGCCAATTGAACTTTGGGAAATTAAACGCTATAACAATAAGACTGTAAATTACAACCAAATTCAAACTTCGGGTGCTCAAGAAAGCGTTAAGACAATAAGCAGGCAAGATGAAAATATTGAAAAGGTAACAAGAGAAATCAAAGTTTATACCGAGCAAGAGCATTTAGAGAAAGCGACAGAAGAGACAAAGGAACTTTATGAAAGAGTAAAAAGTGCCATTCTTAATCTTGACAGTTTAGAAGTTAAACCAAAGAAATTTTATGTTGCCTTTGTAGCAAGTTCAAATGTTGTTGACGTTCACGTTCAAAAAAACGGACTGAAATTATGGCTTAACCTTCAACAAGGACAACTTGACGACCCAAAAGGAATAACAAGAGACGTTTCTTCGGTTGGACATTGGGGGAACGGTAACTATGAAATCCAAATACGAACAGACGAAGACATTGAATATATAATGAGTTTAATAAAACAATCATTGAAGAAAAACAAAAAATAACGCGTGGTAACAGCACCTACCCAAAAGTGGCGGTTCAGTGGTTAAATCAAGCTTTGTGCTTTTATGAAGGTTTCTGCTTGATTGACAGTGAAGTGCTTCGAAATCGCCACCTTCGGGTAGCTGCAAAACGTTGGGGCACATGCAAAAAGACAAAAGAAACATTAAAAAATGACAAACAATTTGAATCTGAATAACTGAGCGTGAACTCCATTGCATTCATTGATACCGAGATTGAGCCAAAGAGCCGAAAGATTCTTGACATTGGAAGCGTTAAGGGTGATGGAAGTTCCTTTCACAAAACTTCGGTTGCTGACTTCATACAGTTTCTAAACGGAACACGCTTCATCTGCGGACACAACATTTTTAATCACGATATAAAGTATATTGGTAAAGCAATCACTGATGCTGGAATAAATTCTACAAACGTCATTGACACGTTGTTTCTTTCTCCCTTGCTTTTTCCGACCAGACCTTATCATTCTTTATTGAAAGACGATAAGCTTCAATCAGAAGACATAAACAATCCATTGAATGATTCCATCAAGGCAAAAGATTTGTTCTATGATGAAGTTGCAGCGTTCAAACAGACTAACGAAACGCTTAAACAAATTTTCTATTTGCTTCTGTATGATAAAAAGGAGTTCCACTCCTTTTTTCGTTTCATAGCATACACAAGTGAATCCAAGGACCTTGAAAAATTGATTCACCAAAAATTTGAAAATGAAATTTGCAAACAAGTTGACCTTTCCAAAATAATTTCAGAAAACCCAATTGAACTTGCTTACTGCTTATCGCTTGTAAGCTCCTTCATTGAACACAAAAAAATTCATTCAATCACACCACCTTGGGTACTGAAAAATTATCCAGAAGTTGAAAGAATCATGTTTCGCTTGCGAAATCAGCCTTGTATCAGTGGTTGTGAGTATTGCAACAACGTCTTAGACGTTAATAAAGGATTGAAAAGGTTTTTTGGCTTTGATTCGTTTAGAACTTACGGAGGCGAGCCACTCCAAGAAAAAGCGGTTAAGGCAGCCATTAACAACAAATCGATACTTGCAGTTTTTCCAACTGGTGGCGGAAAGTCAATTACCTTTCAAGTTCCTGCATTAATGAGTGGTGAAGCTGCCAAGGGCTTGACGGTTGTGATTTCTCCCTTGCAGTCGCTGATGAAAGACCAAGTTGACAATCTTGAAAAAATAGGGATTACAGAAGCGGTAACCATAAATGGTTTACTTGACCCGATTGAAAGAGCTAAATCTTTTGAACGAGTAGAAGATGGTTCAGCAACCATTCTTTACATCTCGCCTGAATCACTTCGTTCAAAGACAATTGAACGATTGATTTTGGGTAGAAAGATTGTCCGTTTTGTTATTGACGAGGCACACTGTTTTTCTTCATGGGGTCAAGATTTTAGAGTTGACTACCTGTATATTGGTGATTTCATTAAACAACTTCAGGAGAAGAAAAATCTTGAGGATGGCATTCCTGTTTCGTGTTTTACCGCAACTGCAAAACAGAAAGTGATTGAAGATATTCGCGAATACTTCAAAGAAAAGCTTTCTCTTGACCTTGAGCTCTATACATCCAAAGCATCAAGGACAAATCTTCAGTACAAAGTTTTTGAAAAGGGGAACGAGGAAGAAAAATATCAGGCAGCAAGAGAATTGATTGAGGAGAAGAATTGTCCGACTATAATCTATGTTTCAAGAACCAGAAAAGCCTATCTGCTTGCAGAGCGACTAACCAAGGATGGTTTTAATGCCAAACCCTACCATGGAAAGATGGACAAACAAGAGAAGTCCGAAAATCAAGATTCATTTATCAACGGTGAAACCCAAATTATGGTGGCAACCTCTGCTTTCGGAATGGGAGTTGACAAAAAAGACGTTGGTATGGTGGTTCATTATGAAATTTCCGATTCACTTGAAAACTACATTCAGGAAGCAGGAAGAGCCGGCAGAGATGAAAATATTGTTGCTGACTGCTTCGTATTGTTCAACGAAGAAGACTTAAGTAAACATTTCATTCTATTGAACCAAACGAAACTTTCAATCAAAGAGATTCAGCAAATCTGGAAAGCGATAAAAGACATTACTAGATTCCGTTCAAAAGTTTCAAACTCTGCATTAGAAATTGCACGAAAAGCAGGCTGGGACGATAATGTAGTTGAAATTGAAACCAGAGTAACAACAGCTATTGCAGCCTTAGAAGATGCGGGGTATTTAAAACGAGGGCAAAATATGCCGAGAATTTTTGCAAACAGTATCCTTTCAAAGAATGCACAAGAAGCTATTGACAAAATCAATGGTTCAGAACGATTTGAAGAAAAGCAAAAAGAAAATGGAATCCGAATCATTAAGAAACTTTTTTCAAGCAAAAGCAGAAAGCAGTCAAATGACGATCCTGCTGAATCAAGAATTGACTACATCAGCGATCACTTGGGAATTGTGAAAGAAGAAGTGATAAACATTGTGAATCTTCTTCGTGAAGAAAAGATTTTGGCTGATGCAAAGGATTTGACTGCCTTCATCAAAAAAGGCGAAAACAAAAATCGCTCTCTCAATATTGTTGAATCATTTGGCAAAATTGAAAATTTTCTTTTGTCAGTTTTTGAGGAACAGGAAAAAACATTTCATATCAAAGAACTGAATGAAGAAGCTGAGCAAAATGGGTGTGATGATGTGTCTCCGAATAAGATAAAAACACTCATCAATTTTTGGGCAATCAAAAATTGGATAAATCAAAAGAACCTTCAATACTCAAAGAACCATATTGCAGCTATTTCACTTCATCCAAAGGAAGTACTAAAAGATAAATTAGAGAAGCGGCATGAGTTGGCTAAATTTATTATAGAACACCTTCATGAGAAGAGTAATTTGAATGTAACCGAAGATGAAGTTGAAAAAGAAGAAGTATTAGTTGAGTTTTCAGTTCACGAATTAAAAGCCGCTTATGAAAATCATCAAAGTCTTTTCAAACTTGATATTGGTATCGATGATATTGAGGATTCACTCTTTTACCTTTCAAGGATTGAGGCAATCAAAATCGAAGGGGGATTTCTTGTTGTTTATAACCGACTTACTATTGAACGAGTTGAACAAGACAACAAAAAACGCTATAAAGTTGAAGATTATCAAAAGCTGAATCAGTTTTACGAAAACAAGGTTCAACAAATTCATATTGTTGGCGAGTATGCCAAGAAAATGATAAGCGACTACAAAGATGCTTTGCAATTTGTAGAAGACTATTTTCAACTCAACTATCAATCGTTTCTCAATAAATATTTTAAAGGCAACCGTCAGAATGAAATCAAACGCAACTTAACACCTGCCAAGTTCAGACAACTTTTCGGAGAACTTTCGCCAACACAATTGAAAATCATAAATGACAATGAAACAAAACACATTGTTGTAGCTGCCGGGCCTGGGAGTGGAAAGACAAGAGTATTGGTTCACAAACTGGCTTCACTGCTTTTGATGGAAGATGTAAAACATGAGCAGTTGCTTATGGTGACTTTTTCAAGAGCGGCAGCAACAGAATTCAAAAAGCGTTTACTAAAACTGATTGGCAATGCCGCAAATTATATTGAAATAAAAACCTTTCATTCCTATTGCTTTGACTTATTGGGAAAGGTTGGCAGCTTGGAAAAGTCAGATGCGATTTTGAAAAAAACGATTGATAAAATTAAGAGTAGAGAAGTTGAGCCAAGTCGAATTACAAAAACCGTTTTGGTGATTGACGAAGCACAGGACATGGATGAAGATGAATTCAACCTGATAAATGCCTTGATGGAACAGAACGAGGAAATGCGAGTAATTGCAGTTGGTGATGACGACCAGAATATTTATGAGTTCAGAGGAGCAAGTTCAAAATATCTTGAGCAGTTTATTCAAGTGAACAGGGCGGTCAAACATGAGTTAGTTGAGAATTACAGAAGCAAAAGCAACCTTGTTGATTTTACAAATCAGTATGTAACAGGAATTCATCACCGTTTAAAGGACATTCCAATTATTGCCAAACAAACCGACAATGGAATAATAAAACTGGTTCAGTATCAAAGTGGGAATCTCATTACTCCGCTTGTACATGACTTACTTAAAACTGGACTGACAGGCACTACATGTGTGCTTACAAAAACAAATGAGGAAGCACTTCAAATTACAGGTTTACTTTTAAAAAATGATATGCAGGCGAAATTGATTCAGACGAATGACGGTTTCAGTTTGTATAATCTTTTGGAAGTCAGATTTTTTTTGAGCTTACTCAATTTGGATAAAGATGTTTTCATTATTAGCGATGATATTTGGGCAAATGCTAAACGGGAATTAATAAACAAGTTTCGCAACAGCACAAAATTTGAAGCATGCAACAACATCATCAAAGATTTTGAAGCGACCAATCCAAAGAAGAAATACAAGTCCGATTTAGAAGCTTTCATTCGCGAATCCAAACTTGAAGATTTTTTCAACGAGAATGGTGAAACAATATTCGTTTCAACTATTCATAAAGCAAAAGGTAAAGAGTTTGACAACGTTTTTTTAATGCTTGAAAATTTCAACCCCATAACAGACGAAGCTAAGCGACAGTTGTATGTTGCCATGACAAGAGCCAAACAGAATTTAACTGTGCATCTTAACTCAAATTTTCTTGACAATTTTTTGGCAGAAAATTTAGAACGAATTGAGGACAGAGAAATTTACCTTCCGCCAAAGGAGTTGGCAATGCACTTGACTTACAAAGATGTATGGCTTGACTACTTCGTAAACAGACAGCATTTGCTTTCTCAACTCATGAGTGGGGATGTTTTGACTTTGAATGGTGATGAATGTTTGAACTCAAACGGACAATCAGTTTTGAAATTTTCACAGCACTTTTTGAGACAAATTGAGAGCTTAAAAGAGAAGAATTATAAACTGAAGAATGTGAAAGTAAACTTTATTGTTTACTGGTTGAAAGAAGGAGCAGAACACGAGGTGAAAATTGTTTTACCGGAACTTTACTTTGAGAAACAACAGAATGAAGAATAAAAGCACGATGCCCCAACATTGTATAAGCGTAATGCGGGCTGATCAACTGAAAATGAGAATTTTTGCTCCTTATAAACTTTGCGCTGGACAGACAATTAATAGCTCTGCAATCCCGCACTACGCTTATGTGTGCCAAGAAGCAGTATTTCGGCAATAAATAGTATTGCATGCTTTAATTGAGATGGTGGAACCGACCCACCG
>PHDD01000015.1 GCA_002840905.1 Bacteroidetes bacterium HGW-Bacteroidetes-4 | reverse complement strand
AAAACAAACTTACGACATTGGGCGAAACCTTTATGGGAGTAGCCCTCTTTTTCTTGAAAATTTTAGTCGGACACTACTGATAATTTATAGCGATCAACAACCTGTGTTAATTAGAGATACTGTTTTTTTAGAACCAAAGCTTAATTGAAAGTTGATAAATTATGTTAATAGTAAAAATAATGTTTTGTAAATTAGTAGCTAGTTATTAAGTTGAGCATAGTAGACAATCTTTCAGATCTACTAAGTATGTATATCGTATAAAGTGATTATTTAAATACGGAGTCATGAAAATTTTATCATTTTTATCCGTTACCCTGCTAATTGGTTTAAGTGCCTGTCAGCAGCGCCATCCCAAACAATTGTCCGGCGATTATTTTGGACAGGAACTTCCCGGTTCAGAGCCGGTTCTTTTCGCTCCCGGCTATGTTTCGTCAGGAATTTATACCCGCGACGTTAGCATAGCTCCCGATGGAAAATCGGTTTATTTCAGTGCCTCATCGCGCGGATTTAATTTTATTATGTTTACTGAACAAATAAATGGGGTTTGGACTGAACCCCGGATAGCTCCTTTTTGCACAACCGGAGCCTGGTATGATTACGAACCCTTAGTAACTCCTGACGGAAATCGGATACTGTTTTTATCAACCCGTCCTCCTGCAGGTAAAGAACCCAAACCCGGATGGTTTTACGAAGATATTTGGGCTGTAGATAAAACGAACGAAGGTTGGTCGCAACCCATGCCACTCGACCACTCAATTAATACAGCCAACGGAGAATTTTTTCCTTCATTAACTCAAAATGGCACCCTGTATTTTACCCGGAGTTACGCCGATTCCAATCGAATTTTCCGGAGTGAAAGAATGGCTGATGCTTACGCAGTTCCTGAAATGGTAAGTATCGAAGGAAGCGAACATTTAAAGTATTACAATGCGTTTATTTCGCCCGACGAAAGTTACATGATAGCCTGTGTATCCGGACTTGATAGCACAAATAATCCTCTATATGCTGTAGCCTATGCCAAAGAAAAGGGAAAATTTCATTCCTTCGAATTGTTGCCTGAACGAATTAACCGACCGGGACAACGAGCTACAGCTGCTTCGGTTTCGTCCGATGGTAAGTTCTTGTTTTTTGCATCTTCGGTTCCAAAAAATCCGGAATTAAGCATTAAACCCGGAATAACACAAACTCAGTTGTTCGATATGCTGCAAAAACCACAAAATGGTTTGTCGGATGTTTATTGGGTTTCAACCGAAGGTTTGATAAGGAACCCATAAATTATAACATGCTATTTGTGAGATAAATACATGTTAATATGGTTGCCTAACTGTTTTATTAATAAGATAACCGATTAGGGGGCAAAACAACTACCAACAAATGATATTAAGTGCTATTATTTAAAACAAAAAAAAACCTGTAAATACAATGACTTACAGGTTTTTAATATTATTTGATAATTTGAAGGGTGGAGCTGCCGGGATTTAAATGAAATTATTAATGTAACATATAATCAAATACATAAAAATTCAACATAATAAAAAGTGAAACATGAGTGAAGCGCATTTTGATCTCCACAAAGGGAACAGAACCCTTGTACCAACAGGGTAAAATTTAATTGAAACAGGACTATTTTTATCTAATCATAATGAATTATTGAGTGATTGTTCAATTCTAATTTTTTACTATTTTATCATATTTGGTAATTTGATCATAAATGAAAAATTGTATAAAGAATTCTTGTTTGGGAATCTAGCAATTTATATATAATTATATGATAATGCATATAATCAATCAAAATAATTATAAAATATATGTAAAAACATATAAATTAATTGTATATTGCATTATTATATTTAAATACATATAATGAAAACTTTAGCAAAATTTGTAAAACAACGTCGGAAGGAAGTGAAACTCACTCAGGAACAATTTGCTGAAAGATGTGGAGTGGCACTTACAGTCATTCGAAAGATTGAACAGGGGAAAACAAATCTCAACGTGGATAAAGTAAACGAAGTTTTAGCCATGTTTGGACATGAGTTGGCTCCGGTAGATTCGCGACAAATGGATAAAAATGATTAGCCATGAGAAAAGCTGAAATATATTACGATACCATCCTGGCAGGAATTCTAACAGAATCCGATGAGGGAGAATATGTCTTTGTCTATAATAATGACTATATAGAACAATACCCGGAACAATTTATAACGTTTACCATGCCGGTTTCGAACAATCCTTATAAATCGGATAGATTATTCCCAGTTTTTGAAGGACTTATTCCAGAGGGCTGGTTATTGGATATTGCATCGAACAATTGGAAAATAAATAAAAACGATCGTATGGGTTTATTGCTGGCTTGTTGCCAAAATTGCATTGGAGCATTACGTGTGTTACCTATTAATCTGGATTGATATGCGAAAATGTTTGTATTGTTATAAGGAATTAAATGGTAATGAAACTGATTTTCATTCCAAATGCAGCCAACAATTCTTTGGTTCCAAGGTTGCACCAACCGTTTCTTACACGGTAAATCAGATGGCCCAATTGGCAAAGAATGTAGTAGAACGAAGTATTTCAGTGCCAGGAGTACAACCTAAACTATCGGTGTCGTTTGTAAACGATGCATTGGATAAAAAAGAATCCCGATTAACCATTGTTGGTGCGCTGGGTGGAGCTTATATTTTCAAGCCCCCGACTAAAGAGTTTGAGTCGATGCCTGAAAATGAACATGTAACCATGCGTTTGGCTGAATTATTTGAAATACGTGTGGTTCCCTCAAGCTTAATACGATTGCAATCGGGCGAATTGGGTTACATTACCAAACGGATTGACCGGACTGAATCAGGACAGAAAATCCATATGCTGGATATGTTCCAGATATTGGAAGCTTTTGATAAATACAAAGGTTCTATGGAAAAAATAGGAAAAGCTTTGGAAAAATATTCAGCTAATCCATTATTGGACAAATTATTCTTGTTTGAATTGACCCTGTTTAGTTTTTTAACAGGGAATAGTGATATGCACCTGAAAAATTTCTCCATGTTTAAACAAGACTCCGGTTGGCAGTTAGCCCCAGCTTATGATTTGTTGAATGTTAATTTGGTCATGCCGGAAGATAAGGAAGAATTGGCTCTGACACTTGAAGGGAAAAAACTCAAAATTACAAAAGACATGTTAGATACTTTTGGTCAAGGAATAGGTTTGAATGAAAAGCAGTTATTACGAGTTTACCAGCGCTTTTTTGCCAAACAAACTGAATTAGAAAACTTATTACAAGAATCATTTTTGAACGATTTACTAAAAAGGAGGTATTTAGAAATTGTTTTGGAGCGATATCAAAAACTGAATACTTAGTAGAATTTTTAGTGTAGGCTATTAAAAGCCGATTCTGGAAACGGGATTGGCTTTTTTTATGAGATTTTAGTAATCTTATGATAAATAATATTACTATGAAAAATTTAATAGAACATATACCTAATAAGGTGAACTTAACTGTAACAAAAGAAGATTTAATTGATTTTGCTGAATATTTACTATACGAATATTCAAATAACTTAAAAGATTTACAAACAGAAAAGCAAATAGTGGGTATCGATGAAGTTGATTAATTTATTGTGATTAGTAAACGAACAGTATATAAATACACTCATTCAGGAATAATCCCATATTACAAATAAGCTGGCAAATTATTCTTTAAGAAAGAGGAAATTGAGCAATGGCTAACAAATAATAAAGGGTAAAATTTAAAAGATATACAAGTATAGAAATCTATTAGTTTGATATTATCTTTTTAAAGTAGATTCTAATAAATATATCCAGAAAGACCAAATTGATTAGTTTACTAAAAAAATGATCCATTTCCGGTTTAATTCCGAAAAGAAATCCTTTGCTAAGGCTACAGCTTTTTTTTTCGAGCTCTACTGTTATTCTACTTTTGGAATGCGGTAAAGAGTATAGGCAGCTCCCAGTTTATTGAAAATAAAAATCTATTTCCTGCTTGTTTTCTTAATAAGTTAACTAATTAGGGGGCAAAACAACTACCAACAAATAATAATAAGTGCTATTATTTAAATCAAAAAAAACCTGTAAATACAATGACTTACAGGTTTTTAATAATATTTGATAATTTGAAGGGTGGAGCTGCCGGGATTCGAACCCGGGTCCAAACAAGGAGACCATACGCTTTCTTCATGCTTAGCTCTGACTTGATTTTCGTGCATGGGCTGGATCAAAGCCACCGACCCATACCTTAGCTCCTTAATTTCATCCCGATAGCGGAGCATTATCGAAACTATTTCTGAATTGTCAGCATTTCCGTATCGGCGAGCCTCAGAAAAGCGGCTTCCGGGAAATGTCTTGTCCCAGCACCTGGTGCCGGGATTATGCTAATCTACTATAATTCGATTAAGCGGCAAGAGCGTAATTAGATTCGCCATTTGAAAAGTGTGTGCCTGAGTTTTACGGGTCAGTTTCACTACACCCGGCATGCTTACATACCACCTCATCTTGCTGTCAAAACCAGGTCAGCCCCTCAAAGAACATGGGTTTTCACCCGTTGCAAAGTGCGCAAAGATACAAATTCCTGTTGTTTATCACATTGTATCGCCATTTAAAATTCACCTATTTTCCTAAATTCGCATCCTTACCGGAGAAAATATCGTACTCCGACATTTCTTTTACCAATCCAAAATACTAATTGCTATGAATAAAAATTTACGAATAGGAATCATTAAAGAAACGAAAACCCCGCCCGATAAACGCGTTCCGGTTACTCCGGCTCAGGTCGACACCATCCAAACCCGCTTCCCTTCGGTTAAAATGTGTGTTGAACCCAGTCCTTTAAGATGTTTTACTGATGATGAATACCAGTACCTGGGAGTCGATCTGGAGTGCGATATGACTACCTGTGATATTCTTTTTGGCGTAAAAGAGGTGAAGATTGAAGCACTGATACCCAACAAAACCTATTTGTTTTTTGCCCATGTGGCTAAAAAGCAACCCTATAACCGTGAGCTATTACGAGCTATTTTAACCAAGAACATTACGCTTATCGATTACGAATACCTGACCCGTCCCGATGGAACGCGGATTGTGGCTTTTGGCCGATGGGCCGGAATTGTGGGTACTTACAATGCCTTACGGGCACGAGGTAACCGAACCAATAATTTTTCATTAAAACCGGCACACGAATGTCACGATATGGAGGAATTGTTTGCCGGATTAAAAAAGATCAAACTAAAGCCTATAAAAATATTAATTACCGGAGGTGGACGGGTTGCTCACGGAGCTATGGAAACCTTAAGTCAGTTAAACCTGCGCCAGGTAACGCCAAAAGAATTTCTGGAACAGACTTTCGATGAACCTGTGGTTTGCCAGATAGAACCCATGCATTACGTAAAACGCAGCGATGGGCAATTGTTCGACATGCAACATTTTATTCAGCATCCGCAGGAGTACGAATCAATTTTTAAACCATTTACAAAAGTTACCGATATTTTTATTTCCTGTCATTTTTGGGATAATCAATCGCCTAAGTTTATTAATAAGGAAGATTATCTTGATCCGGAATTTAAAATTTCAGTTATTGCCGATGTAAGTTGCGATATAAACGGACCCATTTATTCTACCCAACGTGCTTCGACCATAGCCGAACCGTTTTATGGATACAATCCACAATTGGACGTGCTTGAACCTGCTTTTACCCGCCCGACCAATGTTACAGTAATGGCTGTTGATAATTTGCCTGGCGAGTTGCCCCGTGATGCTTCGCGTGAATTTGGCCGCGATTTGTTCGAGCGCGTATTTCCGGCACTAATTGAGGACGATAATGAATATACTATTGAACGAGCCACCATTACCAAAAATGGCAAATTGACCACTAAGTTTGCTTATTTACAGGATTATGTTGATGGGAAGGAATAGGATTAGATGCTATTGAGTTCTATCTGAGAAAAAGGAAGTACTAAATATTATTTTTACTCATTTCTGAAAATTATTTCTTGAAGCGACTAATAAGTCGCTTTTTTTATTTTATATTTGCGACCATGTAGTCGCTTTTTTATTTTTCTTGTATGGCTTTAAAAACATTTCAAAACCTAAAACCTGAACGTCGCGAGGAAATTCTGATGACCTGCTACAGGGAGTTCGCCTTAAAAGGCTACCAAAGTGCATCGCTGTCGGAGATTATAAAGCAACTGGGTTTGGCCAAAGGCTCGTTTTACAGGTACTTTACCAACAAAAAAGAACTGTATGCTTACCTGATTCAGCATGCCTCGGAACGTCGGCTTTCTAAAATAGACCAACTGATTGCCCAACCTGATATTGATTTTTTCGAAGTTATCCGGCAGAATTTCTTCGATAAACTGAAGTTTGACATAGAAAATCCGGTGATTGCCGGTTTCCTTTACCAGGTTATGCACGAGCGCGAAAATCACGAAGTGGCCGATGTTATCAAAACATTGTATCAGTCGGTCATTGGGATAACCCGCTCCATTATCGAAATGGAAAAGTTTAGTCAGCAATTAAAAACCAGCGATGCCGAGTTGGTAGCTTTTCAGGTTTTTCATATGCAGCTTTGGCTTTACGATTATGTGGCGTACAAATACCGTATCGATTTTCAAGCGAATATCAAAAATGGAAAACCGGTTTTAAATTTAAGCGAAGCCGATTTGCACCGCATTATTGATGTATCGGTAGCGATGCTAAAAAATGGTATTTAACTGCACCTGACCATCGTTTAAACTTTAAAGATTAAACCCATGATTACTGTTCAAAATCTACACTACTGTTACCCCAACCAAAAATCCGATACCATTAAAGACATTAGTTTTACCATTGAAAAAGGCGAAATCTATGGTTTTTTGGGTCCAAGCGGAGCAGGCAAGAGCACTACACAAAAAATACTGATTCGTTTATTAAGTGGTTTTGGCGGAAATGTTTCAGTATTGGGTAAGGACTTAAAAAGTTGGAGTACCGATTTTTATAACCATATTGGCGTTGGTTTTGAACTGCCCAACCATTATGCTAAACTCACCGGTTTGGAAAACCTGCAATTGTTTGCTTCGTTTTACGATAAACCCAGTCGGAATTTGATGGAACTGTTTGCAATGGTGGGTTTGCAGGCTGCGGCCAATCAAAAAACCGAAGCCTATTCAAAAGGCATGAAAATGCGTTTGAATTTTATCAGGGCTTTGATTCATAATCCGGATATTTTGTTTTTCGACGAACCCACTTCGGGACTCGATCCGGTAAACGCCCGAATTATTAAAGACATTATTCTTGATTTAAAGCGACAGGGGAAAACCATCTTTTTAACAACGCACAATATGCACGATGCCGATGAACTTTGTGATAGGGTAGCTTTTATTACCGATGGACAAATACAAGCTGAAGGAGCTCCCAAAAACTTGAAAATGAAATATGGCAAACCCTTGTTGCGGGTCGAATACCAAAATCAGGGATTGATATCGAGTGACTTTGATCTGGAGCATCTCGGTCAGAATAACGAATTTTTGAAGCTAATTCGTACGCATCCTATTGTAAGTATGCATTCAAAGGAAGCCACCCTCGACGAGGTTTTTATTAAAACCACCGGAGTTAAACTAAACGCAATCGATTTGTAGCCATGACTACTTTATTGAAAGCCATTAAATGGGATGCCTGTCTTATCTACAAATATGGAATTGTAGCTGTAGCTTTTGCTATTGCCTTAATTTATAGTCTGATTTTTTTATTTATCGATACCGAGGGCTACGAGAAAATAATTGTGGCTTTGGTTTTTTCTGATCCGGTAATGTATGGCTTTTTATTTACCGCAGTAATGGTTTTATTCGAAAAAGATGCCAATACCCATCAGGTTTTGGCTGTTACACCGCTCAAAACTTCAGAATACCTGCTTTCAAAAGCCATTGTTTTTTGTGTTCTGGCTTTGGTAATGGGTTTCGTTATTGTGTTGGCTGCCTGGCCGGTTTATTTTAATTTTTTATGGTTTTTACTTGCGGTGGTTTTATCTGCGGCTTTGTTTGTGTTTGTGGGCGTGGTAGGTGTATCGTATGTAAAAAGTTTTAACGAGTTTATATTAATAATACCGCTGGTTCTGGCTCCGGTTTGTTTGCCGTTTTTGTCGTTTTTTTATCTGGTAGAATCGTGGCTGTTTTATTTGATTCCAACGCAAGCCTGTTTATTACTTTTTGAAGCATCGGTAAGTAAAGTTGAAAACTGGCAATTGATTTATGCAATGATTTATTTGGGAACTTTAAACTTTTTGGTTTATAGGTGGGCTTATAATAGTTACAACAAACGCATAATTAAAACCGACCGTTTATGAATAAATACCTGGCTATAATTATTGCCGATTTAAAAAATACTCGTCGCGACCCAACTTTATTGTTGATGCTTTGGGTTCCGCTGCTCATTTGGGTTGCAGTTCGCTTTGGTATAGCTGAAATTGCGCTTTGGGTTCCTGATTTGGTAGCCTATTACCCGGCACTTTTAGCTTTTTTTTCGTTGCTGATTGCCGTGTTTCCGGGTTTTCTGGTCTCTTTTTTATTGCTCGATGAAAAAGACAAACAGTTATTTTCTGTCGTAAAAGTAACACCGGTTTCACTGTCCGGCTTTTTACTTACACGGATAGTTTTTATGGTAGTACTGGGATTTGTTTTTAGTGTCGGTTTGCTTGTTTTTAATGGATTATTAAAACTACCCTGGCACGCAATAGCAATCATGTCTTTATTAAGTGCACTCCAGGTTCCTATATTTGTATTGCTTATCAGTGCTGTGGCAAAAAATAAAGTGGAGGCCCTGACCCTATTAAAAGTTGCTAATGTAGTAATCTTTATACCTGCCGTACTGTTTTTTATCAGTAGTGGCTGGATAAATTTATTGGGAATCTTTCCTGCTTTTTGGGTATATAAATTAGCCTGTATACCCCTTGAGAGCAATTATTTGATTGTTGCCGGAATTGGATGGTTATGGATTTTATTTTTAAATTATTTGAGTTATCGGTATAGTGTTATAAAACTAAACTTGCTTTAAAGTTTCAATAGTTATTGCCGGATCTGCCGATGCAAAAACCGTATTGCCGGCTACCAGCACATCGACACCGGCTTTAACCAATTGCTTATAATTCTGTAAAGTAACACCGCCATCTACTTCAATTAGTGTATTTGAACCGGCTTTGGTAATCAGTTCTTTCAGTTTGCTGATTTTTGTATACGAATGTTCAATGAATTTTTGTCCGCCAAAACCCGGATTAACACTCATAATCAGCACCATGTCGATATCGTGAATAATGTCGTTCAGTAAATTAACCGGAGTATGGGGATTTAGAGCAACACCGGCTTTCATTCCACCAGCTTTTATGGCTTGCAAGGTTCGGTGCAAATGGGTACAGGCTTCGTATTGAACGGTCAGAATTTCAGCTCCGGCTTCTTTAAATTGTTGAATGTAGCGGTCGGGTTCAACTATCATTAGATGAACATCGAGAGGTTTTTCAGCAATTTTTTTTACGGCTTTAATTACCGGAAAACCAAATGAAATATTGGGGACAAAAACCCCATCCATTACATCCACATGAATCCAGTCGGCCTTACTGGTGTTAAGCATTTCAATATCTCGGGCCAGGTTTCCAAAATTGGCCGAAAGTATAGAAGGGGCAATAAGTGGTGTTTTCATTTGTGTTTTTTTGAATTGGTTGTAAAGATACAAAATCCCTTTTATGAGAGTAAATAGGAATCAATAGAAAAAAAGAACCGGGAACAAGTCCCGGCTATCCTAAATAAGCTTTCAGATTTTTACTTCTCGACGTTTGTTTAAGCTTTCTGATGGCTTTTTCTTTAATCTGACGAACCCGTTCACGGGTAAGTTCAAATTTTTCGCCAATCTCTTCTAACGAATACTGTGGTGTTCCTGCCAAACCAAAAAAGCAGCGTAAAATGTCAGCCTCGCGAACCGATAAGGTGGTAAGTGAGCGTTCAATCTCTTTCCGCAGTGAATCATCTATTAAATCGCGGTCGGGAAGTGGCATGTCTTTATTCGGCATTACTTCGTACATACTTCCTTCTTCGTCGTGCTGCAGGGGCGCATCCATCGAAATATGCCGATTACTTGACTGAAGCGCTTTTTTTACCTCTTCGGGTTGCATGTCGAGTGTTTTGGCAATTTCTTCGGCCGATGGTTCCCGTTCAAATTCCTGTTCCAATCGCGAAAGCGTTTTATTAATTTTGTTGATGGAACCTATTTTATTCAGGGGTAAGCGAACAATACGCGACTGCTCGGCTAAAGCCTGAAGAATGGATTGACGAATCCACCAAACGGCATAGGAGATAAATTTAAAACCACGGGTTTCGTCGAAACGTTGAGCGGCTTTTATTAGCCCCAGATTGCCTTCGTTTATTAAGTCGGGTAAACTAAGTCCCTGGTTTTGATACTGCTTTGATACTGAGACAACAAAACGCAGGTTGGCCCTGATTAGTTTATCGAGCGCCTGGGCATCGCCTTTTTTTATGCGGCGGGCCAAATCAACCTCTTCATCGGCCGATACCAAATCTTCTTTTCCGATTTCGTGCAGGTACTTGTCCAACGATTGGGTATCGCGGTTGGTTACCTGTTTGGTGATTTTTAGTTGTCTCATTCTTTACGGTCTTAGTTCTGAATATTTATTACAATTTCTGTAAAAAAGTGTTCAGCCAGGCATCAACTCTTTGTTCGGTAAGTTCGTCCTGGTAATCCTCATCGACCGGCAGCCCCACAAATTGGTCATCGATAACGGCAGCCGACTCGTTAAATTCGTACTCATCGGTTTTCCAATGCCCCAAAATGGTAGCTTTGCTTTCAATCAAAACATCGTATATGGTACGCATATGATCCACAAAATTATTGGGATATGCCAATTGGTCACCCAAACCAAAAATGGCTACTTTTTTTCCGTCGAAATTCAGGTTTCTGAAACGAGGCATAAATTCGTCCCAGTCACTACTGGTATTTTTATGCGACCAGTTGTGGGTTCCTATGGTGGAACTGCCAATAATAAAACTGGGATACGATTTTATAGTTTCTTCATTTACATCTTTAACAGGAATAAGGTCGCATTTTTCAGCACCAATTTTTTTAGCAACCAGGGTAGCTACTTTTTCTGTATTGCCTCCAACAGGCCCGTATAATACAGCAATTTTGTCTTTCATTTTAGGGATAGTTTAGGTTACGTGTCACAAAGATAGAATTATTTTTTACTTTTCAAACTGGCTAAAGCCAAAATGAGCCCCAGCAGTACGCTTAACAGGGCGGCAAATAATACCTGAAAATCAGGTGGTAATAAAAAGGTAAATGTGTGTGCCGGAATCCAGAATAAAGGAATTGTTTTTTTTAATACAAAATGCCACTGAATGTCCCAGTTTATGGCTTTAAATTGAGCCGCAAAATTAACAGGAAGAAATAAGCTTCTTGTTTTTCCTTTATGGGAAGCAATATGCAAATCGGTAATTTTGTGAAATGTCATCATTACCGGAGCATACATAACGTTCATGGCAATACTGATGGCAAAAGCAACAAACAATTTGGTATAAGTAGTGGAGTTGCCCATTGATGCCGTTGCACCCGAAATTCCCAAATATTCCATAAAGACAGGAGTTCCCGTGGCAAAAACCACAAATGCCATTTTAATGGTTAATCCCAGAAAACCCCAGACCATTATTTTTGGAAAAAGTCCAAATTCGCCCGAATAGTATTGGCCGGTTTTTATACGAAGGCCAACCATCTCACCAAATGTGGCTAACAGACCAAATTTTACAAAACTGGTTATCATTCCATGGTTTTTATTAAAACTCAGGTAGGCCTGAAGCACCGTATCAGAAAAATAAAACAGCAATACAATTAAGGCGATAATAAGGCTAACGTAAATATCTTGTTTGTTAATTTTCATTATTCTCAACTTTGTTTTTGGTGGAAGGTAATTTTATTGAATCCATAAATTGTTGTTTTGCTATCTAAAAGTCAATAAACTGTTCGATGCCATAAAATGTTTTTATTTCGGATGCTTTTATCGCGTTTGGTTTACCGGATGTTTTTCCATATAGGGTTTAAATCCTTTGGTAAGACCATCCGATATGCGGTTCCAGCTTAGCAATACAATTAACAGCAAGCCGGCTATAATAATCAGCATGGCTTTTTCGTTAGCACTTAGGTTGTTCCAAAATTTCATCATTTTTTTATTTTTCGATTCGTATACGAGCATCTACGGCAACAACCTGGTCTTTCTTTCCCAGCAGGGGATTCAAATCCATTTCAAAGATTTCAGGAGCCGTTTGGCATAGTACAGAAATCCTTGAAACAATTTCAGCAAAAATGGTTTCGTTAACGGGTTCCTGGCCTCGCACACCTTGAATAATTTTATAAGAGCGCAGGTTTTGAATCATATTTTTAGCTTCGTCAGTTGAGATGGGAGCCAGGTTGGCTTGAACATCTTTTAATACTTCTATAAAAATTCCTCCCAGGCCACAAAGTATCATGTGTCCGAATTTATCTTCCTTTTTAGCTCCGGCAAAAAGTTCGGTTCCACTCAACATGGGTTGCAATAAAATGGCGATGGTATCTTTTATTTGCATCATTCGTTTGAACTCGGCCACAACTTGTTCTTTGGTTTTTATATTGAGAACCACTCCGCCTACATCCGATTTATGGACAGGTCCAACCACTTTCATCACCACAGGGAAACCCAACGATTCTGCTTGCTTTACTGCATCTATTTCAGTGCTTACTACGGCCTCACCGGCACGTGGAATACCTGCTGCATCTAATAATTCCTGAACTTGTTTGGGCTCAAGATAACCGTTTACGGATGCGTCGATAATGGAACGGATTTTTACAGTGTCAACCCGGGGTAGTTCAGCAACTTTGCTTTCAGGTAAAGGCGTATTGAAAACTTTGCTTAAGGCATTTCCCAGGGTTACCTCATCTGGAAAATTAATACGGCCTTTGGCTAAAAAATGATTTATCTCGTCGGCAACATTAATTATCGATGGCAATATGGGGTAGATGGGTTTTTTGCAGGAACTCATTTTTTCGTCGAGCAAATCGTAAACATCATAAACCGGAGTTAAACCAGGGCTGCCAAAGATAACACACATGGCATCGATGTGGTTAAAATCGTTTTCACAGGCATCGATAATATGTCCCAATTGCTCGGCAGTTCCGGTGGCTAAAAAATCGATGGGATTGGCCACCGATGAACCCGGGTAAAGTTTTGTGAGTAAAGCTTCGGCTTTTGATCCTTCAATGTGTGGCACATCGAATCCACCATTCGACAAGGCATCGGTAAGCATTACCGCCGGTCCGCCGGCATGAGTTATGATGGCAATATTTTTTCCAACAAGTGGCGGATGCATAAAAACGGCAGCCACGGTAGCCAATTCGCTGCGACTGTAACAACGTACAATACCGGCTTTGCGAAACAGCGCGTCAACTGCGGCATCGCTGTTGGCCAGCGCACCGGTATGTGACGATGCGGCCCGGCTTCCGGCTTCGGAACCTCCCGCTTTTATGGCGGCTATCTTACAGCCTTTATTAATAAGCGATCGGGCGTGTTTTAATAAAGCTTCCGGTTTGTTGACGCTTTCAATATAAAGTAGTTTTACCTTGCTGCTTGTTTTTGGATTGTAGGTTTCATCGAGATACTGAAGTATGTCTTCGACACCCATTTGGGCACTGTTTCCTACCGAATAAACACTTGAAAAAGTTAATCCGTTGGGAACTCCTGCTTCCATTATGTAAACAGCCGTTGCGCCTGAACCGGAAATAAAATCACAACCCCTGGCATCGAGCCTGGGAATTGGTGTAGTGAATACCCCGCTGTAGTTTTGATTTAACACTCCAATGCAGTTGGGGCCGATTAAAGCACCATTCACCGAATTAATGGTGGCAACAATTTGTTGTTCCAAAGCAGCACCGGCTTCGTTTTCTTCGCTAAACCCGGCCGACAGAATAATAAATGCGCGGGTGTTTTTTTGTTTTGCTAAAACTTCAACAGCTTCAGGACAATATTTGGCAGCAATGGCCAAAATAGCCAGGTCGGTTTCGGGTAGTTTACTTACCTCGCGAAACGAATTGACTCCCTGTACCTTATCGAGTTTTGGATTTACCACATAAAGGTTTCCCTGATAGTTATGGTCGATAAGGTTTTTGAGTACTTTACCGCCTGGTTTCTGAATATCATCTGATCCTCCGATAACTGCAATGCTACGGGGATTTATCATTTGTTGATTTATCATAGTATGCTGGTTTTTGGGGCAAATTTAGAAAAGCATTGCATAATAGTACACGACGAATATTATGTTGTAGATTTTTAATCACATGTTATATAATAGTAAAAACTGTTATTTTGTTAATGTTCAGGCAAAATTGTAAAAGGCCAGCTTGTAGTTTATCATATAATCCCTAACAAAGCATTTGTATTTTAATGTTAGTATATGAAGATTGTGTCAGGAATATTTCTTTTCTTTAAAGCCATAAAATCAATAAGCTTTGAAGAAAATTGCTTTTATCGTTCGTGGAAATTTAAGCGAACCCGACAAGTTTAGATCGAATATATCTCGGTTTTTTCAAAAAGAATTCGATGTTTATTTGCGTTTTACCCGCCACAGCGGACATGCTATCCAAATTGTAGAAGAGTTAATGGAGCAGGGAATAGATTATTTGGTGGGTGTTGGTGGTGACGGTACCTTTAGCGAAGTAGTCAATGGTTTTATGTTAGCTCCGGAATCCTGCCGGAAAAATACCGTGCTGATTGCTTTTCCGCGTGGTTCAGGTAACGATTTTTCACGTACTGCCGGAAAAGTACAAAGCATGGAGCATTTGTATCATTTAATTAAAAGGGGAGTGACCAAACCGCTCGATTTGGTGCAGGTAACTTACCAGGAAGATGGGCAAGAAAAAATAAGGTATTACGATAATTCGTTTGATATTGGTTTGGGTGGCCTGGTTTGCCAATTTATGAATAAAAGCGGAAGAACCTGGGGAAGCAACTTCACCTATTTTTATAATATTATCCGCTCGTTTCTTTTATTTAAACGAATTCCGGTTGAGCTAACCTCAGAAAACTTAAATTTTAAAGGAGAGGTATTGCTGGTTGTGGTGAATAACGGTCGTTATTTTGGCAGCGGCCTGGGTATTGCTCCCGATGCAAAACTCGACGATGGAAAACTCAATGTAATAATTGCACGAAAAATAAACATCATACAGTTTTTGTTTTTTATGCCCTGGTTAAAAAAAGCAAAACCCATTCCGGTAAATGAGGTATTTTATCATGAAATAAGCGAATGCCAAATTTCCAGTATGCAACCTAACTGCCCGATTGAAATGGATGGTGAGGTGATTGGCCAGGTTCCCTTAACCATTAAAGTGTGCAAACACGTCGCACAAATTCTGGCTATTGAAACTTTTAGTTCCTAAATAGATAAAAATAGTAAAAGCGAAATCAGCGGGCCAGCAAACCATAAAGCAATAAGTGCTGAAGGCTTTTAATATGCGTGGTGGTTAAGTTTTCGTTCTCTTCTCTTATAAGCATCAGTTCAATTCCTTTAATAATTAAGGAAGTGTTTTTAACATAAGCTTCAACATCGTTAATGGTAAAATGTTGTTGCGTGATTCCCAGTTTGTATAGTTCCAAAAGAATTTTCTTCTCTTCCACATCCAGTCTTTCCCTTATTTTTTCTACCCAACGGTAATTATTTATAAAGGCAATTTTTAAGGCATCGTAGTTTTTGGTCAGTTGCAACATAGCCCTGATGCGTGAATCGAGGTATTTTTCAAATTTTAGTTGAATGGCAGGGGTACTGGCAATTTCGTCTTTTAGCTTCATTAAGACCCGGTCTATTTCACGTTCCACTACCGCCTCATAAACTTCTTCCTTATTTTTAAAGTAGGTATAAATAGTTCGACGTCCTTTTTTTGAGGCATTGGCAATATCGGCCATGGTAGTTTTATGAAAACCCAGTTGTCCAAATATGGTCAGGGCCTGATTTAAAATAGCGTCTCTGGAATTCTTTACATTCATCGGGTGTTTGCACAATTAAAGAGTAATTGTGCAAAAATAGAATCTTTTTTTAATTATAAAAGATTAAAATTAAAAAGCTTGTAAAATACTCCATTGGAATCAAAGTTTTTTACACCATTCGAAAAATCTATTTGCTTAAGCCTTTTGTTGACTGTGATTTATTGCTATAACTGTTTTTCAGCAGTTGGGTCTAATAATAAGTGTTTGGCAACAAATAATTGGTTACATAATCGTGAACTCCTGCTTCGAGTGTATAAAATGCTTTTTTGTAACCTATGCTTCTAAGTTTTTGCATGTTGGCTTCAGTAAAATACTGGTACTTATCACGAATATCGACAGGTGTATCAATAAATTCAATGTTTTGGTTTATGCCCATTGCCTTAAAAGTGTTAAGGGTCAGGTCGAGAAAAGTGCGTCCCAGTCCGGTTCCCACATTATATAAGCCCGAATCCTTGCGGTGATGCATCAAAAAATACATTACTTCAACCAAATCTTTTACATAAACAAAATCGCGGGTCTGTCCACCATCGGGGAATTTCAGATGGTGCGATTTAAACAGCTTCATTTTACCTGTTGTTTTAATCTGGTTGAAAGCATGCAGAATAACCGAAGCCATGCGTCCTTTGTGGTATTCATTGGGGCCATAAACGTTGAAAAATTTTAGCCCTGCCCAAAAATAGGGTTGTTTTTCCTGATTCAGCGCCCATTTGTCGAAATCGTTTTTCGATTCACCATATAGATTCAATGGGTGCAATTTTTCCACTAGGGCATGCTCATCATTGTAACCCAATTCGCCCAAGCCATAGGTAGCTGCCGACGAAGCGTAAACCAGGGGCAAACCGTATTGCACACATTTATTCCATAGTGTTTTACTGTAATCAAGGTTTAATTTATCATACACTTCTTTTGGAAAACCGGTAGTAGCCGAGCGGGCTCCCATGTGAAATACAAACTGAATAAATTTATGGTTCTCATCAATCCACGTAAAAAAATTATCTCTGTTCACTTTTTCAGAGTAAGTTTTTCCCTTGAAATTGCGGTTTTTTTCTTCCGACGAGAAATCATCGACCAACACTACATCTTTAAAACCTTCGCTATTAAGCTTACTTAACATGCAGCTTCCAATAAATCCTGCAGCTCCTGTAACTACTATCATGGTAATAAAATTTTCTGCAAATATAAGCTTTAGCACCTAAGCACCACAGCCCTTTTTAAAATTCTTTTATAAGTTTTTACAAACTTAAAGGTTTAGCTAAGCAATCTTTTGGCGCTAATTTATTCTTTGTTATCCTGATATCTTATTCTATATTTGCAGGGAATGAATTTCAGATAGTTATGGTTTATCTTACACGAAGAGAGCGATTTAATAGTGCACATCGGTTGTATAATGTGAATTATTCCGATGAAAAAAATTTTGAAATTTACGGTAAGTGTGCCAACCCAAACTGGCACGGGCATAACTACGAATTATTTGTTACCATTAAAGGAAACGTTGATCCTGAAACAGGCGTGGTTATTAATTTAAAAGAACTCAGCAAGATTATCAACACCAGTATTATCGATAAACTCGACCATAAAAACCTCAATATCGAAGTCGATTTTCTTCAAAATACCATCGTGTCGACCGAAAATACAATTAAGGCTATTTGGAAGGTACTCGAAGCCGAACTGAAAGATACCAAAGCCCGACTTCACAAATTAAAACTGGTAGAAACCGAAAATAATTTTGCTGAGTATTACGGAGAATAAATTTATGGATATTGTAAAAAACGGAATCGATTTGGATGACGATTTTGGTTACCTGAGGGTTGACCGGTATAATGATGAGAAAACAAAGAAATTAACCGCTTTGTATAGTGAATTATTGGATACATTAGGCGAAAACATCGATCGCGAAGGTTTGGTGAATACACCCTTACGCGTAGCAAAGGCCATGCAGTTTCTAACTCAGGGTTATTCGGCAAAACCTGAAGAAATCCTTAAATCGGCCATGTTTAAGGAAGATTACAGCCAAATGGTGATTGTAAAAGATATTGAAATATACTCCATGTGTGAGCATCACATGTTGCCCTTTTTCGGGAAAGCCCATGTGGCCTATATTCCCGATGGATACATAACCGGTTTAAGCAAAATTGCACGGGTGGTTGAAGCTTATGCCCGCCGTTTACAAGTGCAGGAGCGTTTAACCAATCAGATTAAAGACAGTATTCAAGCTACTTTAAAACCCTTAGGAGTCGCTGTGGTAATTGAAGCTGCCCATATGTGCATGCAGATGCGTGGCATCGAAAAACAGGAATCGGTAACCACTACTTCGGCATTTACCGGAGCATTTTTAAACAACGCCTCTACCCGCGAGGAATTTATTCATCTGATTGGCACTAAATTGCATTAAATAATTGAACCGATTCATTATAGCCATTCAAAAACCTGAAAGTATTACAGTATTTTCAGCTTTTTTAATTTAAACCATCCAAATATACGCTCTTTCCTTTATCTTTACACTCCCCCAATAATTCTTGCGTAACTTTGATTTAATAGATTATATAATTTATTACCTAAAAACTTAAAAACAACAATATGTTAAAGACTCACGGTACAATAATACTTTTTTTAATGCTTTTTATTATGGCATGTAATCCAACTGGTTTTAATCACAACGATCCCGATTCATATCCGGTTTACGAAGGAACCGATTTGGGTGTAAGCTATACTCCCGAAGAAACTATGTTTAAATTATGGGCTCCAACAGCCAGCGAAGTATTACTTCGCTTATACAAATCAGGTAATGGAGGTGAAGCTGAAAAAACAATCAAACTGAAAAAAGACAAACAAGGTGTTTGGGAAAGCACCCAGAAAGGCGATTTGGCAAATACCTATTATACTTTCCAGGTGAAAGTTGATGATTTATGGTTTGCCGAAGTACCCGGTCCTTATGCTACCGCAGTAGGTGTGAATGGGAAACGCGGTATGGTTATCGATATGACAACTACCCATCCCGAAGGTTGGGAAAACCACGTCAGACCGGCTTTGGAATCGCCAATCGACATTATACTTTACGAATTGCACATCCGCGATTTTTCCATTCATTCCAACAGCGGCATGCAACATAAAGGCAAGTATCTGGCTTTTACAGAAAAGGGAACAAAAACTCCCTGCGAAAATGCCAGCGGTATCGATCACCTGAAGGAGATGGGCGTTACCCATGTGCATCTGCTTCCCGCTTTTGATTACCGTTCTATTGACGAAACACAACTGAACAAACCCCATTATAACTGGGGTTACGATCCGCAAAACTACAATGTACCCGAAGGTTCTTATGCCACCAATCCCTTTCAGGGTGAAGTTAGGATTAAAGAATTTAAACAGATGGTTCAGGCTTTGCATGAGGCAGGCATTCGTGTAGTGCTCGATGTAGTTTACAATCATGTGGGAAATCCGGCCAAGCAGAGTTTTCAGCAAACCGTGCCCGGATATTATTTCCGTTTTAATACCGACGGCAGTTATAGCAATTCATCGGGATGCGGAAACGAAACTGCATCGGAACGGGCAATGATGCGCAAGTACATGATTGAATCGGTATTGTTTTGGGCCAAAGAATATAAGCTCGATGGCTTTCGTTTCGATTTAATGGGAATTCACGACATCAATACCATGAACCTGTTGGCTGAAGCACTTCATAAGTACGATTCAAGTATCTTTATTTATGGTGAAGGCTGGACAGCCGGCGACAGTCCCTTACCTGTTGAAAAACGTGCCATAAAGCAAAACATGCCTAAAGTTTATGGCGTAGCAGCTTTTAGCGACGAAATACGCGATGGTATTAAAGGTCATTGGAACGACTTAAAAACCCGTGGTTTTGTAAGTGGTGAAACCGGACAGGAAGAATCGGTTAAGTTCGGAATTGTGGCAGCCACACAGCATCCACAGGTCGATTATAATGCAGTAAATTATTCCAATTCAGCATGGTCAAATCAGCCTGCTCAAACCATAAATTATGTGTCGTGCCACGACAACAACACCCTTTGGGATAAACTGCTGATGTCTGCTCCGGAAAGTTCGGTTGCTGAACGAATCCGAATGAGCAAAATGGCCAATGCCATAGTTTTAACCTCGCAGGGTGTACCATTTTTACATGCCGGGGTTGAGTTTTTACGCTCCAAACGCGAAGTGGAAAACTCGTTTGAATCGCCCGATTCCATCAACTGGATCGACTGGAGCATGAAAGACAAGCATGCCGATGTAGTAGAATATTACAAAAGTCTGATTCAAATGCGCAAAGAGCATCCGGCATTTAAAATGCCAACCGCCGATTTGCTGTCCACGCATCTGGAGTTTATGGATTTGGAGCCCGGCCTGGTTGGGTACACCATTACCCAAAATGCCAATGGCGATACATGGGAAAATATTATGGTGTTGTTTAATGCCAATAAAACCAAAGTTCCCTTTATAATCGATGAGAAAGCCTGGACTATGGCTTTTAATCTCGAAAAGGGCTACCATAGAGATGGGCTAAAGGTTAAAGGCAAGTTTATGCTTGACCCCATTTCAGCTTACGTTTTCTATAAATAGATTCAAAGCCTGAACCATGGAAAATTGGAATGTATTTAAGGATAATCTTCTGGTCTTCCATGGTTCTTTTTAATACATCACTCTTGCTTAATATGGGTATGAAAGTACACCGGATATGATTTTTATCAAATCGGGCTGAAATCTTTTTGCACATTTCACGGGGTTTTGTGAAATTGTTTACATTTGCCAAAAATTTTAAAAACCAAGTATTATGAAAGCATACGTTTTTCCGGGACAAGGTGCCCAGTTTGTTGGAATGGGAAAAGACCTGTACGAGAATTCGCCTTTAGCAAAAGAACTTTTTGAGAAAGCCAATGATATTTTAGGTTTCCGAATTACCGATCTGATGTTTGAAGGAACCGATGAAGATTTAAAACAAACCAAAGTAACCCAACCGGCCATCTTTTTGCATTCGGTAATCCTGGCCAAAGTAATGGGCGAAAGTTTTAAACCGGCTTTGGTTGCCGGCCACTCGCTGGGTGAGTTTTCAGCACTGGTATCTGCCGGAGCCTTGTCGTTCGAAGATGGTTTGGTATTGGTTAGCAAGCGGGCTATGGCTATGCAAAAGGCATGTGAGAAAGAACCTTCGACTATGGCAGCTATTATTGGTTTAGATGATGAAGTGGTTAAACGGGTTTGCAACGAAATCGACGAGGTGGTGGTTCCTGCCAATTACAACACCACCGGACAACTGGTAATTTCGGGCTCCATTGCCGGAATAGATAAGGCTTGTGCCCGTTTAACCGAATTAGGAGCCAAACGCGCTATGAAACTTCCGGTAGGGGGTGCGTTTCATTCTCCGCTAATGGAACCGGCACGTATCGAACTCGAAGCGGCTATTAATGAAACGGTAGTATCGAAACCAGTTTGCGCCATTTATCAAAATGTAAGCGCCTTAGCCGAAACCAACCCGGATACCATTAAGGAAAACCTCAAGAAACAATTAACCGCATCGGTAAAATGGACGCAAACGGTGCAGCAAATGATAGCCGATGGCGCTACTTCATTTACCGAAGTTGGACCGGGCACAGCGCTTCAGGGTATGATTAAAAAAGTGGATCGTTCCATGCCTTGCGAGAGTGCTAAAGTTTGATTTTTAAATAAAATTATTTTAACAGAAACCTCCTTGCGATTGGCTTCGGAGGTTTTTTTATTATTATGGGATTCGATACAAACGAAAAATAGCCATTTCTAAGTTTGCTTTGGCCCGACCAAGAAAACTACATAGTCGATTTAACAGCACCTCCCTCTAAAGCGTAAACTTGTCCGGTAACAAATGCTGCCATGGGCGATAAAAGCCAGGCGGCCAGCGTTCCCAAATAATCAGGGTTGCCCATTTGCTTTGCCGGTATGTTCTCAATCCATTCTTTTCGGGCTGCTTCAAGGCTTTGCCCGCTCAGCTCACTTTTCTTTTTAATCAGTCGTTCAATAGCCGGAGTGGCGTGCGAACCAGGTGCAATGATATTCAGGTTAATATTTTGCCCGCTCACTTCCTGCGACACCGTTTTTACCATTCCAACCACAGCCAACCGCAACGAAGTGCTCAGAACCAGGTTCTCAATGGGTTGTTTTACCGACGAACTTTCAATATAAACCAGTCGTCCGTACTTTTGGGTTTTAAAATGGGGAAGTAGTTGCTGAGTTAGCTCCACTTTCCATCGCAGCAGTTTTTGATAGGCTTCGTCCCAGTCGCTGAGCTGCGTTTCTTCAAAAGCCAAAGCCGGTGGTCCTCCGGCATTGATAAGGGCTCCTGAAATACTCAGTTTCCGGGCTTGGTTTACAACTTCATGGATGATTTCCGATTGGCTGATATCTCCTGAAAGGGAAATAAAAGCGTCGCCAAATTCCTGTTTCATTTGTTTTAGTCCTTCCTGGTTGCGTGCTACGCCCAGTACACGGGCACCTTCGTTCATCAGGGCCCGGGCAGTTCCTTTACCAAATCCACTGGTGGCTCCGCACACCAGAAAGGTTTGTTTGTTAATGCTTAATTCCATCAATTTAAAACTTTATGGAAACTGTTTGCCGGGTATTTTCGTGAAGGCTGAGCGGAACAGGGCTTACTTTAACCAGGCTTTTCAACAGTTCCTTGTTTTCGTCGCTCAGAGTGCAGGTGCTAAAATCGAATTCAATTTTAACTTCGGCCACCCGGCGCGGGTTTTCGCTCATCAGCTTCCAGCTTTTTGCCGTAGCACCGTCGATGCTAAAGCCAGCTGCTTCGGCCTTAATACCCATAATGGTCAGGATGCAGCTTGCCAGCGATGTAGCCAGCAAATCGGTGGGCGAAAAGGTTTCTCCTTTGCCGTGGTTGTCGGTAGGAGCATCGGTAATTAATTTGTTTCCTGATTGCACATGAACGGCTTCGGTTCGGAGTTGTCCCAGGTAGGTGGTTCGAATGGTTTCTTGTATGGTATTCATCGGTTTTAATTTTGTAAAAGATACAATCAGTCGAAGTAAATGTTTTCAATCAATTATAATTATCTTGCATCTTTCCGATAAAATCATAAAAACTAAATTACAATGAACCGATACCTTTTTATAGTTATTCTTGTGGCAGTCTTAGGGTTTAATGCCTGTCAAACCAACAACTACAAAAAAAGCTCAATCTTAAGCCAAGTGGATTTTGAACAGGTTCCCCAATGGTCGCAGGAGGCTATATGGTATCAGATTTTTGTAGAGCGGTTTCGCAATGGCGATACTACTAACGACCCTACTATCTGGGATATTTACGGGGCCTATCCCGACCAAATTCCCCGGCATTGGAAAACTACACCCTGGACTCAGGATTGGTATCGGCCCGACCCCTGGTTTGATGAAACCGGATTGGACAAGTTCCAGGACAAGCTGCAATTGCGTCGCTATGGGGGCGATTTACAGGGTGTGCTCAACAAAATCGATTACCTGGCCGGACTGGGCATTACGGCCATCTATTTTAATCCTCTGAACGATGCACCTTCGTTGCATAAATATGATCCGCGCCATTGGCGGCACATCGATAGGAATTTTGGGCCTGATCCGCGTGGCGATGAAGCCCTGATTGCTGCCGAAAACCCAATCGATCCGCAAACCTGGCAGTTCACATCGGCCGATAAAATGTTTTTACAGGTTATTGATGCCTGTCACCGAAAAGGCATCCGGGTGATTCTTGATTACTCGTGGAATCATACCGGCAGGGACTTTTGGGCCTTGAACGATATACAAAAAAAAGGAGCGTCTTCGGCTTTTGCCGACTGGTATCATATTAAAGCATACGATAAGCCCGAAACTCCCGACGACGAATTCGATTATCAGGGTTGGTACGGTATAAAATACCTGCCTGAGATGCGTAAGGATATTGTGGGACAGGATACGGTTTTCCCTTTTGAAGGAAATCTGCACAGTGAACAGGTAAAACAACATATTTTTAATGTAGTCCGTCGCTGGCTCGATCCCAATGGCGATGGCGATCCGGGCGATGGCATCGACGGCTTCCGTTTGGATGTAGCCGCCGAGATTCCCCTGGGTTTTTGGCCGGAATTCCGGCGCGAGGTGCGAAATATAAACCCGCAGGCTTACCTGATTGGTGAAATCTGGTGGCAGGAGTGGCCCGATCACCTGATGAATCCGAAGCCTTTTTTGCAGGGAGATATGTTCGATGCAGTAATGAATTACCGTTGGTATCGTTCGGCACGTCAGTTTTTTGCCCAGGCCGAACCGGCCATTGGTCCCCGGGCTTTTGCCGATTCCCTGGAACATCTTTTACAGGGGATTTCGCCAGAGCATAACCGGGCCATGATGAACCTTACAGCCAGTCACGATGCGCCACGAACGGCCACTTCGTTATACAACAAAGGCAAATATAAATACCAGGCAAAACCCTACGATGATGCTGCTTACAAGGTGGGTAAACCCGATGCGGAAACCCGGGCCCGGCAGCTAATGTTACTGGTGCATCAGTTTACTTACCTGGGTGCGCCTCATATCTGGTATGGCGACGAGGTGGGTATGTGGGGGGCCGATGATCCCGATACCCGCAAGCCCATGCTTTGGGATGATTTGGTGTATGAAGCAGAAAAAACGCATCCCATCGATGGAAATAAACTACCCGATGCAGTGAAACCCGATACCAGCCTGCAAAATTTCATCAGGGCATTGATAACACTCCGGAAATCAAATCCGGCTTTGGTTTATGGCAGTTTTACCGTTCTTGAGGCCAATGATTCCAGCGGCATTTTTGCCTACCGGCGAAACCTGGACAAAAACACGGTGTGGGTGCTTATAAATAATTCGGCTAAAGAGCAAAGCTACAACTTACCCAGAGTAGCATTGCAGCAATGGTTCCCGGAGGAGATGAAATCGCTTTCGACAGAAAAACAGGAACTTCGGGTAACTTTAGCACCATTGAGTGCGTCAGTTTATTGTGCAAATTAGTAATCTTAAAAACATAAACTATGGGTAAAGAAGTTCAATGCAATGCCTCACACGGAGCCCTATACGGACTGGGAATGATTGGCGCTGCGGTATTTTACATTTCACAGGCCACCGGTTTTTGGATAGGTGTACTCGGGTTTTTAAAAGCCTGTGTGTGGCCGGCCTTTTTGGTGTACGAAGCCTTTAAGTTTTTAATTCTTTAGCTGGCAATTATTGTTTTGGTTGAAGTTTAGCCCCTGCATTCCGGTGTGTGGGGCTTTTTTGTGTACTTTGGCTGCCAGAAAAGTGTTACGAGGCTGTTTTTAGTATTCAGTTGGCTAATTTAGTCGCCGGTGACCCTGTTGCAGCTTTGCAAGTAGGTAAATGGAAAACGGCGGGGCACTTTCAAACCTGCGAGAGGGTGATCGAACCTTCGGTGACCCTGGTGCAAATTTGAAAGTAGGTAAACGACGGCCGTTTGGGCACTTTCAAACTTGCGAGGGGGTGATCGGACCTCCGGTTTGCCTGTTGCAAAGTTGCACGGGCCAAAACTTTCAGATAAGTGGTACTTTCACAGCTCAAAAGAGGCAAAATTTTTCGATCAGGAGCTTGTTACAGACGTAAACTGCTAAAATTTTCGGATCAGAGGGCTGTTGCAAGCGTAAAATGCTAAAATTTTTGGATCAAGAGGTACTTGCAGGTTGCAAAATCAAAACCGTAAAAGGGAACTTACCTGTTTAAACATAAAAAAAGCCTGCCCCGGAAAGCGGAGCAGGCCAATTATGTTGATTTTAAAGTAAACCTGAGCTACTTTAATGATAGTTTTGCTTATTCAACGGGTGAATAATCCATAGCTGCCAAACGTTTGTACGAGGCATAGCGCCATTTGGCATTCTCTTCGGCTGCTTTAAACAATTCATCAGCAGCTTCGGGGAAGCTCTTCATCAGCGATGTATATCGTACTTCGCCCATCAGGAACTTTTGGAATAATTCCCAGTTGGGTTCTTTTGAATCGAGCGTGAACGGGTTCTTTCCTTCGTTTTCCAACTCCGGGTTGAAGCGATACAAATGCCAGTATCCTGATTCCACAGCTTTCTTCATCTCGGTTTGTGAACCGCCCATACCGCCACGTAAACCGTGGTTGATACAGGGTGCGTAAGCAATAATCAACGAAGGTCCGTTGTAAGCTTCAGCTTCTTTCAGGGCTTTAAAATACTGGGCATTGTTGGCACCCATCGAAACCTGGGCCACATAAACATAACCATAGCTCATAGCCATCATTCCCAAATCCTTTTTACGGATTTTCTTTCCCGATGCGGCAAATTTGGCAACAGCTCCAACCGGAGTCGATTTACTCGATTGTCCACCGGTGTTTGAGTAAACTTCGGTATCGAGTACCAGTACGTTCACATTTTCGCCCGATGCCAGCACGTGGTCCAAACCTCCGTAACCGATATCATAAGCCCATCCGTCGCCACCAAATATCCAGTTACTGCGTTTAGGCATCCAGTCTTTAATGGCTAAAATTTCTTTCACCACCGGAGCTTTTTCTTTTTCAAGGGCAGCTACCAGTTTGTTCGATGCTGCAGCCGATTTAACCGTACTGTGTTTGGCTTCGATCCATTCTGTTAAAGCGGCCTGAGTTTCGGCACTAAACGAGGCGGCATTTTCAGTAGCCAAACGCTCAATGCGTGCCTGTAGTTTTTGAGCTGACAGGGCCATACCCAAACCAAATTCGGCGTTGTCTTCGAACAGGGAGTTAGCCCAGGCTACCCCTTTTCCACTTTTTGCGGCGCAATAAGGAGTTGAAGGAGCAGAACCACCATAGATGGAAGAACATCCGGTAGCGTTGGCTACCATCATGCTTTCGCCATACAACTGAGTGATGGTTTTAATGTAAGGTGTTTCACCGCAACCGGCACAAGCACCTGAGAATTCGAACAGGGGCTGGGCAAATTGCGAAGCTTTCACGTTCATTTCGCGTGGGGTAATTTCCTTGATGCTTACCTTGGCTGCCATATAATCCCAACGGGGTATTTCAACTTCCTGCGAAGCAAGAGGTTTCATAACCAGCGCTTTTTCTTTCGAAGGACAAACATCGGCACAGTTACCACAACCGGTACAGTCGAGCGTAGAAACCTGAATGCGGAAACCTAAGCCATCGTAACCTTTTCCGTTGGCTTTAATGGTTACCGTACCTTCGGGAGCAGCAGCCTTTTCTTTCTCATCGAGAAGGAATGGACGGATGGCAGCGTGAGGACAAACATAAGCACACTGGTTACACTGGATACAGTTGTCAGAAAGCCATTCGGGCACATTTACGGCAATACCGCGTTTTTCGTATTGTGCTGTTCCTGAGGGGAAGGTTCCATCTTCGCGTCCGGCAAAAGCTGAAACAGGAAGGTCGTCACCGGCCAGGTTGTTGATGGGAACCACTACATCGCGAACGAACTCGGGTAATTTACCGCTTAGGTCTTTCTCTTTTTTCAATTCAATGTTGGCCCATTCGGCAGGAACATCTACTTTAATAACATCGCTTCCGGCCTCAACCGCAGCGTAGTTCATCTTAACAATTTCCTCGCCTTTGTTTCCAAACGATTTCTTAATCATTTTTTTCATCTGCTCTTCGGCCAGGTCGTAAGGAATTACGTTGGCAATTTTAAAGAAGGCAGCCTGCATAATGGTATTGGTACGGTTACCCAGGCCTATTTCTTCGGCCAGTTTGGTAGCATTGATCATATACATGCTGATGTTGTTTTCAGCCAGGTATTTCTTCACAGCGTCGGGCAAGTGGTTTTTAACTTCGTCTTTATCCCAGATAGCGTTTAACAGGAAGGTTCCTCCTTTTTTCAGCCCTTTGAGCATGTCGTATTTACCCAGATATGCTGGTACGTGACAAGCTACAAAGTCGGGAGTGTTAACCAGATAAGGCGACATGATTTTTTTGTCACCAAAGCGCAGGTGCGATGCGGTAAAACCACCCGATTTTTTTGAATCGTAGGCAAAATAAGCCTGGCAATATTTGTCGGTGGTGTCACCAATAATTTTAATCGAGTTTTTGTTGGCACCCACGGTACCATCCGAACCCAAACCGTAGAACTTGGCTTCGAAGCGGCCGTCGTTAGCTAAACTTACTTCAGGCAACAAAGGAAGCGAGGTAAAGGTAACATCGTCAACAATACCTAAGGTAAAACGATTTTTGGGTTCAGCCATTTTCAGGTTATTAAATACGCTGATAATCATGGCCGGCGTGGTGTCTTTCGACGATAAACCGTAACGGCCGCCAACAATAACCGGGGCGTTTGGTTTTCCGTAAAATAAATCTTTTACATCAAGATATAAGGGTTCGCCATTGGCTCCGGGTTCTTTGGTACGGTCGAGTACAGCAATACGTTTTACACTCTCGGGCATAACCTGCATAAAGTGTTTTGCTGAGAAAGGACGGTACAAATGAACTGCCAATACCCCTACTTTTTCGCCTTTGGCATTCAGGTGTTCCACCACTTCGCGAATGGTTTCGGTAATTGAACCAATGGCAATAATTACATTCTCGGCATCGGCTGCTCCGTAATACATAAAGGGTTTGTATTCGCGACCGGTAATTTTGGTGATTTCAGCCATGTAATCGGCTACCATGTCGGGAACAGCATCGTAGAATTTATTGGCTGCTTCGCGTGCCTGGAAGTAAATGTCGGGGTTTTGAGCCAAACCGCGGGTTACCGGGTGGTTAGGACTTAAAGCACCATTGCGGAATGCCTGAAGTGCTTCCATGTCGAGCAAAGGTTTCAAATCGTCTTCCTGCAAGGCTTCAATTTTTTGAATCTCATGCGAGGTACGGAACCCGTCAAAGAAATGTACGAAAGGGATGCGTGATTTAATAGCCGTTAAATGGGCCACACCGGCCAAATCCATAGCTTCCTGAACAGAACCGGAAGCCAGGAAAGCAAAACCGGTTTGACGGGCGCTCATAACATCGGAGTGGTCGCCAAAAATTGATAGGGCCTGAGCCGCCAAACTACGGGCCGAAACATGGAAAACACCGGGAAGCAATTCGCCGGCAATTTTGTACATGTTGGGAATCATCAGCAACAAACCCTGCGATGCAGTGTAGGTAGAGGTTAAAGCGCCGCCCTGTAATGAGCCATGAACAGCACCGGCTGCACCGGCTTCACTCTGCATTTCGACTACAGTAACGGGTTCGCCAAAAATGTTTTTCCGGCCGTGAGCCGCCCATTCGTCAACATTTTCAGCCATGTTCGATGAGGGAGTGATGGGATAAATTGCAGCCACCTCGCTGAACATATACGCTACGTGCGATGCGGCATAGTTACCATCACAAGTGATGAATTTTTTTTCTTTTGCCATGTTATTACTTATTAAGAATTTATATTAATTAGTTTATAAGCCCGGCTTTTAAGACCTGAGCTGCTTTATTAATTTTTAAACCGGTAGACGAACTCCGATTGAATTTTAATTTCTGAAAAGAACGTTTTTAAGGATATGCTTTTATTTGAAAGGCAACTATCCGCGCATTAGTACAAAAAGCCGAACAACCATACCGGAATGCGTTTTCCTTCGCCCACCTCCTCCATATCAATCAATACGTAGGTGTTTTCCTGGTTGGTACTCAAGCGTTTGTTATTACCAACTTTAAAAGTTAAGTGCTTATCAATTTCAAATTCACCTGATTTTCCGTTTCCGGAAATGTAATGCCCTTTTTGAACCTGATTCAGCACAAAGGTTTCAATTAGCGCCTCTTTACTGGGTTGGCTCATTGAAATGGCATGCAATAAATTCGGATTGTGGAGGTATACCCGCTCGGGTTTTTTGGAGCTGTCGGCATCGCCCTGATAAATGGGGTTGATTAAGCGGGCATTCTTTAAATACTTCAGGTAATTGATTACCGTAGCCCTCGACGTGTCAATACTGCTGCTTAACTGGCTGATGTTTGGTGTGTGGGGCATGTCGCCCGACAGGGTATAAATCAGTTTTTTCAGTTTGGGCAGGTATTTTAGTTCCATTTGTTGTAAAAAGGGAATATCAATCTCAAGAGTCAGGTTTACTATTTTTAATACATTCTCGCTGAAATTTACATTCTCGGTAAAAAAGGGATAAAACCCATGATGCAGGTAATCGTTGAAATAGGCCAGCGGTTTGGTTTTAAACAAAATATCCTTGGCAATTTCAACATGGTATTTCAGTATGTCATCGAGGGTGTATTTGATAAAAGTATTTTGCGTGGTATAGTTTAAGTATTCCCGAAACGATAATCCACGCAGATGGTACGAAGACACTTTACCTTTCAGGTCGGGATTGTCGTCTTTTAGGCGCATTACCGGACTACCGGTAAAAATAACCTGCAAATCGGGGAATTTGTTGTAAATATCACGTATGGCCGCTGACCAGTCGGGGTATTTAAACACTTGATCCAATACCAGGGTTTTGCCTCCTGTTTTTCGAAACTCATTGGCAAAATCGACCAGTGAATGTCCCGAGAAGTAAAAGTTGTTTAAGTTTACGTAAAGGCACGATTTGTCGTCGCCATAAGCCGATTTGATGTAATCGAGTAAGAATATGGTTTTACCGATGCCCCGGGTACCTTTGATACCAATCAAACGATTACGCCAATCGATCTCATTTTTAAGCTCTCGGGTAATGGGAGCTTTAACCGATTCAAGTAATTCGAAATGTGTTTGATAAAATCGCTGCATACCTAAAATTGTCATGCAAACTTAGCAAAAAGACTATTGATGCTGCAATTTTTACATTGCAAAACGCAGTTTAAAGCCTAATTTAAAATGATTATAGATTACTTGCTGAACATGTTTTTCCTGCTGTTCCAGAAACTACCGGGAGCGTGGGTTTATTTCAGATTTTAGGGTCTTTTTTAAGGTAAAGTGCTCTATTGTTTTACAATAAACCTTTATTTTAGGATTTTTCCTCTAAACAATTATTTTTGCCTGCTGTTTGTTTAAACATTGACTATTAATTTTTGAACACAATATATTATGGCAAAACAGAAAACATCTTTAATGCAACGCTTTTTAAATATAGTTGAACGAGGGGGAAATGCACTCCCACACCCGGCAACCCTGTTTTTGGGCTTTGCAGTAATTACCTTATTAGTTTCGTGGATAGGCAGTTGGCTGGGCTGGCAGATATTGCATCCGGCAAATGGCAATGTGATTAGTGTAAAAAACCTGCTCTCGGGCGATGGATTGCATTTTATCCTCGAAAAAACGGTGGTAAACTTTACCGATTTTGCTCCTTTGGGAATTGTTCTGGTTGCCATGTTGGGTATTGGAATTGCTGAAAGTAGCGGATTAATAGGGGTGGCTATCCGCTTACTGGTGTTATCGGCTCCAAAATCGCTCTTAACTTTTGTATTGGTATTTGCTGGTATTATGTCGAACATGGCCAGTGATATTGGATACGTACTTTTAATTCCTATGGCCGGAGTAATTTTTATAGCGGTTGGCCGACATCCCATTGTTGGAATGGCCGCTGCTTTTGCCGGAGTTTCGGGCGGGTTTAGTGCCAATTTGTTTTTGGGAACCATCGATCCGCTTTTAGCTGGTCTTTCTCAAGAGGCTGCACAAATTATCGATCCATCTTATGTGGTGAATCCAACGGCCAATTATTATTTTATGATAGTTTCAACCTTCCTGATTTCCTTTTTAGGAACATGGGTTACTGAAAAAATTGTAGCACCCCGGTTTGGTAAGTATCAGCCCGATGGTGAAGAAGAAAACATTGCTCTTGAAAGGCTGACCAAAAAAGAGAAAAAAGGACTGCTTTATAGCGGACTAACATTTATGTTATTTCTTGGTCTGATACTATGGGGAGCCATACCCGAGGATGGTGTTATGCGAAGTGAAGACGGTTCGCTGTTGCATTCACCTTTGCTGCGTGGTGTTGTAACGCTATTGTTTGTTGTGGCCGGTGCAATGGGTATTGTTTATGGTACTGTGGTGGGTAAATTTAAAAACGATGCCGATGTGATGAAAGGCATGGCTGAAAGTATGAAAGCCCTGGCAACCTATATTGTGCTGGTATTTTTTGCAGCCCAGTTTGTGGCTTATTTTAAAGAGAGTAATCTGGGCATTGTGCTGGCTGTAAATGGAGCTGAAGCGCTTAAAGCAGCAAATCTGAATATCTATGTGCTGATGGTTCTTTTTATCCTTTTTGCTGCTACAATCAATATGCTTATGGGAAGTGCTTCGGCCAAGTGGGCAATAATGGCACCGGTTTTTATTCCAATTTTTATGCTTATGGGTTATTCGCCCGAATTATCGCAGGTGGTTTTTCGCATTGGCGACAGTGTTACCAATATAATCTCACCCATGATGAGCTTTTTTGCACTCATCATTGCTTTTGTTCAGAAATACGATAAAAATGCCGGGATAGGAACCATCATATCTACCATGATTCCTTTCTCCATCATCTTTTTTATCGGTTGGACCATTCTTTTGATGGCCTGGATTTATTTTGATATTCCATTGGGTCCCGATTCTCCATTATATTATCATGGAGCAGCGCATTTATAATATGTAGCAAAAAAGAAAAGCCCCAATCTGGTAAACGGATGGGGCTTTTGATTTAATTAAAATTCGATTATTTGTCGTTCATCGAGATTAAGAATTCCTCATTGCTGTGCGTTTTCACCAAGCGGTCGCGAAGAAATTGCATGGCTTCCACCGAATTCATATCCGACAGGTAGTTACGCAATACCCAAAGTCTGCTTAATGTATCTTTGTCAATTAACAAATCGTCGCGACGGGTGCTCGACAAGTTGATGTCAACAGCCGGGTAAATTCGTTTGTTCGACAGTTTACGGTCGAGTTGCAGCTCCATGTTACCGGTACCTTTAAATTCTTCAAAGATAACTTCGTCCATTTTTGAACCGGTTTCAGTAAGGGCGGTAGCCAAAATAGTTAAGGAACCTCCATTCTCGATATTCCGTGCAGCACCAAAAAAGCGTTTGGGTTTGTGCAGTGCGTTCGCGTCAACACCACCCGACAAAACTTTACCGGATGCCGGAGAAACGGTATTGTAGGCACGAGCTAAACGAGTAATAGAATCCAGCAGAATAACCACATCGTGACCGCACTCAACCAAACGTTTGGCCTTTTCGAGCACAATGCTGGCCACTTTAACGTGTTTGTCGGCGGGTTCGTCAAAAGTTGATGCCACTACTTCGCCATTAACACTACGGGCCATATCGGTAACCTCCTCAGGACGTTCATCGATAAGCAAAACAATCAGATACACCTCGGGGTGATTGGCTGCAATGGCATTGGCAATTTCTTTCAATAAAACCGTTTTTCCTGTTTTTGGCTGAGCCACAATTAATCCACGCTGTCCTTTACCAATTGGAGTAAACATATCGATGGTGCGGGTCGAAGGCGAGTTTTGCGGATGGCTGGTTAAGTCGAACTTTTCGTCGGGGAAAAGTGGGGTTAAAAAGTCGAAAGGAACCCGGTCACGAACACTTTCCGGGTCGCGTCCGTTAATTTTTTCTACTTTAATCAGCGGAAAATACTTTTCACCTTCTTTTGGAGGGCGAATGGCACCGGTAATTGTGTCTCCGGTTTTTAAGCCAAAAAGTTTAATCTGCGATTGACTCACGTAAATATCGTCGGGTGAATTCAGGTAATTGTAATCCGACGAACGAAGAAAACCATAACCGTCCTGCATTAATTCCAAAACTCCTGAAGTAGAAATCAGGCTGTCGAATTCATATTTGGCGCGCTCATCTTTTTGTTTTTCAACCCTGCGGGGTTCGTTCTCCTGGCGGGCCGGACGTTCAATTTTTGTTCTTTGAGGCATATCCTGCGATTCTTTCCGGTAAACAGGAGCAGGTCGTTCGTTCCGAACAGGAGTTTCCTGAGTTGGTTCGTTCGATTTTTTTGGCTCCTGAACAGCAGTTCCGCTTTCTTCCTGATCGATACGCGCTCTGTCGCGGTACGAAGGTAGGGCAATAACTTTTTCTTTTGCAGGAGTTTCTTCTTTTTTCGCTTCTTGCGCTGGTTCGTTTTTAGCGTTGGCAGGAGCCTCGGTACGTTCCACCCGGTTTTGCGGATTTACGCTCATTACTTTTTCAGCTTTGTAGTCTTTTTTAAATGTGCGTGTCCGTGATTTTTTCTTTTGGTAATCGGCTGATTCGGAGGAGGGGGTTTGTTTTTTTTCGTCTGGGTTAGCTTCTTTTTTTACAAGCTTTTTGGTTTTTGAAGCGTCAATTGCCTGTTGATCAAGGATTTTATAAACTAAATCCTGTTTGCGTAAAGTCTCAATACGCTTAATATTCAAGCTTTTGGCAATTTCTTTTAACTCAGGAACAAGCTTCTTGTTCAACTCGAGAATGTCATACATAAGTTATGTGATTTACTTTGATTTTAACGAATATAAATTCGATTGTTATTTTTTATTTGAAAAGGCTCATGAAAATATGAGGTGAATGATTTCGGGATTGTTTTATACCCCTTTGAAAACGATGCAATTATACTAATTATGAACTAAATCACAAAATTTATTTTAAAAAAATTACCTCAATTTTACGTAATGCCTGTCACTTTTTAAAATTTATTGCTCTTGTTACCAGTAAATTCAGGATTATTCGGATAAAAATATTAACAATAAGGTGTAAAAAATGTTTAATCATTTGTGTTCCTTTTTTTTCAATATATATTATATATGTTTCAGTTGCATGGGTATCCGGCAAAAAAGGGACTGACTTTTATTTTGCTGATATTTTTAAGATTCACTTTTTGTTTATAGTAATAAGTCTTTTAAACGTTTTCTGTTTTAAACACCTGTTCCAATAAGAAATATATTTAGTGTGGAATTTTTTATAAAAATTGCTGCAATTAAATCGCTGTTCTAATTTGAACTTGCAAATTTTATTAAATTGCCAAAAATGTAAAAAATATTTTCATGTCGCTTTATAAAAATTACCTCGAAACAAAAAAATACTACATAAACGAGACTGCATTTAAGATGTTAATGCAGAAACGTATCTACAAAATTCTGATAATCTGTAGTAATTATGATTTCTATATGCTTGAGGAAGATGGACGAATCGATGAGCAGATTTTTGACGAATATGTGTCGCTTAATTTACGCTATCCACCCGTGTTTATTCATGCCCACACTTCAGAAAAAGCATTTCGTTTGCTAAAAAAAGGAGATATTGATCTGGTAATTTCTATGTTAAGCATCGATAATATTGATGCTTTTGAGCTGGCAAAATTAATTAAGGCTGATTATCCGCGAATTCCCTTTGTATTGTTAACGCATTTTTCGCGTGAGGTTCGGATGCGCATGGGTAAAGAGGATTTGAGTGCTATTGATTATGTTTTTTCGTGGTTGGGCGACACCGAAATCTTGCTGGCCATTATTAAACTGATTGAAGATAAAATGAATGCCCGCAACGATATTGAAATTGTTGGGGTTCAAACCATTTTGCTGGTTGAAGACAACATCAGGTTTTACAGTTCCTACTTGCCAACCATGTATAAAATTGTGTTGCAGCAATCGCAGGACTTTAAGCAGGAAGGTGCCAATGAATACCAGCAAATGTTACGCAAACGGGGGCGTCCAAAAATTATGCTGGCTACTAATTACAACGAGGCCATTTATCTTTACGAGAAATACAAGCAAAATATACTCGGAGTAATTACCGATATACGCTATAAGCGCGATGGCGAGGATGATGCAGAAGCCGGTTTCCGGCTTTATGAACACATTCGGGCCGATAATGAACATTTACCGGTTTTGATGCAATCGTCAGAATACCATAACAAACGCATGGCCGAAAAAGTAGGTGCATTTTTTTTGAGTAAAGACTCGAGTAAACTAAACAAAGAACTGAGCCAGTATATTAAAAGGTATTTTGCTTTTGGCGATTTTGTATTTCGGGTAAACGACCGCAGTGTGGTGGGGCGTGCATCGAACTTAAAACAACTACAGCATTTGTTGTTAACCATTCCCGACGAATCGCTGGAATACCACTCCCGGAAAAATGATTTTTCGCGGTGGTTAAATGCACGTGCGCTTTTCTCATTGGGATCAATTTTCCGCTCGGCTGATGTTAGAGATTTTAACAGCGCCGACGAAGTGCGAAGTTACATGTATAACGAGATATCAAAATACCGGTTGAATAGGGGGCGTGGAATTATAACCAGTTTTAGCGACAGTAATTTTGACCGTTACTGCATCTTTAGTCGTGTTGGACACGGTTCGCTGGGCGGAAAAGCGCGCGGACTGGCATTTATTGATTCCTTGATAAAAAAACATCAGATTCTTTATCAGTTCGATAATGTGGTAATATCTATTCCCAGAACCATGGTTTTTTCAACCAGCGTGTTCGATGAGTTTATGGAGAAGAATAATTTGTACGGAGTTGCTTTATCAACATCTGAAGATACAGAAATTTTGGAGGCTTTCAATCGGGCCGAATTGCCCGAACATGTAATTCCTACTTTGCATGCCTTTTTGGATGTAAATTCAACTCCTTTGGCAGTTCGCTCGTCGAGCGTGCTCGAGGATTCGCATTACCAACCGTTTGCAGGAATTTACAATACCTACATGATTCCTTACAGCGATTACCGCGACCAGATGATAACCGTGCTTTGTCAAGCTATTAAAAGTGTTTATGCCTCCACTTTTTTTCAGAGCAGTAAAGCTTACATGAAAGCAACCAAAAATGTTATCGATGAGGAAAAAATGGGAATCATTATACAGGAGGTATGCGGAAGTCAATATGGTAGTAAATATTATCCTACTTTTTCAGGCGTTGCCCGTTCCATTAATTTTTACCCCATTGCTCCCGAAAAACCAGAAGACGGTATAGCCAATATAGCTTTAGGGCTTGGTAAACAAATTGTTGATGGTGGAAAATCGCTTCGCTTTAGCCCAAAATACCCCAAAAAAGTATTACAGCTTTCCGATACCAAGATTGCCATGCGCGATACCCAGCAGTATTTTTATTCGCTTAGTCTCGATGTCGAAGATTTTAAACTTTCGACCGATGATGCGGTGAATCTGAAACGGCTTCCGATTAGCGAAGCAGAGGAGGACAAATCGATTAATCATATTGCATCAACCTATGATTTTGAAGATAATCTGCTGCGAGACGGAGCTAATTATAAAGGGAAAAAGCTGATTACATTTGCGAATGTGTTAAAATACGATTCATTTCCGTTGGCTAAAATTCTGGATACGCTATTGCGAATTGGAGCTCAGGAAATGAATAATCCGGTAGAGATTGAATTTGCCGCAAACCTGAATGTGAAACCTGGTGAGCCACGAATTTTTAATTTCCTTCAAATTCGGCCAATTGTTGAGAGCGAGGAGGATGTAGATATCGATTTTGAAAAGGAGAATCCTGATGATTGGATTATTTATAGCGATATGGCTTTGGGCAACGGCATTGTACAGGATGTGTACGATTTAGTATATGTAAAACCGCAGACTTTTGATGCAGCTAAAAATCCTAAAATAGTTCCCGTTCTCGACAAACTTAACCAGCAATTTGCTGAGGACGAAAAAAACTATGTACTGGTTGGACCAGGTCGCTGGGGTTCAAGCGATCCCTGGCTGGGCATACCGGTAAAATGGTCGCAGATATCGCAGGCAAGGGTTATCATAGAATCGGGATTGAAAGATTATCATATCGACCCCAGTCAGGGAACACACTTCTTTCAGAACCTTACTTCGTTCCGCGTGGGGTATTTCACCATCAATCCATTTATTAAAGAAGGATTTTATGATATTGATTTTCTTGAAAAACAACCTACCATTTACGAAGATGAGTACATCAGGCATATTCGATTCGAAAAATATATTGAAATAAAGATTGACGGAAAAAACAATAAAGGCTTAATAAAAAAGCCCGGCGCATAATTACCTTCTTTCCTTTTTTTTTGATGACAAAATCATGTTGTTCGAAATGTTTTTTGCTTAGTAAAAAACCTTGATTTGCCAGGGGAAACTTTAAATTAAAACCATCTTAAGAGCTTTTTTAATTCGGGCTAATTGTAAGCTGTTGATATACAGTTTTTGCGTAGATTTTTAAATTAACACTTAATGGTTCCAAAATTACTAAAGTTTTGCTATTAAAAACCTGATTTTTGGCATAATTGGGCTTTTCAAAACTGATGTTTAATAATATGTTGCACACCTTAAAACAAAGACTAAACTTTGCATTAGAATAATATTTTTGAGTATTGCAATAACTATCTAAGAATTAATGTTTTTATAAAAAATTTTAAGGTATGAATGTAGAAAAAATAATGGCCGAGCTTGAAAAAAAACACCCTGGTGAAAAAGAGTATCTTCAAGCTGTTCATGAAGTTCTGGAATCTGTAAAAGATATTTACGAACTTAACCCAAAATTCGAAGCGGCTAAAATTATTGAGCGTATTGTTGAGCCCGATCGTATTTTCACTTTCCGTATTACCTGGGCCGACGACGAAGGTAATATTAATGTGAACCTGGGTTATCGAGTACAATTTAATGGTGCTATAGGACCTTACAAAGGAGGTCTGCGTTTCCACCCAAGTGTAACCTTATCGACTCTTAAATTTTTAGGATTTGAGCAAACGTTTAAAAACGCCTTAACTACCCTGCCTATGGGTGGTGGTAAAGGAGGTAGCGATTTCAATCCTAAAGGTAAATCGGATGCTGAAATTATGCGCTTTTGCCAGGCATTCATGCTTGAATTGTGGAAGCATATTGGTCCCGAAACTGATGTGCCTGCTGGTGATATTGGTGTAGGTGGTCGTGAAATTGGTTACCTGTACGGTATGTACAAAAAACTGGCGGGTGAACATACTGGTGTTCTTACCGGAAAAGGAATGAACTGGGGTGGTTCATTAATCCGTCCCGAAGCTACAGGTTTTGGCGGTATTTATTTTGTTGACCACATGCTTAAAACTCGTGGAATCAGCATTAAAGATAAAACCGTTTCTGTTTCTGGTTTTGGTAACGTAGCCTGGGGTGCTGCTTTAAAAGCAACCGAATTGGGTGCAAAAGTTGTGGCTATTTCTGGTCCCGATGGATACATTTACGACGAGGCTGGCATCAGCGGTGAAAAAATTGATTACATGTTAGAACTGCGTAACTCTAATCAGGATATTGTTGCTCCTTATGCTACAAAATTCCCTGGAGCTAAGTTTGTTGCCGGTAAAAAACCCTGGGAAGTAAAGGTTGATATTGCGCTTCCTTGTGCTATCCAAAACGAACTTGACGGTGATGATGCTGCGCTGCTGATTAAGAATGGCGTTATCTGCGTAGGCGAAATTTCAAACATGGGTTGCACGCCTGAAGCTATTGAATCATTTATTAAAGCTAAAATTCTTTATGCCCCGGGTAAAGCAGTAAATGCTGGTGGTGTGGCTACATCGGGCCTCGAAATGAGCCAAAACAGTCTTAAAATGAACTGGACCCGTGAAGAGGTTGATATGCGCTTATTCCAGATTATGGAAAACATTCACCACGCTTGCGTTGAACACGGAACTGAGGAAGATGGTTATATTAACTACGTTAAAGGAGCTAATATTGCCGGATTTATGAAAGTGGCCAATGCTATGGTTGACTTAGGAATTGTATAATTCATAATAAATAGAATTTGAAATGCCCTGCCTTGTTGGCGGGGCTTTTTTTTTATAATTCTCGTTTTTTATGCTTGACCTTACAAATGTTTATTTATCAGCTAAAAATATTTTGAAAAAAGTGAATGCTGTATTATTAGAACTTTATTATAAAAATTTAAGGCTTTTCAATTAACTTAGAGCTTTGAATTTAAAATGTACAGATGATGAATAGAATAGTGATAATCTTGTTTTTTGCTTTATTGAGTGTGTTTATTGTGAGTAGTGCCTGTACCAAAGACGATAAACCGAGTGAAAAGCCACCTGTTGAAGAACCTGATGATTCCACTGCTGCTTTTCTGTTTGGTGCCGACTTGTCGTATGTGAATCAAATTGAAGACCATGGCGGAACTTATAATGTAAGTGGCGAATTTAAAGATCCTTATTCAATTTTTAAGGAGCAGGGTGCGCATATGATTCGCTTACGCTTGTGGCATAACCCCTCGTGGGTATACGATTTGTATAGCCAAGAAATTCCCTTGTACAGCGGTTTCCCCGATGTGCTTAAAAGCATTGAAAGAGCAAAAGGCCAGGGTTTACAAGTCAATCTCGACTTTCATTATTCCGACACCTGGGCCGATCCTGGCCATCAGGATGTTCCCCAGGCCTGGAAAAATATTACCAGTATCGAGGTTCTATCCGATTCAGTTTACAACTACACGTATAAGGTATTGTCTGATTTAGCCGAAAAAGGCTTGTTACCTGAAATGGTTCAAATTGGTAACGAAACCAATTGTGGAATGATGTTTACCAATGCTCCTGCAGCTTTTCCAAAATTGTCGGTCTGCGATGGAAACTGGAGTAATGCCGGTAAAGTATTTAATGCCGGAATTAATGCCGTTCGCGCCATCGATAATAAATACAATACAAAAACTTTGATTGCACTCCATGTTGCCGATCCTAAAAATTTAGATTGGTGGTTTACTGATATGATTAACAAAGCGGGTGTTACCGATTTTGACATCATTGGTTTTTCCTATTATCCCAATTGGCACACTACCGTGAGTTTCGATAACCTTCCTGCTTTAGTAACACAGGTTAAAAATAAGTTTAATCGAAAAATTATGGTACTTGAAACAGCCTATGCTTTCACCAGTGAAAACAACGACGGGTACAATAATATTTTTGGCGGACAAAGTCCAATAGCCAAATATCCATTTTCTCCGGATGGCCAGAAACAGTTCTTGATCGATTTATCTCAAAATCTTATTAAGGCAGGAGCCAGTGGAATAATGTATTGGGAACCAGCCTGGGTAACTTCACAAATGAAAGACTTATGGGGAACCGGTTCATCGTGGGATAACTGCACCTTTTTTAATTTTTCAGGTGATTTAACCGGGACTATTGAGTTTATGCAATACGATTACCAGAAATAACAGTTATTTAATCATTAATGTGATATGCGGAATTTGAATTTACTTTTGGTAGCTTTAATACTTGCCCTTGGTGCTTGTAAAAAACAGAGCTTGTATGTTGAATCATCAGCTGAAAAAATTCTTTTCAATGCCAATTGGCAATTCAGTAAAACCACCGGAATTGAAAACGACACAACAATTTTTAACCCGGATAATACAATTGACTGGGAAAATATATCACTTCCACATACAGCTTCCCTTGAACCATTGGTAATTGAAGGATCGCAATGGCAGGGGAATTGTGTGTACCGAAAGTTTTTTGAATTGCCTGAATCATATAAAGAAAAACAACTTGCCTTGTATTTTGAAGGAGCCATGCAGGTGGCCGAAGTTTATTTGAATGGAAGTTTGATTCATACCAATTTGGGTGGTTATTTGCCTTTTAGCATAAATATTACCGATAAAGTAATGCTTGCCGGTAAAAACCTATTGATGGTTAAGCTGAATAACGAGGATAATCCCTTGGTTCCACCAGGAAAACCCCTGGCCGATCTCGATTTTAATATTTTTAGTGGTATTTATCGGAATGTATGGCTTCGGGTAAGTAATAAGTTGCATATTACCGATGCTATGGATGCCAATAAAGTAGCTGGCGGAGGAGTTTTTATTACTTACGATAAAGTTTCGAATGAAAGTGCTACGATTCATATTGTTGCCGATGTAAAGAACAATTACGCATGGGATAAAAACACCCGGATTAAGGCAATGCTTTATGGCAAAAACGAAGAACGGGTGGTTACAACAGTTTCAGAACCAATTTCTATTGCTTCAGGACAATCGGCAGATATTAGACTGAACCTTGAAGTGAAACAACCGGAATTATGGTCAATACGGAACCCTTTTTTGTATCAATTGGAGCTTGAAGTTATTTCAACTGATACCATCCACGATAAACAAACACTTCCCATTGGCATCAGGACTTTTAAATTTTCTGCAGAAAATGGCTTTGAACTAAACGGGAAACCGGTAAAAATTCGTGGAACCAATCGCCATCAGGAATATCCGTATATTGGATATGCTCTATCGGACAACGCCAATTACCGCGATGCTTATAAAATTAAAGAAGCTGGTTTTAATATGGTTCGTTTGTCACATTATCCCCAAAGTGAATCGTTTTTAGCAGCATGCGATGAACTTGGTTTATTAGTGATGGACGCTATACCCGGTTGGCAGTTTTTTGGAAATGAAGAATTTCAGAAAAATGCACTTAATGATGTTCGTAAAATGGTTCGTCGCGACAGAAACCACCCATCTATTATTCTTTGGGAAGCATCGTTAAACGAATCGGGCATGACTACTGAGTTCATGGAACTGGCTCATCGGGCGGTTCATGAAGAGTATCCGTATTCCGATGTTTACACCTGCGGTTGGTTAGACACCATTTACGATGTGTTTATACCCGCGCGGCAACATGCTAAACCACCGCATTACTGGAACAAATACAATAAGAACAAACCCATTTTTATTGCAGAATATGGCGATTGGGAATATTATGCACAAAATGCCGGTTTTAATCAAAAAGCATTTAATGATTTAAGTGAAGAAGAACGCACCTCGCGCCAGTTAAGGGGTTTTGGAGCCAAGCGCCTGGCACAGCAGGCATTGAATTATCAGGAAGCACATAACAGTAATTTGGCCGGACCCGCTGTGGGCGATGCCAACTGGTTAATGTACGATTATAACCGGGGGTATGCCCCCGATTTGGAAGCTTCGGGTATAATGGATATTTTCCGTTTGCCCAAATTTGCGTACTATTTTTATAAAAGTCAGGCAGGTATTGGTGAGTCAACTCTTGAACCTTTTGGAGAACCTATGGTAGCCATTTCAGGTTATTATAATAATGAATCGGACAAAAATTTAAAAATTTACAGCAATTGTGAACAGGTTCGCTTGTTTGCAAACGGTTCGTTGTTAGAAACGCAGCTGCCTGATGAGGACGTGAACAGTACCCTTTTATCGCATCCACCATTTACGTTTAAAATTGATACATTTATTCCGGGAGTTGTTGTTGCCCAGGGGCTGGTTAATAATTCGGTTGTGGTTACCGACACCGTTTATACACCTGAAGCGGCCTATGGTTTAAAACTCTGGTACGATAAAAGTGGTAAGGCACTACAAAGCGGTGTTAACGATGTGGTATTTTTATATGCAGCCATTGTCGATAAAAACGGAACTGTGGTCCCGGATGCTGCCCCCGATGTTACCTTTACAGGGAAAGGCGATTTTCAATTCATAGGAAATAATCCCATTGCTGCAGAAGCAGGTATTGCTACGGTATTATTAAAAGCTGGGTCACAAAAAGGTATTTATAAGGTCGAAGCCCGGGCAAAAGATTTAATTCCCGGAACACTTGACTTAGTTGTTGAGTAAAGCTGATTAACAAGTAATAGAATTAATTAGAACATAAAGCAATAATAAAAAATAGCGAATTCGGTTCTTAAACTTATTTGATTATGAGAAAGAATTTTTATTTAATCCTGTTTCTTTTGGTCGGGTTAATGCAATGCAAGCCGCCTCAACAAGAATTAGTCGATTATTCACCCTTAATGCAGGTTGATTCAGGAATACCGGTTTCGGTTATGTTAACAAGTTACAGCACCACACTTATTGCTAATGGTGCTGATGAGGCTAATTTGCGGATAGCTGTCACCGATAGCATGGGAAAAGAGATACGTTCTGCAAATGACACTTTTCAGGTATATTTAAGCGGTGATGCATCCCTCATAAGTAATGATGGTTCGCCATTGGAATGGAAAACGGACTCAACGGGGTTGAATTATGTGGTTTGTAAATTACAACAAGGAATTTGCCAACTGAAACTCTTGGCCGGAACCAACCCCGGTATTGTAAAATTGGAGGCCCGTTCCGGAAAACTTTGGCCCGGAGCGCATGAAATTCATACCCTTAATTCAACTTTTGAATATAAAAAACCAACAGATGCACAATTGGTACCAACAACAAAATTCATCGATAAGATGATAGGTGCTGACGTTTCTTTTTTACCTCAGTTGGAAGATCGGGGAATGAAGTTTTATGAGAATGGAACAGAGGTTGATGCCTTATCTTTACTAAAATCACACGGCTTTAACTATATCAGGTTACGTATTTTTGTGAATCCTGAAAATGAAAAAGGGTATGCTCCCGAAAAAGGATATTGTGGTTTAAATTATACCTTAAATATGGCTCAACGGGTAAAAAATGCCGGGATGAAACTTTTACTCGATTTTCATTACAGCGACTATTGGGCCGATCCACAACAACAGAACAAACCTTTGGCCTGGCAAAATCTCGATTTCGAATCGTTGAAAGATTCTGTGGAGCAATATACAAGCAATGTTCTCATGATTTTTAAAAGCCGAAATTTGTTGCCCGATATGGTTCAGATTGGAAACGAAATCAATCACGGTATGCTATGGCCCGAAGGACACATAGGTAATCCTGATCAGTTGGCGGGTTTAATAAAAGCGGGTGTGTCTGGAGCAAAAAGTGTTGCTCCTGAGGTTCCGTTAATGATGCATATTGCCCTGGGAGGGCAAAATAAAGAAGCCGTTTTTTGGCTCGACAATATGATTGCCCGCGGAGTTACTTTCGATGTTATTGGATTATCCTATTATTCGCGATGGCATGGTACACTTAACGATTTGAATAACAATCTCAACGATTTAATTCAACGGTATAAAAAACCGGTAAATGTGGTTGAATATTCCGGATTTAAAAAAGAGGTTCACGACATTTCGTTTGGGTTACCCGATAACATGGGAAAAGGAGCCTGCATTTGGGAACCCTTAAACTGGCATACCGATATGTTTAATCAGAAAGGCGAAGTTACCCGGGTAATTTCAATTTACGATGAATTAAGTAAAAAGTACCTGAACTAAAACTATTAACAAAATTATTAAAGCATATAGCCGGTTGATTAGAACCGGCTATTTTGTGTTTTATGCAATCATTTTCCAACCTTTTCGATTTCGGCTTGTTTGCTGTTAATAATGATTTCCCTATTTCTTTTATAGCAGAAAATTAAGACATGAAACAAGCTGAAACACCCAAATTTACCAATAATCTTATTCACGAAACCAGTCCCTATCTGTTACAACATGCTCACAATCCAGTGAATTGGCATGCCTGGGGCAACGAGGCTTTTGAAAAAGCTAAAAGAGAAAACAAGCTGGTACTTGTAAGTATTGGCTATGCAGCCTGTCATTGGTGTCATGTAATGGAGCGCGAGAGTTTTGAAAATGAGCGAATAGCCGCTGTTATGAACCAAAATTATGTTTGTATTAAAGTAGATAGGGAAGAGCGCCCCGATGTGGAACAGGTTTACATGACCGCTGTACAATTATTAACCGGCAGTGGAGGCTGGCCGTTGAATTGTTTTACACTACCCGATGGCCGTCCTGTTTATGGAGGAACTTATTACCGGCCCGAACAATGGACTCAGGTTTTGGATGGTTTGGCTGCCACTTATCAGCAGGAAAAAGATAAAGTACTTCAGGTTGCCGACGATCTGGCTCAGGGAATTCAGGCCCAGGAATTGGTAAAGGAAAAAAATACAATGTATAACTTTTCCGATGAATACATCCTTCGGGCGGTTAAAAACTGGGAACGCTATTTCGATAACGAATGGGGTGGAAATCAGCGGGCACCAAAGTTTCCCATGCCATCGGGCTTTCAGTTTTTGTTGGATTATTCCTACAGATTTAAATCAAAAGACATTCAGAAACACTTGGAATTAACGTTGGAAAAAATGGCCCGGGGTGGAATTTACGATCAGGTGGGTGGTGGTTTCTCGCGCTACAGTGTCGATTCCTACTGGAAAGTACCTCATTTTGAAAAAATGCTTTATGATAACGGGCAATTGGTTTCTTTGTATGCAAATGCCTATAAACTCACAAAAAAAGCAATTTATAAACAGGTGGTAGAACACACTTTAAGTTTTATTCAGCATGAAATGATGAGCCCGGAAGGCGCTTTTTATACCTCGTTCGATGCCGATAGCGAAGGGGTAGAAGGTAAATTTTACGTTTGGAGTAAAAAGGAAATTGATGCTTTATTGGGAAATGATGCCCCCTGGTTTTGCACACTTTTTAATGTAAGTGAAAAAGGCAATTGGGAAGGTTCAAATATTTTATGGATTACCGATGTTGATGCAGTAAAAAGACTGACCGGATGGAGCGATGAAGTGCTTGCTCAACAAGTTATGAAGGCAATGGAAAAATTGTTTGCTAAACGTAAGCAACGGGTTCATCCGGCTTTGGACGATAAAGTTTTAACCTCGTGGAATGCTTTAATGGCTCTTGGTTTTGTGGATGCCAGCGAGGCCCTTGAAAACCCGCACTATTTGAGTGTGGCGGTAATAAATGCCAATTTCATAAAAACCAGGCTTTGTAAATCAGACGGCCGGTTGCATCGTAACTACAAGTTTGGTAAATCGACCATTGAAGCCCTGCTCGACGATTATGCCCTGGTAATTCAGTTATATACCCGCTTGTACCAGGCAACATTTAATTTGCAATGGCTTGCTGATGCTGAAAAATTATGTACTTACGTTATCGAAAACTTTGAGGAGGAAACATCGGGCATGTTTTTTTATACCAATCAGAAATTTCATGAATTAATGGTTCGTAAGATGGAATTGGCCGATAATGTTATTCCCTCGTCAAATTCCTTAATGGCAAATAATCTTTTTGTACTCGGAACCTTGCTTTCAAAAGCCGACTGGATGGACAAAGCCCGGCAAATGGTAGCCAATACTTTAACTGATATTGAGCAAAATGCTGCCTATTATGGAAATTGGGCACAGGTATTATTAAAATATGTTCAACCGGTTTATCAGGTGGTTTTTATGGGTTCCGATGCGCTAAAGCTAAAAACTGATTTTTGTACTCATTATCATCCCAGGGTAATTATTGCCGGGGCTGAACACGCTGAAAATACTATGAAACTGCCCTTGTTACAAGACCGATGGACCGACCATGAAACCCTGATTTATGTTTGCGAAGGAAATGTATGTAAACTTCCGGTTAAAACTGTTGAGGAAGCTTTACAACTGATAGACCCCGGCTCAAAAAAATAATTGAAAAAGGGTTTCGAAAAGTGAATCTGATTTACAAAAGTACCAATTCGGCTTTTACAAAGTCCATTAATTCCTGAATGTAAGCATCGCTGAAATCGAATTTAATGCCGGCCGCTTTGTAAACTTCAGGAATAGGCGAAGTGTATCCCATTTTTAGCGCTTTTTTATATTGCTCCAGCGCTTGTTTTTTGTCTTGTTTAAAGTTCTTCCAAATAGCAATGGCGCCCAGTTGGGCAATTCCATATTCTATATAATAAAAAGGTACTTCGAAAATATGTAACTGGCGTTGCCATATGTTTTGCTGGTAGTTTTCAAGCCCGCTAAAATCAACAGTTTCACCACTGAATTCTTTATTTATGGCAGTCCAGGTTTTATTTCGCTCTTCATGAGTATGATTGGGATTTTCGTAAAGAAAGTGCTGGAATTTATCGATTTTGGCAACCCATGGAAGTACACTCAAAATATTTTTCAAATGGGTTCGTTTAGCTCGTCTCAAATCGGCTTCGTTATCAAAAAAATGATGCCAGTAATCCATAGTTATCAATTCCATACTCATTGATGCTAATTCGGCTATTTCGGAAGGGATTTCTTTAAATTGAACCAAATCGAGATGGGAGGTTAGGTAAGCATGAATGGCGTGTCCACCTTCGTGCAGCATGGTTACCATATCGTCGAGATTCCCGGTAGCATTCATAAAGATAAATGGCACGTTGCTCTCGTGCAGCGGGTAGTTAAATCCACCGGGTGCTTTATGTTTACGCGAGTCGAGGTTGAGGAACCCCATTTTATCCATCTCATTCAGGTAGATTCCAAATTCCAAATCCAAATCGCGAAAACAATACACGGTTTTTCGGATTAAATCGTTAACTGTATCGAATGGGTTCAGTGGTGCTTTTAATTCTTCATCAACATCCAAATCCCAAGGGCGAAGTGTATCTAATTTAAGTTTTGATTTTCTCATCTTCAACAAATCTTCGTTCATGGGAACCACATCGTGAGCAACCGCACTATGGAAATTATAACAATCGGCTACCGTGTAATCAAAACGGCCCATACTTTTGAATTTGTAATCGCGAAAATTACTGAACCCGGCATTTAAAGCTATCTGATGGCGGAGTTTTATCAGTTTGCTTAGTAAATTGTTTAGGGTATCGGTGTCGGCCAGACGACGATTATTAATAAAGTGATATATTTCTTCACGTACGTTACGATCGGTATTTTTTAAATAATTCGAAGCTTCTTGCAGGGTTAATTCCTTGTTTTTGTAATGTACCGTCATTTTTGAAGCGATTTGTCCAAATTCCTGTTCCATTTTTTGGAGTTCTGCTTCCAGTGGCACATTCTCCTCACGAAATAAATCGAGTTCTTTTTTGGTTTCACGAATAACGGTAAAAAGTCGGGCTTTATCGATGTGCTTTTGAATTTGCTCATCGATAAATTTTTTATCGAGCTGGTTTGCAGCCAGGGCAATTTCAGGGTCAATTTCAGAAACAAAAGTGTTAAAATGATCGGCTAATTGCCTATCGTCTGTTTGGCAGTTCATTTTTATGTAGCGCCAGCCCAAATCTTCGCTAATTACACTTTCGAGTTCGCTGCGGTCGAGCAACCATTGCCAAACCTGATCGGGTGAGTTTAACTCCCGTTTAAGCAGTTCGTTATAATAAGGTTTTATGTCCTGAAAAGAAGTAATTTCAAAATCTTTATCCAGGTAATTTCTAATAAGTCGCTTAGCCATAACGGTAAAGTTTTCAGTTTGGTAATGATGTAATTAAAAACAAATAAAGGCAAATTATGTTGTATTGAAAATGACAAAAGCACGACTGTTTGGTCATGCTTTTGTTATGTTTTTACTATAATAATTTATTCTTTTTCTGAGCTTTCTTCCGATGAATTGGTTTCTGTTTCTTCTTTTTCATCGAGCAAGTGGAGCATGTCGAGTTTCTGAATAAGGTTGTACCATTGAACAACTTTTTTCATATCAGAAACATACACCCTTTCCTGGTCGTATTCGGGCATGATGGTTTCAAAATAAGTTTTCAGTTCGTCGTTCGACGATTTTGAATCAATTGCCTGTCCACCGTTTTCTTTGTTTCTGATGTTATTAAAAACTTCAATCAAAGGTTTGTCCTCACCATTCACCGTATAAATAGCAATATCGTTTAGTGCACTAACCTTCGAAGTGGCATAAGCCGGCATTCGCTTTTTGGTTTCTAAATTCTCTACAATAATTCCATTTTTTGTATTCGAAACCAGTTTGTATAATCCTGGTTGACCTGAAATTGCAAGAATATCTTTCAACATATTTGAGCGTTTATAATTTTAGGTGGCAAATATAATACATTGATTGGTTTTTACACGATGCCTTTATAAAATTGATAGGTCATTGTGTCTTGTTTCTGTTTTTTTTGCAGTTTTTTTGTTAAACCTATGCTATTAAACAAACCCGCGTTCTTTTTTTAGCGATTCATATGCTTCGTTTATTTTTTGGAACTTTTCTTTGGCTGAATTTTGAATGTCTTCGCCCAGGTACGACACCTTGTCGGGATGATATTCCACAGCCATCTTCCGGTAGGCTTTTTTAATTTCATCATTGGTTGCATTGGGTTGTAGTCCTAAAATACTATAAGCAATATGGGTGTCGCTGTAAAACATTGATTTGATGGAATTAAAATCAGATGCTCCAACGCCCATGTATCCAGAAATTTGTTTTATCAGTTCTACCTCATTGAGCTTTGTTTGCCCGTCGGAGCTCGAAATGCCAAACAAGTAATGTAAAAGTTGCAGTTTCGACGAATAATCGAGATGCTGACCAATCTGTCGGCTAATGTCCTGTACCGGAATTTGCTGCTTTAGCACATCGCGCAACATGCGTATGGCATCGGTTGCTGCTTCCTGACCAAACGAGCGCAGAAGGTATTTTTTTACGTATTCTAGCTCAGCCTTTTTTATCGTTCCGTCGGCTTTCATTACAGCTGCAGTAAGCACAATAAGGCTTACCATAAAGTCGCCCCGTGTTGTTTGTCCGCTTGGCGAAGCTCCTTTGGGAATTCCAACCTGATTATTGCCGTCGAAGGCGCTACCCAACAAAAATCCTACAATGCCGCCAATGGGACCAAAAAAAGCCCAACCTAATCCACCGGCAATCCATTTTCCTAAACTCATTTTTTAATTTCTTTTTTTATTTGTGTTATAAAGGGTTTAACGTTTACTTTTTACTTACAATTTGCTGGTAAATCGCATTAACCTTTTGATCCACTTCTTCTGTTCCATCGTTGCGAATGGTGAAGTTGGCAAATTCCAATCGTTCCTTGTCACTAAGCTGATTGTTTAATATGTTTACAAACTGCTCGTGCGACATGTTGTCGCGATTCATCACCCGCTCCATGCGTAAAGTTTTGGGAGCCAGAATTACAATAATGTAGTTGCATTGTTTATAAGCCCCGCTTTCAATAAGTATGGCAGCTTCTTTTATTATAAAAGGTGCATCAGTATGTTGCTTACTCCAAAGTTCAAAATCGTTTTGAACCTTAGGATGTACCAGTTGATTCATTTTTTGAAGCAACTGTTTGTTCTTAAAAATTTGCTCTGCAATAAACGTTTTGTTCAGTTTTTGGTTGCGATAAACCTCGGACCCAAATAATTGTTTTAAATTTTCTATCAGCTCATTGTCCAACATCATTAGTTCGCGGGCTCGTATATCGCTATTGTATATTGGGATACCGAGTGTTTGAAATTTTTGGGCAATATAGGTTTTACCACTGCCAATGCCTCCGGTAAGTCCAACAATTATCATGGTTTCTTTTCGAGAATAAATTCAACACTGGGAGGAAAAAAGGTAACGTTTCTAACATTCGATGGAGCAACAATTACCTGAACTGGCAATTTTTGACCAATCAGTGTTACAATATTATTATAATCGGCCTGCACTCTAAAATCATCGGCCTTAATTATATCATAGTCAGCAAGCGAAACCAGACCTGAAATCCGAACGCTTCTCGGGAAGGTTATTAACTCCAGCGAATCGGGTACATTTATTGGTACAATGTGTACATCGAACGATGCTTCGGTAAATTTTGCAATGGGAATGGTAGCCTGAACCTTTTTTTTCTCGGTTCTTAAATTGGTAATTTCTTCTAAGTAAATGGTTCGTTGTAAAGTTTTATCGAGTTTGCTAAAACTTTGCGGTTTGGTATAAATGGCCTGTAAGGTGTCAATCAGACTTGTTGGACCACTTACCAGAAGGCTGTCGGGTTTAAAAATAACGGGCCCGTTTTGCATGCATTGTGGTGCAAAACTGAGTGTTAAATTAGCTTTTATTGGAACTTTTTTGTCAATCAGGTTATCAAATTGAAAAACCAGGGTGTCGGGAAGTATATCGAGCACATTAATGTTGTTGGGTAATTGGTTGGTAATTTCTTCGCGGGCGTAGCGTGTTAATAATTTGAAGCTTGAAACTTTTGGCGATTCCAGATTGGCATCGAATGATTCCAGATTCAGCACAATGGGAAAGGGAGCAGGCGATATTTTGTAAAATATCAGATCGTATCCGTAAGCCGAAACATTTAATTTTAATTTTTGGGGAAGCTCATTTACCAGAATTTTATTTTTTGGTAACTGCGTGTACCGGATCGGATACTCAATAATGGTATTGTATTCGTTGTTGAGTTTGTTTAGAAACCAAAAAACCGTAGATATGACAACAAATATTAAGTATATCAGTATTTTACGGTCGATGCGATAAAAAATGCGAATTTTTATAAACTGCCGAATTTTATGTAGCCTAAATTTACTCAACGTTGACAGGTATTGATTTGGAAAAAAATAAAAAACCCGAAAGCTCTTTGTTTGAATCCAAAAATACAAATATTTCTTATCTGTACTACGAAACGGACAAAAACAAAAAGCCTGCGGGTGGTATTATTCAATAAAATTTACTTGGCTGTTTCGGTACCAAGGTCAGAGTTGTCTTTTACTAAGCCGGCTTTATCTACTTTAATTCTTATACCATCGGCAATTTCGAGAATTACGGTGGTGTCTTTTACTTCCGACACTTTACCGTAAATTCCGCCTACGGTTAGTACTTTGTCGCCTTTTTTAATTCCTTCGCGGAATTGGCGCACCTCTTTTTGCCTTTTCATTTGAGGACGGATCATGAAAAAGTAGAAAATGGCAATGATTAATACCAAAGGTAATAAAGAACCCAGTGGACTTGCTTGTTCGCCACTTGGCTGCATCAGGAAAAAAGTTAATACATTCATGTTTATAATTATTATTTATTAAGTACTTGTATTTCAGCGCTTAGTTGAAGCCTGATTTGTTCTGGTTTACAATTGGTCCATACGGTTACCGTTTTTAATTGTTTTCCGCTACGGTTATTGCTGTCGAAAATTACTTCCAGCCTGCCTTCTTCTCCCGATTTTATGGGTTTCCGACTATATTTGGGAACTGTGCAGCCACATGAAGCAATAGCATCTTTTATAATTAAATCGCCCTGTCCAATATTTTTAAATGTAAAAGTGTAGGATACTTTTTCGCCTTGTATGATTTGTCCAAAATTGTGCGCTGTTTTTTCAAACTGAATAATTGGCAATGCACTGGTGTCAGAATTTCGGTTTTCCAGCGAATTGTTATTTATTATGTTGCCCGATTGGCTGCTTTCTTTGGAATGATTTCCCGGTTTGCAGGAACTGGTATGGCTTGCTATCACAAGTAAGAATAAAACAATCCGATTCATTGGCTTTAACTATTTTTTAATTTACGTTTGCTTTTGATACAAATATTGAACCGATTTTTTATTCCATCAAACCCCGGCCGGCTTTTTGCACTTTGCCATCGGCTTTAAGCTGGTTAATAATTTTATCGAGTACTCCGTTTACAAAAGCGTTGCTACGGTTGGTGCTGTAAAACTTAACCAGTTCAATGTATTCGTTAAAGCTTACTTTTATTGGGATACTTGGGAATTGCAGTATCTCGGTAACGGCCATTTCCATTACCAGTAAATCCATTTGGGCAATACGGTCAACATCCCAGTTTTTTATATTTTCCTGAATTAGGTCAGAGTTAGCCTGATGATTTAAAACCACCATGCGGAGCAGTTTTTTTGCAAATTCTTTATCTTCTTCGTTTTTAAATAATTGAAAAAGATTAATGTCAACTTGTCCGGCTTTGGCCCGCTCAATGGTTTTAATATTCATGCTGAGAACGAACTCAATGTCGTCGTTCCAAAAAATGGAATGTTCTTCAAGAATCTGGTACAACAAATCGGAATTTACCAGATACTCTGAGAAAAAAGTAATGATGAATTCTTTATCTCTCTTGTATGTGTTTTCGGCCGATTGCATGTAGCTGGCATACGATTCCGATTCAAGCATGTCGTTATAAACCCGCTTTATTAATTCGGGATGATATGCCCAATTAAGTTTCCGCTCATCGATATAGCGGTACAACCGGTTGGTGCTCATTAACTGTTTGATGATTCGGTTTTCGACAAACCGCATATTTGGATCTAAATCTTCCCGGGTTGGGATTCGCTTGTTTTTAGCTAATTCAATTTTGGAGACTGCGTATTCTTTTACATCAAGTAATAATACAAAGAACAGGTGGTACAAATCATACGATTTCTCGATGCTGTAAAAGAGATCTTTTTCGTATCGGGCTAACCCCTCATCGTTACTATTAAAGTAAGCATATAAAATATGGAGTACTTTAATTCTCAACAACCTTCTACTAATCATTTATTTAAAGAGCCTTAATAGTTTCAGAACTAATTTATCGCGGGCAAAATTAAAGATTTTTTGCTTGGCTTTAAAGGATTAAATCATTTTATTTTGATTTTGAAAAAGTATTGTGTTTATTTGAAATGGCATTTTATGTGTGCCGGTAATAGTTTGTTTACAATAATAGCTTTAATTTACCAACGGAGTTTACTAAATATAATGTGTATTTGATGATGGAAGGATTTGACAAGAATGACAATGGAAAAGAAAGGGATGAGATTTTTTCAAAATCGGTTAGAGCAGGAAAAAGAACTTATTTCTTCGATGTAAAAGCAACCAAACGGAATGATTATTATTTAACCATTACCGAAAGTAAAAAGCGCTTTGAAACCGATGGCAGGTTTACTTTTGAAAAGCACAAATTATTTTTGTACAAAGAAGATTTTGAAAAATTTGCCGAAGGCCTGAATGAGGTTGTAGCATACATCAGAAAAAATCAACCTGAGTTGGAGGCTTCAGATACTATTGAAGCCAGTGAGTTTACCGATGTAGCATTTGAAGATTTACAAGAAAAAAAATAGTTTAAAAAGCCGGTTAATCCGGCTTTTTTATAATTCGTAATCAATAGCCGCCCGGCTGGTGACTATTTCTTTTACAAAGGCTACCACTTTAAGATGTTCCGGATGGGTGGCATATAACTCTAAATCGGCTAAACTGTTAAACTCGCTTACCAAAACCAAATCGTGATTCTGTTCCGGGTAAATTACATTCCGGCCTACCTCCATAAATTTTATTTCAGGAATTAGCTTTTTAAGTTCCAGCAGGCGGCTGGTCATTTCGTTGGCCAGTGTTCCTTTTGTTTTTCCGTTATGCTGTTCTTTTAGCTTCCAAAGTACAATATGTTTTATCATGGCAGGGTACGCTATTGGTTATCGTATTTTTCCATTTTGTTATCGATAGTAACATGGTTTTGAGCCGACGATTGAATTTTTATGTAAGTCATCATGGTTTCAGTTCCGGCAGCATAACAAGCCTCGTGAACTTTTTTTACCACTTCCATTAACTCATCGTAATAACCTTCGATAACTGTTTCAAAAGGGCATACCCGGTAGTTTAAACCTGATTGTTTAATAATTTCAATGGCCTCATCAACCAAAGTATAACTGTCTTTATCTGTTGCTCTGGGTAAAACCTGGAGCGCCAGGTTAATTTTATGTTTCATCCGATTCGGGGTTTAGTGATAAATTGTCGAAGTCGTTGGAGTCAGGCAATTCGTTATGTTGAATAAAGTCGTGAATCTCCTGGGTAGTTAATGTTTTTACATTGGTTACCAAAAAATTGGGTTTTAAAAAATTTCCGTAATTATTGCATTCGGTAATGGCATCGCGAAAAACTTTTTGAAACGGCACTTCAAAAGGAATTAATACCAAAAGGGTAGCCAGATTGTCATCAAAAGTAATTTTTTCTAACTCCGACTGGTTGTTTTTTAAAGCAAAACTAAACTCCGATGAAATAATGTTTTTTTGAAATTCATTGAATTCATGGGGTTCTTCGCCAATAAATACAATAAAATAACGGAGCATGTTTCCACGACCCCCCAATCCGGTACTTATAAAAATCTGATTCTCGTCGAGCAGGGAACTTTCGAGTAGCATTTTACTTTCTTGCTGTGCCAAAAGGGTCCAGTCTCGGAGTTCGGGACGGCCATTCTTTAAATAGTCTTCAATAATCCGGTAGGCTTTGGGATCGTCCATCGATGCCAGCTTTATCAACTGTTCTTTAATACTTTCATTGGTGTGTTCCGGGGCGTAAATATCGGGTAAATCATTAAGCGTTAAACCAACAGCAACTTCCGTTTTCTTTTTTAGCTTGCTGGAATGTTTAAAATACTCCATCTGGAGTTTTACGTCGATTTGTTCTTCTAAAATATTTAATTTGTCCGGAAATTTTCCGGTGAGCGACTTTAGTTTGTCGTATAAATTGTCTTCCATGGTTTCAAAGATTTCTGTAAGGTAACAAAACTAAACAAGCAAAGTGCTTTATAAAACAAAAATACTGCCAAAATAATTGCTTAAAAGCTGCGATCTGTCATAATAAGAATCTTATTTTAAATCATTCTAAATAAATAAAAAACACTATTTTTGCAGCGTTAATATGCCGGGGGATTTCAAAGAAATAAATCCGGCATTTGAAGCAGTTAATTATGAATCTTTCAGATATAAATGCCGGCGAAAAAGCCGTAATTGTTAAAGTAAAAGGCTATGGTTCATTCCGCAAGCGCATTATGGAGATGGGCTTTGTGAAAGGACAATTGGTTGAGGTGATAAAAAAAACTCCTTTTCGGGGACCTGTCGAGTACAATGTAATGGGTTATCACGTGTCGCTGCGTCCGTCGGAGGCTCATTTAATTGAGGTTATTACTCCCAGTATTGCCGCTTCGTTGCCCGAAATACAATACGAAGGAATTATCGATCTCGAAAAAATAAAGACTTCGGTTAACCAACACAGTAAAAAGATTAGCGTGGCTTTTGTGGGGAATCCGAATTGCGGAAAAACATCGCTTTTTAATTATGTTTCTGGTGCAAAAGAACATGTGGGAAATTACAGCGGCGTAACTGTCGAAGCCAAACAAAATAAATATACGTTTCAAGGCTACCATTTTGAGTTGTTTGATTTGCCCGGAACTTATTCACTTACCGCCTACACACCGGAGGAGCTTTACGTTCGCAAGCATATTTTTCACAACAACCCCGATATTGTGGTTAATGTGGTCGATGCATCGAACCTGGAGCGGAATCTTTACCTTACCACACAGCTCATCGACATGGACATTAAAGTAGTTATTGCGTTAAACATGTACGACGATTTGGAGAATTCAGGAACCTTGCTCGATATTAAAAAGCTCAGCAAATTGCTCGGTATTCCTATTATTCCAACAGTAGCTACAAAAGGCCAGGGGATTAATGAATTGTTCCATAAAATAATTGATGTTTATGAAAACCGCGACCCCAATGTAAGGCACATCCATATTAATTATGGAAAAGAAGTGGAGCAATCGATTAAAGAAATCCGTCAGCACATTAAGGACGATAAGCATTTGATATCAGCCATGTCGCCAAGATTCTTGTCGGTTAAACTGCTTGAACAGGATGGACATGCGATTCGCTTTGTTTCAAGGCACAGTGATAATAAAGAAGTGTTAAAAACCACTTACAAAGAAGTATCGCGAATTGAAAGTTTGTTTAGCGAAAACACTGAAGCCATTATTACCGATGCCAAATACGGTTTTATCAGTGGGGCTTTAAAAGAAACACTGAAGCAAGGAGAATCAAAACGTTGGCATTATACCAACGCCATCGATAAGATACTAACCAATCATATATTGGGAGTTCCTTTGTTTTTATTTTTCATGTTCATAATGTTCTATAGTACCTTTACGCTGGGTAGCTATCCAATGGACTGGATTGATATGGGCTTCAGCTATTTAAATGGTCTTTTAAAAGAAACGCTGCCCCAGGGAATGTTTAACGATTTGCTTACCGATGGAATAATTAGTGGAGTGGGCAGTGTACTGGTATTTCTACCCAATATCATTATTCTATTTTTGTTTATTTCCTTTATGGAAGATACCGGCTATATGGCCCGTGCAGCGTTTATGATGGACAAGGTAATGCATAAAATTGGTTTGCATGGCCGCTCTTTCATTCCTTTAATTATGGGATTTGGGTGTAATGTGCCTGCCATAATGGCAACCCGAACTATCCGGAACCGCACCGACCGTTTGCTAACCATGCTTATAACACCCTTTATGTCGTGTAGTGCACGATTGCCGGTTTATATTCTCTTTATCGGAGCGTTTTTTCCTGAGAATCCAACCCTGGTTTTAATCAGTCTTTACCTTACCGGGATTCTGTTGGCTGTGGGTACGGCGCACCTGTTCAATAAAACTTTGTTTAAAACCAAAGAAGCACCTTTTGTAATGGAGTTGCCACCTTACCGAATTCCATCGTTAAAATCGACAGTAAAACACATGTGGGACAAATCGGCGCAATACGTACAGAAAGTTGGCGGGGTAATTCTGATTGCGGTTATTATAATATGGGCTTTGGGCTATTTCCCCCGCGAAGTAATTTACAGTAAAGATTACGCCCAGCAATTGGAGTTTATTGAAACCCAATTGCATGTTCCATTGGACGAAACTGAGATAGCAGCATTGCAATTTCAAAAGGTTCAAATTCAAAACCAGATGGCAAGCGAGCAACTCGAAAAAAGCTGGCTGGGCCGCATCGGACATTTTATTGAACCGGCCATTCGTCCGCTGGGTTTTGAATGGCGTATGGGAATTGCCCTTTTAAGCGGAACGGCAGCTAAAGAGGTTGTGGTGAGCACTTTGGGTGTTTTATTGCAAACCAATAACGGCGAAAGCGAAGATGCGCAAAAAATGGTGGAGAGTTTGCGCAACCTGAAATACGAAACCGGCCCAAAAGCCGGTCAGGCTGCTTTGACTCCGGTAATTGCACTGGCATTTCTGATATTTGTGCTAATTTATTCACCTTGCGTAGGGGTAATCAGTGCTATTGCCAAAGAATCGGGCCGCTGGCGCTGGGCATTGTTTATGGTGACCTACACCACCGGAATTGCCTGGATACTTTCGTATGTTGTTTACCAGGTAGGGAGCCGGTTTTTTGTATAATCCGAACCATTAATTAAATCAATTGTTTTAGTAAACAATAAAGGAGAATAACAATGGAAACACTTGTATTTAATATAATAACTTTTATAATTCTGGGAGTGGCATTTTTTATTGCCGGAAAAAAACTGGTACAGAAATTATTCGCACGTAATCAACGCTCGTGCGCTGATGGTTGTTCCGGTTGTACCTCAAAATGTGAATTGAAATCGTTGGTCGATACTCATAAAATTAGTTCGTAATAAATTCATATTCGTACCAGATAATTTGTTTGGGCTTATCCAGTTCTGTATCCCAATAAATATCTTTATGAATTAGACCGTTGGGATGGTATTCATAGGTGTTTTTGTTGATAAGGCTATTATCGGCATCCCTTATATTTACTTCAATTAAAAATCCATCAGCATTGTAGCTGCGGATTTCTTTATGCTTTATGGCTCCCAGTTTATCGAATTCTATCACCGTAAGTACGGTATCCATATATTCCTTTGCTCCGGGTAAGGGAAAAGGTGTGTTTTCGCCTGTGATGTCGAACCGGGCCAGGATTTCACCATTCATATCGTAGCGAATCAGTTCATTTACATAACCTTTATTACTGAAACGGAATTCCTGAATCAGGCTTCCTCTTTCGTTGGGATTAAGAATGGCAAAATCGGAACTGTAAATTTTACATGCTTTTATGTTTTGTGTCAATTCATAGGCATGTGGCTTGTTATTAACCTTTTGAGGGTTATTTTGACATGCTGTTCCCAACCATAGCAAAAGTATTATATAAATCAGATTCTGCATCACTTTTATTTTCTGCATCAAAATTAAGGGAAATTCTGTTCAAATTAAAGAACATCGTCTTTTTTGAATTTGAATTTGGTTTGCAAATGTTGGGAATTACGTATTTTTAGTTTTTTACTATTCGAAATTAACTTTTACAATAATCCTATAAAAATCACAAATACAATGGAATAGAATAAGTTGTCAATACAATAAAAAGAAAAAAACCATTTTTTTAAGATTGGGGTGTTATAAAATTAAGATTGTTGCGTCTTCGGCTTGTAAAACAAAAATAACGATACAAAAAATGGATAGCGAAGAATTTAAAGTAAAGGTATTTGTTCTGAAAGATAAACTTTACCGTTTTTCTAAGCGAATCCTTAACGATGAAACCGAAGCACAGGATGTGGTGCAGGATGTTCTTTTAAAATTCTGGAATATGCGCGATGAACTACCTCATTACAATAATCTGGAAGCGCTTGCCATGACTACGGTTAAAAACATGAGTCTGGACAAAGCCCGGCGTAAAAATACCCGGTTTAACAAAAGCAACGACATTAAATACCATAAAGACACGGTAATTGGCGCCTACGATTTGGAAACAAAGGATTTGAGCTTGCAGATTAAACAAATTATTAATCAATTGCCCGAGCCGCAGAAAACCATTATTCATTTGCGCGATGTTGAAGATTATGATTTTGAAGAAATTGCTCCGTTGGTTGCTATGAGTATTGAAACCATCCGGGTTAATTTATCAAGAGCAAGAAAAAAAGTTAGAGAAGAAATAAAAAATATTATGAGTTATGGAACGGTCTGATATGAAACAATTACTGGAGAAATATTACGAGGGGCAAACCTCGAAACAGGAAGACAGGCAACTGCGCAACTTACTGAAATTATATGTGGGAAGCGATGCCGAACTGCTGGAAGCCCAGTCCATGTTTTCGCTTTACGATGACGAAGCAAAGGAAACCGTAAACATCGATTTTGATAAGCTGATTGAGCAGCATAAATCCCATAAAGTACGCAAAGTTTACTTTGGTTTGACCACCGCCGTAGCCGCCTCGCTCATTGCTTTTGCCATGCTTTTTATGCTTAGCAATCCACAGGATCAAATTGTGTATGCATATGTTAACGGCAAGCCCATAACCGACAAACAAGAAGCAATTGCCTATTCAAAACAGGCCATGAATACTCTTTCATCGAATTTAAACAAAGGTACCTCAGGTTTAAATTACATGGAAAAATTAAACAAACCGGCCGATTTATTAATTGTAAGAAAATAGTTATTAACCCCGCCTGCCGTTGGGCAGGCTTTAAAAATCAAGTAAAATGAAAAAATTAATCGTAATCCTGTTAGCACTTTTACCCATGCTAAGCATGGCCCAGGAATCACAGTTAAACACCCTGTTCGAAAAATATTCGGGCAAAGAAGGCTACACTTCGGTTTACATCACCAGCTACATGTTCGATTTGTTTGCCAAAATTTCCGATAAATCGGATCCCGATTTGAAGAACCTGACTAAAAGTATCAAAGGAATTAAGATTCTGACGGTAAGCAAACAATTGGGCAACGAAATGCACCAGTCCTTTTACAATGAGATTCAGAAAGCTCTGCCGACTAACCTGTATAACGACTTTATGATTGTTAAAGAGGGAACCGAAGAGATTGTTTTTAAAGTTCGCGAATCGAACGGGAAAATAGTTGAATTTGTGATGATTGTTAAAGATCCCAACGAACCCGTATTGCTTTTCTTCGAAGGCGACATCAACCTGAATCAGATTGCAAAAATGTCAAAAACCATGAATGTTAAAGGCTTTGAGCATCTTGAAAAAGTTGAAGAAGAAAAGAATAAATAGCACTGACCCTTAAAACCAAAAACCGGAGCCTGAAAGTCAGGTTCCGGTAATTAACTTTTTAACCTTAAAACTACTATTATGAAAACAATTGGCACACTGGTTTTAGCCCTCCTGCTTTCGTTATTAAGTACAGCCGGGCTTTCAGCTAAAGAATACAAAGATTTTTACCGGGAGTACCGGAAAGCAGATAAAACAATTAGTTTTAAAGTTCCCGCCGGAGTTGCTTCCTTTTTTATCGATAAAGTTGAAAACAAGGAAGTAAAGGAATTTTTAAAGGATCTCGACGATTTGAGTTTTCTGATTATCGACCAGGTAACCAATAATACCCTGCTCGATCTGAACCAAAGCTTGCCTGAAGATTTGTATAAGGAGCTTATGGTAATAAACGACGGAGACACCGAAATAACTTTTCTGGTTAACGATAACGGCAAGTTTGTGGAAGAACTTATAATGACCGTTGTGGAGCCCGATGAGCTGATAATAATGTGTTTTACCGGCGAAATTTCGCACGAGCAGGCCAAACAACTGGCCAAAGCAATTAACGTGCAACAGGCTTCAGCTTTCAGACAATAATTCTTATTAATTGGAAAACCTTCCGCGGGTAAAGTTTTATTCTCCTGCCTCAGGTAGGTTTTCCCTTCTGTGTTATCATGAGACAAAGTAAAGGTTGGTGATAATATTTCTTTGTTGTAGCCAATAGAACAGTTCCATTTAAGCTAATCCTCTTTCCCGAAAATAGCCAGGCCTCCCAACGAGGTTTCTTTATATAGCGAGGGTAAATCGTAACCGGTTTGTTTTAGGGTTTTAACCACTTTGTCGAACGAAATAATATGCCGGCCATCCGATACCAAGGCATAGGCAGCATGGTTAAGTGAACGCGAAGCTGCAAAAGCATTGCGTTCAATACAGGGAATCTGTACCAATCCGTAAAGTGGGTCGCAGGTGAGCCCCAAATGGTGCTCAATACCCATTTCAGCGGCATATTCAATCTGATGAATGGAACCGCCCAGTAATTGTGTGGCAGCCCCTGAGGCCATAGCGCATGCTGTTCCAATTTCAGCCTGGCAACCGGCTTCAGCACCCGAAATAGAGGCATTGAATTTTACAAGGTTCCCAATCAATCCGGCAGTGGCCAGCGCTTTTAAAATTTGCTCGTTGGTTAGTTTGTTCAACTCCTTTTGGTAATACAATACAGCAGGTAGGGCGCCACAAGCTCCGCAGGTGGGAGCGGTTACAATTATTCCTCCGCCGGCATTTTCTTCAGAAACCGCCAGAGCATACGAAAAAAGTTATGATCGTCGTTTCTGCGGTAAGTTAAAACTATTGGCTTTGGTTTTTATTACAGCGGCTTTACGAGCCAGGTGAAGTTCTCCCGGCAGGGTTCCTTCTTTGCTCAATCCATTTTTAATGGATTGTACCATCTGTTTCCATATTTCATCCAAAAAAATCCACAGGTCTTTTCCTTCGTACAGTTCCACATATTCCCACAATTGTTTTCCATTTTTCTCACACCATGTCAGTATCTCTTTCATGGTAGTCAATGGATAAATGCTTTCGCTGGCCCTTTCACTGGTGTCGTCAACAATGGCTCCTCCACCAATGGAGTAAGCAGTCCATGTGGAGAGGAGCTTACTTTCATCATCAAAAGCCTCAAATTTTAAGGCATTGGGGTGCTTGGGTAAAAAGGTGGTCGGTTCCCACACCAACTCCATGTTTTTTTTTGCAAATGTTTCTTCAATGGCAACTCCGGTAAGGTGGCCTTTTCCGGTAGCCGCCAGGCTGCCATAAAGGGTAACTACATAGTTTGCGGAATCGGGAACTTGTTGTAAAAACTGTTCGGCGGCATTTTTTGGCCCCATGGTATGGCTGCTCGATGGCCCTTTACCAATGCGGTATAATTCGCGGATGGATTCCATAGTAGGTAACTTGTTAATTAATTATTCTGTCTCAATAAATTTTGGGCGGGTAACCGATTTACCTTTCCATTTTCCCGAAAGATAATAAATAAAAGCTCCGCTTAATCCAAAGGTCCAGGCAATGGGTACAGCCCACCATATACCGGTTTCGTTGTAGGTTTTTGATAAAATGGCAGCTAAGGGAACACGTATCAGCCAAAGGGATAATACGCTGATAAACATAGGTATTAAGGTGGCTCCGGCACCTCGCAAAGCACCGTACATTACAAACATCAATACAAATACCAGGTAAAAAATATTTACAATGGTCAGGTATTCTGAACCAATGCGAATTACGTCGGGGTCGCTGTTAAACAGACCCACCAGTTGGGTACGGAAAGTGATAATTAAGACAGTTATTAATATGCCAAATACACCGGCCATAAACAGGGTGGAGATGAGCCCCTTTTTAAGCCGTTCATCTTTTCCGGCTCCCAGGTTTTGTCCGGTAAATGTAGCCAGAGCTGCTGAAAATGCCATGGCAGGCAATGAAACAAATGAGTCGATACGGCTACCCACACTATAGGCAGCAATAACATTGGTTCCAAAGCTGTTTACAATGCCCATAAGTGCCATCATTCCCATAGCAACAAAAGTTTGTTGCAACCCCGAAGGTAATCCAATCCGTACGCCTTGTCGGAAAATCTCCCAGTCAAACTCCATGTTTTTAAGATTGAAATGGATGATGGGGTGGGTTTTATTCAGATAAATTACACCGGTAATGAAGGCCCCTGTTTGCGAAATTACGGTAGCCCAGGCTGCACCTGCAATCCCCATATCGAGCACCAGAATAAACAACAGATCGAGTCCAATATTCATTAGGGTGGCAACAATTAAAAACACCAGGGGCGTTTTGGAATCGCCCAGTCCTCGCAGTACTGAACTTATGCCATTGAATCCAAACATGGTAATGGTTCCCAGCAGGTAAATATTGAGGTAAGTAGTAGCTTGTGGTAATAAGTTTTCGGGCAAATCGAGCAGGCGAAAAAGCCAGGTGCTTATCGAAATTCCCAAAACACTCATGAATATCGACAATAAACCCAGGCCAATAAACATGGTTGATATAGCACGTTTTACCTTTTCAATGTCCTTGGCTCCATAATACTGCGAAATAACAATTCCAAAACCACTGCCCACACCAATTATTAACGAAATCAAGGCAAAAATAATGGGAAACGAGGCCCCCACCGATGCCAGGGCATCTTTACCCAGCACATTGCCCACAATAATACTGTCGGCAATATTATAGAATTGCTGAAACACATTACCCAGCAGCATGGGTAGTGCAAAGCGAAAAATGAGCAGTCCTTCTTTTCCTATGGTTAAATCTCTCATGAAATATCAACAGCTGACAGTTTTCTGTCGGTTTTTAATTGCGATGCAAAGCTGAATAAAAATTTTAAGTGCCGCAAATTAATAGGTAAGAGTTGCCGTTTTAAATATATTTTCAACAGTTTGTTCAAAAACGGTTGCATCGTTTATGGATCGCAGCGCAAAAAAATAACTATCCCCTTTTTCGAATGATTGACTGAAATAGCTCCACAATTCTTTCATATGACTCAAAAAGCCCAGGGTGTTTACCGACTTGCTTTTATAATGGTGATGCAATTCAAAATAAAATTCGCGGTACTTGGCCAGTGCTTCGGAACGGGTAAATTCCATGCCATTTACCTGATTGGTAATAAAGGGATTGATAAAGGCACCCCGGCCAATCATATAGCCTTTTATGCCTTTAAATTCTTTTTCCATTTCGCTTACCTGTTCTTTCCGGATAATGTCGCCGTTGTAGATTACAGGGTGCTTAATTTGAGGGAATACCTCAGCAAAGAATGCTTTATCGGTTGTTCCACCATACAATTGAGCCGCGGTACGCGGGTGGATAATCACCTCGGCCAGCGGATATTTATTAAGGATAGGAATAATAGGAATAATTTCGTTTTTATCATTTAGTCCCAGTCTGATTTTAATCGATAATTTGGCTTTCACATGTGGAATAATATGTTCCAGAATTTCGTCGATGCGGTGGGGAAAGGGCAGTAAGCCCGAGCCCCGTTGTTTTTTTGTAACAAAAGGATAGGGACAACCCAGATTCCAGTTAATTTTATTAAACCCCAGGTCCGAAAGCAGGCTGGCAAAGTGGAGCATTCCTGCTGCATCATTGCTGAGCAATTGCGGAATCAGCGAAATCTCAGGATTCAGCTGACTGTAGTATTTTTGAAGGTTTTTAACCTTAATGGGCGAGTTGTTGCTGGCCATAAGGTAAGGCGCCATCATTTCGGTAAATCCGCCGAAAATCCGATGGTAGGTATTCATAAAGTGAATGTCGGTCATGGCCTGCATTGGGGCCAGTTGTAAAAAAATAGCCATAAAAAAACGTAAACCACAAATGTAGCATTTGCCGGCTAATAACCCGTTTTTTTTAATGCAAAAAGGCCAGCCCTAAGGCCAGCCTTTGTATTTTTTTATTTTGTGTTTCTTAGAATTTGTAGTTTACACCAATTCCCAGGGTTGTAGTAGTTTTTGCATAATTCATATTGTATGCATAAGGAGTTCCGCTTAAATAATCTACAGAATGATCATCATACATTACATACAATCCTCCTAGGTCGATCGACAGGTTTTCCATAGGTTTAATCTGAACTCCCAAACCAATAGTGGTCGATGAGTTACTGTAGCTTAAATCGGTTTGGTATTCGTCACTTACACCGGTAACACCCCGCATAAAACCTATACTGGCAGTAAACATGTCGTTAATGTCGTATTCAAATCCCAAAGCAGCTTCCCAAAGGTTTTTATCAACCTTGTCTTCGCGGCCTTCCCAGTTGGCTTGTTTATCGAAGTAGTTATTAAATGATAACTGGGTACGGAATTTATCACTGATTTTGTAACCTACACCAATCGCTAATATAGCTGGCATGTCGGCTCTAAAGCTGGAGTCGTGCTTAAACATACCGGCATAATCTTTTTTGGTATCGTTGGTTAAGGTTAAACTGGTGTTTAATTCGTACTTAATGGCAATATCCAGTTTGTCGTTGGGCGAGAATTGCGCACTGAAAATTGGGGTAAATGCCATTCCGGTTTGGGTGGTTTCTACTTCAATATCGCTGGTTGCAGCGGCATTTTGAGTAGCTAAAGCAGCAGCTCCGTTATACATGGCTGAAACTGTTGAAAGCGCCATTCCTGGAGTATAATTAGCACCTAATCCACCAGTAAGTTGGGCGTACTGTTCGGGAGTAATAATACTATTATCTCTTGCATATTCGAGATTAGGAACTCCACCCTGAGCTAATTGATCAACATTGCTTGCAGCACCCGTGGAAGCAGTAGCAATAATATTAAAAAAAGCAGGGGCAGAAACCAAATTTCCGGCACCAGCGGTGTTTAATGGGTGCATTGGGTTTACCATGATGTCTTTTATGTAACCTTGATAGTTATTTTTGGCATTAATCATGCGTACACCCGCAGCAACTGAAAGCATATCATTAATTGCATAGCTTACGTTTAATTGCGATCCCCAGTAAACCGAACTTCCATCAAAATAAATATTGGCATCATACGCATCGGTTGCAATACCTGCGGCTGTCATTTGTCCGGGTATTTGTGAAACCAGCATTTCGAATGAAGGCAAACCGCCTGCATATTCAGCTGAACCACCACCGCCATTGGGTCCAAATCCAAAAGAGATGCCTAATTTGTCTTTTTTGTAAACGGCAAAAAATGAAGGAAATAAGGGGGCTTTAACATCACCAACAAATTCCTTGTTGTTTAAGGGAAAAGTAGTGGTTACCGTTTTTGTTTGAAAGATGGTTTGGTTGTGCAATGAAAAATGGAAACCATCATCCATACGAACTACACCGGCCGGGTTAAAATAAACGGCATCGATTTGGGTTGATGCATTACGCGACAGCATTCGAACAAACTGTGCACTTTGATTGGTATTGGTAACAATACCTCCTGCAAATAATTGTCCGCAGGTAGCCGCGGCAAGTATTAATGTAAAAATTTTTTTCATACATGAACATTTTGGTTAATACAGACAGCAAAGATAGAATAAAATAGATAGGTTCAAAACACACCAAGCTTGTTATCAGCCTATTGCAAATTTATCGAACAATACATTCAAACGTTCGAACCCGCCTTTAAGTGGTTAATTATGAATGCACAGCACGCAGTAAAGTGTGCATATTTTGCGTTCAATAGTTCGTATTAAACCTTAATAATGGGGCTTAAAAAAAAGGAATTTGGCTCTGGAACTTTCAGAAAATACAGGGATGCTAGCTTTTGGATAAGAAAAATCCGAATATTAGACAATAGACTAAAGACCAAAGACTAAAGAGCATTCAAATTAACGATGTGCGATTTTTGGTTTTAGATTGAAGATTTCAGATGATAGACTAATGAATAGAGACTGGAAACCTGTCAACTGCTTACACATTATTCACTCATTCATTGTTCTATTGTTAATTGCCCATTGCTCATTGTTTATTGCTCATTGTTAATTGATGTTCCCGGAACTACCTTCGATGTTCTCAACTAAGGCTCTTGTGTTATCAAAATTACCTTTGGTCTTCTTAACTAAAGTTCGTGTGTTCTCAAAAACACTAAGGGTCTTTTCAACTAAAGCATTGATGTTCCCGAGTAAGATTTCGGTGTTCCCGGAAAAGGCTTTGGTGATGCTGACTAAGGCTTCGATGTTCTCGGAAAAGGCTTCGATGCTTCCGACTAAGGCTTCGATGTTCCCGGAACGGATTTCGATATTGTCAACTAAAGCTTCGATGTTCCCGACTAAAGCTTTGGTGTAATAGACTAAGGCAAGGCTGTTTGAGTCCTTTAGCCACCTGATGAATATTAAGTACTTTAGTCACTTGATGAACTTTAAATACTTTTATCCCTTTTAGCGCTTCCTTGATTCTGAACCAATAATTCCGAATTGTTTTTTAAATTTGAACTCAGCTTACAAAATTTAAAACTATGAGAAACGTTATTGCCTTCATCCTTTTTTCTATTTATGTATCAATGTCCGGGGTATCGGCCCAGGAGCAAACACCGGTTAGTAGCGAATTAAAAGAAATCCGTTCGAACAGTGAGAACCTGGAACACCGACTCGATCGTCTCGAAAAAATGGTGGACGATTTATTGTGGTATCAGAAACTGGGCGATGTGGCCCATATCGATAAATTATATATTTACGGCCCGGCTCACTGGAACGACAAAAACACCACAGCTATGGGTTATGGAAATCCCATCAAGTTTTGGTCCTATACGTTTTTCCCTAAAAATCTCGATGTATCGAAAAAATATCCTTTGATTGTACTTCCTCATGGTGGCGTTCATGCCGATTTTACTACCTACTATACCCATATAGTGCGCGAGCTGGTAAGCCAGGGATATGTGGTGGTTGCTGCAGAGTATCGTGGAAGCACTGGCTACGGTAAGGGCCATTATCAAAACATTGATTATGGTGGGCTTGAAGTAGAAGATGTTTTTGCCAGCCGTAATTACATGATTGAAAATTACTCTTTTATCGATAAAAACCGCGTGGGTATTATGGGCTGGAGTCATGGCGGACTAATAACGCTGATGAATATTTTTGATCATCCCGAAGCATTTCAGGTAGCTTTTGCCGGAGTTCCTGTAAGCGATTTAATCAGCCGCATGGGTTATTACACCGACGAATACCGTGACCTGTACTCGGCCAGTTATCACATTGGTCAAACGGCACATGAAAATGTGCAGGAATACCGCAGGCGTTCACCGGCCTGGAATGTCCATAAATTTAAAAACACGCCTTTGCTGATACATACCAATACCAGCGATGACGATGTGAATGTGCTCGAAGTGGAGCACCTGATTAAATCGTTGAAAGCCGAAGGTAAAAAGTTTGACTATGAGATTTTTCAGTCCGTTCCCGGGGGGCATTCCTTCGACCGAATGGATACCCGCGAAGCCAAGCAAATACGGATTAAGATTTATCAGCATCTGGCCAAACAATTAAAACCCGAAAAACCCATCAATAACCTGAACGACCTTCAAAAAGCCGGTTACCGTTTTTAATTCAGTGAGACTGTGATTTCAGGAATGATAGTGAACAGAAATTACTAAGTCGAACTGATCCCGATTGCGAACCTGTCCCGTACCGTAGTCGGGAGCAATCGGGATCTGCAGGTCTTATTAACTTCGCTGAACTCGTCCTTCGTCCTCGGTTGGCTTCACCTGGCTCGTAAACTCGGTTCTCTGCACCTTGGTGCGAGGAATATAAAAGGAACTAAATCCTGTGTTTTTTATGTTATTAGGTGTACTAATTGCCCTGGATTAATTGTTTGGTGAGCTGCCAGAAAACAGGATAGGGAATAAGTTCATTGGTATCATAATGTGTGTCGAGTTGATGCAGTTCTTTTAAAAGGTTTTCCTCGGTTTGTTTTACCTGCTCTGGTAAAAATCCCTGGGCAGCCAGCTTCGAAAGGCTTTTAAAAAATAACAGGGTACGCTGGTCGGGCAATGCTTTCATGTACCGATGAAAATAAACCATTAAATTGTTGCCCTCGTATTCAATGCGTTTAGGGTCTTTTATCAGTAAAAGCTGTAAGCGGATAAGCAGCAAACTGATGTTATGTCCGTATTTATCCTTGGCCGATTTTTTAGTCTGATCCAGAAAACGGTTTATATCAATACCATGGGCAAAATTGGTCAGTTGTTGAATGGGGCTTTCTTTGTGTGTAGCATAAAATATAAAATACAAATAGGCTTCGCGTAGGGCCCAAACCGATTTGTCGTAAGGATCGAGAAAGGGAAACTGCGCCTGCAACATTACTTCGTTAAGTAAAAGCAGGGCTTCGTGGTATGCTTCCATTTTTAGTAATATATCGAAGTGAATTTCCTGAATAAGAAACCGGTTGAAAGCCTGATACAAACTTAATTGCAGGCATTTATTCACTTGATCAAGCGCTTGTTCCAACTGTTTTACATTTCGGTAATACAGCGCAAACTGGTGATGCAGGTCAAGAACCGTTTGTTTGCCTGCCAGAAACGGATAATTTTCAAGCAGAAGCTGGTAGTTGGTAAGCAGATGGAAAACCGAATTAAAATTATTGTTCTGATGGTTTGCTATCAAGCCAATCCGAATGGCATAAAGTTTTAAATAAGGATTAAAATTATTTTTAAGCCAGCCTTCAATTTTTGCATGATAACTTTGCGCTTCAACGAACAACGTTTGTGTTTTGGCATTGCTGAATTTGGTTTTGCTATAAATTATATCCCAAAAACCCTTGGCATCGGTAAGTTGCTGGTTTATTACCTGTAAATGGTTCACTTTGTCCTGATACAGGGCTGTCTCGGCAGGATAACCTTTTAATGCATATACCGATCTCAACTTTATAGCTGCTTCCAATTGCAAATCGATAAGGAAATATTGATTTGCCAGTTGCTCTGCTTTGGCAATTATTTTTGAAGGGTTATGGTACACATTCTCATTGAGCATTTTTTCAGCAATCAGCAATTCTTTGGCTACTATCAGTCGGATGGTTTCGTAATTGCTAAGCAGCGAATCGCTTCCCGACAATTTAAACACCAAATCGGACAGTTTATGAACCAGACTTCGCTTTAGCATCAGGTATTTTTTGTCAATCCTGGAGGAATTGTAAATCCGCAGGGCTGCTTCCTCGTCGTTGTTTACTTCGTGATCGACAATAAGCTGATATAAAAGACGCAGTTTCGATGAGGCCGGAATAATTTTTTCCAACACTGCTGCCTGCTGTTGCGTCAATACAAAATGTAATTCTTTTATTAATTCCATGATGCTTTTCCCTGCTACTAAAGTAAACAATATCCATTTTAATTCAAGGGCATGTTTTAAAACTTTTTTTGGTTTGATTATGGATGCTGGCTTTTACTTTGGCTTATTAAGAGCCAGATTATTAATTAAAATAAACCGGATAAAAAATGTAAAAAGCGCTTCTTCTGACTTACTATGAGGGTATTGTTGTAATATTAACCTGTTTATAATTCAGAATTGTCACAAAAGCTAAGGTGCAGCTAATCAGAATCAAAGAAGCTGTCTTTTCTCAAAGTTGTTTATAATTATATTTTTTAAAAAACTATGTGTTTAAACCGTTTTGCTTTTGATTCTGAAAACTTACCCACTTAAAAACTTACTATATGCATAAAACTGTAATTGAAATTGTTAGCCAGTTATTAGAAATTGTACCTTATTTTCAACTAAAACAACAACAATGGAACAAAACTACTTTATGAAGAAACTGGGTTTTACCGCCTTGATTTTGTGGCTCTTTATTCAGGCTGCTTTTGCTCAGACACCACCATCCGATTTAAGCGGTGCCAATTTACGAGCCTGGTTAAAAGTAAATTATTACGATGGAAAACACACTACACTGGGTTATACCAATGCCCGGATTAAGATGTACAATTACATCGATAACCAGAATAATACCATTACCTGTGTTTATTCAGGTTATGAAAAAAGTTGGACTTATGGTGGAACCGGGTCAAATCCTGACCCCATTAACTGTGAACACACAGTGCCTCAAAGTTTTTTCAATGAAGCCGAACCAATGAAATCCGATTTACATCATTTATTTCCCACTTATAGTAACTGGAACAGCACCCGCTCCAATTATCCGTTTGCCGAAATCGACGATAACCTTACGGCCAAATGGATGTACCTAACCACCTCGTTAACCAGCATTCCAGGCAGTAACATCGATTTGTATTCAGAATACTATAACAGCACATTTGAACCCCGCGAGGATCATAAAGGCGACGTGGCCCGGGCTATATTTTATTTCTATACCATGTATCCAACACAGGCCGGTGCAATTAGCGCAGTGGCCAATATAAATGAATTATACGACTGGCATTTGGCCGATCCGGTAAGTCAAAAAGAAATTGATCGGAACCTGGCCATTGAAAGCCATCAGGGAGATAAAAATCCATATATTGTAATGCCTTCACTGGTAGCAAAAGCCTGGGGATTCTCTGGAACTGAACCAACCGTTCCGGCAACACCAACCCTGGCTTTAAGCACTGCAAGTACATCTTTAAACATAAGCTGGACTGATGTGGCTGACGAAAGTGGTTACCGGATTTACCGTTCGGTAAATGGCGGCTCGTATGCTTTGTTAAACAGTCCTGCAGCCAATGTTGCCAGTTATTCCGATGGAAATGTAAACATCGGAAGTTCATACAGTTATTATATTTTGGCATACAATGCCCAGGGAAACAGCCCCAACAGTAATATTGTATCAGGTCAATTGAGTTCCGGAGGAGGTTCTGAATTTGCTGCCGACCTGATTTTTTCAGAATATGTTGAAGGTTCTTCGAATAATAAAGCGTTGGAGATTGCCAATTTTACCGGCACTGCCGTAAGCCTAAGTAATTATTCCATCTTTAAACAAGCCAATGGAGCCGGAAGCTGGGCCAGTGAACTGGCACTTAGTGGTACGCTGAATCATGGCGATGCCTATGTAATTGTGTATGCATCGGCCGGAAGTACCTTATTGGCTAAAGCTGATTTAACCACCACTTCGCAGGCGCTTACCTTTAACGGAAACGATCCGGTGGCTTTGTTTAAAAACGGTCAACTTATCGATGTTATTGGTACCTTTAACAGTACCGCAGTTTTTGCCACCGACAAAACACTGGTGCGCAATGCTTCGGTAACTGCTCCTAACACAAGCTATGTAGTTTCGGAATGGACTGATACCGGATTGGACAATTTCAGCAATCTGGGTATGCATACCATGGATCTGGATGGCGGATCAGTTGCTGACACTCAGGCTCCTACTGCACCAGCAAGCTTAGTAGCAAGCAATGTAACATCTACCAGTGTAACGCTTAGCTGGAATGCTTCGACCGATAATGTGGGCGTTACCGGCTATCAGGTTTTCAGCAACGGAACGCTTATACAAACCCTTACTTCAACTTCATTAACCGTTTCAGGCTTAACCGCAGCAACAAGCTATACTTTTACCGTTAAAGCCACCGATGCTGCCGGAAATGTTTCCGGAGCAAGTAATACCGTAAATATTACTACACCTGCTGAAGCAGTGGTTTATTGTGCATCAAAAGGAAGTAATGCCACTTACGAGTGGATTGCCGGAGTTACTGTGGGAGCATTCACCAAAACCTCAGGCGGAGCCGGATATACCGACTTTACATCTAACCATATTAATTTAACTTCAGGACAAAGTTATGCGCTTACGCTCACCCCGGGTTTTTCGGGTTCAACCTACCAGGAATACTGGAAAATATGGATAGACTACAACCAAAACGGAGTCTTTGATACCGACGAATTGGCTTTCGATGCAGGTTCATTGAGCAGTTCAGCGGTTTCAGGAAACTTATCGCTACCAATTTCGGCCATCGGAACTACCCGTATGCGGGTTTCAATGAAGTACAATGGAGCGCAAACAGCATGTGAAACTTTTAGCTATGGCGAGGTTGAAGATTACACCGTGGTAATTGGTCAGGGGGTAGCCGATACTCAGGCTCCAACAGCCCCAGGCCAGTTGTTGGCTTCCAATACAACAACAACGGGTACTACTTTAGCCTGGAATGCTTCGACCGATAATGTGGGTGTGGCTGGTTATTACGTTTATAAAAATGGCTTGCAGATTCAGCAAACCAGTGGAACCAATTTTACTGTCAGTGGTTTAACTGCGGGTACAACGTATAGTTTTACCGTAAAAGCATTCGATGCCGCCGGAAACTTGTCTGCATCGAGCAATACTGCAACGGTTACCACCTTACAACAGAGCATTAGCTATTGTGCTTCAAAAGGTTCCAATTCAAGTTACGAATGGATTGACTTGGTGCAATTGGGCAACATGACCAATACAACCGGAAATAATGGAGGGTATGCCGATTTTACCAATAAAATTGCCACCATTGCTTTCGGAAGTAACACCATTTATTATAGTGCAGGTTTTTCCAGTTCAAGTTATGTGGAATATTGGCATGTTTGGATTGATTATAATCATGATGGAATTTTTGCTGATACTGAACGGGTGGCTTATGGTTCATCGTCGAGTGCTGCCACTTTGAGTAGTAACTTTACGGTTCCAACTACTGCTTTAACAGGACCCACCCGAATGCGTGTAACCATGAAGTACAATGGTGCAGGAACGGCCTGCGAAACCTTCAGCTATGGCGAAGTAGAAGATTATACGGTAAACATAGTCGATCAGGCATCAGCATTGGTAATGGCTGTTAACACCGAAAGTGTTCAGAAAGAAACAACCTACGATGTGGAAGTATTTCCCAATCCGGCCAGTACTTACCTGAAAGTGAAATTCAGTTCGGAGCGTAACGTCGATTTTACCATTACCGATATTACCGGGCGCTCGATTTTTGCCGATAATTTATTTACCGACAAACAAACCATCGATTTGAGTCGATTTGAAAATGGCGTCTATCTTTTGACACTGAATATGGAAGGAAAAATAGTCACTACACGATTCATTAAGCAATAAAATTAAATTGTTTTGTTAACAAAAGGGCGGGGCGGAAGCTTCGCCTTTTTTATTTCGAGGTGTCAGGGTTTTTCCAAATCAATTAAAACCCGTAAGTCGAGTCCATAAACATCGTTAAAAAAGTACACCGAATTATTGTTTGGGTTGGCACTTGCTGTAAGGTATTGAATGTAAATGGGAACCGGTGTATTTAGCGGAATTTTTACAGGATACTTTTTACTCAAATAGTATTCTTTGGTACTGTAGTTGGTTTTTTGTGTGTGAAGCAGTAAATGTGCCAGTTGTAAAGGATTTTTAACCCGGATACAACCGTGACTGAATGCCCGGTTGTCGGCGTTAAACAGGTGCTTTTGCGGGGTGTCGTGCAGGTAAATGTGGTATGGATTATCAAACAAAAATTTCACCACGCCTAAGGCATTATCGGGGCCGGAATTCTGATAAATTTTATAAGGAAAATACGATTCATTAAATTTCGAAAAGTCAATACTGTCGGTTGTTATGGGAACCTCGTCGATGGCTGCAAACATGTTGTGTGTTTGCAGGTACGAGGGATCTTTTTGAATTTTTGGAAGCAGTTTTTTTGTTGCAATCGACTGGGGAATGGTCCAGCAGGGATTAAAAACCAAAACATCGAGGCGGGATTGAAAAACCGGTGAAAAGTGTTTGGGTGTGCCAATAATTATTTTATTCCGAAACACCTCTTCCTGGTTTTCTTTCATAACTAACTCAAATGCAGGCAGGTTAATCTCAATGCGAGTTGCCGGTAGCGAATCGGGCAACCATCGCAGGCGTTCCATATTCACCATTATAGCCTCAATGTAGCGCTGTGTTGTCCAGTTTAAGAACTGGTACGTAGCCGGACCGGCAACTCCATCGGGAGTAAGGCCATGGCTTTTTTGAAACGTTTTAACCGCTACCAATAAAGTGGAATCAAACAGGTAAAGGGATTCGGTATCTTTTAGTCCTATGCGTTGTTTTAGGTCACTTACTGCGTTTCCTGTAGCACCTAATTTTATTGGCTTACCGGGATAATTTAAGGATTCTGGTTTTGAACTTGCCGAGTAATTTTGCCTGTAAGTAATGAGTTTTTGTTTTAGCAACTGGTAACCGTCGTATGCCGGAGCCAATAGTTCTTCAATGGCTTCTGTTTCGTGCTTTTGAATGAGTTGAAGTACAAATTTTTCTTTTGTGTTCCAGTTTTTTTTTTGGTAATTCCAACTGCTGTGATAATTTTTTGGATTCAGTTTACCAAGATACAAGTGGCGGGCATAGCGTTTTACCTGCAAACTCAATTCCAACTCAAGTTTTACCCGGTTTTTTAGTTCAATAAGTGAATCGGTTTGTATCTGTTGAAATAACAGGTTTATAGAATCAACCTTATAATGGCTGGGGTTAAGCCCGTTGTTTGCTGCATTTTGTAAAAATCGGATTCCTGCTTCCACCTGTTCGGCATTTTGCCATAAAGGCTGGTAATTGGTATTAGCATACCAAAGGCTTAGGTTTTCCTGATAGGGTGCTGTGGATTTGAGATTATTCTTATTACTAAAAAAAATGTGTAAACTATCTTTAATTTCAGTCAGGGGCCATGCTATTTTTTTTACGGTACCGGAATGGGGTTCTGCTATTACATTTGGTTCGGTTTCTATGGTGGTTTTTGCGTGTTGCGAAATGCTGCATCCGTAAACAATAAAAAACAACACAGCCCAGATTTGGAATATACGTGTTATGGAATTCGAACTACGGAGCATACTTTTGGATTAAGTAAAGCGGCAAGATAAATAAAAAGATGGTACAAAACTTTTACCGGATTCTTTAATCCTCCTTTTTAGCTTCCTGCCATATTTTTTCCATAGCTTCCAGGGGCATTGTTTTCAGGTCGATTCCTTTTTTCAGGGTTTGATCTTCGAGGTAGCTGAAACGCTTCATAAATTTTTGGTTGGTACGTTCCAGGGCATTTTCCGGGTTTATTCCATAAAGGCGAGCGGCATTAATCATACTAAAGAATAAATCGCCAAATTCCTGTTCAGTTTCCAGTGAATTGGGATTCTTCAGCAATTCTACTTTTAACTCGTCCATTTCTTCAGCAACTTTATTCCAAACCTGTTCGCGCTCATCCCAGTCGAACCCAACGCCACGCACTTTGTCCTGAATACGGTGGGCTTTTATCATGGCTGGTAACGAGGTAGGAACCCCTTCAAGCACTTTTTTCTTTCGCCCTTTTTCTTTTAGCTTGAGCTGTTCCCAGTTTTCTTCCACTTCACTGGCATTCTTTACTTTCACATCGCCAAAGATATGAGGATGTCGGTAAATTAACTTTTCGTTGAGATTTTGGATGACATCAGAAATATCGAAAGCCCCTTTTTCAGCTCCAATTTTGGCATAAAATACCACGTGTAAAAGTAAATCGCCCAGTTCTTTTTTAATTTCCTGAAGATCATTATCCATAATGGCATCAGCCAGTTCGTAAGTTTCTTCAATGGTCAGGGTACGTAAACTTTCCAGGGTTTGTTCCTTGTCCCATGGACATTTTAGGCGCAGTTCATCCATTATTTCCAATAGCTTTCCAAAGGCCTCAGTATGTTTATTCATGGTTTAAATTTAGGTAGTGGTTAAAGAGGGTTTGCACACCTGATATTATTTAATATTCTCTACAGTCCAGGCAGAGTATGGCCTAACCGTCCAGTTGTTCAGCTTTTGTTTGAATTCAAGGTTCAGTTCCGATTTCAGGAATTTATTGAGAGCTCCCTCCGTATTCCAAATGGTGTAAATATGGTAGTCGGAGTTTTCTTCCAAATCGGCAAAACAATCGGCGTGGTGATTATTTTTAAAACTCCGCACTTCTTTTACAAAATGATGGATGTAGTTTGAAAATTCGGAATGGCTTTCGGGCTTTAGTTTTACTTTTACAATACGTGTAATCATCGGAATTTTATTGTTACAGGTGAATTATACTTAACATCGATTAGTTCGGCCAATTTACCATTTCTGATGGCTATTTCCAAAAGTTCCAATGAATTAAACAAAGCCAGAAAATCGCCCATATCCACCTCGGAATAGTTTTGGCTTAGTTTATTTACGCTGTACATTTCGCTCTTAACTGTAATCACAAAATTACGGTTGTTTCTGATTTGCTCAAATAGTTCCCGGTTAATATTGGTGATGATATTTCCGAACGAATCGATATAAATTACATTTCCGGTTATCATATTCTCATCAAGAGCCGGCATAAACTGCACGTGCCGATATTTCTCGTCAAGTATGGGGCCCAGCTCTTCGGCTTTTCCCCCGTTAACTAAAAAAGCGGCGGCTTCGGCATAAAGCGTGAGCTCGGGAAAAGAACTTTTTTTAAGAAGTTCGTTCTCACGGAGTTCTACCATTAATTCAGGCTGTTCGGTAAACATAAGGCTGAAAATACCGGTTCCGGTTCCAATAAAATATTGGTTTTTTATTTTCATGCAGATGGGAGGCTGGTTTTCGGTAATATCGCTATTGATGGCCAGCAAATGAATGGTTCCGTCGGGGAAATGTTTGAAGGCATTGCGTACAATAAAAGCAGCCTGGGTGTATTTATAACTTTCAATTTTATGACTGATGTCCACTACCTTAACGTCGGGGCATTTGCTATAAAGCAATCCCTTTACGGCCCCAATGTAAAAATCGTCGTTGGCCCAATCGCTGGTTAAGGTAACAATGGTCATTGATTACAGTCTTTTTAACTTTGTAGGGCAAATGTAGTAGAAATTTTTGCAATGCTCAATTACAAACGCCCCAGACTTATAATTCTTTTTTTTGCAATTAAAAGTTGGTTTATAAATAGTTCCGATTTCAACAGATAAAGTAATTAAAAACACAATTTGAGCAAAGAGAATATTTTTTGGGTTATATTTTCAGGGGCATTAAAATTTAAAGCCGGATATACTAAATTTATTTATTTTTGGTTAATTGTGGTAAGCTTGTTTGAAAAATGCGAGAGACAAATATTAAAAATATGAATAAATTGTTTTTTTGTCGGCTCAGCTCACTTATTTTGAAAGTATTTTGGGTGTTCCTGATTATGAGCCTGCAAATTTCCATTGTTTGGGGGCAGGGTTTTTCGCAGGATGAAGAATCTGACGAAACTTATGCCATCGACAGTGCAAAAAGTTCGTGGTGGTACAGCGGAAGGGCTAAAGAAAATTATGAAAATAAATCATATCGCGAAGCCATTGTCGATTTTACCCGAGCCATTATGCTCGATCCGGAGGTTCCCGAGTTTTATTATTTACGTGGAAACGCCTACGCTTTCAATAATCAGCATGACATGGCGCTAAACGACTATAAAAAGGCTTTGGAGCTCGACCCCGATTACCTTTCGGCAATTGGTAATTTGGGAAAGGAATATTTTAAACGACGCGATATCAGCGGTGCCTTTCGGTATTTTTTGAGTTACTTGCGTTTGTTGCCCAAAGACCCTAAACTATTTTTTGGAATAGGCCTTAATGCCGATTACCTTACTCTGTTAAACAATCTGGGCTGGGAATCATTACGGGCAAAACGCCTGCCCGAATCCATCCGGTATTTTAACAGTTACCTGAAACTGGCTCCAAACGATCCGGATGCTTACCTGGGAATGGCGCTTATTTATTACAACTATCGCGACCTTGACAATGCTTTGCTTTACCTGAATCAGGCCAAAGAGTTGGAACCAGCCCTTTATCAGGGACTGTCAGGATTGATAGCACTTGAGAATCAGGGATGTTCTTATTCTGTTGAGGATAAATCGCAATTGAGCGCTATGTTTGAAGCCATCAGTAATACGCACGATGACATAAAATCGATTACCCGTTTGGGAACCTGGAAATTTTTATTTGGATTCATTTATTTCTTCCTGGGAATTGCAGCTCTATTAATTTTCGTATTTCGCTTAAAATTTTTCGAAGGATATATTTTTTATCTGGCCCTGCTTAACTTATCGTTTGGCTTAAAATTTCTAAGCGAGAATCCTTTAATCCGTTTAACAGAAATTCCCTCGGCCGAATTCTGGCAATATGCTATGCCTTTAATTGCTTTTGTTATTCCGGTGGCTTTTATTTTGTTTATCCGGTACTTTATTGGTTGGGGCTGGAAAAAATCGATTCTGCTGCTTTTAATCTATTCGATAATACAGGGAGTTATTAAAATAATTGCCGATTACTCGGAGCCGGCACAGAATATTTATGGAACAGCCAATACCATTTTTGGTTTATTGGCAGCTGTGGTGCTGCTCGCTCATTTGTTTTTACCCGAAATGCGTAAAAATCGCGAAGTTCAACTGATTGGAGCCGGGTTGGGCTTTTACCTGCTGGCCATTTTATACGATAACCTGGCTCACCTGAATTGGCTACCCAACAAATGGTCGTTCGACGAGCCTGCCTACCTGATTTTTAATATCACCCTGATTGTAGTGGCATTTAAGCGCATCACCAATACCGAAAAGGAATTCTTTTTGGTGAAACAAGATTTGGAAACAGCACGCAATATTCAAAATGCCATTTTACCCGATGTTAATCCCAAAGGCGAAAACTATGAGGTATCGTCGGCTTATTTGCCCATGGCCTTAATTGGTGGTGATTATTACGATTACCATTTGGCCGATAAAGACAGCATTGGGATTCTTATTGCCGATGTGTCGGGACATGGAATCTCAGCTGCTTTAATTGCATCGATGATTAAAGTTGCTTTTAATTCACAGATTAGTAATGTGCGCAACCCGGCAATGGTTTTGCAGCGCATGAATCTGGGTTTGAGCGGGCAGTTAAACAACGAATTTATTACAGCTGGTTATCTGGGCATCGATTTAAAATTAAAAAAACTTACGTATTCGTCGGCAGGTCATCCGCCACTGATTCTTTACCGGCGTTCTAAAGACGAAATAAAGGAAATCAGTGTTCCGGGAATTCCCATGGGGATTTTCCCTGAAACCAGTTTTAACGATACAAAAATTCAGCTCAAATCGGGCGATCGCTTAGTTCTTTATACCGATGGTATTATGGATGTGGCAAACCCCGGTGGCGAGTTGTTTGGTAAGCGTCGCTTTATGGAACTGATACAACAAACAAAGAACTTCCTGTCAGATGACGCGGTAGATGCCATAATTGAACAACTGAATGCCTGGTCGGGGAAAAAAGAGGATGAAGCACACGAGGATGACATTACCCTGATAATTTTTGATATGATGTAATTGAACAAAGGCTTTTACAAAGCCGTAATAAATAAATTTGATAATTGGATAAAGCGGAGCTATTTTTAGCCTGCGATAATAAACTGTTAAATGAGAAAGAATTCCGTGGAATCGCATCAGTTCGAAATCGAGAACCAATTGGCTGAAATTAGCCGTATTGCTGTTATGCTCGACGCCTTTGCTGTTTACTGGCGATGGACGGAAAAATTTAAGCACGATGTAAATCTTGCGGTCGAGGAGGTGGTTTCAAACATTATAATGTATGCCTATACCGACACATTGGAGCATCACATTAAACTAAACTTTGAGCAGGATGAGACCCGTTTGCAAATTACTATAAGAGACGACGGAAAGCATTACGACTGGCTTCAAAACAATAAAAAAGTAGATGTGAATGTACCGGTCGAGGAGCGCGAAATAGGCGGTTTGGGTATTCATCTGTTAAAAAATATTATGGACGAGGTGAATTACCGACGCGAGGAAAACTTGAATGTAGTAACTTTAATTAAAAAGATTTAAAACGAAAACAATTTTTTACCATGGAAATAGCATCGTATAAAAAAGATAAGGTGATGGTAGTAGATGTAAAAGGAAGGCTCGACACCACCAATTATAACAGCCTCGAAAATGAACTCTTTACCATGATCGACAAGGGGAACCTTCAAATACTTATCGATTGCAAATCGCTTAATTATGTTAGCAGCAGTGGCTTGCGTGTTTTTTTGGTTGCTTTGAAAAAACTAAAGGCACTGAACGGAAAGTTTGCCCTCAGCAATTTGCAGGATAACATTAAAGAGATTTTCGAAATTTCAGGATTTATCACCATTTTCGATATCTATTCCACAGCCGATGAGGCACTGATTGCCTTGAGTAATTAACACCTACTGGTTTTGTTTTTGCTTTCGGTGCTGCCTTTTTCGCTCCAGTAAAACAGAAAGTCTGCGGAACGAATCGTGCCAAAGGGTAACATACAAAATCCCTGTCATTAGCCATATAGCACCCAGGTTAAACCAAAAGGTATCAATTTTAACGTTTCCCAATTGTTTTACAGGTGCGTAAAAATGGGCACGTCCAACTTTCGATTCCGGTTCCAGGTAAATGGGATCTTTGCGTCGGACCAGGTAAGTATCTTCTTCAATAATACTTTTGTCGGTGGTTTTGTTTTCGACCAATTGTGCCAGATTTTGATTAAAATGCTTTAGTTTTAACCGGTAAACGCCTTCTTCGCCCAGCTTTTGGGCTAAACTCCTGTATATGCTGTCGCGCTGGCTATAGTAATGTTTATGTTGAACACCCAGATAATAACTTAAATTACTGATGGCTTCACGGGCTTTTTCTGCCACCGCGGCATCATAATCCTTACTATTTAGTTGGTTTACATAGGCCGGAACCGGTTCATTCAGTTGATGGTAAAGTTTATTAAACTCGTTTCGCAGCAGTTCAAGTTTATGTTGGGTTTCGTTTGCGTTTTGATTTAGGCTCAGGTTCCTGTCGCATTCATCCAGTTTGGCGCGTAAAGCCGGAAGAATGTACCCGTTTGCAAAGGAATAATTGGCCAGCACTTTATCGTGCTGGTAAAAATGTTTTGAGTAGGCGTTGTTTTTAAACTGATTTACGGCCAGGGCTTCAAATGCCCAGCGCGAGGCCATTAAATCGCCAACCACCGGAACTCGCCGGCCCGATGAAATACCTGAATTCAACGATTCAAAGGGAACAATAACCCCGCTTAGTAACAATTGGGGTACCAGAATAAAAGGAATAAGTATGTAAATATTAACCACCGAATTCAGAGCGCTCGATATATTTAAGCCAATAAGGTTGGCAAAGCACGAGGTGCTAAACAACACCATCCAGTAACTAAAGGTCATTCCCTGAATGCCAAGCAGTGTATTTCCAATAAGTACATAGAGTAAGGTTTGTATAGCCGAAAGCACAAACAAAAACATGATTTTTGAGTTCAGGTAACTGAACCTGCTTAGGGTTAGAAAGGCTTCGCGTTTTAAAAGTTTGCGGTCTTTGATAATTTCTTCGGCGCTTACCATCATACCTAAAAACAATGCAACTATCACACTCATAAACAGGTAGGCTGCCAGGTTTTTGTTTTGTCCAAAAATGTAAACTTCCGAAGTGCTAAAGCGGGTGAGGTAAGCCAAAATAAAGGCGAGCAAAGGAGCTTCGAGCAAATTAAGCAACAGGTATTGCCTGTTGGTGAGTTTAATGAGCAGGTTACGAAGGCTAAAAATTTTAAATTGTTTAAAAGCTTCGGGCGTTTTGAACTGATTTTTTGGGAGCAGTTTTCTGTTTACTTTTGTTTTTAACCAGGGCTGAATATTTCTTTTAAATAACTGGTACCAATCGGCAGGTGAAGTAATACGCTGGTTGGTAACTTTCCCGTGCCGGTTTATAGTTTTTGCTTCGGTTATCTGAAATAATTGCTCCGGATTTACGTAACCGCAACTGATGCATTCACTCTCGGTAGGATTTACATGATTGCTGGCCGATTTAAAATAGGTAACTGCATCAATAGGGTTGCCATAAAAAACCGGATAGCCTCCTTTATCCAGAATCAGCAACTTATCGAAGAGTTTAAAAATATTTGAAGACGGCTGATGAATGTTTACCATAACCATGCGGCCTTTAAGGGTTTGTTCCTTTAGCAACAGCATTACCATTTCCGAATCCATCGACGAAAGTCCTGAAGTGGGTTCATCGGCAAACAGAACAAAAGGTTCACGAATCAATTCCAGAGCAATATTTAAGCGCTTGCGCTGCCCACCGCTGATAACTTTATTCAGCGGGCTGCCCACCACCAGGTTTCGTATGCCGTTTAAATCGATGTCGGTAAGCACTTTTAATATGGTTCGTATCAGTTTGCGTTTGGTAAAATCGCTGAAACAAAGTTTGGCATTGAAATACAGGTTTTGAAAAACGGTGAGTTCCTCAATCAATAAATCGTCCTGGGGAATAAACCCGATAATTCCCTTGAGATGTTCTTTCTCGTTTTCCAGATGATGCCCGTTAATGTAAATGGCTCCCTCATTCAGGGGTAGTGTACCGTTGAGCAGGCTTAGCAGGGTCGATTTTCCGGTTCCGCTGGCGCCCATAACACCAATCAGTTCGCCACTTTCGGCGGTAAAACTAAAGGGTTTAAGTCCATTGTTACTGTCTTTAAATGAAAAAGCAATGTTTTGTGCCGTAAATTCCAGATTTACTTTTTGTTGTACATAAAACATGGCCGATGCAATGTCGGCGTAATATACCGGGTTCGATTTCTGGGTCTTTATAATGCTTCCCGGAGAAATGATAAAGGACTGGTTTTGTGAAATAAAATGCCCATTGAGGTTAAAATTTTCGCGACCCATAATGCGTCCGATAAAGAGGTCGACGCTTTTTAGGTAAAGTACCCAGATTTGACTGTCGAGGCGTTCGCGCACCAGGTGTTTGTAGGGTAGGGTAAATTCCTGCTCCCCATTATCGATAATAAGGATGCGGTTCGGATGGATGCTCTCGCTTTTGGGGTTTAACAGAAAATGACAAATGGTTTTGTACTCGGTTTGCGAAAGGTTGAAAGCAGCGCTCACAATCCGGTAATATTCAAATTCAAGCCGGTCGGTTTGGTTCGCTTCTGCATCGCTTTTTTTGATGGCTTCGACAAACTCAATGAATTTAATAAAAACAATAATTTTATCTTTTTGCTGAAGGCCCTTGTTTATTTTTTCGCAAATTCCGGTCATTTTATTAAGCGTTTCGCTGTTTGCCCATTCGGAGCCTTCGCTGCTTAACTCATGAAAGGAACACAACTCGTCGTAAAGCATCAGGTATTCCTGTAGTTCCTGGCTGTTGAGGTACTGTTTTAAATACGATTCAATGATAAAGCGGGTGTGGTCTGAGAGTTGTTTTTGCCTCGATGATGCTACTATGGCAAAAAGTTGTACCAGGGCTATTAATATGGGTTCCGACATGAAACAATAGGTTATTTCCGGGTTACTGTGTTAATACGGGTTGGCCATAAAAAATACAGCCGGGTTTATTGCTTTTTTTAGTTAAACCTGGCTGCATTTTCAACGATTTATGTTTTTATATGAAGGTATTCCGAATACTTTCTACAATTTCTTTAATATCAAAAGCCTGTTCTTCGGTTGCCATATCCGGGTTTTTATCATAAAACTCTTTTAAAGGCAATAAACTCTGGCTTAGGTTTAGCATCTCATCATCGGCTTTAAAGGCATCGAGAATCTGCAATAGTTTTTCGAGGTTTGTTTTTTGGTTTAAGATAATTGCTGTTATTTCCTCATTGTCTTCGGTAAGCAGGTTCAGACTGGTCGCCAGGTACATGGTTTCAACAAAAGCTCCGCTTACAATAAGCAGGGTTGTTTTGTCGCGATTATTATCCGACAATAAGCTTTTTGTTTCGTTAAAAATCCCGGAGATTAAATTTACCAGTGAATCTTTTTGGTCATAGTTGTTTTTTATTCGTGTCAGTATGTTTTGATTGTAGATACCCAGAATACCCAGGTCGTCGCTAAGCTGGCCGGTGCATTCCATCAGCTTTTTAATCTCGTCGGAGCGGTTATAGGCTGCTGCATACGAAAGGTCGGCACTATAAACACCCAGGTTTAGTGCTTTCGACGACTCTGTCATGTACTTATCCAAATTTTCGGCCGGGTTACTTAAATCGAAAACAAAACCCGCTTTTGCTTTTTCGAGCATCACCGTTACTTCAAAGGGGGTAGGGAACTCGTACAGTATTTTCTCAAGTTCCGGGGTGAAATCCTGCTCGCTAAGTACTTTTTCCATAACTGATTTCGAAGCAGAACTCTCTTTTTGGGTGCCGGTATTGCATTGTACGAACAAAAAAGCCGGAACCATTAAAACCAATAAATACGTAAGTGTTTTTTTCATAGTCATTGTGTTGTTTTTGTTATTGATCCGTTTTTTAAAGGCATACTAAATTAATTTATTTTTTGTTAACAGGGTGGATATTTGTTTTGTTTTTTAATTACGTGTTTTAACGTTCTACCAACTTAAGAATCGGGATAAAGCATACTCAGATTTTATTATTTTGCTTTTAAGTATTTAGTGAACGTGACTTTATTGAAGAAAATAGCCTGGCAAATTTTTAAGAAAAAATGGTATTTATACGGTTTCTAAAACTTATCTCATTAATTTTACACGCAATTTAATATGGATGCTTAAAACAAGTTAATGGCAGAAAAAATTGTGCATATCGAGGCCATCGATCCCATAGCCCTGCTGGGAGTAAACAACAGTCGCCTCGAGATTTTTAAACGAAGTTTTCCTAAAATTCAGCTTATTTCGCGTGGGCATGAGATAAAACTTATTGGCGAGAAAGTAGCCATTCATGACTTTGAAGATAAGTTGAAAGAAGTTGTTGGTTTTTACGATAGATTTAACCGGCTGTCGGATGACGACCTGCTGGAGATACTGAATGCATCGGCTGCAAGGCAAAATAACGAAACGGTACCCGATGATTTAATACTGTTTGGTAACGGTGGTAAACCCATTAAGGCACTTACAGCAAACCAAAAAGTACTGGTTCAGCAAAGTTACCAAAACGATTTGCTTTTTGCTCTGGGGCCGGCAGGCTCGGGAAAAACCTATACAGCCATAGCTCTGGCTGTTCGGGCCTTACGTAACCGCGAGGTAAAGCGCATTGTGCTGAGCCGTCCGGCTGTTGAAGCAGGAGAGCGTTTAGGCTTTTTACCCGGCGATTTAAAGGAAAAAATCGATCCTTACTTGCAACCTTTGTACGACGCCCTGCATGACATGATTCCTGCTAAAAAGCTGGAAACCTATATCGAAGAAGGGATTGTGCAGATTGCCCCTTTGGCTTTCATGCGTGGACGAACCCTCGATAATGCTTTTGTAATTCTCGACGAAGCGCAAAACACCACCCTGCTGCAAATGAAAATGTTTCTTACCCGGATGGGAACGAATGCCAAATTTATTGTTACCGGCGACATTACCCAGGTCGATTTGCCCAAAGTACATGACAGCGGATTGATTCAGGCCTTACGTATTCTTGAAAAGATTGAAGGAATAGCTGTGGTGGAACTCGACGAAACCGACATAGTAAGGCATCGGCTGGTAAAAGCCATTGTTAAGGCTTTTGAGCGGCATACCCATTAATCAGTTAAAAATTGTCAATGCGTATTAACAATTGATGTCTTGGTATGTTTGAATACTAGTTTTGATAAATTCTGAAAACAAATAAAGAATGGAAAAAGCAATTGTAAAAACCGACTTCAGTTTTCCCAAACAAAAAAGCGTGTACAAAGGAAAAGTGCGCGACGTTTACAACATTAATAACGAATATTTGGTGATGGTGGTATCGGACCGCATCTCAGCTTTCGATGTGGTATTGCCCAAGGGCATTCCTTACAAGGGACAGGTGTTGAACCAGATTGCCGCTAAATTTCTGGATGCAACCGCCGACATTGTACCCAACTGGAAAATAGCTACGCCCGATCCCAACGTAACCATTGGCCACTGGTGCGAAACCTTTCCCGTGGAGATGATTGTTCGTGGTTACCTTACCGGAAGCTCATGGCGTTTGTACAAGGAGGGCGGACGCGAAATCTGCGGGGTAAAATTGCCCGAAGGATTAAAAGAGCATCAGGCTTTTCCTGAACCGCTTCTAACGCCAACTACAAAAGCAGAACAAGGGGCACACGACGAAAATATTTCGCGCGATGAGATTATTAGCCAGGGACTGGTTTCGAAAGAAGATTACGAACAACTGGAACAAATATCGCTGGCCTTGTTTAAACGGGGAAGCGAAATGGCCAGTGAGAAGGGACTGATACTAGTCGATACCAAATATGAATTTGGAAAGAAGGATGGCAAAATTTACCTTATCGACGAAATTCACACGCCCGATTCATCGCGGTATTTTTATGCCGATGGGTATGAAGAGCGCTTTGCCAAAGGCAAGAATCAAAAACAACTCTCAAAAGAGTTTGTACGCGAATGGTTAATGCAGCACAATTTTCAGGGCAGGGCAGGCGATGTGTTGCCCGAAATGAGTGAGGCTTTTGTTCATGAGGTTTCGGAGCGTTATATTGAATTGTTCGAAAGCATTACCGGTGATACATTCCAAAAGGCCGATGTAAGCCACGTTTTGCAACGGATTGAGCAAAATGTAAACGCATTTTTAGCTAAAGCATAGCATCAAAATAGCTCTTATTTATAAGCACCTGCCACCACGGGTGCTTTTTTTTGTTTTTTTTTTAAGTTTTTGGTCAGGCATATTAATCCTCATTTCAGGAAGTTAGAAAACAGGCCAGTAAAAAGTTAAAAAAGATGCGTTGAAATTGGATGGTTTGTATTGCACAATTTAAAAAAACTTATACTTTTGCACACCGTTTTGAGAATGTCAAAAACAGAGTTCTCTTAAAGTGGTTGTGTTGTGAAGCCGGTGTAGCTCAGTTGGCCAGAGCAGCTGATTTGTAATCAGCAGGCCGGGGGTTCGAATCCCTCCACCGGCTCAATTTAGTTCTTATTTTATTGTAATAATTATTGGGGAGATACCAAAGTGGCCAACTGGGGCAGACTGTAAATCTGCTGTCTTCGACTTCGTAGGTTCGAATCCTGCTCTC
>PHDD01000039.1 GCA_002840905.1 Bacteroidetes bacterium HGW-Bacteroidetes-4 | reverse complement strand
TTTTTCTTTTTTTCATAACAACAAGTTTAATAAATTTTCAAATTATACTTGTTGTCTAAATTTTGGGGCTAATTATAATGAAACTTCTTTAGTGCATGAATAAAGAACGAATACTATCCATAGATAATGAACCTTTCTCATTAAAGCCATGTATTTTTTTAATAAATTCAACTTAATATAAAATTCAATTTGATTATTGCTATCCAAACCAAACATTTCTTCATTAAATAGTTAAATAAAGTCAAACAAATTTCAAATAACAAAGAGCTCTCACTGAGATTAAAAACTAAGCATTAACAATTAATCTTTGTGAATTATAGCTCTTTGTTATTTAATAAATATAACTTATGGATTTAAGGATTTTTAATACTTACCGTTAGCCCACAGCACCCACCATCTCGAATTGCTTTCCAATTATAACTTTTAAAGTATGGAGGATATTCAGCTTCTGTTCCTGAACTCCAGGGGTTATCACAATAGACAGTAAAATAGGATTGATAACCTGCACTTAAGCCAGTTTGAGGATTAATTGATGATTTTAAATAAGAAAAACTTCCTGTATGGCTCCAACTATTTCCATATGTTTGTTCCCTGTAAAAAACACCTATATCCCAGCTACCATTTACAGTGGAGGATACATCACACCAATCGTATTTCCAATTACCCCAGAAATTCTTTTGTTGGCATTGTACGTAAACATCATGGTAAAATTGGTATGATGGTCGGGTTGCAGATGGATTATATTCACGGACATCAAGAAAAATACCAATTTTTATTCTCTTGCTATACCGGGAACTACCACTTGAAACCCAACCAGATTCGATTAAACCTGGGGAACCTTCGTAGGTTTTTAAAGTATTCACCATATTCTTTACCTGGATATTATTTGTTTCATTATCACTTGAAGCCAATTTGAACATATCAATATTTGAAAAATCAGCATACTTGTATGATTTAAAATATTTGTCTGTTACCTGTATCACCAATAGCAAATAATCCATCTTGATTGATATAATCAATATATTTCCGATTGAAAACGGAATAATCCCAATATTCATCAGCTGTACCTTTATTAATTTCCTTAATAACTCCAAGGATCAAGTATTTATTATACAAGTAAAATGTTTTTCTAATTCGCTAATAGTTTCAACATTAACATCTTTGTACCACAAATAACACATGCTGTCATGAATAAGCTCTTCTTTCATTATTTTTGATACTATTCTACGTTGTGATTCAAACCCTAATAAATCTTCCCAATTCTCTCTTTGATTATCATCGAAATTTGATATCATATTTGTCGTTTTTTCAAAAGATTCTAAATTTTTGAAAACTAACATACCGTTTTTTGTAAAAACAGATTCTTGTCTGTCTGATTTTAAATCATTTTTATTTTCAATGTTTTCCTTTTGACAAGAAAAAACAAATCCTATGACCATCGTAAATACTACGTAATTTAATATTGTCGTAAATTGAAGTTTTTTATACATATTGGTTATCTTTAAATATTAAACATCTTGTTTATGCCTCATCCCTTCTCATTTTAGCGAATGTTCTTTAGGGATGGGTTTTCTTTTTTATGCATTATGTTTCTGGAAGGACCATTTAAAAAGCTACTTTATGCATAAATAGCTTAATCCACCTGCTTATGTTCTTTCCTTGAAGCAACATTAGCGCTTTGTTTCCTGATATTTCTGAATTAATACGATAAATACAACTTTAAAACTATTTATAAACTAAGTATCAGCTTAACGAAAGCTTCAAGATCTGTTGGCTTTTATAAAATTAAATCACATACGGTTTTCTTGGGTAACTATTAATGTTGATTACATATATTTATTCCAAAAACACAAAAACATAATCACCAGTTTTTATTGTTTAACAGTCAAAATCGTTGTAAAATGCTGATTGAATGGATAAAAAAAATAAAAAAATTAGGGTGAAAAATAATTATGTTAATTATAGTTCATTCTTAACACAATTATGGTGAAGAATAAAGGTGAAAAAAAATTCTGAAAAAATCTTTTTTACATAACACGTTCAGTAAAATAATATCGAATATCCGATACTAAGCTTAATTATTTTAAAGCCATACCCTTCCACCCTACCAGCTATCGGTCCGGAACGGGGCCACCGGCAATCCGTTTCGTCCATACAAATTTGCCCCTTCGGGATTATCGGCCCAGGCATAACGCACCGCCACCGGCTCGGGTACCTCAGGGCTCCACACCACCACCCGGTTGTCCACTATTTGGGCTTGTGCCCAAACAAACTGTTTATCGGCACCGGCAAGGGCAAAATGTCCGGGTGTGGCAGCCGTTCCCTTGCAAACCAGTCCCCCACCTTCGTTGCTAAACGAAAGCACCAACCGGTTTCCTTCACGCTGAACCGATTGAAAACGGGGTGCCGAAGCCTGCACCTGCGCTTCGTTATAAACCACAGCTTTAGCTGTTAAAGCCAGCCGTTCGCCCACTTCTTTTTTTCGCAGGGGATGAATATCGTTCCACTCTCCCAGCCCAAGGGTCACCGCCAGGGCGGTACGGGGTAAATCGAGTGCCGAAGCCTGGGCCTCGCGCAATAAAGCCCAGTTGCTTTCCGAGGGTTGCGGCCGATGCTCCATAAAATTGGGCAACTGAACCACCAGAAAGGGCAGCGAATCGTTTCGCCACAGGTCGCGCCAACTGTTTATCAAGGTTTTTAATAAGGATGCGTATTCCAACGGCCGGCTCTCGTTCGACTCGCCCTGGTACCACAGCACACCCTTAAGCGCATAATGCTTTAGGGGATGAATCATGGCCGGATACAAAGCGCCGGGCTGGCTGTTGAAAAAAGTCTGCTGCTCCAGGGCAGGCATAGCGGTTCCCAACTTATAATACCACACACCTGCCAAATCAAGCGTATCGGAAGCGCTTTCTATCCGGTAATCCTTGCCGGGAACAAAACCTCCGCGTCCGCTTTTGTTAATAATTCGTACCGTAAGGGTGTTGTCTCCCGGTCGGAGTGCCCCGTCGGGTATAGGATAACGTCTGGGAGGGTACTGATAGCTTGTTGTCCCCACCAGTTGGCCGTTCAGGTACACCGAATCGGCATCGACCATACAGCCCAGTACCAGCAAAGCCGGTTTCCCGGCCAGGGATTCGGATACGGTAAATTTTTTCCGATACCAGACTACCCCATGGGTATTGCCCAAAGGCGTATGGTTCCAAAAACCGGGAACTGTGGTGGTATCCCAGCCAGAATAATTCACGGCATGGGCAAACCAGGGTTCATCGGGATTACGATAGCCCTGGTCGTTTTGATAAAGCTGCTGGTGCCACCGATCGATGCGTTGCCTGTCGTCAGATTTTATCCGGTTCACCAGGGCGGTATCTTTTAATTGTTGAAATTCTCTGTAATGTGCCGGGAACTCTTTTAAGGCCGCTTCGCTCAGCCAGGCCTCTATAGGTGAACCACCCCAGGCGCTGTTGATTAAACCAATGGGAACCTGATATTGCCGGTACAGGTCGCGGGCAAAAAAGTAAGCCACGGCCGAAAAGTCGGGCAGGTTTTCCCGGGTGGCCTCGTTCCAGCTACAGGCTTTTAAGTTGCTGTGCAGCTCGTTAAATTCATAAACCCGGGGTACATAAAACTGCCGTATGGCCGGGAAACTATCGCGGGCCAGCACTTCGGGGTACACCCAGCTTACGCGCTTCAGGGGCAGTTCCATGTTCGACTGGCCCGAACACAGGTACACATCGCCCACCATAATATTATTTACGCTTAGCTGATTGCTGGCAGTCAATTGCATGTTATAGGGGCCACCGGCTTTTAATCCGCTAAGTTTTAGCTGCCATTCACCTTGAGTCGTAGCCTGGGTATGGTAAGTGCTGTCGATAAAGCAGATGCTCAGGGCTTCGTTGGGAGCAGCCCAGCCCCACAGAGTAATTTCGGCATCGCGTTGCAATACCATGCCATCGCTGATTAAACGGGGTAAGCTGACCCGGGCTTGCGAAAAACTCGCAACCATAAGCAGCACCAGAAAAAATATTGTTTTTAAACGCATCACAAATTCACTAAGGTTTTACAGGCAAAATCTCCGGTATTACATCAAGCCATCAGGATGTTGCCCATCAAAAATACATAAAGATTGGCATTTGAACCAATTGTTGACGGAGAAAAAGCCGCTTATTCTGTTAACTTTGTCCGCACAAAGAACCTAAGCATGGACGAACACCAGGAAATAAAAGCCTTTTTAGATGAAAAAGTAAGGCACTACAACACCATCGATTTTATTACGCTCGATCCGGTGGCCGTTCCCCATGCCTTTACCCGGAAAGAAGATATTGAAATAGCTGGTTTGCTTACGGCAAGTATTGCCTGGGGAAATCGCAAGGCCATACTAAAAAGCGCCCGGCAATTGATGATCTGGATGGATAACGATCCCTACGATTTTGTAATGCATGCCTCGGCTAATGAATGGTCGACCATCGGGCGCTTTATTTATCGAACCTTTAACGGTACCGATGCCCGCTTCTTTTTGGATGCCTTAAAGAACATCTACACAAAACACGGCGGGTTGGAAGCCGTTTTTACCCGGGGTTACAGGCAGGATTCCACCATAAAAAGTGCCCTTCAGTATTTTCGGAAGGTATTTCTTTCGGCCCCACACCCGGCGCGCAGCGAAAAGCATGTAGCCAGCCCCGATAAAGGATCGTCGGCCAAACGGCTGAACATGTACCTCCGATGGATGGTGCGACACGATGAAAGCGGCGTTGATTTTGGCCTGTGGAAACATATTCCTGCCGGTGCTTTGATGATTCCCCTTGATGTACACAGCGGAACTCAGGCCCGTAGCTTAGGACTGCTGCATCGCAAACAAAACGACTGGAAAGCGGTGGAAGAACTTACCGAAACCTTACGTAAATTCGATCCCGGCGACCCGGTAAAATACGATTTTGCCCTGTTTGGAATGGGAGTTAACAATGGGCAGTGAGCAATGAGCAATGAACACTACCCAGTCTTCAGACGGCTGCTGGCAGTCTTCAGGCATGAACAAATAACAATGAATAATTATCAAAATTCAAATCTAATGTCTAATGTCAATATTCTAATATCTAGCATCTAACATCCGGTAACCCGAAACCTTAATAAAATGCCAAACAACTATTTTCAATTCAAACAATTTACTATTCGTCAGGAACATGCGGCCATGAAAGTAGGAACTGATGGTGTGTTGCTTGGAGCCTGGGCTCATGTGGAACAAGCCAGGCGCATATTGGATATTGGTACCGGAACCGGATTGATTGCCCTGATACTGGCGCAACGTTCTGCAGCGCAAATAGACGCGCTGGACATTGACCCGACTGCCTGTAAGGAGGCTCAACAAAACGCAGAAGCCAGCCCCTGGAGTAAACGCATTACCATTATAAACCATGCAGTTCAGGAATATGCTGCCACTTGTGCCCATCGCTACGATTTAATTGTATCGAACCCGCCGTTTTTTCAACAATCCTTAAAAGCGGCCACAGCCGAACGCACCCAGGCTCGGCACACTGATAACTTACCCGTTGAAGAACTTTTTGCCAGTGTGGTTCAACTGCTCGCTGCCGGGGGCGCATTTGAAGTAATAATTCCTGCCGAATCACTTGCTCAATACAAGCAACTAGCCGCTCAACACAAATTGTATAACAATCAGTTGCTTTGGGTAAAACCCACCCCCGACAAAGCACCCAAAAGAGTACTATGCAGCTTTTCATTTACTCAAAGCAGCCTGCAAGAAGTTGCTTTGGTTATTGAATCGGGTGGGCGGCATGTATATTCAGAGGAATACCAAAAGCTGACCCGGGATTTTTATTTGGGGTTTTAATTATCAAGGTGTTTTTTAAACAAGATAAACTAAGTTTGTTTTCCATTGGGTTAGTTTGTGCATTCAAGTATTATAACTTTCTTAGAATCCTTAAAGCAATTACTTTTCAAGGGAATCAACTACAAATACTCTGGCAACATTGCTGCCAACTGCATAGCCAGGGCTACTTACTACCACAAAGTAAAATGCAGTGTCAATATTGCTTTTATCAGGTACAAAAGCATCCAGAGTTGCACCCTGTATTTCAATTCCAGGAGTTTCATCATTCTCACTTGCCATATACCACTGATAGGTTATTATTTCATCCTCAGGATGTGTCGCAATTACGGAAAGGCAATTGGAACTATTTGTATCACCTTTTAAAACCCACAGGTCGGCTGGATGTTGAATTATTTTGGGTGGTGAGGAAAAATGGTATTCATATGTACAGGATGATACCAAAAGCAATAATAGAATTGCTCTTAGGTTCATGTAGTCTCTATATTTTAATGTCAACATAAGCTTAAATTAATAATTCTGAAAATGATAAGATTGGAAAGCTCCAAAAACGCCAAAACCATTGCTGACATTTGAGTATAAGCCTATTGGTTTACTAAAAGGGTCATCTTCAGCCTCTTTGTAAGCAATGGTTGACTCGATATACTTGTAATAGTCATAATTGAATGCTTTTATATCGAATGAAATACTGTCATAAATACCCGTTAAAACAGAAAATTCTATAGGTATATCTAAACCATCGTTGTAGCTATCACTGGCAATGTCATGATTATAATCTTCAAAAACATTAGCCGGGGTTTTTATTTGTGTTGAAGAAAAAACATTATGAAACCAAACCTTATTATCGCATTGCAATTGATGCTGGTACCAATTATCTTCATTTACAACATCATGAATAATAAAACTAAAATAAGTGATGTAAGTAGTTGTGTCTATAAATTTTGGCACATAGTTGGAACCATTCCAAATAAATCCATCTGATAGCGTCCCATTTTCAAATACTGTAGTTGTATCTGTGGTAATAAGCAAAGGGGAATTCAATTTGGTTTCGGCAGTCACTAAACCCAATATTGGGTGCAAAGCCTCTACACGATAAGTTTTTTTAGAGGTAACCGGGTTGTATGCTACATAATAATTAAAGCTTGAGATTCGTCCCGTATATGAATCGGTATCAATCCTGGTTTTTGGTTGAAGGGTGCAAAAATATTGATCATCTGCAAAAATCGTTACTTCAGCAGAAATATCAGTAATTATTGTAGAATGAGTAGTATCGTTCAATACATAATTAGCCTTTGTATTTGGGGTAAGACAAACATAAATACTATCGTTGCATACAAAACCACTTAAACACAAATACGTTTCAACATCTTTTGTTTCAAAACCAATAAACTCTGTATCACTGCATGAAACAAAAAAAATAAGAATGAAATAGATCAATAAATTTCTCATAAAAATTGATTTAAAAGTTGATGGATAAGCTCAAGTAAGGTAAAATACCGAATAGTGTTACTGGTGCAAAACCTTCTGGTGTTCCATCCAAATAATAAGCATTTTTCCGATTGTAGGCATTATAAATACCCATATTGAAACCATATCCCCAATGTTTCATTTGTTTTGTATAATTAACACTTAAATCGAGCCTGTGGTAAGCAGGCAATCGATAATTGTTTATTGATGAATAGTAGCTGACCCTTTGCATAGGTTCTATATACACCATGTAATGACTTTCAGCCAATGTAAAGGGTTGTCCCGAAGCATACACCCAATTGGCTCCTAGAGACCAGTTTTTATTGATTTGGTACATGGCCGAAATGGAAATATCATGTAGACGATCAAAGGAAAATAAAAAAGTCTTGCCTTGATTGAGTTCTGAAAAGGTTCGCTCCGATTTGGACAAAGTATAGGATAAAAAGCCTGTAAGTTTGCCCTGCTCCTTTTTAATTTGTAATTCCAGACCACGAGCCACGCCCTTGCCTCCAACTACTTTGTCTTCCCAACTGCTTTGATTGGTCAGGAAACTGCTTCCTGCTTTAAAATCAATCAAGTGATTCATAGTTTTGTAAAAACCTTCAACCTCAATAGAAAAACTGGCACTCAAAGGATAATAAAAGCCGGCCACCCATTGGCTGGAAAGCTCTGGAGCTGTATTTTTTGTGGATGGCACCCATAAATCGGAAGGCGAACCCGACCAATTGTCGGACAGTAAATGTATATTCTGGGTCATGCGGCTGTATGAACCTTTTACTAAAAATCCATTGCTCCATTGGTAACTAAGAGCCATACGGGGCATAAGGTTCGGGTACAACTTTCCTTGGGTCAAATGGCCAGAAAAACGTAGCCCGGCATTTAGCGTCAAATGTTTTGTGATGGCCAGTTCATCATCAAAATATAAAATTCCCGTGTGGGTTTGCACTGTTTGACCAATAGTAGTATCAAGCCTTGCTATAGAAGTCAGGTTTTCCTTTAAAATCCGGCTTATTTCAGGAACCATTTGCTGCTGAATGTACTGCATGCCAAAATTAAAACGATGCTTGTTTTGGGAATAATCAAAATCCAGTTTTGCAGCTGTTTCTCTTAATCCGGTTTTAAAAGCCTGGCTGTTTTCTGTACTACCCAACGAATCAGCATAATAGTCACCATATATGGAATGATAAGTATACTGCGTCCGGTAAGCAGTAAATGCACCAAACAATTGCGAATCGAACAGGTGAGTCCATCGCAATGCGGCAGTTTTATTACCCCAGTTCTTACTATTGAGCCTGTTGGCTTGTGGGTTGTTTCTATTGTAAACATCCTTACTTTGGTAATAGCTAACAAACAATTTATCCTTATCGGAAAAGCGATGATTTATCTTTGCATTCAGGTCGTAAAAATAATAGTCCCTCAGGTAAATATCCTTGGCTGCTGTTTCTAAACCTCCTAAATCAGTAAGGATGCTACTTACAAATGTTGGATAAATATCCATCATCGAACGCCGTCCGCTTATTAAAAATGAAGTTCTATCTTTAATTATAGGCCCTTCCAGCAAAAACTTACTGGCAACCATTCCGCTGGAAAGATTTCCCGAAAAACGCTGCGCATTCCCTTCTTTCATTTGAATATCAAGCACCGAGGCTAAGCGGGTTCCATGTTTTGCGGGAATTCCGCCTTAATACAGGGTGGCATTGTTGATGGCATCGGTATTAAAAACGGAAAAAAAGCCATACAAATGGTAGGGATTGTATACCGGTGCATCGTCCATCAGTAAGAGGTTTTGGTCCGCACTTCCCCCACGCACATAATAGCCCATACTGTTTTCGTTCCCAAAAGAGACACCGGGCAAGAGGGTCAGGGTGCGTGTAATATCACTCTCGCCCATAATCACCGGCAAGGCTTTTACGGTTTTGGCATTTAGGGTTTCCAATCCGGTAAAGCGCCTGTTGGTATGGCTTGCTTCAACCACCACTTCGTCCAATGTTGTGTTTTGATTCAACAGTACCTGAATCAGCGTATCGCTACGGTTATTCAAAACCAGGGTAACGGGCTGGTAGCCCACATAACTACAATGCAATTGCCTTTGGTTGGATGCAAGCTCCAGGGAAAAAAAACCGTATTCGTTGCTTGCTGCCACTTTACTGTAATCGGAATTCACAATATAGGCCCCAATCAATACTTCGCGCGTGGCCGCATCGCGAATATAGCCGGAAATCTTGACCGCTTGTTGCGCATTAACACTAACCGTTTTAATAAAAAGCAATAAAATAAAAACTCTATGCATACATTCAGTATAAATTAAAATTTATGGAGCGAATGCAATCACTCCATAAATATTTCGATTATCAATAAATTACCTCTTATAAAAAAGGTAAATATATTTTCCTCCTGCGCCTTTATTCAAATCTTTATTGATTTTTGTCCATCCAGCAAAACTAACACTGGAACTTGTACTTGATGCAATTCTAATTTGAGCAACAAAGGGGCCGAAGCAAGCTAAAAACCATACGTTTTCGAAATACTTGTAATAGCGGAAGCCCTAAAAAAACCCAATGCTCCCGAACTTAAATTGTTTATTGGAGAAGTAGGGGTGGGACTATAAATGCCTCCATCATTATTAAATTGCTCAATCAAACCTCGGTAATATTCAAAACCTTCTTCTGTTAGGGACTGCATCGATACCTTCATGGTTCCTTCTGGTATACCATAGGGATAATTTGTGGCCCACCAATCCGGATGTTCACCATCATCCACATTTAGTCCGTTTACATAGGATTCAAGATAACGATCCTCCAATATTGAATAAGACCAATTATTTATTCCACCCCCAATGTTAAACAGGTAAAAGTTTTTTTCATTTTGAGGCTCCTTAAAATAAACAATGGGAACCCAGGCTTTAGTACCATCGGCTTCTTTCACTACAATCTCTTCAATATCCATAGAATCAATTTCAGGAACAGTAGGCATATAACATTCCGCTTCAATCTCTTTATTTTCAAAAAGAACTTTCAAAAAATAAGTCATCCCGGCAACACCCTCTATTTTTGTGGTCTGATAATAACCAAAATCTGAACTTTGCGCATAATAATCTTCAAAGGGAATTGAATCAAATTCATTTTTTATCGTGTCATAATAATATGAATAATAGGTTTTTGTTTTTGGACTTGGTACTAAGGTGTCATAAACACCTGTGTTGTCATAAACAACAACAATTGCATCATGTATAGGAATGGCCCCATCATCGTATATGTTATAGGTTTGGTTGAAGGTAAAATTTGGACTGCTTTTGGTTAACCGAACATAATACGGTCCGCTTTCATTAGTTATTAACCCCTCAACAACAATCGAATAGGCAGATTCATCATATCCAAGATCAAACGGTTCAGTGCATGCGGAATACAATAAGGCTGCTGCAAGAAATATAATTATGTGATATTTTTTTTTATCGGCCATTGCATTAAAATTTAAAATTGTAGCTAATAGAAGGAACGATACCGAATAAATATAATTTGGTAATTTCCAAGTCAAACAATGAATTTAAATCCGAGAACAGGCTAAAGATGTTTTTTCTGTTATACGCGTTATATACTCCTAAAATCCATTCACCCTGCAACTTTCTGTTTGCATTTTTTTTGCTCTTATAGGTCATAGATAAGTCCAAACGGTGATAGGCAGGCAATTCATATCCATTCCGTTCAGAATATTGAACAAATGGAACTCCTTCAAAAAAGAAAGCTTCCTTTGGAACCGTTAAATAGCCCCCGGAAGTATATTTAAAATTAGCAGAAAATACCCAGCTTTTTGCAAACTGGTAACTGAAAAGTAAAGAAAGATTGTGCGTTTTATCAAAAGTAGGGTGGTACCAGTTGTCATTATTTATACCATCAATTTTTTGCTTGGACTCCGACAAGGTATAGCTAATCCATCCTGTCATTTTACCGGTTGTTTTCTGAAGCATAAATTCTATGCCATAGGCTTTTCTTATCCCGCTCCGAAGCTGTGTCTCAATTTGATTGTTTAAAAACAGATCAGTATTGTCAATAAAGTCAACAACATTTCCTATTTCCCTATAATAGATTTCAGACGAAAATTCAAAAGGACGATTCTTCAATACCTGAAAATAACCAATAGTATATTGATCCGATGTCATTGGTTTTATATTATGTCCAGCTGGCAACCATATATCAGTGGGCATTCCAACTGAAGAATTGCTGATTAAAAAAAGATACTGCTTATTCCTGGAATAGGATGCTTTTATGGAATTATTGTGCGCCAATATATAACTGAAGTTTATTCTGGGTTCTAAACCCTGGTAAAATTGCTCAATGGCTCCAGGCTTCAACTGTATGGTATCATAAATTACACCTTGATTGGAATCATATTTATAGATTTCTTCGGCGCCGTAGGTAATAAAAGAGGTGTATCTTAAACCATATTCCAGTAGTATATTATCTTTTATTTTTTGATTGTTTGATAGGTAAAGCGAAACATCTATCGCATTTTTATCTCCGAGCGAAAACGAACGGGTAATCGAATTGGTATCGCTTTTGTTTATCTGCCCGGGTTCAAAAAAATGGGCTGTCAGGATAGATCCAAATCTTAGATGGTTCGTCGAGTTGAGGTACCAATCAAAATCAAGCTTATAGTTTAGCTCTTTTAACCCAGATTTCCAGTTAAATTTCCGCTGCTCATCTAGCAAATAATAATTATAACCATAGTTGCTCATTATCAACGAATGGTTCGAAAAAAACTGTGAATTGTAAATATGGTTTAATCTCAATGTAGCGGTGTTGTTTCCCCAATTTAAATCACTGTTATTACTTAACATCCTAAAATAGAATTCATCCTTGCCACTGTAAAAGGAAAAGTATATCCGGTTTTTGTTGTTGATTAAATGATTGACTTTAAAGGTCAAATCATAAAAAGAAATCTTGTTGTTGTCAGGTAGGTTGTTAAGTTCCGAGATATAAACAACATCAGCAAGTTTTTTCAAGCCATTTACAACACTTCCTGCATAAGAATACCTTCCTGATATCAAAAAGGATGTTCTATCCGAAAGAATAGGCCCTTCTATGTTTAAACCACTCGAAATGAGTCCTAAACTTCCCCCAATGGTCAATTTTTTATTGTTTCCTTCCTTCATGCGGATATCAATTACAGACGAAATCCGTCCCCCATACTGTACCGGAAAAGCTCCTTTATAGATAGTGATATCTTTAATTGCATCAGGGTTAAAAACAGAAAAAAAACTTAATGCATGGTTCGGATTGTAGACAACAGCTTCATCCAGCAAAATTAGGTTGCCGTCATGCGATCCGCCTCTTACGGATATATTGGTAGTTCCCTCTTTTGCCGTTTGTATCCCTGGCATGTATTGCAGACTTTTAAAAACATCCGGTTCTCCCAGAATAGCAGGTATCGCAGCAATCTTATGGATGTTAAGTGAATTTCGGTTCAAATCCAGAGGCATTAGCGATTTTCGATCTTCTGATATAGTAACCTCTGATAATTCCATCACCGCAGGTCGTAGCTGAATATCTTTTCGCAAGGATCCATCCAGATCGATAATTAACGTATCTACGTTATATCCAATATACGAATATTGTACCTTATGGGTACCATTCGAAACCGCGATAGAATAGAATCCATAATTGTTTGTTGCTGTTCCCTTATTTTCGTCAAGCACAACAACATTGACCCCAATCAATGATTCCCCGGTTAATTTGTCTGTAATAGTACCATAAATCGATTTATTTTGTGAAAAGGAATTGAATACAGCAAATTGAATTAAAAGTATTATAATAAAGTGCTTTTTTATAATATAATTAAATATAAGTGTCATTCAATTAATTTATTAAAAGTATGGTTTTTATTTTTGTTTAATTCTTCTTCAATTCTATTTTCAATTTCTATTTTTGAAAAAGAATCCAAAATAACGCGATTATTTACAATTACTGTGGGTGTTCCATAAAATCCTTGATCATTTATATTTTTATAATTGTCTTCAATATTTTTATAGGTTCTAGAATTTTGAATATCAGAATTAAACATTGTCATGTTCAAACCTATTTCATTAGCTGTTGAATAAACGAAATTATTATCAATTCTATTTTCATAATCGTTTAGTCTTTCATACATTTCCCAAAATTTTCCTTGTTTTTTCGCACTTTCTAAAGCTAAAGACGATAAGGTTATTTCACTTGAATAGTAACTAAATGCAAATTTTACAGAGTTATTGTACTTATCGTAGATTTCATCATAAATAGGTTTAGCCTCTTTACAAACTTGACATTCAATATCTGATAATAACCAAAATGTTACTTCTGATTCTAAATTGCCTTTATAATTAGCATGAATTAAATTCATATTTACCAAGGGTTGTATGGGTGGTGTTAAATTAATTTTTATATCATAAACTTTTTTTAAAGAGTCTAAAAATTTTGCCATTAAAGATTCTTTATAATGTAACAATAGTGATTCTTTCCCTAAAGGTGTGTTGATATCAACTCTTTTAAAAGTATTTTTAACAGGAATCCCTCTTGTATCGAAATACGATTGCTTAGCAAATTTTATTAAATTATTTTCATTTAAATTTCTAAACACTATGGAATCAATCATTAATTCAGGAGAAATATTCATTTTACTGGATTCTAAATCAATGATTTTATAATTAATGACTTCATCTGTTTTGGCCTTTCTTATTAAATAAACTTGATAAAGGATATCGTATAGCTTTTTGTCTAATTCATGATCGATTTCAGCTAGAGTAATTATTTCACCATTTATTGAGGCGATATTAAATACTCCCCTTCATTAGACAACTTTTATTCAAAGTTAAGTTAGATTTTCCTTTCCGCCCAATTGGGCGGAAAGGA
>PHDD01000014.1:106711-202936 GCA_002840905.1 Bacteroidetes bacterium HGW-Bacteroidetes-4 | reverse complement strand
AGCAAAATCAACAGATCTCACCAACTATTCCTATTTTTAGGTGAAAATAAGCTCCCGCATAGCGGGTTTAGTTCAACACTATTCTAAGGAAAAATCAAATTTCAGCGTAATAAAATCAGGCGGCAAATTTACTTAAATCCACATAGCGCGATTGCCTTTTAACCACAGCAAACACCCGGTAGACGAGTTTGTTTCGAGAGTTTAATTTACTCTCTCCAAAAAATAAAATAAATAAAATACAGACGAATAGGAATGTGTGTGTCTAACAGCGCGCACCGTTCATTGCCTAACACGAACAGTCCATTGCAGAGCATGCACAATCTACCCGGTGATACGAACATTTCATTGCATAAGATGCACAATCTACCCTGTAATACGCACTGACTATTGCGTAACACGCACAGGCTACCCCACAACAGCTCCGAAAGCTATCGGGGGCTAAGCTACACTGTGCTAACTGCCAATTGTGGGCTACCACCGGCATACTGCCACTGTGGACTATTTACTCATTGTAAATTGATACTAATTGAGGTGAAAACAAGTCACGTTTTCCATGGTAATTTTTCTGCTTGCACCGCTTATTGTTTATTAATAGTTCACCCTTAGGAGGCTGTTTTTACCCTATGCCCGATGAATTTAAACGTTATGGCTGTTGCTTTGTTTTGCTTTCCGGAACACTTGTGTTTGTAAAGACTAAAAAAATGGAGTAATGCCAGCACACTGCTATAAATTTGTTCTATGCTATTATGTTAATAATTGATAAATAATGATGCCTACATTTTTTACCTTTGTCTTTTAACAATTTATTCATAAAACAATGAATGCTACAGAACCGCATATACTTACCATTTTTGGTGCCTCAGGCGATTTAACCAAGCGCAAGCTGATTCCTGCTTTATTTAAACTCTATCAGCAAAAACACCTGCCGGAACAGTTTTATATTCTGGGTATTGGTCGTACCGAAAATACAGACGACAACTTCCGCAAGAAAATGGCCGGGTGGATCGATAAGCAGGATGAATTTCCCCAACAAAAGCAGGATTTTTTGAAGCTGTTATTTTACGAACCCCTCGATACTGGTAACCCGGATGCCTATATAAAGCAAAAGAACCGGCTCGATGAACTGCGGGCTCAAAGTGATATTCCGGAGAATTACATTTATTACCTGGCTACACCACCGGTATTGTATGAGAAGGTTGCACAGGGACTGGCCATTGCAGGAATAAACAAAGATGAAGCAGACAAATCGTGGAAACGTATCATCATCGAAAAACCTTTTGGGGTAGATTATGAATCAGCTAAAAACCTGAATAAACGCCTGCTTTGTTACTTTGCCGAAGATCAGATTTACCGGATTGATCATTACCTGGGCAAAGAAACCGTGCAGAATGTGCTGGTAACCCGCTTTGCCAACGGTATTTTTGAGCCTTTGTGGAATCGCAATTACATTCACCATGTAGAGATAACCTCGGCCGAAGATTTGGGGGTTGAAGAACGGGGCGGCTACTACGATAATGCCGGAGCTCTCCGCGACATGGTACAAAACCATTTGTTGCAACTGGTTGGGCTAATTGCCATGGAACCTCCCATTCTGGCCGAATCAACCGCCATCCGGAACGAAACCATGAAAGTGTTTCAATCGTTGCGACCTATTAAAGAAGAGGAGGTGTCGAAGTATGTAATTCGCGGACAATACACCAGCTGCAAGGTAAAAGGCGAAAAAGTGCCCGGCTACCGCGATGAAGAAGGCGTGGCCAAAGACAGCAGGACCGAAACCTATGTGGCATTAAAATTTTTTATCGATAACTGGCGCTGGAGCGGTATTCCGTTTTACATTCGGAGTGGCAAGCGCCTGCCTACCAAGGTTACCGAAATAGTGATTCACTTTAAGAAATCGCCACATCATATATTCTCGCATCAATATGAACAGATGAATACCCAAAATCAACTGGTTATTCGGGTGCAACCCGACGAAGGGCTGTTAATTAAGTTTGGAATGAAGGAGCCAGGGGTGGGTTTTAAAGTAAAAACGGCCAACATGGATGTGCATTATTCCGATTTTAGCAAGGGAAGAATTTCAGAAGCCTACGAGCGCCTGTTGCTCGATTGCATGCAGGGCGACAGCACCCTTTACATTCGGGGCGATGCGGTGGAAGAAGCCTGGAAGTTTGTTCAGCCCATACTAAACGCCTGGAAAAACCAGCCCGACATTCCGGTTTACGGCTATCCGGCAGGAACCTGGGGGCCTGAACATGCCGATTCGCTGATTGAAGAACCCGATCTTACCTGGCGTTATCCATGTAAAAATCTAAGTAACGACGGCGAGTATTGTGAATTGTAAAGTCGCACGATAATGCCAGGCATTGAGAAATATATTGAATATTGCTGAGAATTATTTTTCGGCAATTCGCTTAAAAAAAACAACGATTCCAATGAACTACAACATATTTAAAACAAAAGAAGCAGCAGCAGAAAATCTGGCCGAGGAACTTTATCAAATTATCCAGGGACTGGATAAGGAAACCATTACCCTTGCGGTATCCGGAGGAAACACGCCTTATATACTCTTTGAGCAATGGGCAAACATTTATGCCGATAAGATGGACTGGCAGCGCCTTCATTTTTTTTGGGTCGATGAGCGTTGCGTAGCACCCGACAGCCCTGAAAGTAATTATGGAAATACAAAAAAAACACTTTTTGATAAAATAAACCTACCGGAAGCAAACATTCATCGGATTAGGGGAGAGCAGCATCCGGAACTTGAAGCAGAGCGTTATGCTGCCGAAATTGGTCAGTTTGTTCCCATTGTCGACGGAATTCCCCAATTTGATATAATGTTGCTGGGGATGGGTGATGACGGACATACCGCCTCCATTTTTCCTCCTTCCATTGCCCTGTTTGATTCGGAGGCCTGGGTGGCAGCAACTATAAATCCTTACAATCAGCAAAACCGCGTTACTTTAACCGGATTACTAATTAATAACGCAGCTCAAATCCGATTTTTGGTTACCGGGGCCGGAAAAGCAAAAGTGCTCAAAGAGCTTTTTAAAGTTGAGCCGGGATATCATAACTATCCGGCATCGCGGGTGCAGCCGCTAACTGGAAAACTTAGCTGGATTCTCGATCAGGATGCAGCAAAATTACTCGATGAATAAGTAAGCAATCTTTTTTGTGTTTTTCTTAAGCCGGTAAAATAGCCTATCTTTGAGTTACAAAATGTTGGCTATGAACTTTTTTTATATCGTCTGGCTTTTCGCGGTAGTTTTTTCGCTTATGTATCTGTTTGTGATGATGGGATTCCTTTCGGGATGGAATGGGCTGGTGAACTACACCCAAAAACAAAAACAACATCATACCCGGGTAAGCATTCTGATTCCCTTTTGTAACGAGTTGGATAATCTGGAGGCTTGTGTCAAAGGCCTGGTTCACCAGCGGGTGCAAACTACCCTGGTCGAGATACTGCTTATCGACGATCATTCTACCGATGGTTCTACCCAATTGGCTCAGAAACTGGCTTCACAATATAAGCAATTGAATTACCTGGCCAATCAGGAAGGGAAGAAAGGGAAAAAAGCTGCTTTGGAAACAGGAATTACTTATTCAAAAGGCGATTTAATTATAACCAGCGATGCCGATTGCAGCCACCCACCCCGGTGGCTTGCCACCATGATTGATTATTACGAAACCCAGGAGGCAGGACTTCTTATTGGTCCGGTAACTATTCAGATGGGAAGTTCGTGGTTGCAAAAGTTCCAGGGAATTGAGTTTGTAAGCTTAATTGGAACCACCGGAGGGGCTGCCGGAATTAACCGCCCCATTATGTGCAACGGAGCCAACCTGGCTTTTACCCGCGCGGTTTACAACGAGTTTTCCGATCCATTTAAAAAGGAATTTCTTTCGGGCGACGATGTGTTTCTGATGCATCAGGTTAAAAGCCGTTATCCGGAAACCATTCATTTTGTAAAATCACAGCAGGCACTGGTCGAAACAAAAAGTGCAGCTACCTGGAGGCAGTTTTTTAATCAACGCTTTCGCTGGGCTTCAAAAACACCGGGCTATACCGATAGCGATACCCTTTTTACGGCCGGGGTGGTTTTTGGTATCTCACTCACCTTTGTATTGAGTGCATTGTTAATGATTTATAACCTTGATTTTTACAAACCCCTGCTTTTTGTTTTCTTTTTCAAAACGGCCATCGATGGCTGGTTCTTTTTTTGGGTAGCCCCGTTTTTTAACCAACGCAGGCTGATAGCTTACATCCCTTTGTTTGAACTCTTTTATGCCTTATATGTGGTAATAGCTGCAGTTTCAATTTTATTTAAAGGCAGCTACCGTACCAACCAAAAATGGCCAGCAGCTATTTAAGCTGTTTTGCGGTAACGCCAGGTTGCCATACTCAGTACAATTACAGCATAAATACTTAAATAGATAAACTCACTGAGCAGGTTTGCAAATCCTGCACCTTTTAACATTAGCATCCGAAGCACCCGCATAAAATAGGCAAGAGGATTAATGACATTAAATTGTTGTACCCAAAGGGGCATGCTCTCGGTAGGTGTAAAAATTCCGCTCAGCAAAATAAATACAATAATAATAAAGAAGGCTACAAACATCATTTGTTGCTGGGTTTCGGCCAGCGTGCTGATTAGAAGGCCAAGTCCTAAAACTACCAGTAAATAAACAAAGGTAAAGGCACTCAATACCCAAACACTGCCAACCAAAGGAACCTGATAAACCAGACGGCCCAAAAGCGTAGCTAAAACCAGTTCAAACATTCCGATGATTAAAAAAGGCAGCAGTTTTCCGATGATGAAATGGTGTTTTTTCATGGGACTAACGTTGAGTTGCTCGCTGGTTCCCATCTCTTTTTCGCGTACCAGGTTTAATCCTGATAAAAACATTCCAATCATAGTTATTAATATTACCATAATACCAGGATACATGTACCATTTGTAATTCATCTCGGGATTGTACCAAAACCTGGCCTGAACCGATATGTGTTTTATCGGTACCGGACTTAGCGCACCCGACCATTCAACAATCAGGTTTTTATTGAAGCTTTGTACCACCTGGGTAAGGTAATTAAACGACAACGTGGCAAAATTGGCGTTAATGGCGTTTGGAATTAATTGCAATGGAGCCTGTTTTTGTTGCATCAGGTTACGGCTGAAATTTGCCGGAATGCGAACAATCATATCGGCTTTATTCCTGTCGAGTTGTTGTTGCGCCTGCTCCATCGAAAAGGTTGAGGCCGTGATTTTAAAAAACGAAGAGCCTTCCATTTGATGCACTAGTTGTTTTGAAATGGCCGAACCATCCTGATCGACGATACAAAGGTTTACCTGTTTTATTTCAAAAGTAGTGGCATGAACCAAAATGAGCAGTTGCACAATGGGCAGCACAAAAATAATGGGCAAAATAGTTTTATTGCGTCGTATCTGCCGGAATTCTTTCTGTAAAAGGAAAAATATTGTTTTCATTGCCTTGTTTTATATTTTTATTATTTCACCTCGCGGTGGTTGCTCCGTTTTTTTACTGTTATTACTTGTTTATTGCCAGCTGTTGTTTGCCTGATGCCCACTGAAGACTGCAAACTGCGTACTCATTGCTCATTGAATTTATTCAAGCCTAATTTTAAATTTTTTGATGCTGATAAAAATAAATACCAGCGTCATTAGGGAAAGAATCAGCGTTTCTTTCCAGATGTACGAAAAGCCAACGCCTTTTATCATCACACTTTTTAAAATTTCGATAAACCACCGGGGAGGCATTATAAAACTCAGGTAATACAAAATATCGGGCATATTCTCCACCGGGAAAATAAAACCCGAGAGTAAGATGCTGGGCATCATTAAACCAACCATGGAAATAAGCATGGCTTGCTGCATGGTTTTACTTACCGTTGAAATCAGTATTCCGAGCGACAGCGAAAGAAATATAAACAGGGTGCATTCGGCAATAAGCAACACCAGGCTTCCGGCAATAGGTAAACCAAAAACAAAATAAGCCAGACCCAGAATACTGGCTACATTTACCAGCGAGAGCAGCAGGTAGGGTGTTACTTTACCAAGGATAATCTGGATGGGCTTTAGCGGTGAACCCAGCAAAACTTCCATGGTTCCCAGTTCTTTCTCTCGGGTTATGGTTACCGAAGTCATTAAGGCGGAAACCAGTATCAGGATAATGGCCATGATACCCGGAACAAACATAAACACACTTTTTAATTCTGAATTGTAAGCCATTCGTACGCTGGGAATTATTCTTATGTTTTGCTGATTCAGCGGGTAAGCTTTCATCATAAAGTCGTTGATAATACCTGTGGTGTAACCATGCAGCATGTTAGCCGTGTTGGGTTCCGAAGCATCGAGTAAAAGCTGGATGCTTGCCTTTCCTTCTTTTTGAAGTTTTTGTCCGAAATTGTTTTCATAAACCAGTACCATACGTACCTTGCCCTCTTTAAATACCGATTCCAACTCATTATCGCTTTGGAGTTCCTTTTCAAGAATAAAATATCCAGACGACAGCAGTTTGTTGGTAAGCCTTTGCGTGGTGGCATCTTTCGATAAATCGAGAATGGCTATGCGGGCATCTTTTAAATCGGTATTGATGGCAAAACCAAAAATAAGGATTTCAGCCACCGGAATACCAAAAATAATGATGAGTGTCCGTACATCGCGGAAAATGTGGAGGAACTCTTTTTTTACAAAACTCAGGAATCTTTTCATCAGTCTTCAGTTATCAGTTGGCAGTTCTCAGCCTTATTCGTTATAAAAATCACATTTTTTGGTTACTATTTTTAAGTGAACTTATCCGGGTTGTTCATCATGTAATTAATTAGTTTACCAATTTCAACCGATTCAGCTTTTAATTCTTTATGTATTTGTTCCGATATATAGTTGAATGCCAAAGCAAAATCGAGCCATATTTGTGTTTCTGTATTCTCACTGTCTGAATCGCTTAGCTTGCTTACAAAATGTTTTTCATACTTTCTTTTTCGATAAGCTTCTCCCATATTTGTGCATACTGACCTGGACGATCTTCGTATTTGATCGATTAGAGAATACTTTTCTTCAGGAGGGAAAGTCCTTGAAATTTCAAATATTTTTAAGGCAAGATTAAATGCTTTTTGGTAGGCTTGAAGTTTATTATATCCCATTAGTGTAAATGTTTTAATTTATCTGATTATTCAAGTGACTGCTGCTTACTGTGTACTGTTGACTGAAAAAATCCGGTCGGGCAACTTTTATAAAAACATCGTTCATGTTTTGCACCTGATATTTATTCTTTAGGTTTCCCGGAGTGTCCAGGGCATCAATACGGCCGTCGACCATGATGCTGACCCGGTCGCAATATTCTGCTTCGTCCATGTAATGCGTGGTTACAAACAAGGTAATACCCTGGTTTGCTGCTTCGTAAATCAAATCCCAAAACTGGCGTCGGGTAATGGGATCAACGCCTCCAGTGGGTTCGTCGAGGAACACAATGCGTGGTTTGTGTATCATGGCAACCGAAAAGGCCAGCTTTTGTTTCCAACCCAAAGGCAAATCAGCAATCAGGGTACTTTGCCGGTCGGTTAATTGCAATTTTTCAAGCAGTTCGCCAATGCGTACCTTAATCTGCTTTCGCGATAAGCCATAAATTCCTCCGTACAGCTCCATATTTTCGGCTATGGTTAAGTCATCGTACAAGGAGAATTTTTGGCTCATGTACCCGATGTTTTTTTTGATAAGTTCTTTCTGTTTGTAAACATCGAATCCGGCAACGGTAATCTCGCCCGAAGTGGGATGTGATAATCCGCATAAGATGCGCATGGCGGTGGTTTTACCCGCTCCGTTGGCACCCAGGAAACCGAAAATCTCGCCCTGGTAAACATCAAAGCTCAGGTTATTATTGGCCACAAACGATCCAAACTTTTTTACCAGATTGCGCACGTGGATTTCTATGCTTTTGTCATTGTCCATAAATGATTCATTAAGGTTCACGGAATAAGGAATACAGAGAAAGAATAATTTTTAGTTAAAACGTTCTTTGCGTGTTTTTATAAGATTAAAGAGCATTGCTGATAATTTCCTGGTAATTTCAATATAGGGCTCAGAAGTTTTTTCTTCGATGAAACCTAATCGATTGGCAAACATCAATTGGGTTCTTAGCTCGGAACAGGAGCCTCTTGCTATAAATAAAAACTGGATGAACTCTTTGTTTGTTTGTCTGTCGAAGCCTTCAGCAATATTAGAAGGAATTGAAACTGATGCGCGCTGAATTTGATCTTTAAAGCTATAGTCTTTACAATTAGCAAATGTTTTGTAAACAGATTCTTTCAAATCCATTGACTCTTTCCAGACTTCTAAATCTTCAAATTGCATAGTAGATGTTTTTAATTAATTATTTTTCAATCCATTTTCCTTATTCCTTTATCTGTTCTCTGTGTTCCCTGTTTCGTACTTCTTGTTCCCTCTTTTCGTCAGGCATTAAATGCATAAAGCAATCTTCAATAGTGGCCTGGGTGCTGTAAACGGTTAGTTCTTTATTTTCCTTGCTCTGGAGGTAGTTTATTAGCGAATCGCAATTTTTTGGGTTGTTTTTTAAAGTCACATGCAGCGCCTCGCCAAAGGGATACACCGTATCGGTTTGTTCAAAGCGTCTGATGTGATTTATTAACTGGTATTTGTTCCGGGCTTTTACCGCCCAAATCTTTTTTTCAAAATGTGTAATAATGTTAGCGGGCGTATCTACCGTGAGCAGCGAACCGTTTTGAATGAGTCCCACCCGGTCGCAAAGACTGGCTTCGTCCATGTAAGGAGTGCTAACCAGAATAGTAATACCTTTTTCCCGGAGTTTTTTTAACATTTGCCAGAATTCCCGGCGCGAAACGGCATCAACACCGGTAGTGGGTTCATCCAGAATCAGTATTTCCGGTTTGTGAATCAGGGCGCACGACAAAGCCAGTTTTTGTTTCATTCCACCCGATAGTTTTCCGGCCAGGCGGTTTTTAAAGGGCTCAATCTGTTTATAGATGTCGGCAATCAGGTCATAATTTTCCGCAAGCGTGGTTCCAAAAACCGTGGCAAAAAAGTTAAGATTTTCCTGCACGCTTAAATCCTGATAAAGGCTGAAACGGCCGGGCATATACCCAATCAGCTCCCTGATTTTTTTATAATCGGTTACCGGATTGTAATTTTTGAGCAACGCTGTTCCTGAATCGGGAAGGAGCAGGGTGGTAAGTATGCGAAACAGCGTAGTTTTTCCTGCTCCATCGGGACCTATTAGCCCAAACAGCTCGTTCCGATGCACATGCAGCCCGATGTTTTTTATGGCTTCAATGGTTCCGTATTTTTTCGATAGATTTTCGATATGAATCATAATCCGGGTTTAATGTATTTTTTGAAACGCTAATAGAAAGGAACTGTTGGTGCGTTGGAAATTGGCTTGTTGTTTATAAAGCTCAATATATGTTTTTGTTGAATTTTTATTGGCAATAATTAGCAGACGACCATTGTGCTTTAATTTTTGTGCAGTCTGGTGAGCCAAAGTCAACAGTTCATCGGGCTTGAATTTTGCATGAAAAACGAGAATAGTATCTAATGAGCCTTCGGTTAAATTTTCGAAAAACGGATTGATTATCACCTGTTGCTGATAGTTTGAATGCATTAATTTCCGGTATCGGGTAAGCTGACTGTTTCTGCCAATAACCAATACTTTTCCGTTCTTACCTATGCTTTTCAAAACGAGCTTTACCAGTTTTATCGACACATTGCCGTAGAGCAAAACCTGCTGGTTGGGTTTAAACGAACTATGGTTTACCAAATGGCGTTCTGGCCAGAGCCATAGGCCAATCTTATAAAAAATAGTATGGTGAATTTTTACAGGCATAAATTCTATTTGAAGGGCCAGGTTTTTTATTAAAAAATTACTTCACCAGGCATGCCAATTTTCAAACTTCCATTGTTGGGAACTTCTACTTTAATGGCATAAACCATGTTTACCCGCTCTTCTTTGGTTTGAATAATTTTTGGCGTGAATTCAGCTTGTGGGGCTACCCAGGTTAAGGTGCCTTCAAAGGTTTCGTATGCTTTGGTTCCCTTGTCAATTCTTACCTGGCATCTTGTTCCGGTCTTAAGCTGGTGCAACTGGCTGCCCGAAACGTAAGCGCGCAAAATTAGCTTTTCCATAGGCGCAATTTTATACAAAGGCCGACCGGCGGCAGTTATTTCGCCAGCTTCGGCGTATTTCTCCAGAACGGTTCCCTGCACGGGGTTTTTTACATAACACTTGCTGAGTTGTTCGTTTACCAGTTGTTTTTTTGCTGCTATAATGCCCAGTTCTTTGGCAATGGCCTGCTTTTGCGAAGCAGCAGCCTGCATTTGTTTATCGATTAACAGCATAGCCCCGTTTATATCATCGAGTTGTTTTTGGGTCGATGCTCCGGAATCCAATAAACGCTCAATGCGTTTTTGGTCGGTGAGCAGGTTGTTTTTTTGTTGCTGATAAATGGCTATTTGCGCATCCATTTGTGCCAGCGACGCGTTTACTTTTTGCTTTTGTGCTTCCAGTTCGTTCAGTTGCAAATGGGGCAGGGTGCTGTCCATAAGCGCAACCACTTTGTTTTTTTGAATCAATTCGCCCTCTTTAATCCAAAGAGCTTCAATTTTTCCGTTGCTTTCCGATGAAACCAGCACCTCTTCGGCTTCAAAATTCCCGTAAGCATCAGCTTGCTGCGAATTTTTCTGGCAGGCAGATAGCAGAGCGATAAATAATAACAGTATTCCTGAATTTTTCATATGAGTTAAGTTTTGTTCGTATAGTTATCGGTCGATAGGTATTTATTCTGTTTTTGTTTTGCTTGTTGGTTTTCCGGCAAGGAATATCAAATCGGTCATGGCCTGCGATTTTTGAATTTGATGCAACGACAAGTTGATGCGAGCTTGTTTTTCTTCGTTCAAATCGCGCAGGTAATCGGCCGAGGTTATGGTGCCATTCTCGAGTTGCCGGGCTGAGCGATCGCTAATTTTTTGCTGAAGTTTAATTATTTCAAGGTCTTTGTCCAGCATTTGTTCCAGTTTCATAATGCGCATTTCGGCTTCGTTCAGGCCAATGGCTTGTTGTTGGTTAAATGCATCGAGTTGGTCGTTGAGCAGCTGTTTTTGAATGAGGTTTTGTTTTTGTGCGCGCTGGTTTGTTTTCCAATCCCAGATGTGCCATTGCAGTTGGGCTCCCACCAGATAAAACCCATGCATCGATTCATTAAACATGTCGTAACCGGGTTTTCCGTAACCGGCAGTAGCAAAAGCTCCAAGTGTAGGCATCCGTTTTTTTGCGCTGAGCTCTGACGAGGCGTCGATGACTTGCATTTGTTGTTGAAAATGTTTTTGCTCGGGACGCAGTAACAGGGTTGATTCCGGCATTGTTTCAAGGGGCAACTCCAGTTTAACATTTAGTGGAAACTGAAATCCGGTTAATTGTTCCAGGGCTTCCAAAGCCTGTTTCCGGCCCAACTCAAGTCCTATTATTTGTTGTTCCAGACGCAGTTTTTCGGCTTGTAAGTGGTCCAGATCCGAAGCTTGAGCCACACCCTGTGCAACACCGGAACCAACTACCTGAATTCGGGCATTGATGTTTTCTTTGGTAAGTTCAAGAATCTGATGGTTTTCCTGCATCATTAAACTGAGGTAAAAGAGTTCGTTTACCTGTTTTTTGAGCTGGTACATGTCGGTTTCAACTTTTTGGAGCTCTCCGGCCAGTTGCTGTTTTACCAGGTTTTTTGATGCTTTGGTAAGGCCACCATCGTACAGTACCTGGTTAATTTCCAATTGAGCCGAAAGTTGATCTTTGGGAACTTGTGGTGGTGTTAATCCAGGTACAGCCATGTCGATAGAGGTAACTTCCGACTGGTAGGTAGCCCGTGCTTTCAGGTAGGCCGAGGGCAGGTATTGCTTTTGCAGGTCTTGTATTTTTAGTTCATACAATTCCAGTAATCGTTCGCTTTGGTTGGCCAGCGGAAAATGCTGTTCCAGACTGTCGTGACACATCTGTAGCGAAATGTTTTGACTGTTTCCTTTCAGCGGAAGCAGAAAGATTCCGGTAAGCAGGTAAAATTTGAATATGGCCAGCACCAAAGTTACCCACCATTTGATTTGGTTGCTGATAAATTGTATCATCCTGTTCATGATTTTATATATGGATAGTTTCATACTCAGGGTTTTATTTTCTGGTTCTTTTTATTGTGATTAATTAGCTGTAGGCTTTTAGTCCGGCCATAATAAATTTAACTACCGAAGTTTTGCGTTCATTAATAAACTGTTTGTACGTCCTGTCGTCTTTATCGAACAACTGGCTTTCGATAATCGGCTTAGCCACAATGGGGAAGATTACCAGCGAGAGCAGGTTTACAATGAAATCGGCAGGTTCAATGTAGTAGCCTTCGTCCTGCAGTTGTTTTTTTAAAGGGCCGAAGATATGTTGCGGTTCAATGTTCGATTTTTTAAAACGATTAATTATGGCTTCTGGGTTTCGGGTTATTTCATTAATAATAAAATTGGGCAAAAAGGGATTTTTTAGAAGCAAATCGGAATAGCCTTCCACAAATGCGGCTACTTTTTCTTCGATGCTAAGATCTTCGTTCATTATTTTACCGATTATGCTTCCAATTTTACCCAGAACCGCATTAAAAATAAAGTCGAAAAGCTTTTCCTTGGTTCTGAAATAGTAGTGGAGCAACGATTTGTTAATGCCAGCCTGGTCGGCAATTTCCTGCATTCGTGCACCCTGCATGCCTTTTTCAATAAATACCGTTTTAGCTGCTTCTACAATTTTGTCTTCGGTGTGTTTTTCTTTTTCTGTCATGCGATATAAATATTAATCATTTAGTTTAACCAAATGGTCAACAAAAGTAAAATTAATTTTTTGTTGACCAAATAATTTAACTAAAAAGTTTGACCAAATGGTTAAAATTAGTAACGAATAAAATTTACATTGCATTTGCATTCCATACCAAAAGAACAAAACCCCGGCATGACGATAGATTTAAACAATCTTATAAATCAACTGTTTATTGTCATTGAATTGTAATTAGCCTTTTTTAACACTTAATGCTTCAGCCATGAAAAAATTTATGATACTTATGAGTGCCTTGTATTTAAGTTTAACGGCCTACCCTAAAAACTGGATTATTACCAACGATGGATTCACCTTTAGCCCGGCAGCAATTACCATTCAGCTTGGCGACACAGTTACTTTTCAATTGGCATCGATACATAATGCCCTTGAGGTTGACAAAACAACCTGGGATGCTAATGCCAACGACCCGGTTACCGGATTTACAACTCCTAATGGAGGCGGAATGATTTTACCCGCACAATTACCCGTAGGGACGCATTATTATGTGTGTGAGTTTCATGCTTCAAGTGGTATGAAGGGAACAATAACCGTAGAACAAACCACGGGTATTGAAAAAGGTCAAACCCAAACGACTTTTAATGTTTATCCAAATCCATCGAATGGTTTGTTTTATTTTTCATATGCTGTCAATGTAAACCCGGGTATACCAATAGAATTAGCGGTATTCGATATTTTAGGCCAAAGGGTATTGCAAATTACCGATGTAACACAACAGAGCAATCAGCAGTTTAATTTATCAGCTTTTCCGAAAGGAGTTTATTTTGCCAGGTTTTCTTCTTTAGAATTTAGCTTCGACCAAAAGTTAGTGATTAAATAGGTATTCACGCTGGTCAGTCCATTTATATAAATAAACTGTATCAGCGGTCTTTGCTATAGTGTAAAAAGGAAATGCACGTGAATAGTCGTGCATTTCCTTTTTTTGTAACCGAATACCAGTTGTGTTCCTGCAAAATCTGAATTTATCATTGAATAAATTTTATTTCGTTAAAAACCCCGGAGCTCTCCGGTGCTGGGTTCCCTGTTCGTAAGTATAGGCAATTTCGAGCAGCAGCGGTTCGCTCCAGGCTCGACCAAAAAAGGAGATGCCTACGGGTAATTCGCCGATAAAACCCATGGGTACGGTTATATTTGGGTAACCTGCAATGGCCGCCGGTGATGAGCTGCCCAACTGGTAAAAATCGCCGTTTACCCAGTCGGTTTTCCAGGCAGGTGAACCAGTAGGAGCAATAATGGCATCCAGTTGGTGTGCATTCATTACCCGGTCGATGCCCTCAGTTCGCATGCCTTTCTCCATTTTTAATAACAATTCCTTGTAGGCTTTTGAGTCGAGGCCCGTTTTTTCACTGGCCATTTCAAGATAAGTCTGGTTGTAAATCTGCATCTCTACCGAATCGTTTTTGTTAAAAGCAATCAGTTCGTCCAGATTCTTTATGGGAGCCTTTTCGCCCAGCGATGCAAAATATTTGTTCAGTCCGTCTTTGTATTCGTAAAGCATGAGCTCGAACGACCAGCCTTCGACTTCGGGACTGGCAATCTGATCGATTTCAATTACTTCGGCCCCTTGACTTTTAAGGTAATCCACCGCTTCCTGCATCAGGGCATCAACTTTAAAATGTGTACCTAAAGCACGAGTGTACAGTCCGATGCGTTTTCCATGCAAACCATTGGTTTTAAGAAAAGGCAGGTAGTCGGTATGCACGTTTTCTTTGGCTGCAAGGGTTTTTGTATCGGCCGAATCGACGCCTGAAATGGCTGCCAGACAAATGGCCGCATCGCTCAGGTTGCGTGCCATGGGGCCGGGAGTATCCTGGGTCCAGGAAATGGGAATTACCCCGCTACGACTAACCAGACCTACGGTGGGTTTAATGCCCACAATACCGTTGGCATGCGAGGGACACACAATGGAACCGTTGGTTTCGGTACCGATGGCTACCATACAAAGGTTGGCCGATACTGCCACACCCGAACCGGAACTTGAACCGCAGGGATTGCGATCGAGAACGTACGGATTTTTGGTTTGACCACCTATTCCACTCCATCCACTGCTCGACAATTCGCCCCTAAAGTTGGCCCATTCGCTCAGGTTGGCCTTACCCAGAATAACGGCTCCCGACTCGCGCAGTTTTTTGGCTACCCAACTATCCTGCAAAGGTTGTGAACTAATTAGGGCGCGCGAACCGGCTGTAGTTGACATCTTATCATGGGTGTCAAGGTTGTCTTTCAGCAATACAGGAATGCCGTGCATGTATCCGCGAACCTTACCTTCGCGCAGTTCAGCATCGAGTCCGCGGGCTATTTCCAGGGCATTGGGGTTAAGCTGGATGACCGAATTCAGCTCAGGTCCGTTTTTATCGATTTGTTCTATGCGGTTCAGATACAGCTGCACCACCTGTTCCACCGTCATCGTTTGGTCGAGGTAGCGTTGATGCAATTCCATAATGCTTATCTCCTCCAGGGGAAATGGTTCGACTGCAATTTTTGACTTGGGTTGCTGACAGGCAATGGCGAAACCCAGCTGCAAAACGATGATTAAGCTCAGATTTTTGTTTTTCATTGTATCAGTTGTTAGTTGTTTATTTTAAATTGTTGTTGCTTTTATCTGGTTTCTAAGAGGCTTTATGCTTTTGAATAATAAAATAGTATTACTCCTGATTTTAACGTCGTATTTGTCGGAATCAAAGTCGAATAAAGTTAATAAAAATTGGAGACCAAACCATACAGAAAATATTTGGTTAAAATTCTTTCTACTTGTTTTCAGGAAAATAAAAGCGCCTGGAATTGCATTACGGACGTTGATTAAATGTTTGTTTATAAAACGGAATAAAAGAAAGAGTTGTTAAAAAAATCATTAATTCCGGTTGTTTAAACGGAGTAACGCGTTGTTTGTCGATTTAAATTCTAAGGGAACAGCTGAAATCGTAATTTTGGTTAAACACAAACTAAATTTAAAAACTATGAAGAAGATGAATTTCCTAAGTAAATCGATGTTGCTGCTTGCAGTAGCCACGATGGTATTTTCAGCCTGTAATAAGGAGACTTTTGAAGAGCCTGAGTTGCTGGTCGAAGAGCAAATGGACCTGGGCGACAATGGAAAAATAATTGAAGGCAAGTACATTGTTGTGCTTAAGCAGGACCAAAACAACTTAAAATCGGGGATGAGTTATGCCGATAAACAAAAGGCTTTGCGTACTGAGATTCAAAGTCTGGTTGGTTTAAAGAGTGCTGATCCGGAAATGATTGAGCATCTTTTTGTGGAAAGTATTTACGGTTTTTCAGGAAAACTATCCTCCGATCTTTACAATAAACTGGCTTCCGATTCACGGGTAGCTTATATAGAACCCGATCGCGTGGTGATGCTGGCCAAACCGGTAAAACCCGGCGATGACGGAGGAACTACCGTTCAGGAAATTCCCTGGGGAATTACCCGCGTGGGTTATGGCGACGGTACCGGCAAATCGGTTTGGATTCTGGATACGGGTGTCGATTTGGATCATCCCGATTTGAATGTGGATCAAACCCGCGGCTATTCAGTATTTACTACCCGAAAAGATGGTACTCCTGACGATAATAACGGTCATGGAACCCATGTGGCAGGAACCATTGCAGCGCTAAATAACAACCTGGGCGTACTGGGTGTTGCCGCTGGTGCTACGGTAGTTCCCGTTAAAGTATTGGATTCACGCGGAAGCGGAGCCTACTCCGGAGTTATTCAGGGAATTGATTATGTAGCTGCCAATGCCAAAAGTGGCGAAGTGGCTAACATGAGCCTGGGAGGTCCTGTATCGGATGCTTTGGATCAGGCTGTTCTGGCTGCTGCTGCAAAAGGGGTTGTATTTAGTCTGGCTGCCGGAAACGAGAGCGACAATGCCAACAACCATTCGCCAGCCCGCGTGAACCATGCCAATGTTTATACCATTTCGGCTATGGATATCAATGACAATTGGGCGTATTTCTCGAATTTTGCCAATCCTCCGGTCGATTATTGTGCACCGGGTGTAAATATTAAATCGACCTGGAAAGGTGGTGCTTACAATACCATCAGCGGAACCTCAATGGCTTCGCCTCATGCAGCCGGTGTTTTGGTTTTGGGTACAGCCCGCACCGATGGCTATGTACGGAACGATCCCGATGGAAACTCCGACCCCATTATACACCGTTAGTTTGACCCTTCCTTATAATTCAGGGCTGCCTTATGGGGTGGCCCTTTTTTTAATATAAGGTATATCTCTCCGGTTAGTTTTATTTACACCGTTTTTTGGACAGTCTCGTTATCGAAGATATTAACTTACAATCGTCCCTGTACACTCCCTGTTCCGCGAACCTCGAACCTTGTTCCGTATAATTCGAATCTCAATTCACGAACGTCAAACCTTATTTTGAGATCATCGGACTGTATTTTGCAATAGTCAAACTTTATTATTCAAAAGTCAAACTTTGTTTTTCACACGTCGAACTTCATTCCGTTAACCTCCAACCTCTTTCCGTTAACCTCCGACCTTGTTCCGTGAATATCGAACCTCTTTTTGCTGAAGTCGAACCTCTTTTCGCAAAGGTCAAACCTCATTTTGGTGGTGTCCGACCTCATCCTGGGACCGTCGAACCTCTTTTCGGGTCTATTCAATAAACTGTGTCAAGTATTAATAAATTCATGCTTCCCGATGCCGTCGAACCTTTCTTTGGTAACTGAAGGCTTTTTGCTAAAAAGCAAAGCCGGGCATTTCTTCGGCGTTACTTCGGGCGCTTAGCTTATCGAGTACGGCTTGCTTTTGTTCGTTGGTATAGCGGCTCCATTGGCCTATTTCTTCGAGGGTGCGTTTGCACCCGTAACACATGCCTTTGCTGTCGTAACGGCAAACATTGATGCAGGGTGATTCTACGTCGTTCATTGGTTTATTTTTATTTTTTACTTCGATTGGTTAAACTTTGTTTAAGTACCTGAAATCAGATGAATTGGCTTGGTTTATTCAGAATTCTTAATCTGCATTAAAAAAAACAAAAAGAACCGCGCCTGACACGGTTCTTTCTTTATCAAAGGGCAAAACAATTAAACATCGGTTTGGTTCACGGCAGTTTGCTGAACCTGTTTAAATACGCGCATAAAATTTCCGCCCCATATTTTTTCAATTTCCTTTTCGGAGTAACCCCGTTTTACCAGTTCCAGGGTAATGTTTCCCATTTCAGAAACATCGAAGCAGCCCTGTACACCGCCACCGCCATCAAAATCGGTGCCGATACCCACATGGTCGATGCCGGCTATCTTTACCATGTGATCAATGTGATCGACCACATCGCTTACCTGGGCTAAAACCGGAGGAAAATCGACATCGAGCTGGTACCATTCGCGTATTCCTTGCCTGCGTTCTTCCGGGGTGTAATTGTCCCAGTTGGTATGACGCTCTTTAAAAGCTGCTTTGGCACTGTCGCGCGCCGGATACCCTGACATGGCTTTTACATAGTCGCTTAAAATACACATTTGAATTACGCCCCCGTTTTTTGCCAGGGCACGCAGCATATCGTCGCTTAGGTTGCGGGGGTTATCGCATAAAGCACGGGCACACGAATGAGAAGCAATTACCGGCGCTTTGCTGGTTTGCAGTACGTCGTAAAAAGCACTATCGCTGGCATGCGACACATCAATCATTAGTCCCAGTTGGTTCATGCGTTCCACCACTTTTTTTCCAAATTCTGACAAGCCATTAAATTCCGGGCCGTCTTTATCGGTCGACGAATCGGCCAGACCATTGTTGCGGGTGTGTACCAGCGTAATGTAGCGGGCTCCTCGCTGGTAAAAGTAATCTACGTTTTCCAATTGGTTTCCTAAGGCATAGCCATTTTCGATGCCCAGGTAAATGGCCCGTTTACCTTCCTGTTCCAGGCGGTAACCATCCTCGGGGTTTAAAGCAATTTCAGCTTTTTGATTCAGGGGTTCCAGAGTTTGGTGTACCGCATCAAAAATGGCATCACTCTTAAGAAAAGCTTCGTGCCAGCTGGCCGAATCGCGTTTTCCCTGACCGATGAATACCGCAAAGAAAGCAGCATCCAATCCGCCTTCTTCCATTCGGGGAATATCGTATTTGCTGCCACCCTCACTGGGATCGTGTCGTTCGCTGATATCGAACACATCGTTCATAAACTTAAGGGGTGTGTCGGTGTGCGAATCGAGGGTAAGTATCTGTTTATGTATGCGGGCGGCTTTTTCTTCCAAACTATCGCAGGAGGTAAATATTCCCAGCATTATGGCCAGGAATCCCAGGAGAAACATTGGTTTTAACATCGTACTGTTTTTTGGTTTTAAAGATAGAAAAATTTGTTTACGCCGTACTTTTGCAGGCAGGGTTCTATAATTAGTAGCTGAAATGGAACAACTAACATAGGGCGCTCGAAAACTTTTTCAAACAGCCCTTGGTACCTTTCCTTTTTATGTCGGTGGTAGAATCTTTTAACCCATTTACTGTTTTATAAAAGTGTAGGTAGTAAATTCGAGGCCTTCGTTTACACTGAGTACAAACGATTTTATTTCGCCATTTTCAACGGTAAAGGGAAAAACCCTGATTCCGTCGAGCGGATTGGAGTAAGTAGCTAAAAAGCGGTTTTTTCCCATGTGTTCCAATTTTACTTTTAGGTTTTTGTGGTGTTCCAGCGTTAATTCTAACTGTTTTCCCTGCACCTGAATACGTCCTTTGCCATAAACCGGGCTCAGGTAGGTACCACCGAATGCCGAAAGTTTAACATCGGGTTTTGGTTCGAGGGCAGCCGAGTCTCGCCAGGCTTGTACTTCAGCTTTTTCTTTTTCCAGTCCACGCTTATAGAATTTCAGGTATAAATCACTGTAATTACGGTAGGGGAGTTCCATAAAAGCATCTACAATTTCCCATTTCAGGGCCTCGTAAAAATAATTCTGTTCGGTATTGGTAAGCACCACCACACCCAGATTTAATTCGGGAACCAGTGTTACCGATGATAAAAACCCATGAACGGCTCCGGTATGCGAAACCACTTTTTTGCCTTCGTAATCCATCAGGTTCCAGCCCAGTGCGTAGAGGCGGAACAGGTTTTTATTGAACACATGCCGTCCGTTACCGATAAGGCTTTCAGGCCTGCGACCACGGTCGATTACTTTTGGGGGAAGTACGGTTTCTCCTTCAACCCGTCCGCTGTCGAGAAGCATTATGGTCCAACGATTAAGATCGGCTATTCCGGCACTCATGCTGGCTGCCGGACCCAGCAAATCGAGTCCGCCGTAAGGAATTTCAGTCAATTCAAAATTTACAAACGAATGGGGTTTGGAAGCATTGGAATCGTTAACTATTTCGGCCACCCGGGTAAAGGTTCGGTTCATTTGCAGGGGCGAAAAAATCCGTTCTTTTAAATAATGGTCCCAGGGTTTTCCGGTAGCTTTTTCAATGGCTTTTCCGGCTACAAAATAACCGGCATTGCAATAGCCCCAGCGGGTTCTGAAATCGTACAGGGGAGGTACTGAACCAATTTTATCAAACATTTGGGCATCCGAAAGGTCGGAATCAAAATACATAAAATCGCCCTGAAAGGTTTCGAAACCCAAACGGTGGGTTACAATGTCGGTTAGTGTGGCATGGGCTGTAACCCAGGGATCGGCCATTTTAAATTCGGGTACCCATTGCGTGACCTTGTCATTCAGGTTCCAAACTTTTTCGTATTCCATCAGAGCCATGGCGGTTCCAACAAAGGCTTTGGTGTTTGAACCAATCATAAAAAGGGTTTTTTCGTCAACCGGGTAAGCGGTTCCCTGCTGTTTTACACCAAATCCTTTTTCAAGAATTAGTTGACCGTCTTTTACAATTCCTACCGCCACACCGGGAATGTTCCAGGCTTGCAGCGCTTTGCTGATATAAGTTTCGAGACTATCGGCTATAAAGCCGGGGATATTGGAATTTTGCGAATACAAAACTCCTTGATTCATCAAAAACCAGGTGCCAGCTAAAATAATCAGGTATTTTTTCATTTTATATCATTAATAAATTATCACACTCATTATACTGGTGATTGCTGTCTAACATTTTTCGTTAAATTTAGCCATTAAATTTTTACCCTTATCACAAAATTAAATGCTATGCGCCACCTGCTTTTCTTTTTTTTGCTTTTGCCCTACCTGTCATTAGTGGCACAATACACTCCTCCAAGGGTTTATGAAAAGGGTCAGACCTTAACATATCAGGAATTGATTCAGGCTTATGAAGCTTTGGCCAAATCGTCGTCAAAATACCGCTTGATAACCTACGGTAAAACCGATGCCGGATTTCCCCTGCATTTGCTGGTAATTTCGAATTACAAAGAGTTTGATCCTAAAGTATTGCGTAAAGATAACATGCGTATTGTTTTAATCAATAATGGCATTCACCCGGGCGAACCGGCCGGTATTGAAGCCAGCTTGCAGTTTGCTGCCGAACTGGGTAAACCCCAGTCGAAGTACAGCGATTTTTTAAAAAATACAGTGGTATGTATAATTCCCAGTTACAATATTGGGGGTATGATGAACCGTAGTCCTTACCACCGGGCCCAGCAGGATGAACCCGAAGCCAGCGGTTTTAGAGGAAATGCGCGCAATATTGATTTGAACCGCGACTTTATGGCGCTACGCAGTGAAAATGCACAAACTTTTACCGAAATATTTCACGACTGGAAACCGGATGTTTTTCTCGACACACATACTACCGACGGCTCAGACCATCAGTATACCATTACCCTGGTAACTACTGCACATCAGGATTTACCACCGGCACTGGGAACGTATCTCGATAAAACCATGCGACCTGCTCTGTATAAAATGATGGAAGAAAAAAGTTCTTACCTGATGTGTCCCTACGTTACGGTATGGAACAGTACTCCCGACGAGGGATTTGAGCAGCTCATGGAGTCGCCACGATATTCAACGGGTTATGCTTCGCTTTTTAATACCTTGTCGTTTATGACTGAGAACCACATTTTTAAACCTTTTGAAGATCGTGTTAAATCGACGCTCGATTTTATGTATTGTTTGTTGGAGTACACCAGTAAAAATGCCGAAGACATTAAAAAGTTCCGTGAGCAGGCTACCGAACAACTAAAAAAACAGGATGCTTTTGTGTTGCAGTGGAAACTCGATTCAAGCAGGTATGAAAACCTGATGTTCCGTGGTTACGAAGCCTCGTATCCGCCCAGTAAACTTACCGGGGAACCTTTATTATTTTACGACCAAAACAAACCCTTTAACAAAGCGGTTAAGTATTATAATCATTGGGTTCCGGAACTTAGCGTAGATGCACCTAAATATTATATTATTCCGCAAGCCTGGAAAGAAACCATTAAACGACTCGACTGGAACAAGGTGGAATTATTGCGTCTGACTGAAGATGTAAGTCTCGATTTGGAAATGTATTACATTATTGATTATAAAACTACAAAAACCCCCAACAATGGGCATTATTTGCATTACGACGTTAAGGTGTCATCAAAAAACATGAAGGTCGATTTTTATAAAGGCGATTATTTGGTTCCGGTAAAAGGTCGCGAAACAGCTTTTGTTATTCAGGCATTGGAACCCCAGGCCCCCGATTCATATTTTGCCTGGAATATGTTTGACGATGTGCTGCAAAGTCGCGAGTATTTTTCGGTTTTTGCCTTTGAAGACCGTGCAATGCATATTTTGGATACCACCCCGGGTTTGAGGGAAAAACTAAAGCAGGAGATAGCCAGGAATACCCAAATGGCAAAAAACACTTATTTGCAGATGCAGTTTATCTACCGTAACTCCCCGTATTTTGAGGTAACTTACAAACGATATCCGGTGGGTCGAATCAATAAGAAGATGGAAATAAAGGCGGTGGATGAGAAATTATATAAATAATGGGTTTGGCAAAAAAAAGGGAACTGTCGCTTGAGCGGCTTTTCCCTTTTTTAATTTATGCAGCAAAATTCTATTTGTGCACTATTTTAACCATCTTTTCTTCCACCAGATTTTGCAATTCACTCAAAAGGGCTTTTTCCTGATTATCGAGATGCCCATCTTCCCAGGCAATTTCCATAATCTGATCGTATTCGTCGCGGGTAATTTCCGCATCATCTATTGCTTTAAGAATCATTCTTCGCAGCCGTTCGCCGCTCTCACTAAATGCCATAGCTTATATTGTTTAATTGTTTATTCATTTAAAAGTAAGATAAAAACAGCAAACTACCTGCGATGTTCACCCGGTTTTTTAAAAAAATGGAATTGAAATTTGTTGCTTTTTATTTACAAAGCATGCGGTATTTACTTTTAACTGTTGATTAATTGAAAGTTCATGAATGGATCTACAACTCCATGGTGAATTTAAGGTTTGCGTAGTCTAAAACTTTATTGCTCCGGCTGACCATAAATACTATGGGAATTGTTTTGCAGGATGTAAAAATAAATTCAATATCCTTTGCATCGAGCGACGAAAATATTTCATCGAGAATTAACACCTGGGGTTGGGCAACCAGCGCCCTTAAAAAAGCCAGTTTTTGTTTTTGTCCCATGGAAAGTTCAATCCCTTTATTTCCAATTTGCTGATACAAGTCTGAAGAATTGCTGAAGCCCAAAAAATTGGCATAGCTGGCCAGGCTGACAGCTGAAATGTCTTTACCACTGTATGTCAGGTTATCCATTACCGAACCATCAAAAAAAGCCGACTGGCCATCGACCAGGATTATATTAGCGCGCAAAGAGCTTAAGGAATAATCTGATAAGGGCATGTTGTTTAAGTAAATATTGCCCTGACCCGGAGCATAAAACGATGCCAGCAGGTTTAAAAGGGTAGTTTTTCCCACACCGGTTTTTCCATTTACCGAAATCCTGTCGCCTTGCTTAACCCGCAAATTCAAATTTGTGAAAACAGCTTGATCCGAACCCGGATAAGTAAATGAAAGATCCCTGAATTCGATTGTTTTAATGTTGTTCAGGCTTTGTTTGTTCTGTTCCGACTTGTCTTCTTCGGCTTCATCGAGCAGACGGAATATTTTACGGGTGCTCACCAGAGCAACATGAAGTCTTCCCCAGGCTTCGGCTACTTTTTTTACCGGTTTGTAAACCGTTTTTACCAGGTACAGGTACAATACCACATCGCCCAAACTGGTATTGCCATGAGTGATTTTGTAGCTAAAGAAAATATAAACTACCGACAGCAGAATCATGCCCAGAAAATCGTTGGTGGGGTTTAGTGAGAAACGCAGTTTTATCAGCCTGAAATTGTACTGAAAATTCGTTTCAATCAGATCGGAAAATGTTGTTTGTTCGGTCTTTTCTTTATTAAATGTTTTTATCAGCTTTTGTTGGTTAATGCGTTTTTCAAGGAATGCGGTATAATCGCCCACATTGTCGGTAATGTTTTTACTCACCCGTTTAATGTGGTGGGTAATCAGGTTGATGAATACCACCGAGATGGGAAAAAAGAGCAGGGTGAACAACGATAATTGCCAGCTCAGGTAAAACATTACCGGTATAAATACCAGAATGTAAATGGCTGCACGGGCAACTTCAATAAGCAAATCAATAATCTCGTTCAGGGTAGTTACATCGTAGGTAATTCGCGAGACCAAATCGCCGGTTGGGTTTTTTGAAAAAAACGCATGGGGCAGGTGCAAAAGCTTCTGGTAAATATCGTCTTTAAAATTTTGTAAAATGCGCTGGGTAGCGGCATTCATGTAAACACGACGGAAATAATTGAAAAGAGAATTGAATAGGTAAAACAGCAAAAAGATGCCACATAAACCCACCAGTCCCCAAAATATACCATCGGCACCTTTTAGTGTGGTGTCGAAAAGAGTAATTTTTTCGTTGCTTATGGGTATTTTAACGTTGTATTTTAAAGGTAGTTTAATTAAGGAGTCGGCTTTATCGATGAGTTGATTTTGAATCTTTCCCAGTTGATTGGTAAGAAACTTCAGCAGGCCGCCTGTTGCCAGTTCAGTTAAACTCATGAACAGGGTAGCTAAAATACCATAGCCAATCCAACGTTTTTGTTTTGCAATGTAGCTAAGCAGGCGTTTTGAGTTTGAAGACATAAGTTAGCCTATTAAAATGAGTTCTTTTTCATTGTGGATTATCATAGTTTTTTTTGTCAGCAATTACCTGCCAGGTATCGGTTCCTGTGGCCATCAACGGAACAGTCAGTCGTTTTCCCCATAAATGGGGGCGTAGCGAACCCAGGGTATCAATCGAATGATTGTCGGGTATAAATTCAGCATGGCGATTCACCGACATGGGAAAAATATTTCGCTGACGCAGATCTTTAGTGGTAACCCATTGCGGGAGTTCACGCAAATCGGCATAATCAACAATGCGCCCCGATTCTCCGTAATGGGTAAGTCCTACAGCCGCCAAAGCACCTATAATTCCGTCGTTGGTTCCTCCGTGCCCCGAAAGATGAATGTGTTTTGCCAGGTTAAGTGCTTCTTTTTGCGACGTTTTTGCGTGTGTACAGCGGATACCAAAATCAATAATCGAATCCAGTTTATCGGTTTGTTTGGCAACACAAAATCCGGGATCGCTTCCTTCGAAAAAATGCTTCTTTAAATGGGCTATTCCCCGGTTAATCAATTCCTGACCATAAGTAGCATCGGGTGTTTCAATAATACAACACAAGGAACTATTGTGTGAGGTCATGGGAATTTCAGGAGCATGCAATAATTGTTGCCTTACCACCATTAGTTGTTTACATCCTGCAGGTAATTCATCGGCAAACCAGCGGGCCAGCTTTCCGGTACCCCGGCCACAATCCAGGGTGTCGGTATCGTCAAAGGCTACATAAAATATCATAGGCAAAAATTTAAAAATGCAAACTTATACCGGCTACAAAGTTGCGTCCAATTAGTTCCAATTCTGAAACAATTCCTTGTTTTGTGTCGATAGTGCTGTCAAAAATATTAATAGCGTTTAAATACACACTTCCCCAGGAAGCAAAAAAGTATTTTATCCGAGCATCAATTTGTAACATAGGTTGTTGAACGAGGGCCTCAATGGGAGTACCTTCGCTAATAGTTTCGGCGGTAATGCGTTCTCCAACATAGTTGGCTCCCAACGACAACTGAATTTTTTTCCGGGTATTCAGGTAATCTACCGATGCATTTATAATCCAATGGGGTTGTTCGTTTAAACGCCGGAGTTTAAAAGTTCCCGGATCGCGAACCTGCGAACCCAGCCACGAAATATTTCCGTTAAAAGCAAAACCTTTTAGCGAAAGTACCGAAAGATCGAAACGGGTATTGATGTCGGCTCCCCAAACCTTTCCCGAATCAATGTTTACCGACTGAAATATGCGGTAGCCATAGGTTTCATCAATTCCAATTTCTCGAACTTCGATAACATCACGCAAGTTTGAATAAAAACCCCGGACCGAAACAAAACTTTTTTCGCCGAAGTATTTTTCGGCTCCTGCTCCAAAATTCCAGGCAGTTGACGGAACCAACCCGGGATTGCCCCGTTCAATCAGTTCTTTTTTATTTTTTATCTTATCGACCGGAACCAGCAGATTAAAAGGCGGACGGGATATTTGCCGGGCCAGATCGGTTTTTAAAAACAATTCGGAATTCACTTTATATTTTATATGCAACGACGGGTTTAAACTTTGGTACGAAACGCTTCCCTGTTCCGAGGCTGTGGAATAATTTCCCTTATCGATATCGTAACGCAAAGCCGGCAATATCCACCAGTTACCCAGCGTAATTTCGTTGCTCAGGTAGCCACTGTAACGGTATTCATTTAAGGTATAGCTTCCATCTTCTATCTGATCCCAAAACAGATGGTCAATCAGTTTGGTGTAGGTTATACGGTCGTAATTGCGATTTAAGGCTGAAAAACGGATGCCGGCCTTAAGATCGTTTCGGGTATTTAAGACCTGGTATTTTTTATTTAGTTCTGAATTGGCAATAAAATCGGTATTTATCTGGTATTCGTCTTCGTAGATTTCTTCAGTACCTGAACCTGATGAACGCCAGCGCCAACGATCTTTTGAATCGAAATGCTGGGCCATTTCAATGCGATTCTTCCAGGTTAAGCTCGTTTTTTTTAGGGTGTACGATAATGTATGAATGTGCAATAAACGCAATTTGTTGTCGTTGGCTGTATCGGCGGTCAGGTTTAAACCACCCTGGGTTCGCCGTTTAATACCGGCCAAAAAATCGAGTTCTTCGGTATAACGCGAAAAAAAGGTTTTATACTTAAACGTTTGGGTGCTGTCGGGTTTATAGGCCAAAGTACCTGTAAAACCCTGAATCCAAACATCTAAAGTTTCGTTTTCGGTACCTGAAATTTCGCCATCGCTTAACAGAATGGTATTTTTCCGTTGAAAATTATTTAAACTGTAGGTGCCCAATGCCGACCATTTGTTCCATTTGTTTCCCAGCGTGAGTGCAAATTCGGGGTTAATTCCGGCAAATGTTGTAGTGTTATCTATCGATAAATCGGCAGCAATAACTTTTTTATCGGGTGTATCTTTTAGTACTACATTCACCACCCCAATGGTGGCATCGGCTCCCATAGTAGCGGGTGGGTTGTAAACCAGTTCAATGGTTTCAATCAAATCCATGGGAATACGGTCGAGTTTAAGGTCGCGGTAATCTTCGCCACCAGCTGGCCGTTCACCATTTATCAGAATGGCCTGGAATTGCTTGTCGAGTCCGGCCAGCATAATATTGCGACTAAACGAAGGGGGACCCTGCATAACCACCAGCGGCAGGCGTTTTAACACATCGCCTGCTGCATGGTGGCCAAAATTATTTAAATCTTTACTGCCAACTACCAGTTTCGATTCGCCTGCTTCTTTTTGCTGTTTAATGGCGTCCTTTTCGGCATCGGCTTCAACTAATACCTCTTTAATATGCTGGTGCAGTTGGGCAAAGCTTATAGAATGCAGGCATAAAATTATTCCAACCAGTAGATACTTCATTAAATGAGTTAAATTAACAGGTTTTTATTGAACAAGCGGAATTACTTTAATGGCATACGTCCCCTGCTGTGTTCCAACTGCAATATGAATTTTTATTTTCTTTTCGGTTTGATCCACTTCAACAGCTTTTGGATTATCGGAATGACTGTTGTTTTTGTTTAAGAAATCGTCGGTTTTGCCATATTGCTTATAAGGAGTAATGCCATCTTTATAAAATACTGAACCAATAATTTCGGCAGTGTATCCTTCAGTTGGGCCTTCGGGACTGTCTACTTCGGCCCAGATAATTTGTACCAGGGGAGTGTCGCCACAATCGACTGAATAGCCAATGGTTTCGCCTTCTGCAATGGTATCAACATCCCAGGTATCACCGAGTGTAAGTTTTTTGTAAACCAAATCCAGCGTTGCAGTGCCGGTTACTCTGATGGCAAATGTTCCGGGGCGGGTAAGGTCGGCCAGTTCCACTTTTATCAAAATTTCCTTCTCTGTGTTAAGGGCTATTTTCTGTTTATCGTCTTTGAAGCCGTTGTTCACATCCTGAAAGTAGGGCGTTATTCCGTCCATGGCATAGGCTGATACTTTTACATCACCTGAGTAGCTTTTTGTGGTTCCGTGGAAATCGGCTTCAGCCCATTCTATATAAAGGGTAGTAAAGGTTTCAGCATCGGTAACTTTAAACCAAAGGGTCTGATTTACCTCAATTGTTGTATCAACCCAGCTGTCATCTGCTGGCAGATTAATGGGCCGTTGTTCGGGTTCAATGGGATCGTCCGTGGAACATGAGGCCAATACCAATAAAAATAGAAACAGTACCGAATGGTGAAATGTAATTCTGGTTTTCATAAAAATAATTTTTTGTTGGTTATGTATAAAAGTGCAAATTGTAAAAAAATGCTGTTCGCTTGCAAAACTAAACACAAATGCTTCCATTTCTAACAATTTATGTCATGTTTTAAAAAAGGCTTTTTAAGTTTTTCGGATTAGTCCGTTTATTTAACAAAACATTAACAGAAAGCTAAAAACAAAGTGAGATGCAGGGCTGTTTATGTTGCAGTTAAACAAAATACCATGCGCTATTTAGTATTGCTTTTGCTTTTTTTTATTTCGTTTAATATAAAATCGCAGCAGGTTCCGGTAATTAATTACGATGAACTGGAACAGCTTTGGAGTGGTTCGTCCGATACGCTTTATGTGGTTAATTTTTGGGCCACCTGGTGTAAACCCTGTATTGAGGAACTGCCCGATTTTTACAAAGTGAATGATGAATTTAAGGGTAAAGCCTTTAAAATGATTCTGGTTTCGCTCGATTTTCCAAGTCATTTGGAATCCAGGGTGCTTCCTTTTATCGAAAAGAATAAGGTAAAACCCAAAGTGGTTTTGCTCAACGACGATGACAATGTTTGGATAAACCGGGTAAATCCCCAATGGGACGGAAGCATCCCCGTTACACTGCTTATCAAAAATAAAAAGAAACAGTTCCATGGAACTACACTCAATTATAAGGAATTAAAAACCCTTGTTGAATCAAAACTATAAAGTATGAAGAAGAATTATTTATTTATTGTTGCGCTGTTTGCCTCACTGGCAGTTTCGGCGCAAGGGTATAAAGTGGGCGATGAGGCAATGAACTTTACCCTTAAAAATATTGACGATAAAATGGTTTCGCTGAGCGACTATGCCATAGAAAAAGGCGTGGTAGTAATTTTTACCTGCAACCATTGTCCCTATTCAGTAGCTTACGAAGACAGGATAGTTGCTTTGGATAAAAAATACAAAAAGAAAGGTTTTCCCGTTGTGGCCATTAACCCGAACGACCCAACTGAGTACCCCGAAGATTCGTTCGATAACATGAAAATACGTGCTAAGGAAAAAGGTTTTACTTTTCCGTATTTGTTCGACGAGAAGCAGGAAGTGTATCCGGTTTACGGAGCCACCAAAACGCCTCATGTATATTTATTAAAAAACAATAAGGGAAAATTTGTGGTAGAATACATTGGTGCCATCGATAACAACTCAAAAGATGCCGACAAGGTTAGTGAGGCTTATTTGGCCAATGCTATTGATGCCCTGATAGCCGGGAATAAGCCCAATCCTGAATTAACCAAGGCAGTGGGTTGTTCCATAAAACCAAGAAAACAGTAGCAATACAAAAAATGTTTAAAAATAAAAATCCCCGGTCATCCATTTCGGTACCGGGGATTTTTTTATGAGCCTTATGCAATTATTTAATCAGTTCGATACTACGGGCAACAAAGCGGTTCAAATCTTCGCCCTTAAGCATATTGTTGGCCAGCAAAGCCAAATCGACCAGTTGTTTGGCCAGTTTGCTTTCTTTTCCGTAAGCCTTAAGGGTTTCGTTTTCTTTGTCGCTCAAGGCGTTTATTTTTTTTGTTAAATCTTCGATTTTGTCTTTAACTTCCTGCGAAACTTCTTCGTCCTTTTTACCCGATTTTTCTTTTTCCAGTATGGCTTTTTCATCGTTCAGGGGTTGTTTTTCGTCGCGAATGCTTTTGAGTGTTTCGCCCAGAATCGATTTTTCATCTTCGAGCACTGTTTTCACCAGAGGATGCGAAGGATTCACCACCAGGTTGTAACTGTCGGGTAAGTCGCCATAAAAGTTCATACCACTCATGGAGCCCATGTCTTTCATACGACGCATAAACTCACTTTGAGTAATCACCATGGGTTTTCCGTTTTCGCCCAAATCTTCGAACTCAATCAGGTAGTGTGAGCTGGTAGGGGTTACGGCATTAAAAACCTGAACCAGTTCGTTGCGTTCTTCTGTTGAAAGATTTACGGTGTTTTCATCTTCTTTGGGAATCAGTTTACTGATAACATCGGAATCGACCCGAACAAAGCGCGAACTTTCAAATTTTTGTTCCAGTTGGTTTACCCAGTGAACATCTAACTGGCCGTCCATTAGCAATACATCGTAACCTTTTTCTTTAGCCGCCTCAATGTATGAATACTGAGCCTCTTTGTCGGTAGCATAAAGGTAAACCAGCGATTTGTTTTTATCGGTTTGGTTTTCTTTAATCAGTTTCTCGTATTCTTCGAGGGTAAAGTATTTGGCATCGACATTTTTAAACAAAGCAAACTTTTTGGCACGGTCGTAGAATTTCTCGTCGGAGAGCATGCCATATTCAATAAATAGTTTGAGGCTGTCCCATTTTGATTCAAAATCCTTGCGCTCTTCTTTAAAAATCTCGGTTAAACGGTCGGCCACTTTTTTGCTGATGTGGCTCGATATTTTTTTCACATTCGAGTCGCTTTGCAAATAGCTTCGCGATACGTTTAAAGGAATATCGGGCGAATCGATTACCCCGTGCAACAGGGTCAGGAATTCAGGTACAATACCTTCTACGCTGTCGGTAACAAACACCTGATTGCTGTAAAGCTGAATCTTGTTTTTTTGTATCTCGATGTTGTTTTTAATCTTTGGGAAGTACAGAATACCTGTCAAATTGAACGGATAATCTACGTTCAGGTGGATGTGAAACAGGGGATCTTCATGGACAGGATAAAGTTCCTTATAAAAATCTTTATAGTCTTCGTCTTTTAAATCTACCGGTTTTTTGGTCCAGGCCGGTTTGGTGTTGTTAATAATTTTGTCTTTACCGGTATCCACCATTTTGTTGTCTTTCCATTCCTGTTCTTTACCAAAGGCAATGGGAACAGGGAGGAATTTGCAATATTTATTCAGTAGTCCGTTGATTTTTGACTCATCAAGAAATTCTTTATTGTCTTTATCGATGTGCAGGATGATGTCGGTTCCAAATTGTTCTTTTTCGGCATCTTCCATGGTAAACTCAGGGCTTCCGTCACAGCTCCAACGAACGGCTGTTGAACCTTCTTTATATGATTTGGTTAAGATTTCCACTTTTTCCGACACCATAAATGCCGAGTAGAATCCCAGTCCAAAATGGCCGATAATGGCTTCGATGTTGTCTTTGTATTTATCCAGAAAATCGCCGGCACTGGAGAAAGCAATCTGGTTGATGTATTGATCAATTTCTTCAGCGGTCATACCAATACCATGATCCGAAATGGTAATGGTTTTTTTCTTTTTATCGAGGGCAATCCTAACGGTGCGGTCTTCCCATTCGTTTTTGTATTCACCCGAACTAACCACGGCAGCCATTTTTTGAGTGGCATCTACGGCATTCGAAACAATCTCGCGTAAGAATATTTCATGATCGGAATAGAGGAATTTTTTAATAATGGGAAAGATGTTTTCGCTGGTAACACCAATTTTTCCTTTTTGCATATCTATAACTTTTTAATGTTAACAAATTTCGGGTTCAGCTTTTCAAAGCCTATGCCATGAACTCGAAATGGACAGCCTGTCACAGAAGCCGTCGGTAATGTTTGACAAAAAGACAGCTAAACCGATAAAAAGGAAAAGATAAAATGGAGGGTGGAAATCACCAGTAGTCCGATAAATACTACCAGAGCCCATTGGAACCGGCGTTTTTTTGCATCGAGCTGAAGTTTGCTAAAGTGAAAGCGAATAGTGTTTTGCAAACTGGAATAAGCATACTCCGATTTTTTTATGAAATCGAGTACATTAGGTTCTTCTTTAATTTTAACAAAGTCCAGATTCTCGTCGCTATCGTACGACGAAAAAAGAATAACATAAACCCGGTTGTATTTTTCGGCCAACAAGCGAATTATTTGTAAGCCGTTTAATGCATCGGAATGTTCCGTAGTCTGTAAAAAGTAGTCGAGAATAATATAGTAATGTTTGTTTCGGTTGTAACTTTGTTCCAATGTTTCCAATAAGGCTTCACCGCTTTTAAACCAATTGACTGAGAATTTTGGATTGAAATCCAGCATTTTATCAGTCAAAACCTGTGCTTGCACCGGGTCGTCTTCGACAAGAAAAAGTTTTATGTTTGAATTAAGGCTCAATGTTTTGTTTTTATGGCAAACAATTTAAGAAATAAATATTTGTTAATCAACAAGTAAAAAGCGATAATGGTTTTAATTTAGCGAAAATATTTTTTTTTGGGTGCTTCCATTTTGTAATCAATGGCCAAAACATAATGCCAAAGTCCATCTTTAAACTCAAAGGCATCGTACGATAAATCGGGGCCGTAAAACTTGTGGTTTCCCAGATACACGGGTTCTATTGGTGCCAGATGGTCGAAAACAATTTGCTTCCGTCCGGCATCCCATGTCACCATCATTGCAGCCATGCGTGAATATTCAAAAATAATTCGTTTGCTACGATAACGATCAGCAACAAATACCGGTTTTCCAAAGCGGGGCTTCCCGTTTGCCGAAAAGTAAAGCAAATCAATTACTTTTTTGTTTGAATGCAAATTATTTCCATCCCAGCCAATTAGCGTATAGTTGGTCTCCCCGTTTATTTCAACTGGTACCATATCGTAATAGGTGGCGCCAAACCAATTATCGTAACTTAAGGTTTGATTGGCCGGCTCGGGGATGCTGTCGGAGAAGTCGTTTAGCTGAAAAAGCAGCACTTCTTTTTTTTGTTTTTGATAATATTGGATAAAACCTGAATGATGGTGCGTGCCGTCGGCTTTTACCCGGTGCCAGGTAAAAATGCGCAACAGTTTATCGTCTGAAACCAGTCGACTGATAGCTGAAAGGGAATCAAAAGGGTATTCAAAAGCATTCTTTTGCTCCAGAGTGTATTTCAGTTTTTTTTCCAGCGTTAAGTTCAGGCTGTCGAGTTGTTCATCGTCGAACCGGATTTGCGATAATTCTTCAGCAATTGTAATCAGTTCTTTCTCGGCTTGTACAAAATCAAAACTGTTGGTTTCCTGTGCAAAAGTGCCACCAGATACTGAACCAAGTACCATCAGTATTCCTGATAATAAATGATGCTTGCTAATTGTTTTTATAACATTCATGGTAAAGTAGGTAGTTTTAATAAATGCATTTTACTATAAACTTTCGTCCATGGCCTGGAGTATAATGCCTGCCACTTTTTCAATTTCTGCTTCGGTAATGGTTAAAGGGGGAGCAATCCGAAAAGCCGAGTTGGAGAACAAAAAGAAATCGTAAATCAATCCTTTCTCAAGACATTTGGCAAAAAAGGCATCGCGTTTAAACGAAGGAACCATTTCGATAGCCAAAAACAAACCTGAGCCACGAATTTCGTGAATGGCTTTATGTTTAAGTAGTTTTCTGAAAAGTTCACCTTTTGCTTCTGCTTTAAAGTGCAGGTTTTCGTCTTTGATAATATGCAAAGCGGCCAGTCCTGCAGCGCAGCTTACCGGATGTCCGCCAAAAGTGGTAATGTGCCCCAGAGTGGGATTATTGGTTAGCGTATCCATTAGTTTTTTCGACGATGCAAAAGCACCAATGGGCATACCACCGCCCATGCCTTTGGCAAAACAAATTATGTCGGGGGCAATGTGGTAATGTTCAAAGGCAAACATACGTCCGGTGCGACCAAAACCGGTTTGTACCTCATCAAAAATCAGCAGGGTTCCGGTTTGCTTACAGCGTTTACTAACTTCGGCCAAAAAATCAGCATCGGCAGGAATGATTCCGGCTTCGGCCTGAATTACCTCCATTACCACGCAGGCTGTTTTACCGGTGATGAGGTGCAGCGATTCGGGTTTATTGAACTCCATAAAAGCAACACCAGGCAAAAGCGGTTGCACGGCCTTATTGAGTTCTGTTCCCCCGTATATACTTAAGGCGCCATGGGTACTTCCGTGATAAGCATTCTTAAAAGCCAGAATTTCTTTCCTACCGGTAGCTCGTTTGGCCAGTTTTAAAGCTCCTTCAATGGCTTCGCTGCCCGAACTCACGAAATAAATACTTTGAAACGATTCGGGTAAAAGGTCTATAATGGCTTTGGCAAAATTAACCTGGGGTTGTTGGATAAATTCGCCGTAAACCATCAGGTGCATGTATTTTTCAGCCTGTGATTTAACAGCTTCAACCACTATTGGGTGGCAATGCCCCACATTACTGACTGAAACACCCGAAACCAAATCGATATAGGCTTTCCCCTGAATGTCGTATAAATAGATTCCTTCGGCCCGTTCTATTTCGAGTCCCATGGGGCATGGCGAAGTTTGTCCTACATGTTGTAAGAAAAGCGTGCGTTGCGAAATCATAGGCTAAATTATCTTGAAATCAGGTTTAAATCGTCCATTAAGTTATCCCTAAACGATTTGCCAATGGGAATAACCTTGGACCCACTTTCAACTTTAATTACCACGTTATTGTCTTCAATGTATTCAATCCGGTGGATGTTTACAATATATGAGCGATGAACCCGCTTAAATTTAACCAGGGGTAATTTGTTTTCGATGGCTTTCATGGTAAAATGAATCGTGAATTTTTCCTTGAAAGTATTCACGGTTACGTAATTCTCCAGTGCTTCAACCCATAAAATATCATCGTACTTTAAGCGTACCAGCGTTGAGTTCTTTTTCTTGATGAAAATCTCTTCCGGATATTTCGAAATGGATTCGCGATCCTGAAACCGCTTTTGTGCCTTGTTTACTGATTTGTAAAAGCGGGGCAGAGCTAATGGTTTTAGCAGGTAATCCACCACATCGTATTCGTAGGCTTCCAGTGCATATTTTTCCTGGCCTGTAACTATAATTATAATCGGAGGCGAATCCAGGGTATTTATAAATTCCAGCCCACTCATTTCGGGCATCTCAATATCCAGAAAAATAAGGTCAATGGGGTCGTCACCATCAAAGGCTTTGAACGCCGACAGCGGGCTTTCAAAAGAACCCACCAGGTTTAATACATCGGTTTTTTCAATAAATCCTTCAATTATTTTACGACTCAGAGGATCGTCATCGATTATTATACAATTCATAAAATCCAGAGGTTAATCACTAATTTTACAAATATAACCATTAATAAATAACATTTTATCAATAAGCTGGCTTATTTGTTGGCTTTTAAAAATAGTAAAAATTAGGATGCAAACCAACCAAAAGCAATTGGAAGTCGTAAAACAATAATTTTAAAAGTAAAATAATGCTAAATTGCAGGTAATTTAAGCAGGGTAGCGCATATTAAACCAAATTTTGAGCATTTATGAAAAAAGTAACTTCAGTTCTGTTTTTTTTGTTTTATGCATGGGTTTTACCGGCTCAAATAAGTAAAGGTGATGCACAACACTGGGTTATTAAATATTCCGATGCCGAAGCAAAACTTAAAAGTGAACCGATTTTTAGTTCCCTAAAAAAAGGAACAAAGGATTCCAATTTACTGATGCCACTTTTTCCTACACATCATAATCTTACTAGGGGAACAAAAGCTCCTTCACCCTTAGCGCAAATTTTTACTTTTAAAATTGTAATGAATAGTGATGCTGAGCGCCTGATTCAGTACCTGCTTGAATTACCAGGAGTGCTTTATGTTGAACCGCTGCCCGAGCTTTCTTTGTTCAATGTACCCAACGATCCTCGTGTGGGTTATCAATACTACCTTCCATTGATAAAAGCTTTCGACGCTTTTGACATTACCAAAGGCGATACAAATATAACAATTGGTATTGTAGATACCGGTATTGACTTTTATCACGAGGATTTGCAGGGAAATATCAAGTTTAACTATAAGGATCCCATAAACGGAATAGACGACGATAAGGATGGATATATTGACAACTTTAAAGGTTGGGATGTGGCTCACAACGATAACGACCCGCAATGCGAACCCAATACCGAAATCAGCGGGGTTTTTCATGGCACCAGCGTTTCCGGAATGGCTTCGGCTGTTGCCGATAATGGCTTGGGCATTGCCGGTTTGGGTTACCGTACTAAACTTTTACCGGTAAAAATTATGGATGCTGAGGGTTCATTAGCTTCAGGTTATCAGGGAATTGTTTATGCCGCCGATCAGGGATGCCAAATCATTAATTGCAGTTGGGGAGGTACTTTTCCCTCGCAATTGGGAGCCGATGTTATCGACTATGCCGTAAATTACCGCAATTGTCTGGTAATAGCTGCCGCTGGTAATAGTGGCGACGATACACCTTATTATCCGGCTTCGTATCCCGGTGTTTTTAGTGTGGGAGCAAGTAACTCCAAGGACTTGAAATGGACCAAATCGACCTACGGTATCGAACTCGATGTTTGTGCACCCGGCGAGGCTGTTTTGCTTACTTCACAAAACAACGGATATACCAACGGTTACGGAACCTCGTATGCGGCTCCATTAGTGGCCGGATTAGCTGCTTTGGTTAAGGCACAAAATCCCGAATGGTCGGGAGTGCAGATAGCTGAGCAAATACGGGTTACTGCCGATGTAATTGACACGTTGGGTGACAACCAGTATTTTTATCAACAAATGGGTTATGGACGCATCAATGCCTTAAATGCCTTAATCGTAAACAATAAACCGTCGGTACGGATTGAACAGCCAGAATTTTTTACCAATACTAATCAGGCCTTATTGCGTGGAGACACCTTATCGGTGTTCTTCTCGGCTAAAAATTACTTGCATCAGGTTAGCAATACGATTATCCGGGTAACCAGCGATTCGGAATACCTTGTTCCCATCGAAAATATAGTTAGTACAGGAGCTTTGGGGACACTACAGCAAATTGATTTCAATGAAAACCAGGTACAGTTTAAAATGGCCTCAAACATGCCGGCCGACCACGAGGTGGTTTTTGATTTTGAAATGAAGGATGCCTCATACACCGATTACCAAAAAGTAAAGATCCAACTAAACCGTTCGTATTTCGATATTACAACGCCATACATTACTACTACTTTAACAAGCAATGGAAAAATTGCTTACCAAAATCGTTACGGAAGAGTGGGTAAAGGCTTTGTGTTTGAACAGGCGGGTAATGTTTTAAACGATGCAGGGATTATTGTGGCTTATGGAATTCAAAACATGGCCAGTGCCCTGTTTAATAATTATCAGTATGAAAGCCTTCAGGTTGTTGATACGGTTAGTGTAAGTCAGGAAATGCTTAAAGGGACTACCCTGTTGCAAACCACCGAATCAACCAATTTAAAGCTTTTGGTGAAACAGGAAACTTTTGCATTTAATACGCCTGAATATGGAGGGTCATTGGTGCACAAATATACACTTTACAATAACTCGGGTGAATTGATGGAGGGTTTGCGTATGGCTCTTTATACCGATTGGGATTTAATTAGCCCAACGGCAAATGAAACGGCATTTGACCCGGAACTAAATTTGTTTTACACCTATACACATACCAATCAGGTGCTTTACACCGGTATTTGCCTTTTGGATAATAAAGTTGGAACACCCTACGGATTCGATTTGATTGCCGGGGGAAACGGGGGGATGGATATTACCGGCTTTTTCTCGAATGAGCAAAAGTGGTTTACCATGAATACCTATCGCGATAAAGCCGGAAACGGAGGCGATTCAATAAATGTGGCCAGCATGCTTACCTCGGGAATTTATTCCGTAAATGCCGATGATTCAGTTAGCATTGCTTTTGCCCTTATTGCGGCTAAAAGTAAGTATGAATTGCAACAGCAGGCTAAAGCAATTCGAAACCTGTTTATTACTGAAACAAATGTAGTTTTGGATCAAGACAGCGACTTAAAAATTTACCCAAATCCGGCTAAAAAGCTATTATATATTGAAAACACAAGTGGAACAGCAACACGTTTTACCTTGTACAACAGTTCGGGAAGAGTTGTTAAAACTATGGAATTGCACAACTCAATGCATCAGTTTGAACTGGATGGTTTGTCTGCGGGGTTGTATTTTGTTTATCTCAAAAGTGGTAAAAAACACCTAAGTCAAAAGTTGATTATAACGCAGTGATTTTTGAATAATCGATCCGATTTTTTTTGCAGTAATCATCAATAATCAGGTCTACTTTTTTAATGGTTCGTTTGAGCCATTGATGTTGCACCAGTTCTTTTTCAAACTCACTAAGCTGCCAGTTTAACTTCGATTGGTGTAGTTTATGAGTTAAATGATGAAGAATGATGGATGCGCTTACTGAAATATTAAAACTTTCGGTGAATCCAAACATGGGAATCTTAAGATAACTATCGGCATGGCTGAGCATGGTTTGGCTGAGTCCGTGCATTTCGGTTCCAAAAAAAAAGGCTATTTTCCCCTCATCCAAATTTAGCTTGTCGAGGGTAACATTGTTAATGTGGGGAGTGGTGGCAACAATGCGATAACCTTTACTTTTTAAATGCTGAATGGCACTAAGTGTGTTGTTTTCCTGGCTGTTATGTTTTATAATGTTAACCCACTGACTCGAGCCCAATGCTACATCGGGATTTACCTGGTATTTGTTTTGATTTTCGATAACATGAATATCCTGAATACCAAAGCAGTCGCAAGTACGCAAAACCGCACTGGCATTGTGGGGTTGGTAAATATCTTCGAGCACCACACTTATATAGCGGGTTCTGTTTAAGATAATCTGTTCGAACAGGGCTTTACGTTCAGGCGAAATAAAATCTTTCAGGTAGCCGTTTAAACCCGACAAATTGGTCATTACAGGAGTGATGCTATCTTTTGTTTTTTGCATAAGCACGTATTTTGGTAAATTGGGGTTTTGAACCTATGGATACAGCTCCTAAAATAGGAATTTTGGGTTAAATTGAAGAAATAATTCCCGGAAAACACACGGGCTTAGTATTGTATTAGATGGTAAAATACTGAACCTTAATATATTTTGAAAAGCACATTTATAAACTTCACAAAAGGTGGGATTTTTTTTTAGCCGCTTGTTGCAGATAATAAAAATTTATCTACTTTTGCCCCCGGAGAAATGGCAGAGTGGTCGAATGCGGCGGTCTTGAAAACCGTTGTACCGCAAGGTACCGGGGGTTCGAATCCCTCTTTCTCCGCCAAGCAAAAACGTTAAATAACGCATTACCCTGAAAGTCAAAACTTTCAGGGTTTTTTTATGCGACCCTAAAAGCACATAAAAGCATCAAAATACGCCATTTTTGGTGGACTAATCGAGGACTTTGATTTTTGGTCCGTTTTTAGTCCGCTGCAAAATTTCGAAATGCTTCAATATACGTCGAAATACCTTGTTTTCTAGACGTTTAAAAAAAAATCATAAATTAATTTTACATCTAAAAATTAATTTATGAGTATTGAAAAAGAAGTAAAAATCCGATGTTATGTAAAAAAGTGGAAATTGCTTAAAAATGGCGAAGCCCCAGTGCTCATGCCAATTCGCTTCAACAATGAAAGAACAGAGTTTGGTCTTAAAGAAAATGTAAAACCAAAATTATGGGATGACAAACTGGAGCGAATTACCGGAATCACAGCCAAAGCCGATAAAATAAATGCACTAATAGCACTACATAAACAACGCATCTTCACCATAAAATTCATATTTGAAGGCGAAGGTGTTAAAGCGTCGGTGCTCAACATTAAGGAAAAATTACTTGGTAAAAAAGAAAACCGGAAAACCGTTGTCAGAATTTTTGAAGAGTGCAACAACGATGCTCGTAAATTAATAGGAAAAGATTTTGCCTACGACACTGTTCAACGGTATGATACCACTTTGATGCACTTCAAAAAGTTTATCAAAAAGAGATACAATCGGGAGGATATGGCATTTAATGAGCTCACTCCCCAAATGATGAGACAATTTGAAATATATTTTAAAACAGAGCGTAACTGTTCACACAAAACAACAATTAAGTATTTAAAAAACTTTAAAAAAAGATTGTACTTTTTGCTTTATCCAATGGATGGATAAAAAAAGACCCTTTTGCTGGAATGCGATTTAAACAAACACCTGTTGATACCATTTATTTAACACCCAAAGAACTCGATGCCATTCGCTATAAAAAATTGATATTAAACATCTTGAAAATGTGCGTGATGTATTCATATTCTGCTGCTTTACAGGGTATGGCCTTCTCGGACGTTAAGTCGCTAAAAAAGGAGCATATATCAACAGATGAAGATGGGATAACATGGATTCATAAAAAAAACGTACAAAAACAAATCAAATGAGTACTATATTCTTATTGGATGTTCCAAAAACTCTTTTAGAAAAATATTGAGAAAATTGAATTACTTCCATTGATTTTGAATTACTTAATTATTAGGTACAAATATAAAGTTGAGAATAATTATTTTTGAGCTTTAAATTACAATAATCAACCAACAAAAAGCCAAGTCTGTAAACGGGGTTGGCTTTTTATTTAATTATTTCTGACTTCTATCCCACTCATAATTAATATAATTCTTATCTTTTTTGACTTTGCTTTTTACATTCTGTTCTGTGGATATAAACCAAAAAAATCACAATAATCTTAAATCAATATCCTGTCGTTTTGTGAGACTGATTTATGTTTGTTAAGGATTACAATGTGTTTTACTAAATATTAAAAAGTAAGGCATTTTGAACAAAACAACTTACCCCCATTAATCTCCTTTTTATTTTACCATTTGAAATTGGATAATTTTTGAATTATTTTTCAAATTTTAGTTACATTTGAAACTAATTTAGTGCTATTTTTAGTTCATTTAAACTAATTCCAATGAACCAGTCAAATCCAATAAACCTTACCGAATGGGTCAATTCTTATACCAATGAGCTTTATTCATGGGCTTTTCATAAAGTATCGGATGTTGAACTGGCTAAAGACCTGGTACAGGATACCTTTTTGGCCGCATCTGAAAAAATTTCAAATTTTCAAGGCGAAAGTTCACCCAAAACTTGGCTTTTTGCCATTCTAAATCATAAAATTATTGATGTGTACCGAAAAAAGGTAAACAAACCTGTTAATTTGGAATTTGATTCCTATTCAAAATTTTTTAATCCGGATGGTGGCTGGAAAAAAGGAAAGCAACCCGATGATTGGGAAGAAGACGAAACTCATTTATTGGATGATGCTGATTTTCATCTAATTTTAAAAAAATGCTTAGACGCTTTGCCGGAAAAGTGGAACACCTGTGTAAAATTAAAATACCTAGCTGAAAAAAATGGCGATGAAATTTGTCAGGAATTAAACATGACTACTACCAATTACTGGCAAATCATTCACAGGGCTAAACTCCAACTGAGAGATTGCATAGATAATAATTGGTTTAAAAAATGAAAATGAAAAAATTGATGCAGCTTCTATTTCTATCGTGTTTAAAAGCTACTGAGCTGATAGAAAAGAAATTACACTATAAACTTGTTTGGCATGAAACCTTGCAATTAAAGGTTCATAAAATGATGTGCGATGCCTGCAAAACCTATGAAAAACAATCTATTTTTCTCGACCACAGCATAAGTCATAAATTCAAAAGTGAGGTAAAAGAGTCGGTGGATATAGAAAAATTAAAACAGTTAATACACAATCATATAGAAAAAAATACACATTAAACATTCTTAGATGTATTCAACCTCGACAATAAAACTTGCTTTAAATGCAGCTTTCGAGCCTACAGTTTTAAAGCGTGCCATTCAAATTGGGTTCGCATCAAGTATTGTCCTCAGTGTATTGTTATTTTTTTTTCCTGACCATAGTTGGCACCTAAATTATTTATCCATTCTTTTTGCTTTCTTAATACCCTATGGTGCTTCAACACTTTTCGCTATTACCCATTTTATAGGACTTAAACCCGGCAAAACATCGCACATTGATGCCTTGTTGGTTTGTAAAAGTTGCAAGAAATCAAATTTTCATATTCACATTGGCGAACAAATTGATGCCTGTCCACAGTGTAAATCAAAGACTCGGTGGAGTCCGATAAAAATATTTTCACCCACCAAAAGCGATACAGAAATGTTAAAAAGTCTCGCTCTATTTGCAAGGCACAATCCGCAACCCTTATTACGGGTAGATGAACAAGGTATAATCTTAGGTTCAAATCCTGCATCGGAACAACTATTTAAAAGTGAAAACCTGCAAGGTGAAAATTTAAAAAAACTACTGCCTCAATTGGGTGAGATTGATTTTAGTGATTTAGTGATAGAAGAAAAGGCAATTGAAATGGTAACCCTGATTAATGGCTTAGACTATAAATTACTTATTAAAGGAGTAAAAGCATTATCAACCATTCATGTGTATGGTAATGACATTACTGCAATAATGCAAGCCGAAAAGAAAATCAAGAGGCAAGCTGAGGACATTCAGGAAAGCATTCAATATGCCTGGTTTATCCAAAAATCAATTCTTCCGCATGAGGAAATAATTACAGGTATTTTTCCCAAGCATTTAGTTTTTTATAAACCACGAAATGTTGTTAGTGGAGACTTTTATTGGGTTGGTGAAGTGAATCAGTTGAAAATTATTGCCGTTGCCGACTCTACCGGTCATGGAGTACCGGGTGCATTAATGAGTATGCTCGGAACATCATTACTTAACGAAATAATTTTACGCGAAAAAATAGTAGAACCTCACATTATACTGAATAATTTAAGAACGCGACTGCTTCAATCACTGGCAACAGGTGAGAATGAGGCTTCGGTACAAGATGGAATGGACATGGCCATAGTGGTGATTGATGCTGAAAAAAACAAATTAAGCTATGCGGGAGCTTACAATCCCATCATTCTAATCCACAATACTGAATTATCAGTTATTAATCCTGATAATATGCCGGTAGGCAGACACACAGAACAGGATATTTCTTTTACTAAAAAAGAAATTGAAATAATTAAAGGCGATCGTATTTTCTTGTTTACAGATGGCTTTAAAGATCAATTTGGGGGCGATAAAGACAAAAAATACTCATTTAAGGCTTTTAAAAATCTTATTCTTGAAACATCAGCATTCCCGATTGAAAAACAGGAACAGTTAATTCAAAATTCCTTTGAAACTTGGAAAAAAAATACCGATCAAATTGATGATGTTTTGGTTATTGGTATACAGATAGAATAAACAATTGTAACGATATTATTTCTGCTTCATGAATTAACTCCATTAAGCATTAACATGTAAAATACTGTATTATGAATAAAATGCTATTTATTTCAGAAGCGTTTAATCCCATGGTTTATAAAAGAGCCATTAAAGTTGCTTTTATTGTGGGTTTAATTCTAAACCTTATAAATCAATGGGGTAGTATAGTTTCAGGGTTTCAAGGGTTTCATTTCGTACAGTTTTTCCTAACCTTTCTGGTTCCATATTTGGTTTCAACCTATTCTTCGGTACTGTCAAAATTTAATTTTGTAAGTGGCGAAGTGGCTAGTTTTGACGCCCATATTACTTGTCATCATTGCGGTGAATCAACGGTTTCAGTACAAAAAGGTGATTTGGTTCCTTATTGCCCTAAGTGCGTAACGAAAACACGTTGGCAATTAATCAAAATTTTGCCCCCTGAAACATTTTTAGACGATGACAAGGTAAAATCAAACGCACTTTTTGCCCAATTTAATCCGGCTCCGGTTATTCGCGTTGACCAAAAGGGACATATCTTAAAAGCAAACCCTACCGCCCAAATGTTATTTCATATTGAAGGAAAAGGTGAAACTATTGGCGATGTAATTACCGAGCTCAAAACATTAAATTCCAAGTTATTTATATCATCAAACAGAGTGGAGACTTACCAGATACAGATTGGAGAAGATTTCTATCAACTTGATTTGAGAGCTTTGACCGATTTGGGTGTTTATCATATTTATGCATCCAAAATTACTTCACTTATTGCAGAAAAAAACAAACGTCAGCTCTTCCAAAACGCCATTGAGCAATCCACCAATTCAATAATGGTAACCAATACCATTGGCGATATTGTTTTTGTAAATCCGGCTTTCGAAAAGCATTCAGGTTATAGTTTTGACGAAATAAAAGGAGCTAATCCCAGAATTTTAAAATCGGGGCATCAAGGAAATGAGGTGTATAAAGAAATGTGGGATACCATTAAAACAGGAGATAGTTGGAAGGGTCTTTTTCAAAACAAAAAGAAAGACGGCACATTGTACTGGGAAAAAGTGCATATTACACCCATTAAAGACCATACAGCTGTTATAACAAATTATCTGGCTGTTAAAGAAGATGTTACTGAAGAGTTATTGTTAAAGGACCAGCTTAAAAGTTTTGCATTATTTGCTCAGCATAATCCCGACCCGGTTTTGCGAATTGGTACCGATTTGAAAATAAAGGAGGCCAACCTGGCTGCAAATAAATTATTTAATGCAGAATCATTAATTGATGTAATTTCAACAGGGCTAATTCCAGAATTGGAACCTATCGATTTTCCTGAATTAATAACAAATGGGCTTCAAAATCAAGTGGTTATTCAAGTGGGCGATCAGTTTTTGCAGCTGGTGCTAAAAGGAGTTAAAGAATTGCAACTTTGCCATGTTTATAGTTCAAACATAACCGCACAACGCATTGCTGAACAAAAAATAGAATCAATGGCCTTATTTGCACGGCTAAATCCGGCTCCCGTTTTCCGATTTGATAATGAGTTTCGGGTTATTGAAGGCAATCCGGCAGCTCTACAAACCTTTAACGGGTTACTTAAAGGAGTGGATGTTAGGGAAATTGTTCCTGCGTTATCCGATTTGCCTGTTCAGCAATTTATTACCGAAAACAGAATTCAGGAACTTGAGGTTAAAGTAAATGAACGTATTTACAGTTTTATTTTACTTGGGGTAAATCAGTCAAATATTTGTCTGGTGTATTCGTCCGATATAACGGAACGAGTAGAACAGGAACAAAAAATAAGACTTCAGGCAGAAAAAATTCAGAGCAGTATTAAATATGCTTCGAACATACAAGCCGCAGTATTGCCCAATTTGAATTATGTAAATGAAATTTTGCCTGAAAACATGATTTTAAACCTGCCACGCGATGTGGTAAGTGGCGATTTTTACTGGATTAAAAAGGTGGATGGATCCATTGTAATAGCCATTGCCGATTGTACCGGACATGGTGTTCCGGGAGCATTTATGAGTATGCTGGGAGTTGCATTTTTAAACGAAATAGTTAAACCCGGGAATCTGGTTGCCAATGAAATTTTGAATAAACTTCGCGATTACGTTATAAATACCTTATCAAACTCCGAGGGCAGTCGTGCCGATGGTATGGATATGGCACTTTGTATTATTCAACCAAACAATAAAACCATACAATATGCAGGAGCCAATAACCCATTTGTGCTAATTAATAAAGAGGGTATTCAAATAATAAAAGCCGATAAAATGCCTATTGGCACCTACGTGAAACAGGACAAACCTTTTACGCTGCATGAAATGCCTTACCAAACCGGTGATGTGGTTTATTTGTTTTCCGATGGATATCAAGACCAATTGGGAGGTAGCAATTTGCTTAAATTCGGTTCGAAAAATTTCAGAGAACTCTTATTCAATATACACAAGGAAGATTTTAGCTCACAGAAGCAATTGTTGGAAACAACGCTAGAAAAATGGGTTGATAGCTATCATCGAATTGACGATGTGTTGGTTATGGGATTTGCACTTAGCTAAAAAAATCCGTTCAAGTTAGATTTTTTAATATCTTTTGCAGGTTTTTCATAAAAATCTCCCTTTCATCCCTCGAAAATGAACTGAATGCGTCCTCAATAGTAGTCGCTGCTAGAGGAGCTAACTGATTGTAAATCTCATTTCCCATTACGGTTAGGTTAATTCTATACGCACGCTTGTCTGAAATATCAATTGTTCGTACAACAATATGTTGCTTCTCAAGCTTATTTATAATGCGTAAGACCTTTACTTTATCGAATCCAAAAACCTGTGCAATGGACATTTGATTCAAATTGCTCTCCTGATGCAGTAAGGATATTACACTCCAATGTTCAGCTTTTAATGAAGGTTGTATCACCTGCATTCTTTTTTCAAAACTAGAGCCAAGTTTTTTGGATAATTCATGGGATAAATGCCCGAGCGATTTTTTAAAACTATAATCCATAACATTCGTAACTGACCACAATAATAGTAATAATTAGTTACATTTGTAACTATAATTACATTCAAAAATTAAGAATATGAGCCGTATAAAAGTAATTCAGCATAACGAAGCCACCGGACGTTTATTGGAAATTTACAACAACTTGGTTGAAACCCGGGGCAAGCTTGCTGAAGTGCATAAAATTCAAAGCCTCCGACCTGAAAGCATCGTAAAACACATGGATTTGTATCTTGAAATCATGTTTACAAAATCGGAACTCTCGCGGGCCGAACGGGAAATGATGGCCGTAATCGTTTCGGTAAACAACGGTTGTGAGTATTGTCGATTGCATCATGCTGAGGCTCTTAACCACTACTGGAAGAACGATGAACAAATTTCGAAATTGATTACTGATTTTAATAATGTTGAACTAAACAACCGACAACTTGTTTTATGCCAGTTTGCAAAAAGCTTAACGTTGAATCCTGAGAGTTTTAGTGAACCCACATTAATTGATAAAATAAAAGGTGTAGGAATAAGTGATGCTGCTATTTTAGATGCCACCTTGGTTATTGCCTACTTTAATTTTGTGAACCGGATTGTACTTGCCTTGGGTGTTGAAAGTAATGTGGATGAGACAAAAGGGTATAATCATTAATTCATATTGTCAGGAATAATATACTTTCCGACTATCTGTTCAAACTAAAAAATATATGAACAGATTTTTTCTTTTACCCGTTTTGCTTGTTTTTTTTGTTTCTGCATACGCGCAACAATCAAGTTACAAAAACCTTAATTCACAGGAATTTAGTAAAATAATTCAAGATTCAAAAGGCACTTTGCTCGATGTACGAACACCATCAGAGTTTGCAAACAGCCATATAGCCAATGCAGGCCAACTAAACTATTACGCCTTCGATTTTGAGCAAAAGCTGCTGCTGTTGCCTAAAAACCAACCTGTTTACCTTTATTGCAACACCGGTTACCGCAGTAAACGTGCAGCTGAAATATTGACCAAAAACGGTTACACACAAGTGTACAATCTTGAAAAAGGCATTATGGACTGGAACCTTTACAACTTTCCGGTTGCTGTTGAACCCAATGCCCAACCCGATACAGACAACAAAATGGAGCCCGACGAATTTTTTGCTCTAATAAAATCAAACAAACCTGTTTTTGTCGACTTTTATGCACCTTGGTGCGCCCCTTGCCGCAAAATGATGCCCATGATGGATAGCCTGAAAGAAGAATACAAAGGCAAAATTACCGTAGTAAAAATAAATGCCGATGCCAGTAAAAAGCTGATAAAGGAATTGCAATTGGGCAGTGTACCTTATTTGGTATTGTACCAAAGAGGCAAAAAAACATTCGAACACAAAGGCATCATCTCTCGCTCTGAGCTTGAAAATCAGTTTACTAGAAAGTAATTTGTTAATGAGTTGTTAAAGCCTAAATTAATTGTCAGGTTTTTCATTTCTCCCTACCATTCATTCAAATAATAATTAACAAACTTAAAATTTAACGATTATGTCAAAAATTGCAATTGTGGTGTTCTCCGACACCGATACCGCTGAAGCACTAGGTAAAGTATCGAATGCCTTTGTATTAGCCAGCGAAGCCGCTGAAAATGGCGACGAGGTAAAATTAATTTTCGATGGGGCCGGAACCAAATGGATTGGACAACTCGAAAATGAAAATCATAAATTACATGGCCTGTATAAAGGAGTTAAAAATCAGATTACCGGGGCGTGCGCTTTTTGTGCTGCCGCATTTGGGGTTAAAAGCCAGGTAGAAAAAGCAAAAATTACGCTGTTAAGCGAATATAAAGAACATCCAAGTATTCGCACACTAATTGCTGATGGATACCAAGTATTAATTTTCTAATTCGCTAAAAATGTAAAAATTATGAAAACAACAAAATCAATTTTTGCAAGCCTTGTGCTTATTTTATTAGTTTCTGTGTCAGCAATGGCGCAAACCGAGGCTAAAGTAATTGCAGTAGTAAACCACGCCGAATGGTGTCCTGCTTGTCAGAACAATGGCACAAGGGCTCAAGCGGCCTTCATGGAAAACAATAAAGACGGTGCCATTCAATTTGTGGTAAACAACCTTACTAACGATGAAACCAAAAAAGCTTCGGCTGAAGAGCTGAAAAAAGCAGGCTTGGATAAAGCTATGGCTCCATACACCGGTACAGGAGTAGCCTATTTTTTTGATGCAAAAACCAAAGTGTTAATAAATCAGGTGAGTGTGGCAAAACCTAATGATGAGCTGGCTCAAGCCTTGGTTACTGCAAAAAAAGGAGTAAAATAAATCAATTTAAAACTCAAAGGCGGAACTCAAACTTCCGCCTTTTAAATTTAAAAATCATGGCAAAAGAATTTCATACATTAAATTTCGATAATGAGGTACTGCAATCGAACCAACTGGTAGTGGTCGATTTTTGGGCAGCGTGGTGTGGTCCTTGTAAATATGTAGGTCCTATTATCGATGAACTTTCAAATGAATATGCGGGCAAAGTCAGCATTGGTAAAGTGGATGTGGATAAATTTCCACGCATAGCCGAGAAATATAACATTATGAATATACCCACCATTTTGTTTTTTAAAAATGGACAAATTATTGACAAAATTAAGGGTGCAGCCCCTAAAAAAGATTTTGTACAACTGTTAGAAAAACATATCAAATAAAGAGCGAATTATGAAAGTATTAGGATTACTGTTATTCCTGTTGGTATCTATTTCAGGATTTTCGCAGGTTTTACAACCAGTAAAATGGAAAGCTGAAGTTGTTTATACTGCGGGCGATACCCTTGCATTAGAACTTGAGGCCAGTATTGATGCAGGATGGCATATTTACAGCCAAAAACAGCTTATCGACAACGGCCCGGTTGCTACTTCATTTTTATTTACACCATCGGGTAATTATAAGCTTGTGGGTGAAACTCTTGAGGGTAAACCTATTTCAAAGCTGGAACCCGCATTTAATAACAGTAGGGTTACCTATTTTGAAGGCACTCCTGTATTTTCACAAAAAATTATTCGTACCACACCCGGTGAATTTAAAATTACCATTGAGGCTACTTATATGGTATGCAGCGATGAAATGTGTCTGCCACCTGAAACCATAGAATTGAATGTAATCATACCTGAAAATACAAATGCTCAGCTTACAGTGGCAAATGAAAAACAACCCGATAATTCTGGAACATCAGGAATGACCAACTGGGCTATTTTTTTTGCCGGATTTATTGGAGGCTTACTAGCCTTGCTAACCCCTTGCGTTTTTCCAATGATACCGCTAACGGTGAGCTTTTTTACCAAACAAAGTAAAACGCGCGCAAAAGGTATCCGAAATGCACTTATTTACGCCGCATCAATAATAGTAATTTATGTGAGCCTTGGGCTTGCCATTACATTAATACTTGGCCCTGATGCGTTGAACGCTATGGCCAGCAATGGGATTGTAAACCTTACGTTCTTCTTCATTTTTGTAGTGTTTGCCATTTCATTTTTTGGTGGTTTTGAAATTAGGTTGCCCAATAAATGGCTCAACGCCTCCGACCGTGCTTCCGATAAAGGAGGCTTAATCGGTATTTTCTTTATGGCGTTTACGCTTTCGTTGGTTTCATTTTCGTGTACCGGCCCCATAATTGGAAGTTTGTTGGTACAAGCCGCCGTTATTGGCGATGTAACAGGCCCTGCCATTGGTATGTTTGGATTTGCTTTAGCGCTTGCCATGCCCTTTGCATTGTTTGCCGCATTTCCGGGTTGGTTAAATTCCCTCCCAAAATCAGGTGGATGGCTAAATTCAGTAAAAGTAGTGTTGGGGTTTATAGAGCTTGCCTTGGCAATGAAATTTCTATCGTCGGTCGATTTGGCTTACCATTGGGGCTTTTTAACCCGCGAAGTATTTATTGCATTTTGGATAGTTATTTTTAGCCTCTTAGGATTTTATTTATTAGGAAAATTAAGATTCCCACACGATAGCGAACAAAAACACACTTCCATATCGGGTTTACTTTTTGGCATACTCGTATTTAGTTTTGTAGTGTATCTAATTCCCGGTATGTGGGGTGCTCCCTTGAAATTGATTAGCGGTTTTCCGCCTCCGGCTTTTTATACCGAAGGGTGGAGCAGTCAGATTTCAAATCCGGGTGTATCGCAATCAAATACAGTTATTGCCGATAACGAATTTCATTGTCCGCATAACCTCAATTGTTTCCACGATTACGAAGAAGGTATGGCTTATGCCAAAGAGGTAAACAAACCTGTAATACTTGATTTTACGGGTTGGAGTTGTGTTAATTGTCGCAAAATGGAAGACAATGTTTGGAGCGATAAAACAGTATTGAACCTGCTCAGTAATGAATACATATTGATTTCACTTTATGTGGATGACAAAACAAAATTACCAGAAAGTGAACAGTATATTTCGCCAACCACCGGAAAGAAAATAAAAACCATTGGCAATAAATGGAGCGATTTTCAAACTACAAAATACAAAACCAATTCACAACCTTACTATGTTTTGCTTAATCATTCAGGACAACAATTGGCTCCGGTTAAAGGCTATGATACAAGTATTGAGGGTTATGTGGAATTTTTAAAACTTGGGTTATATAAGTTTAACGGAGGTAAGTCGTAATTGTCAGGTTTTTAAATATTCACGACTTATAAGTTAAGAATCTTGAAATAGCCGGTATTTTAAGTAAAAATTGAAAATTAATGATTAAAAAAGTACGAACCAATACCAGCAAAAAAGCTGGAAAAAACTATAATAGTATGAAAAAGAAAATTACGCTAATAGCAATGGCATTGGTGCTTTTTAGCACATTAAATGCTCAGTTAGTAATTAAGAACGATACCGTTTTTAATACTGCAAAACAAATGTTTCTCGCCAACGAATTATTTAAAAGTGGGGAGCCATTTGCTGAAGCCTTAGGATATGATTTGGATCTATTAGACCCTATGGTGCCTAATAGCCCGGATTCCATTTCCTACACCTTAGGAATAGAAGGGTATGAGTACTCAAGGTATTTATTGGGAACGGTTATTTCCAGGGCCGGAATTGGACTTCACATGATGTGGTCGCCCATGATAAAACAAATGGCAGCAATGCAACCTGTTGATTTTGATGGAATGTTTACTGGAGGAATGACCAATGGTTTTAAAGAAGACGATCAGTTGATGATGATGGTGGGGCATTTTAGCACGATTGCTAATCAAATGGCTCCCATGAACCCCTTCCCTCAGTTTGCTGAATTTGAATCAGGAAACCAGCAATTATCTTCAACAGTAGCTCCAGATTTTGCCATGGATTTTTCAACCCTGCGCTGGGACAGATCAAAAATGGATAAAACTTTGAATCCGGCTGCCTTAGGTCAATCGTTATGGAAACAATACTACTGGGCTAAAGATATGTTAGGAGCTTTCCACGATGGCGAAGAAAACACCGTTGAAGCCGATGGAACTAATTCTCCTGATTCAGTTGACAACCCCCATTTCGATCCGAATAATAACCTATATTATGGAGGTAACAACCTTGACGGTTTTGCCGGTCTGGTTATAACTGCCGAAGCTATTAATAAGGTTATGTTCCTGTTAAATGAGTTGGCTTATGATGGAACTTCTTTAGGCATGGTAGATGCAGCCAATTACAACCCCAACAATGGAATAAAATATTTTCCGCATCGAATTGCTGTTACTGAAAGTATGTTGAACCCCATGTTGCCACCTCAGGCATCAGAATTACTTGTAACTGATGCCAGCAGTAATTTATTTGACCAACTTTCTCTTTTACTTGGCACTACGGCTTTTAAAAACATGATGGATCCATCCATAAATGATGCAGAACATTTTGCTTATCACGAAGTTTTTGATGGCGATCCTTTCCCTGCAGCTATGTCACAAACTGGCATGATGGGGCCATATGATGCAATGGCTGGTGCCAGCATGGTATTATTCCAAAACATTATGGCCATGCACTATAATATGGCAGAAGGAACTTTTGTTGATGTTGCCAACTTGGATGGAGGTTCCATTGTTATGGGAAAAAGCATCTCTAGCACTAACGCCGCCTATATAATAATTGCATTGATTAACGTATATGAAGAATTTGCAGGTACAAATTTAAGCAACATGGCTTTAGATGCCATTAATGCACAGGCTGCATTTATTCAAAATAAACTTAAAGATGCCGAGGGTGGGTATTATAACTCGTACACCATTGGTTCCGGTGCCGATGCCTCTGTAAAAACCGCCGAAACACAAGCCGCAGTTGCTCAAACACTTTATTTAGCTTATCAGATAACCAATAATCAAAGTTACTTGACATCAGCAGATGAAGCTTACAATTTCTTGATTTCAAACTTTTATGTTCCTGAATTAAAAGTATTCAGAACCGAATTGGGCAACGATTTGGCAACCTACAATCCTGAAAACCTGGCCATTCTTGCCGGTGGATTGCGTGAAGCTGCTTTAATTGGAAATCATGATGAAGCCACGGCCATTTACACCCGTTTTTCTAAATCGGTATACAACCCCATGTTATTGGCTGAGAGTGAAATGTCGGGCGAAACAGGTAATGATTCCGATGGTGATGGCATCCCTTATATTGCCGATGGAAAAGTTGCGCCAGTATTTGCAGCCGAAGGTGAATTTAGTATTATTATTACAGGTATTGAAGAAGAATTACCTCTAAACAGTCGGCAAAATATAAACGGTATGCTGGTATATCCAAATCCGGCAAGTAGCAAGGTTACTTTGGAAACCACTTTAGCAGGAGAAGATATATTAAAAATAGAAATACTTAATATTCTTGGACAAGTGGTTCAACAAGTTCCTTCAGGATTGGTGTCTGGCAAAATTAGTTTCGATGTAAGTCAATTGAATAAAGGAATCTATTTTGTTAAACTTACTCAAAATAATGGAAATTCTTTATCGAAGAAAATAGTAATAAAGTAGTACAAGAAAAAACTATTCTTTAATAAACAACCCTATATCGTTAAGATATGGGGTTGTTTTATTTTAATGGGTAATTAAAAAACTCAAAATACATTTTTAACCCTTTTAATTAACATGCATTCATAATAAAGTAACTCTTGTAAACTGTCAGGATTAGGTAAATCTTCGACTATTTTTTTAGTTTAAAGATATTATTCACAAACAACTTATACAATTATGAAATTAGGATTTATTGGACTTGGAAAAATGGGTTTTAATATGGTTCAACGCTTATTACTGGGTCAACATGAAGTGGTAGTTTGGAACATTGAAACCGAACCAATTAAGGCTTTGAAAGAACTTGGTGCCATTGGCTCTTCCTCCATTGAAGAACTCACCAAAAAACTTCCGGAAAGAAAAGTAGTTTGGCTTATGGTACCTGCCGGAAAGCCAGTTGACGAGAATCTCGACAAATTGCTCAGTTTATTGCATCCAGGCGACATTATTATCGATGGAGGAAACTCAAATTATAAAGAAACTCAGGCTCGAGCATTGCGTGCTGAAGAAAAAGGCATTCATTTTCTTGACTGCGGCACCAGCGGTGGCGTTTGGGGTTTGCAAAATGGATACTGCCTAATGTACGGAGGCAATAAAGGTGCTGCAAGTTATGCCGAGCCCATTTTTAAATCTTTGGCACCCGAAAACGGATATGTTTACAGTGGTGAATCGGGTGCAGGCCATTTTGTAAAAATGATACACAATGGTATCGAATACGGCATGATGCAAGCTTATGCCGAAGGATTCGAAATTCTTGAGAAATCAAATTTTAATATTGACATTCCGGCTGTTGCCGATGCTTGGCAATATGGGAGTGTTGTGCGTTCGTGGTTACTCGAATTGGCTGTAAATGCTTTTAAGGCCGACCCTAAACTGGAAAAACTGACTGATTACGTGCAGGATAGCGGCGAAGGCCGCTGGACAATTCAGGCAGCCATTGACTTTGATGTACCGGCTCCGGTAATTACCAACGCTTTGTTTGCCCGCTTCCAATCAAGGCAGGAGGAATCGTATGCCATGAAAGTGGTAGCTGCGCTTCGCAATCAGTTTGGTGGTCATGCCGTTCAATCTAAAAACTAACTACTTATGGAACATAATAAAAGTTTTATTTACGTAATATTTGGCGCATCAGGCGATTTGGCCAAACGAAAACTTATTCCGGCCTTGTATTCACTGTATGTGAACAATTTATTGCCCAATAATTTTGCAATAATAGGTGTTTCGCGTACAAATTATACCGACAATGAGTATCGAAACAAAATGAGAGAAGCTTTGGGAAAATTCAACGAAACCAATAATACAGCAGAAATTGAAGCGTTTACCCATAAGCTTTTTTACAAATCATTGATTTATGATAACTCTAAGTCATACAATCAATTAGCTCTCCGAATGGGCATTTTGCAAAGAGAATATAATATCAGTACTAATACACTGTATTATCTTTCAACACCCCCCGACCTTTATGGCACAATACCCCAATATTTGGCTACCGCAGGACTTAATGACCAAACCACCGGATGGAAAAGGATTATTATTGAAAAACCATTTGGATACGATTTAGAATCGGCCTTAAAATTAAAAGATGAATTGCTAAAGGATTGGAAAGAAGAGCAACTTTACCGGATTGACCACTATTTGGGGAAAGAAACTGTACAAAATCTTTTAGTTACCCGCTTCTCAAACGGTATTTTTGAACCGCTTTGGAACAATAACTTCATACACCATGTTGAAGTAACCTCGTCGGAAAGTATTGGAGTGGAGCAACGTGGTGGTTACTATGATAACTCGGGAGCTTTGCGCGATATGGTTCAAAATCACCTGTTACAAGTTGTGGCCCTAACCGCTATGGAACCACCTGCATCTCTCGAACCTTCATCCATTCGTAACGAAATTTATAAAGTTTTTCAATCCTTACGTCCTTTTAGTAGTGATGATGTAAAAACAAATACCTTAAGGGGACAATATACCGCATCCACGTTAAAAAAAGAAAAAGCCCTGGGGTATCGCGAAGAAGAAGGTGTGAATATGCAATCGACAACCGAAACCTACGCCGCACTCAAATTTTACATTGATAATTGGCGTTGGGGAGGTGTTCCCTTTTACGTTCGTACCGGAAAACGATTACCAACACGCGTAACCGAAGTGGTTATTCACTTTAAGCCCACACCTCATTTTTTGTTTTCGAACCATGCCAATTGTAGTTCATGCAATCAACTGGTAATTCGAATACAACCCGACGAGGGGGTTTTACTAAAATTTGGAATGAAAATTCCGGGCTCTGGATTTGATGTACAGAATGTGAATATGGATTTCCATTACTCCGACCTTACCAACCAACGCATTCCCTCAGCTTACGAACGACTTATTTTTGATTCAATTAAGGGCGATACAACCCTATTTGCAAGAACTGAAGAAATAATAGCTGCATGGAAATTCCTTAGTCCAGTACTCGATGCATGGAAAAATAACCCTGATATTCCGCTGTATGGTTATCCTGCTGGAACGTGGGGCCCTGAAAAGGCTGACGACCTGATTGAAAATAAAGACATGACCTGGCGTTACCCTTGTAAAAACCTATCTGATGACGGAATTTATTGCGAATTATAACACTTAAAAAACTAATAGTATGAAATATCCATGCAAAAAGGTTTACACAAACCGGAAATGTTTAACATGGATATTCCATCTGACCATTAAAAATAAAATTATAAACAGATGAAAGTAGGAATTGTATCAGACCCAAATAATTTACAGCTTAAAACAATAATTAAAGAACGTTTATTAAGCTTACAAATTGAGGTTGTTGACTTTGGAGGCTCGATTAACTCACCCAAAACCAACCTGCAAAATATAGTTATACCCCTTGCTGAGGCTCTTGCCAAAAACGAGGTGATTAAAGGAATTGCCATTACTGACAGCGGTATTGGTGCATCTATTGAGGCTAATAAAGTTAATGAAACCCGGGCAGCTTTGGTACACGATAATATTTCTGCCCATTTGGGTGTTGAGCAAGATGGCATGAATTTATTATGTCTTGGAGGTAGCATTATAGGAATCGAAAAGGCTGTTGAACTGGCAACCACTTTTGTAAAAGCTGAATTTAACAGAGAAAAACACCAGTTTCAAAAGTCCATCGCTATTGAAACTCCTAATCCAATTTATTTCTAGCAAAAATTAATCAATACAATAATGTTTTAACAAATGTGAAGAATATTTCCCAACAGCTATCGGTTTGTATAGGCTCAGTTTGGGCAAAAAGGCAATTAAATAACTAACAATTAAAATTAAATACAATGAATAAAAACACTAAAAAACTACAGGAACAAGGTGTGAGCCTATGGCTTGATAATATTACCCGTAAAATATTAAACGATGGTACCCTAAAAAAGTACATCACCGAATTGTCGGTTACAGGTTTAACATCTAACCCTACCATTTTCGACAATGCCATAGCAAACTCTAATGATTATGATAAGGCTATCAGTTTATCTGAAAGAGGCTTAACAAACGAAGACTTGTTTTTTAACTTGGCCATTGAAGATATTCAAAGGGCAGCGGATTTGTTCCGCCCTGTATTTGATAAAACTAACGGTGTAGATGGCTTTGTTTCCATTGAAGTATCTCCACTGTTAGCCTACGATGCCGAAAGCACAGTAAATGCCGCCCGCGTAATCTTTAAAAAAGTAAACCGACCCAATGCCTTTATCAAAATACCCGGCACTCCAGAAGGATTGCCGGCTATTGAACAAGCTATTGCTGAAGGCATACCCATAAATGTAACCTTACTGTTCTCGGCCAATCAGTACAAAGCTGCTGCCAATGCTTATTTGAATGGTATTGAAAAACGTATTTCTCAGGGACTAAATCCCGATGTACGTTCGGTTGCCTCAGTATTTGTTAGCCGCTGGGATAAAGCTGTATCAGGTAAGGTTTCTGTTGGATTGGCAAATAAATTAGCGTTGGCTGTTTCACAAAAAACCTACGAAGCATACGCACAATTCTTAAGTTCAGGCCGCGTTCAAAAACTAATGAACCTGGGTGTTTCGCCACAACGCTTGCTTTGGGCAAGTACAGGAGCCAAAGACCCTGCTGTTTCCGATGTGATTTATGTTACCAATTTAGTAACGCCATTCACAGTAAATACCATTCCCGAAAATACCTTATTGGCTTTTGCCGATCATGGCGATGTAAATGAACCCCTTTCCCTAGCGTGTACACTTACCAATAGCCTGTTGGAGCAATTCAAAAAAGAAGGTGTCGATATTGATGCTCTGGCAGAACAGTTGCAAAAAGAAGGCGCAGCTTCCTTTATCGATTCATGGAACCATTTGATAAACAGTATTGACCAAAAAAGAAAATCAATTTAAAAAATAACGTTGAAACACCCACGCTGTATATTTTCACAAACACGTATGAAAATTGAGTAGGGTGTTCCATCAAACCTCAACTCTAAGATTATTTAAATGATTGAAATAGCAATAACAAAAAGCAACCTCCCTCGCGTGGTTATTATTGGTGCCGGATTTGCCGGTCTCAATTTGGTAAAGACATTGGAACACAAACCGGTACAATTGATACTGCTTGATCAAAACAACCATCATCAATTTCAGCCTTTGCTTTATCAAGTTGCCATTGGTGGGTTAGAACCCGACTCGGTGGTTTCGCCTGTGCGCAAGCTTTTTAAATCGTGTAGTAATATGATTTTCAGGATGGTAAAAGTAGAATCGGTTGATACCGAGAAAAATCAGGTAATAACAAATCTGGGTGCTGTCGGCTATGATTTTCTGGTAATTGCCACTGGAAGTAGTACAAATTTTTTTGGTTTAAAAAATATTGAAAACAATAGCATCGGCTTAAAAAGTATTAACGATGCCATAAATCTTAGAAGTTGGATTCTTCAAAACCTTGAAAAGGCTATTGATGGCAGTAGCGAAGAGGAAAAACAGAAACTTACCAAATTTGTGGTGGTAGGTGGCGGCCCGGCAGGAGTTGAAATGGCCGGGGCTTTGGCTGAATTTAAAAAATACCTGCTTCAAAACGATTACCCCGAAATAGATAGTGACCTGATGAAAATATACCTTGTTCAGGCCGGAGACCGCATACTTCCTACCATGTCGGAAAAAGCATCGGTACATGCCTATAAAACACTTGTAAAACTAGGAGTTGAAGTTGTGCTTAATGCCCGGGTAAAAGATTACGATGGTAAAAACTTACAGTTCGATTCCCCCAACGGGCTGCAACTCATGCTTGCCGGAGTAATTATATGGACTGCAGGTGTTCAAGGAAATATAATTAGTGGATTGAATGCAGATTTGGTGAAGCCCGGAAACCGTATTGAAGTAAATAAATACAATCAGGTTCAATGCTTCGCAAATGTATTTGCCATTGGAGATATTGCTCATATGCAAACTGCCGAATATCCTAATGGGCATCCCATGGTGGCACAGGTTGCCATTCAGCAGGCTAAAAATTTAAGCAAAAATATCCTTTATCTCATAAAAAATAATACACTTAAACACGAATTCAAATACCACGACAAAGGCTCAATGGCTATTATCGGAAAAAAAGATGCAGTAGCTGATATAAAGTCGCTGTTTCTTGATGGAAAATTAGGCTGGCTAATTTGGTCGGTAATTCACCTAATATCACTTACCGGATTTAAAAATAAAATTGCTGTTGCAATAAACTGGGCAGTAAAATACTTTACCTATGACAAAGCCAACCAATTAATAATCAGGAAATATATTCCGGGAAAACCTTTTTAACAATTATAATAACAACGTAAAAAGTGCAATTGTCAGGTAACTAAAAAACAACGACTCATCTTAAAATTATAAGCAATGGAACATTTTGATTTAATAATTATTGGCACAGGTGCCGGCGGTGGAACTTTAGCACGTAAACTGGCTCCAACAGGCAAAAAAATACTAATACTTGAACGGGGCAATTATATACCTCGTGAAAAAGAAAACTGGGATACCGAAGAGGTATTTTTAAAAGGGCGATACAAAGCCAAGGAAAACTGGACAGACAAAAACGGAAAATCGTTTCATCCCGGAATTCATTATTGCGTTGGCGGTAACACCAAAGTGTATGGAGCTGCATTATTACGCATGCGTGAACAGGATTTTAAAGAATTAAAACACCATGGGGGTATTTCGCCTGCCTGGGATATTAGTTATCAGGATTTGGCTCCCTATTACCTTGAAGCCGAAAAACTCTATTCGGTACACGGTTTGCGAGGCAGCGACCCAACAGAACCTTTCGATGAGAATCCTTATTCATTACCACCTATTGAGCACGAGCCTCGCATTCAGGAGCTGTTTAACAATGTTAAACAATTGGGTTTAAAACCTTTTCCTTTGCCTATTGGTTTTAACAATAGCCCAAAAAATGGGGATTCGCAGGTTGTTTTAGACCGCTTCGATGGGTTTCCCGACCCCACAGAAAGTAAGGCTGATGCACATGTAGTAGGAATAAAAGAAGCCTTAAAATTCGAAAATGTTACCTTGCTAACCAATGCCTATGTTAACCGTTTAATTACCGATGCTTCAGGTAAATCGGTAAAAAAAGTTGAGGTTGAATTAAATGGAGAATTCATTAACTATTCGGCCAACACCGTTATAGTTTCAGCAGGAGCCGTAAACAGCGCTGCATTGTTGTTACGTTCGGCCAACGAAAAACATCCTAATGGACTGGCCAATGGCAGCGATGTGGTAGGCAGGCACTATATGGCACATAACAATTCGGCCATGATTGCACTTTCAACCAAACCAAATCCTACTAAATTCGGCAAAACATTCGCTATAAACGATTACTATTTTGGAGCCGATGATTTTGATTTTCCATTAGGTCATATTCAAATGTTGGGTAAATCAGATGCAGAAATGTTTCGCGAAGATGCCCCATCGTTTGCACCTGGTTTGACACTAGAATACATGGCTAAACATGCACTCGATTTCTGGATGACATCGGAAGATTTGCCCCTGGCTGAAAACCGGGTAACCTTGGACAAAAATGGCAACATTAAACTAAGCTATACAGAAAATAATCTGGAAGGCCATAAACGCTTACAAAAAAAACTCCGCTGGATATTAGAACATGTGGGTTGCGAAACCCATGTATTGCCCAACAATGTGTATTTAGGAAAAAAAATACCCATTGCGGGAACGGCTCACCAATGCGGAACCATCAGGTTTGGCAACAACCCTAAAACCTCGGCTCTTAATACCAATTGCCGGGCACATGAGGTGGAAAACCTTTATGTGGTGGATGGCAGCTTTTTTCCATCGAGTTCTGCAGTTAATCCTGCGCTTACAATCATGGCTAATGCGCTTAGGGTTGGAGACCATCTTATAAAGGAAGTATTGTAAACACCATTTAAATAAAAACAATCGCATGAAGGTTTTCATAAGATATTTCTGGATTATTTCAATTTATGTGGGTAGTTTTCTGCAACTTAATGCTCAAAAAATTATCGAAATTAAGGGTGTATCTGTTACTGTTTCAAATTTGAATGAAGCATTGAAATTTTATACTGAAGTTTTACCCTTTCAAAAAGACACAGCATTTACCCTTAAAGGTTTGTATATTCAGCAACTTTTTAATATAAAGGATACAAGCCTGAAAATTGAAATTGCCCGATTGCATTTAGGCAATGAACACATTGAACTGATGGAATTTCATTCTACACTGTTTGAAAGGCGTAAAATTTTAGCTGATAGCCGCAGCAACGACCTTTGGTTTCAACACATAGCCATTGTGGTAAGTGACATGCCCAAAGCGTATCAAAAGCTTTTAGATAATGAGGTAACTCATGTATCCACAGCTCCGCAAACTTTACCCGATTATATTCCGGCAGCAGCAGGTATTTCTGCTTTCTACTTTCGCGACCCCGATGGACATAACCTGGAACTTATACATTTTCCTACAGGGAAAGGAAATCCAAAATGGCAAGCTCAAAATGAAAATCTTTTTCTGGGAATCGACCACACAGCCATTGGCATTGAATCTACCCAAAAATCGCTTGACTTTTACAACCATGTGTTGGGTTTGCAAGTTGCCGGACAAAGCGAAAATTATGGTACGGAACAGGAACATTTGAACCAAGTGTTTGGGGCCCGTTTGAAAATTACCGGATTGAAAGCCAATTCGGGCATTGGACTTGAACTTTTGGATTACATTGCCCCACAGGGTGGCAGACCTTACCCTGACGATACCAAAGCCACTGATATATGGTACTGGCAAACCACAGTTGAAGTAACAAATATTAATAAGCTTTATAAAACGTTGAAAGAGCAGGGCTATGAAATCATCTCTGATAAATTAGTTGAAATTGGAGTATTTGGACTAGGCGCAAAAATGGGGTTTATTGCCCGCGACTCTGATGGACATTTCATTTTCTTTAAAGAATAATGCGAATTTTATTAACTAACATTTAAAAATTTTATAATGAAAACAGAATTAAATTCAATGATGAGGCTAATAAAAAAAACACTCGTAATGTTGGCCTTTTTAATACTTGGAATCCAGGTACATGCTCAAAAAATATTGGTTAATACCGATGATGGAATTGCCCTATCGGGGTACGATGCGGTGGCTTTTTTTACTGAAAAAAAACCGGTTTTTGGTAAAGCCTCAATAAAGAGCGTTAACAAAGGTGCCGTGTACCAATTTTCTTCGCAGGAAAATAAGCAAAAATTTGACAAGTCGCCTGAGGCTTATCTGCCACAAAATGGGGGTTTCTGTACCGTTTCGGCCTCAATGGGTAAAATTTCAAAAATTGAAATCGAAACATGGTCGGTGGTGGGCAATAAACTGTATTTGCAGAAAAATATGCGAGCTAAAGGAATGTGGGATAAAGATCCGCAAAATTACATTAAAAAGGCGGCTGAAAACTGGCCCGGTTTAGTTGAAAAATACGGAACTCCGGTTGCCCGTTAATACAAGTAATACTGACTTTTAAACCCCGTTCACACGAATAAACCAATCAAATTTAAACACTTAAAAATATTTTATTATGAGACAAAATCCACACCATAGGCTACTTGGGCAAACATGCATTGTTACTGGGGCTAATTCGGGTATCGGTAAAGAGATAGCCCTTTCGATGGGACGCGATTGTGCCAATGTTGTAGTCAACTATATTACCGATGCGGCAGCTGCTGAAGAGGTAGCCAATCAGATTGAAGCCAGTGATGCCATAGCAAAAGCCATTACCTTTAAAGCTGATGTAAGTAAAGAAGACCAGGTTCAGGAAATGTTCAAAACTGCCAAACAACATTTTGGAACTGTTGATATTATGGTGAACAATGCCGGCATGCAACGCGATGCAGCATTTCATGAAATGACCCTGCAACAATGGCAACAAGTTTTGGATGTAAACCTTACCGGACAGTTTTTGTGCTCGCGCGAAGCTACACGCGAATTTCTTTCACGTGGAAAGGTTGATTATTCGTGCGCTCTGGGTAAAATTATTTGTGTAAGTTCCGTACACGAAGTTATTCCATGGGCAGGGCATGCTAATTATGCGGCTTCAAAAGGTGGCGTAATGTTGCTAATGAAGTCGATGGCGCAAGAATTGGGTTCGAAAGGAATTCGGGTAAACAGTATAGCCCCGGGTGCAATTCAAACCCCCATAAACCGCGATGCCTGGGAAACCCCCGAGGCTTTGAACGAATTACTGAAACTTATTCCTTACAAACGCATTGGACAACCTGCCGATATTGGTGCTGCTGCCGTTTGGCTTGCCACCGACGAATCGGACTACATACATGGCACCACCTTGTTTATTGATGGCGGAATGACACTTTACCCCGGATTTACAACTAACGGATAATTAAAACTGAATAGGATGAAAGAAGCTGCAATTGAAAAAAACAGGCTAAAGGAACATTATAGTGGTAATAAAAACTGGCTTAAATGGGGCCCGTATCTCAGTGAACGTCAATGGGGAACGGTGCGCGAAGACTATAGCGCCGATGGCAGCGCATGGGATTATTTTCCGCACGACCATGCCCGAAGCCGTGTTTATCGCTGGGGCGAAGATGGCATTGCAGGCATAAGCGATGAATTCAGCAACCTTTGTTTTTCTGTGGGGTTTTGGAATGGCAAAGACCCCATTATTAAGGAGCGCTTATTTGGGTTAACAGGTACCGAAGGCAACCATGGCGAAGATGTAAAAGAGCTTTATTACTATCTTGACAGTACCCCCACACACTCGTACATGAAGCACCTTTATAAATATCCGCATGAGGCTTTCCCTTATAACGATTTACTACAACAAAACCAAAACCGTTCTAAAAGCGAAGGGGAATATGAACTGTTAGACACCGGTTTGTTTGATAACGGCAATTATTTCGATGTTTTTACCGAGTACGCCAAAGCAAGCGAAGAGGACATTTTAGTCCGGATTACGGTTCACAACCGGGGAAAAGAAAAAGCACAACTCTCGGTATTGCCCACTTTGTGGTTGCGTAATTTGTGGGATTTTGGCCAGATGGATGAAAAACCAGTCATTGCTGAACACTCATCGCACAAATCGTATTCAAAAGTTAAAATTAGCCATAAAACCTTAGGCCATTATTTCCTTTATTACCAACAAGCCAAGCACAACCTGTTTACCGAAAACGAAACCAATAATGAACGTTTATTCGGCCTTCCAAATAAAACACCATTTGTAAAAGATTCCATAAATGATGCAGTAATAGCAAATAATTTTGAAAGGTTTAACGCCAAAACCAACGGTACAAAATTTTCACCGATTTATGAACTTGAATTAGCCGGAGGTGAAGAATTTCAAATCAAGTTGAGGTTAACAAACCAGGAAATACAGCAAAATCCCCTTCTAGCCAATTTTGACGATGTATTTACTGCACGCCAAACTGAAGCCGATGCCTTTTACAACGAGATTTGTGTGGCAGAGCCTGAACAAAAAAACATTCAACGCCAGGCATTTGCCGGAATGCTTTGGAGTAAACAGTACTACCATATTGATATACCGCAATGGATAAATGGCGATGCCAATCAGCCAACTCCTCCTGAAAGCCGCAAAACAGGGCGTAACAGCGAATGGTTTACCCTGAATAACGAAGACATTATATCTATGCCCGATAAATGGGAATACCCTTGGTATGCCGCATGGGATTTGGCGTTCCATTGTGTTCCACTGGCCATGGTAGATTCGGAGTTTGCCAAGAACCAGTTAATCCTTTTTCTCAGAGAATGGTACATGCGCCCAAATGGCCAACTTCCGGCCTACGAATGGAAGTTTAGCGATGTAAATCCACCGGTTCACGCTTGGTCGTGCATGAAAGTGTACCGCATTGAAAGAGAAAAAACAGGCAAAGGCGATACCGACTTTTTAAAAAAAGCATTCCAAAAATTGTTAATAAACTTCACTTGGTGGGTAAACCGCAAAGACCATAATGACAACAATGTTTTTGAAGGTGGGTTTTTGGGTTTAGATAATATTGGCGTTTTCGACAGAAGTGCTTTTATTCCCGGAGGAGGCCATTTAGAGCAGGCCGATGGTACAAGCTGGATGGCTATGTATTGCCTGAACATGTTGGATATGGCACTTGAAATAGCACAAGTTGATTCAACTTTTGAAGACGTAGCCACCAAATTTTTTGAGCATTTTGTATATATAGCCGAATCGCTAAACCGTATTGGTGACGAATGGACCGGAGCCTGGGATGAGAATGAAGGGTTCTTTTATGATTTACTTGCAAAAGCCGACGGAACTTACATCCCCTTAAAAGTTCGTTCGTTGGTAGGGTTAACCTCCTTTTTTGCTACCCTTGTTTTAGACCGGAAGCGACTTGACAACGTACCCGATTTTGTAAAACGGCTGGAATGGTTTCGAAATTACCGCAAAAAAAACCGCTTTTATGTAGTTATTGAACAATTAAATGCCGGGCAGGATATTCTGCTCTCACTAACACCCAAACCGCGCATCGAAAAATTGTTGGAAGCCGTACTTGATGAAAAAGAATTTTTGTCGAATCATGGAATCAGGAGCATTTCAAAGATACACGAAACACCCTATTCAGTAAATATTGATGGAGCCGATTACGGTCTTCAATATGAACCTGGTGAAGGGTTGAGCAATTTGTTTGGTGGAAACTCAAATTGGCGCGGCCCGGTTTGGATGCCGATGAATTATTTACTTATCGAATCGCTTTATACTTTGGGTTCATATTATGAAAATGAAGTAATAACAGCTTGCCCGGCCGGATGCGAAAGACTGGTAAACTTAAAACAAGTGGCTAACGATATAGCATCGGGGCTTATCTCAATATTCACGAAAGACAGCGATGGTAACCGCCCAATTCATGGTAAAAATGCCTTGTACCGCAATGACCCCAACTTTAGTAACCTGGTGCTTTTCTATGAATATTTTCATGGCGACAATGGACGTGGAATTGGTGCTTCGCATCAAACCGGATGGACAGGTATAATTGCTGAACTTATTGAACATTTACATAAAAAATAGACTATGCTTAAGTTTTCTCAAACCAATGCACACGAAACATTAAATAAAGAATGGCTTGTTACTAACGGTATAGGAGGTTATGCATCAAGTACCATTTCTGGTGCAAATACACGCAGGTACCATGGACTATTGGTAGCAGCCCTAAATCCGCCAATTGAGCGAAAAGTGCTGGTTTCAAAAATTGAAGAATCCATTATTGAATCAACAGGTGAAATGCTTAGTCTCTCATCTAACTATTTTCCCGGAGTTGTTCACCCTAATGGGTATCAGCAATTGGTGCAGTTTGAGCGAAATCCATTGCCTTCGGTTGTGTTTACTGTTAATGCAAATAAAGTTTGCAAAACAATTTTCATGGTTCATGGCTCAAACACAACGGTAGTTGAATATGAAAATAAGGGTGAAAAAAATATCACAATGTCGCTAAATCCGTTTTATGTTTACCGCGATTATCATAGCCTTTATCACGAGGATACAGAATTCTGTCACTATTATAATTTGAACGACAATATACTTGAAGTTTTCACTTGCCATAATGCTCCCTTGTATATAAAATACTCGTCAGGTAAGTTCAACGAAGCATTTAATTGGTTTAAGAATTACCAATACCCCGAAGAACAGCTTCGTGGACAAGACTATTCGGAAGATGCATTCTCATTGGGTAATGTTGATGTGAAATTAAAACCGGGCGAAAAAATTTATCTCACTTTTTCAACCGAAAATGAAATCGTAAATCAATTACCCGAAAAGCTAAAGCAAACAGAAATTAAACGACTGAAAGCACTAATTCCTAAAACTGTAAAAAGCAAATTTTTACAAGACTTGATTCGGGCAGCCGACCAGTTTGTAGTTGACCGGAAATTGACCCAAAGCAAATCAATAATAGCGGGCTACCATTGGTTTACCGACTGGGGTCGCGATACCATGATTGCAATGCAGGGCCTAACCATCGCTATTGGCAAGCAGGCAGAAAGTAAATCTATTTTGAAAACATTTTTCAATCATTTGGATTCAGGTATGTTGCCCAACCGCTTTCCCGACGACGTATCGGACCAACCCGAATACAATACTATTGATGCCACTTTATGGCTATTTGTTGCACTCTACAAATATTACAAAGCTTTTGGAGATGCTGAATTTGCAAAAGAAAATTTTCACTATCTCGATGAAATTATTCAGGCACACATTCAGGGTACGCGCTATAACATTCATGTTACAGATAAAGGTTTTCTTTTTGGTGGTGAAGGAATTGCCCAGCTTACCTGGATGGATGCCCGGATTGGTGATTATGTGGTAACACCACGCCATGGATGCCCGGTTGAAATACAGGCATTATGGTACAATGCGCTCCAAATATATTTGTATTTCGGAAAGGAATTAAAGTGTGAACATAAAACCACGGTTAAAAATATGGCAGAAAAAATAAAAACAAACTTTTTATATTACTTTTTAAACGATGGTGGATATTTGAACGATGTTATTAATCCCGATGGCTCAATAGATGCATCTATCCGGCCTAATCAAATCTACGCCCTTAGTCTACCCTTTCCTATTATAAACAAAAAAACAGGTAAAAACATTTTGAAAGTGGTTGAAAAACATTTGTCAACTCCCTATGGCTTGCGTTCGTTATCACCATTTAGTACCGCTTTCAAACCCTTTTATGAAGGCAACCAATGGAACAGAGATACGGCCTACCATCAAGGTACAGTTTGGACATTTTTGCTTGCCGACTATTTTCAGGCTTGCCTGTATGTGTATGGCAATACTCCTGATATTTTAAATAAAATAAATATTTCGATGAGTGCCTTAGAGAAACATTTTTACGAATCGGAGTGCATTCATGGAGTTTCCGAAATATTTGATGGGCTAAATCCTGAAACAGGAAAAGGAACTGTGCATCAGGCATGGTCGGTTAGTGCCCTAATTCAAATACTTCAATTGGAACAAGGAATAAACGCTTCAAAAAAGTTGGCCAATGTTTAAATTATTACAAAAAAATTTTAAAATATACCTTATTGAAGCATGGGCCTTAGGTATGTTTATGGTGTCGGCCAGCTTTTTTGTAATACTTATTGAACATCCGGCATTCCCAATAAAAGCATTGGTTACCTCGCCACTATTGCGTCGGATGCTGGTTGGTTTGACTATGGGAATTACCGCCATACTATTAATTTATTCTCCTTGGGGCAAACGTTCAGGTGCACACATGAATCCTGCAGTTACCCTAACATTCCTAATGCTTAACCGAATTAGGGCTGTTGATGCCTTTTGGTATATTTTTTTTCAGTTTTTAGGTGGTTATCTGGGGGTGGCTATTTTTAAATGGAGCCTTTTCTCATTTATATCCGCTCCATCGGTAAATTATGTGGTTACTATTCCGGGTCAAACAGGAATGTGGCTCGCACTAATATTAGAATTTTTACTTTCATTTATTATCGTAATTACCGTCCTTTTCTCAAGCAATTCGAGCAAATTTGCTCCTTATACCGGATATTTTGTTGGTTTTTTGCTTGTTGTATTTATAGCTTTTGAAGCTCCCTTTTCAGGTATGAGCATCAATCCGGCCAGAACCGTTGCATCAGCTCTGGTTGCAAGTGAATGGAACAGTTTGTGGATATATTTTGCAGGCCCCCTGGCCGGAATGTTTTTAGGAGGATATCTATATCGGGCATGGTATCGAAGCCGGAACAATGGCAATTGCACCACCATGAGTATGCACCTTTCGGGGTATATGCACAATTGTAAAACTTATGAGGTATTGGGGCCGGCCAAATTTTTGAGTAAGTAGTATTGTCATCAATTTACATTTGATAACTTTCTAAAATGAATAGTTACTTCTCTCAATTTGTTTTATAGTAAGTTCTAATGAGCCTAAACGGTTAAATTTTCAATTTGTATCCTTGTCGAATGGCTTGTTGAAGGGGAATTCGTTTTTGTCTGGTTTACATAAAAATATTATTAAAATAGCTTTTCCCTTCCATTAATTGATGAAAACAGTTTTTTTACTTATTCAAAAAAAAACTAAAAGATTTTGTCAGGAATTTTAATTCGCCCTACTATACTCCCAAACATTAAAAACTAACTAAAATGAAGAAAAAGAAAATTTTTAAAACAATAGCAATAATCGCAATTGCAGGTTTATTAATTGGAGGAGGTACAGCACTCTACCTGTTTAACATGCCTCACCGCGATGTGCAATCGGCTCAAGCTGATTTTACGTTAACCAGTTCACAAATTGTGAATGAATACTTAACCGATAAAGATGCTGCCAATGCAAAATATCTGGCTGCTGATGGTGACTCTAAAATACTTGAAATTGCCGGTGTGGTAAGTAAAATATCCGATGATTTTGATGGAAACAAAGTGATATTACTTAAATCAGAAGGTGATAAATCGGGTGTAAGTGCAACATTTACAGCTGAAACCAACAAGAATCTTGATGGAGTAAACGTTGGGCAGTCTATTACTGTAAAAGGAGTCATTCGTTCAGGTGCTTCTTACGATGAAGACCTTGAAATGTACGAAAATGTAATACTTGAAAAAAGTGATATCGTTAATAAATAGTAATAAACATAGAAAAATAAACTTGTAACCTCCCACGAATTTAATAAACGTTCAAACATAAAATGAATTGAATTTAGGGTAGTTCGTAAAAATTTGTGGCTTAAAAGTAAAAATTATGAAAAAGAAGATCTTATTATCAGTAGTGGCATTAGCGCTAATTTCAATTAGCACATTTGCACAAGGAACAAAATTGGTGAGTACAAAAACACACATCAAGTTTTTCTCAACCACCCCGGCCGAAAACATTGAAGCAAACAATACCGCAACCGTAAGTACTATAAACAAAGAAAATGGGGAAGTGGTATTTTCGGTACCCATGCAGGGCTTTGAATTTCAAAAAGCACTTATGCAAAAGCATTTCAATAGTGATAAATTCTTAGATAGCAAGCAATTTCCAAAAGCAAAACTAAAAGGGAAAATTACGAATATTACGGCTATTGATTTTTCAAAAGACGGAACCTATCAGGCTGATGTTGAAGGTGAATTAACCCTAAAAGGAGTTACCAAACAAATAAAAGAAAAAGGTACCGTTACAGTAAAAGGAAATACTGTTGAAGTTCAGAGCAAATTCAACATAACCTTAGCTGATTATGGTATAAACTTCACCGATGGCAAACCATCAAGCAACATTGCAAAAACGGTTGAAGTAACAGTTAATGCCGAATATCAGGCAGAATAAGTTAACAAGGCTTAAAACCAAGTAAAATGAAAACTTTAAAAACAATAACAATAGTGGCTATCATGCTATGGGTGTCGGTTTCTGCGCCTGTTCATGCCGGTGAAAAAGACGGAGCGAAAGGAATTAATTTCTATTCAGGAACCTGGAGTGAGGCCTTGGAATTAGCAAAAAAGGAAAACAAACTGATTTTTCTTGATATTTCAGCAAGTTGGTGTGGCCCATGTAAAATGTTAAAAAACAACACATTCCCGAATGAAGCAGTGGGTACATTTTATAATGCTAATTTTATAAACATTGCCCTCGACGGCGAAAAAGGTGAAGGCGCTACCCTGGCTCGAAAATATGGGTTAACTGCATATCCAACACTCATCTTTATTGATGGAAACGGTAAACTGGTTGCCAAAACTACCGGATACCATAATGCCGGACAGTTCTTAGAATTGGGACAAAAAGTTATAGCTAATAAATAAGTTCTTGGGAAAGAAATATAAAATAAGCATGGCAATAGTTAAAAATAAAAGGGTTTGGTTCATAGTGTTAATTCCATGGATTATTTTTTCGGCATTTACAGTGCCCAAAAATAATTCTAAAGTTGATAACCAGACCCTTTTTACCATTGCCCGAAGTAAGGATGCAAATGAAATTTGGTACACGCTGAATACAAATGAAAATGGTGATTTGAATTCTGTTAATCCTGTAAATGTTTTCTGGGTAAAAAAAGCCGAAGACAATACTATTGAACCCTTAACCTGGATACAAAACCAATATGCTTATGGAATTAAGGTGTTGGAAACTGAAAAAGGCAGAAAGGATGCATTGAAATTCCAATTTGTATCATATAACAAGCGCACCTTTGAATTAAAGCATGTTTCAGAGAATAGGTATGGGGTGTTTACAACAACCAACAATAAGGAGATTGAAGTAACAAAAATATTTATTCAAATTGATGGAGGGAGTTTCTGGCTACCCACGGTGAGTTATGTTAAAATTTTTGGCCTTGAGTCCAAAACCGGAAATCAGGTGGTTGAAACCATAATTCCTTCAAACAACAAATTGTCAGATGATAAAAATCTTGTCAGTTATGTATCTAAAACCGAATTAAAATAGCATTCACTAAAAAACACCATAAAAACATGAATCTGCTACCAATTCTATTCATTGCTATACTAACTACCATTATAGGAGCCTTGCCTTTTGGTTTGGTAAATTTAACGGTACTTGATGTGGCACATAATAGCGGAAAAAAAGTTGCTATGAACCTGGCTCATGGGGCTGCCTGGACAGAAATTCTATTTGGGCTAACCGCAATGTATTTGGCTGGTTTCATGCACAATGCTACACCCAGTTTAACGTATGTGCGAATTCTCGCCATTGCCATTCCCATTGCATTGGGGGTGTTATTTTTCTTTAAAAAAAGCAAGCACAAAAGCTTACCAACACAAAAAAACTATGGCTTTTTAAAAGGTGTATTTTTGAATCTGATTAGTGTTCAGGTTTTTTTATACTGGATGGTTGCCATTACTTACTTAACAAAGTGCTGCAACCTGGCTTTAAACCCCCTAAATATTGCTGTTTTTGGGTTGGGTATATTAATTGCAAAAATGGGGGTTTTATTCTTGTATGCCTATTTTAGTGCACCTATTCTTCTAAAATCCGATTTTCTATCCCGTAATATTAACCGGGTAATTGGCACAGTACTAATATTTTCAGGGTTACTCCAATTAATTAAATAAAAACTTAAAAAAAATGAAACAAAAACTATTAATTTTATTAACACTAATTATGAGTCAAAATATGTTCTCACAAAATACACGTAACGCCGAAGAAGCGAAGGGATTAACCATTGGCTCAGTAGCTCCGCTATTTAAAGCATTGGATGCCGATAGCAACGAATTTAACCTTTCTGAAGCATTGACAAAAGGATCGGTAGTTCTAATATTTTACCGCGGTTTTTGGTGCCCAATATGCAACAAACATTTGGGTCAAATTCAGGATAGTTTGAAATTAATTACCGATAGTGGAGCCACAGTTATAGCCATTTCACCCGAAAAGCCAGAGTATCTGGAGAAAATGGCCGATAAATCGGGAGCAAAATTTAAGTTACTATACGATGAAGCTTACAAAATTTCCGATGCGTATGATGTAACATTTACCCCATCGGGTTCAACTTTGCTTCTTTATAATACGGCACTTGGTGCTAAATTGAAAGAAACACATTCCGATGATTCGCAGCGTTTGCCTATACCAGCAACTTATATAATTAGTAAAGAAGGTACTATTGTTTGGCGTCAATTCGACCCCAATTATAAAAACCGTTCAACCGTGGATGAAATACTTAAAAACCTTCCCAATTAATTTTACACTATAAACAATTACTTAAATATTCGGTTAACCATAAAACTACTATCATGAAAGCAATTTGGAACAATCAGGTTATTGCTGAAAGCAATGACATTATCAACATTGAAGGAAATGCATATTTCCCCTTAGCATCGGTTAAAAAAGAATACCTAAAAAGTAGCGAAACGCACACCGTATGCCATTGGAAAGGTATAGCATCTTATTACGATTTAGAAGTCGATGGGCAGCTAAATAAAGATGCCGTTTGGTATTACCCACAACCCAAAGAACTTGCCAAAGGCATTGAAAACCGTGTAGCCTTTTGGAAAGGTGTACAAATAGTTAAAGAATAATTTTTTTAATCAAATCATAACAAACATGCCACAAAAAATTCAGGAAATTACCACTGCATCGCTTTTAAAAATATATGATTCTAAAAACGTGAAATTAATCGACATTCGTCCGGTTGATGCCTATAACGGCTGGGCGTTGCAAAACGAATTACGTGGAGGCCATATTAAAGGTGCTAAAAGTTTACCCTTTAAATGGACAAATTACATGGATTGGATTGAAATGGTTCACTTCAAAAAATTATTACCTGAAAATGAAATTGTAATTTATGGATACTCGCCCACTGAAATAGATAAAGTAGAGGCTCTGTTTAAAAAGTCAGGTTATTTGAATATTTGGGTCTATTATCACTTTGTAGATGAATGGGCTGTAAACACCGAATTACCCATGCAAAACCTTGAACGTTTTAAAAATCTGGTTTCGGCAGACTGGGTTAACCAACTTATTAAGGGCGAAAAACCACCACATTACGATAACGATAAATTTGTGTTGGTACACGCGCATTATCGTTACCGCGATGCCTACTTAACCGGCCATATTCCGGGTGCCATTGACATGGATACCCTTGCTTTGGAAGCCCCTGAAACCTGGAACCGAAGGTCGCCAGCTGAACTGAAAAAAGCCTTGAAACAGCACGGCATAACCGCAGACACCACAGTTATTCTCTATGGTAAATATATGGACCCGGACAATGCCGATGAATTTCCGGGCAGTGCTGCAGGCGATATTGGTGCCATCCGCAATGCTTTTATTATGATGTATGCGGGGGTTAAAGATGTTCGCATACTAAATGGTGGTTTTCAATCATGGAAAGATGCAGGTTATGAAATTTCATACATTGACGAACCCAAAAAACCGGTTTCTGAATTTGGAGCTATAATACCCGCAAAACCTGAACTGGCGGTTGATACTCCCGAAGCCAAACAAATAATTGCCTCGCCCAATGCCGAATTGGTTTGCGTACGAAGTTACCCTGAATACATTGGCCAAGTAAGTGGCTACAATTACATTGAGGCCAAAGGAAGAATACCCGGAGCTATTTTTGCCGATTGTGGTTCGGATGCTTACCACATGGAGAATTATCGAAACTTTGACCATACAACGCGTGAATACCATGAAATTGCCGATATATGGATAAATAACGGAATTACCCCCAACAAACACCTGGCATTTTACTGTGGAACAGGTTGGCGGGGTAGCGAAGCCTGGTTTAATGCATGGCTAATGGGGTGGCCCAAAGTATCGGTGTACGATGGTGGTTGGTTCGAATGGAGCAACAATCCGGAAAACCCATTTGAAAAGGGTATTCCTAATATTACGAAATAAAATTTATTCTAACAGATGAACTTAACCGAAACACTCACAGAATTTGCAAGCGATGTTATTGAAGGCCTTTCTTCGCATCCTAAGCATTTATCTTCTAAGTACTTTTACGATCATCGCGGAAGTATGATTTTTAAAGACATAATGCAAATGCCTGAATATTACCTCACTGATTGCGAGTTTGAAATTTTTAATAATCATAAAGCGGAAATAGCTTCAAAAATCTATCCCGATAAATCTTATTTTGAGTTAATTGAACTGGGTGCAGGCGATGGTTTTAAAACGATAGTGTTGCTTAATTTTTTGGTGCAACAAAACGTTAAGTTTCAATACATACCTATTGATATATCAGCAAAAGCTATTGAAAATCTGCAACTTAATTTGACAAAGAGTTTGCCCAATCTTTTTGTGAAATACAAAACGGGAGATTATTTTAAATTGATAGCAGGGTTAAATGGAACTGCACCAAAACTTGTTTTGTTCCTCGGGTCTAACATCGGAAATTTAACCGAAAATGAATCTTTATCATTCTTAAGGCAATTACGTAATGTGTTAAACAGAGGAGATAAATTACTTATTGGTTTCGACCTGAAAAAAGACCCGGAAATCATCCTGAAAGCATACAACGATCCTCATGGTCACACCGCAGCCTTTAATCTCAATCTCTTACACAGAATCAATACTGAACTTGATGCTAACTTTAATACTGACAATTTTTATCATGAAGAAACGTATGACCCACAAACAGGAACGGCAACTAGTTTTCTGATCAGCAAAAAAGAACAAACAGTGCGCATTAATAGAACCAACAGCATATTCCATTTTACTGCCAACGAGAAAATTTCAATGGAAATTTCACAAAAATATGATGAAGCCATGATTAATTATTTTGCTGAAAATTCGGGATTTGCAGTAGAACGCAATTTTTCCGACAGTCGGTCATGGTTTATCGATTCACTTTGGAAAGTTGTATAAAATAGAGTTGAAATATAAATGACCAAACCTATGAATTTTAAACCTATTATCCGATTTTCAGAACTTAAAGACCGTGTACCGGTTCATTCAATATGCGAAAATGTTGATCTTGTAGTCATCCGATACAACAATGATGTTTCTGTACTTTATGGACGATGCCTTCACCGTGGTGCTTTATTGAGTGATGGACATATCGAAGGCCATAATATAATTTGTGGTGTACATAATTGGGATTATCGATACGATACTGGGGTATCGGAATATAATAATGACGAAGCCTTGCAAAAATTCACAGCTAAAATTGAAAACGATCAGGTACTGGTTGATGTTGACGAAATAAAAGCTTTTGCTCGTGAACATCCCCAAGCCTTTAATCGTGAACAATATTTAGGCGAATATGCTGATACACATCCCGAAGATACAGAACCTTACACTGGATACATTCAGGAACTGGCACGAAACGGTTTAAGAAACTATGGCCATCATGGGCCAACAGCGGCTATGGGTGTCGACAGAAACACCTTACCCAAATGGGAAGATATCCAGTTTTTACCGGCACAATTAGCCAAAAGACCTTTGATGGACGAAGAAGAAGTTATAACAACAGTTGTTATTGGGCCTAAAGCAAAAAAACCAATAAAGCTGGAAATTCCGGTTTTTGTTTCCGACATGAGTTTTGGAGCCTTATCGAGGGAGGCTAAAATAGCGTTGTCGAAGGGTGCAGAACTTGCCGGAACTGGTATTTGCAGTGGTGAAGGAGGAATGTTGCCCGAAGAACAAGAAAATAACTCACGCTATTTTTATGAATTGGCATCCGGTAAATTTGGGTTTTCGTGGGACAAAGTTAATAAAGCCCAGGCTTTCCACTTTAAGGCAGGACAAGGTGCAAAGACCGGAACCGGTGGACATCTCCCCGGCCATAAAGTAACCAAGGAAATAGCTGAAGTACGTGGCTTAAAAGAAGGAGAACCCGCTATTTCACCGGCTGCTTTTCCCGATTTAAAAACTGTTGAAGATTTTAAAAAGCTTGCCAACATGGTTCGGGAAAAAACAGGTGGAATTCCAATAGGATTTAAATTGGCTGCAAGCCATATTGAAGCAGATATCGATTTTGCACTTGCGGTTGGAATCGACTACATCATTCTCGATGGCCGTGGCGGTGGCACCGGAGCGGCTCCAACAATTTTACGCGACAACATTAATGTCCCAACTATTCCCGCCCTTGCTCGCGCCCGCAAACACCTCGATAAAGTTGGAGCAAAAGATGTTACGCTTATTATAACTGGCGGATTGCGCATTGCCGATGATTTTGCAAAAGCCCTCATGCTTGGTGCCGATGCTGTGGCTGTGTCAAATTCAGCTTTGCAGGCAATTGGTTGCCTCGGAATGAGAGCTTGCCATACCAATAACTGTCCGGTGGGAGTTGCCACACAAAAGGAATCATTGAGAAACAGGATTCAGATTGAAATATCGGCAAAGCAACTTTTTAACTTTTTTCATGCTTCAAATGAACTCATTAAAGTAATTGCACGTGCATGTGGTCATGATTCTGTCAGGAATTTTAATCCAAACGACTTATCCACTGTAAACTATAAAATTCATCAATTAACAGGAATTAATTATGCAGGAATACACGAAAACTGACAAACAAATACACTGGCTAAGCCAGATTATTGCAAAGCTGAACCGGGCCTACCTACCGGCAAAAGACGACGACAGCCATACAAACTTGTCGTATGATCCGATCGAAAAGAAACTTTGTGGGCGATGGATAGAAAGTTCTGAGGGACAACTATTGCCTACATTCAATTTACATACTTTGCAATTTGAGTGGAAAAACAGATCCATGCAAGCACTGGCAGCTGTAACCATCTTCGATAAAAGCTTACATCAGCTCGAAAAGGAAATTGCTGAATATCCACAATCAATTGGGATGGATACAAAGGAAATTTCCATACCCCTTCATTTCGAAATTCCAGATTATCATATCAATACAATTAAACATGAGGATATTTCACAAGAAGGATTACAAAACTGGAGTTTTTTACGACATGTGGCAAATAATGCATGCTATCAGTTATTGGGTTATCTTCAAATAGAAGATGAAATTCGTATATGGCCACATCACTTTGATACCGGTGTATATGCACAGGTTTCCAAATCATTGGGTATTGGTTTTGGTCTAGCTATGGAAGATTCCATGGTGGGCGAACCTTATTTTTATATTGCAGGATATTCAAATGACAAAGAAATTAATTACAGCAACCTTATCACATTAAAACATGGTAAATGGATGATTCAAAATTGGAAGGGAGCTGTTTTGCCCATTTCAGAACTAATGGGATTATCCATCGAAGATACTACCCAATATGTGAATAATTTTATAGAAACCACCCTTAAATGGTATATACAGCAAAGCCCACAAACCAAATAACATGAAATAAGCATGATTAAAATAATTATTAAACGCCCACTGGAATGATTATTTTAATCATGCGATTCCATCTGACCTTAGTGTTAAAAAATTAAAATAAACAGATGAAAAATATACGCTGGCATAAAGTTCTGAATAACAAAAACGATCTGTTGGAAGGTCGTGTTACCACAGTTAATGCAGGCAATAAACAAATAGCTCTTTCACATTTCGAAGGCAAAATATGTGCACTCGATAATCATTGTCCACATCAGGGTGGCCCTTTAGGTGAAGGAAGTATTGAAAATGGAATATTGCGTTGTCCATGGCATGGTTGGGATTATCATCCCTGCTCGGGCAAAGCTCCCGGCTTTGATGATGGTGTAGAACCTTATCCTGTTGAAGAACGTAAAGATGGAATTTATGTTGGAATTGAAGAAGAAAAACCACATGAAACTACTGTTTCTGACATTATGGTAGAGACCATGATAAATTGGGGGGTTGATACTGTTTTTGGAATGGTAGGCCACTCTAATTTAGGGCTTGCCGATGCTTTTAAACGTCAGGTAGAAAAAAATAATTTAAAATTTATCGGAATCAGGCACGAAGGTGCAGGAGCCTTTGCTGCAAGTGCTTATGGTAAACTAACAGGAAAACCTGCAGTATGTTTTTCGATTGCAGGACCGGGAGCAACCAATATGTTCACCGGACTTTGGGATGCCAAGGTTGATCGTGCCCCAATTCTGGCATTAACAGGTCAAATAGCCACTCAGGTAGTTGGAACAGGAAACTTTCAGGAAGTAGATTTGGTAAGTGCTTTTCAATCCGTTGCCGAATTTAATCACCGTGTGCAGAAAGATAGCCAGCATACCGAATTGATGGCCTTAGCCATTAAACATGCTTTGTTAAAAAGAGATGTGTCGCACTTAACTTTTCCCGACGAAATACAGGAAGTACCTGCAGGAGAAGAAACGGCACAAACACCTGAAGGACGAATAAGTTCTTTAAAAATTGCTCCGCCAAAAGAAAGTCTGGAGAAAGCGGTTAAGCTTATCGAAAAATCATCAAGACCGGTAATCATTGTTGGCCACGGGGCACGTTTCGATATGCAATCCATTATTGAATTTGCCGAAATGCTGCACGCTCCGGTATTAACTACTTTTAAAGGAAAAGGCCTGATATCAGATCATCATCTCCTTGCAGCCGGAGTTCTTGGGCGCAGCGGTACTCCTATCGCTTCGCACTTTATGAACGAAAGCGACTTACTTATTGTTTTTGGTGCTTCATTTAGCAATCACACCGGAATAACACCTAAAAAACCGATTATACAGGTTGATTTTGATCCTTTGGCTTTGGCTAAATTTCACAAAATTGATGCTCCGGTGTTGGGAGAAATCTCCGTTACCCTTTCCATGATGATTGAAGAATTAAAAAATAAGCTTGCTACAACAAATCAGGAAAAAGAAATTGCTGAACGTTGGGATATTTGGAGAAACGAAAAGAATAAACGCTTACTGGAAGATCGAGGAAAGGGAATTAGTTCGATAGCCGTATTTCATAATTTATCGAAACTAGCACCCGAAAATGCTGTTTTATGTGTTGATGTCGGAAATAATGCATATTCGCTTGGAAGATATTTTGAAAGTAAAAATCAGAGTTTTTTAATGTCGGGTTATCTTGGGTCTATTGGTTTTGCCATGCCGGCTGCACTTGGTGCCTGGGCAGCAACAAAGGGCCAGCGTCCGGTAATTGCTGTTGCTGGTGATGGTGGTTTTGCCCAGTATATGGCCGAGTTAACAACGTCGGTAAAATATGGCATGGATATTAAGGTTATTTTATTAAACAATTCTGAATTAGGCAAAATATCTAAAGAACAACGTTCTGGTGGTTTCGACGTTTTTGCAACTGATCTGATTAATCCTGATTTTGCTCAATTTGCCAATAGTTGTGGAGCGTTAGGTATAAAGGTTAACAATAAAGAAGAGTTGGAATCTTCAATGAAAAAAGTCCTCAACTCTGAAGGAACTGCTTTACTTGAGATTGTTACTGATGTTTTTTTAATTTAAAACATGACTTAATAATGAATATTATTAAAAAATCAATCATTACCTGTCCTAATTGTGGATATCAAAAAACTGAAGAAATGCCGATTGACACCTGCCAATTTTTCTACGAATGCGAAAACTGCCAAGCAATATTAAATCCCAAACCAAACGACTGTTGTGTGTATTGTTCGTATGGTACGGTGAAATGCCCTTCGATGCAGGAATAAATAGGATTTACATAAAATAAGTTCATAGCATGGAAAAAACTATCAGTATCATTTACGGCTCAGTACGCACCGACCGACAAGGAATAAAGGCTGCTAAATACTTGGAAAAAAAATTATTGGAAAAGAACATAAAAGTAAATTTTATCGACCCTTTGGAATATCAACTCCCCCTGCTCGATTAAATGTATAAAGAATTTGCATCAGGCACTGCTCCGGAGCCAATGGAAAAAATAGCAAAATTATTGGTCGCTTCCGATGGCTTTCTCATTGTTACAGGTGAATACAACCACAGCATACCACCAGCCTTAAAAAACCTTCTTGACCATTTTCAACGCGAATATTATTTTAAACCATCAGCTATTGCTTCCTATTCAGCCGGTTCATTCGGTGGGGTGCGGGCTGCAGTACATTTAAGAGTTATTCTTGGAGAATTGGGAATGCCGGCCATTTCTTCCATGTTGCCTTTTCCTGTAATTGGCGATTTGTTCGATGAAAATCTTACCCCAAAAAACAAACGTATCGAATCATCTACAGCAAGGTTTCTGGATGAATTTATCTGGTATATTGAAGCTTTTAAAAATCAACGGCAAATGGGAGTACCGTATTAAAAAATCACTCTCTTATTTTCTAACACCACTCAATTTTTTTATTAAGATCCCCGAGTTTACCGGCTTGGTAATAAAATCGTTGCAGCCAGCTTCCATGGCTAATTTCTCATCAGCATTCATAGCATAGGCTGTTTGGGCTATAATTTTTACTTTAGTATCGGTTTTCCGTATTTCTCTTACCACTTCCAATCCGTTTATATCGGGCAACCGTATATCCATCAATATTACATCGGGCATAAATTCTTTTGCAATTTTTAAGGCTTCAGTTCCATTAGCAACCATAATAAGTTCCATCGGGCAATTTGCCAATATTTCCTGATAATATAACGTGCTAATTGGGTCATCTTCAACCAGTAAAACTTTTAAATATGAGGTAAGCGTTTTCGTTTCTCCAGCTATATCTGGTATATTTTTACTATTATCTATAATTTTTTTCGCAGGCAAGCAAAATTGAAATGTTGAGCCCCTGCCTAATACCGATTCAACATGAATATTGCCTCCCATTAATTCAATTATTTTTTGAACAATGGATAAACCAAGCCCTGTACCTCCAAATTCTTTTGAAATATTTTCATTTGCTTGCGAAAATCTATTAAAAATAATTTGCTGGTTTTCCTCTTTTATACCAATTCCCGTATCACTAACCAGAAATTCAATCATATATTCATCCATTTTACTTACACCGAAAACTATTTCTCCTTTTGAAGTAAATTTCACTGAATTATCAAGTAAATTAGTAAAAACTTGCGTGAGCCTATTTTCATCACTCTCAATAAATACCAATCCCTCAGTATTTTTAAGCATAAGTTTTATATGTGTTTTGTCGGCATCGTCCAATTTTTTACGGTATAAGGTGTATATTCCACTCAACATATCAGTCAAATTAATCTTTTTCTTTTCTACGGTTATCTGTCCAGCATCAAGTTTTGATATATCCAGAATATCATTTATAATTTGCATTAGTCGGTCTGCACTTTTGTTAATAATAATTGAATAATCTCTGCGTTTGGGTTTAGGTACCAATTCCTCTCCGGTTAAAAGTTGGGTAAAGCCTAAAATGCCATTTAACGGGGTGCGAATTTCATGACTCATGTTGGCCAAAAACAATGATTTTAAGCGGTCGCTTTCTTCGGCCTTTTCTTTAGCTTCTATAAGGTCTTTTAAAAGTAGTTTCTTCTCGGTTACATCGTGAACTATGGAATGAAGATAATCCTTCCCGAATAAATTTACCCGGCTGCTAAACACTTCTACATTGCGCACCAGTCCATTTGAAAGTCTGTGTTGAAATTCAAAAAAGAAATTGCCTTTTGTTTTGGCAATATTTATAATTTCCTCAATTTCGTTTGAAGGTAAGATATTTATCTGGTGTATTCTCATTGCCTTCAATTCATCAATAGTCCATCCATAAAAATCGGCAGCGGCCTGATTGGCATTTTCAATTCGACCATCTTGAGGATCAATTAACAAATGGACAGCAGAATGATTTTCAAACAATTTTCGAAATTTTTCTTCACTCACAATGAGCGCTTCTTCTGCTTCTTTCTTTTCTGTCATATCACGAATAACGGCTAATGCTTCATTTTTTCCCTTCAGCGTTAAACGGGATTCGTAAAATTTTTGTTTATTTTCAATTTCCATAAAATAATTAAAAACCTGCAACTTTCCTGTTTCAAATAACTTTTTAAGATAAAAAAGAGTGTTTTCAGCAATATGGGAAGGCAAAACCTCCGAGATATTTTTTCCGATGTAATCAATTGGATGTGCATATATTTCAGTGTCACTGGAACAATAACTTTCAAGAAAAACACCTTCCCGACTAAAAACAAAAATTAAATCAGGGATTGCTTCTACCAGGGCATTCATTCTTTCCTGGCTGGTTTTTAATTCGGTTACATCAATAGACAAAGCGGAAACCCCTGTAACTTTACCATCTGAGAATATAGGATTCAGAAATATATTGAAATAGAATTTTTCTCCCTGAATAGTTTCGGAAAACTCGTACGATATTTTTTCCCCAGACAGAGCTAAATCGTATTTAGGTTTCCAAAATTCTCTCAATTCAGGTAAAAGAATTGATATAAGGTTAATTCCAATTACTAATTCTACACCATACGCAGCATAGTATGAATTTCTAAAAAAGTCATTGTATACAATAAGATTATAATCGGTATCGAGCGACCAAATGGATTCGTTGCGGTTATTAATTAGCGATTGTAAATTTGACTCTGATGTGGTGAGTGCAGTCTCAATGCTTTTAAGCTGTTCAATTATTTGCGCATTTTCTAAAGCTATAGCTGTGCCCGAAGCAAGGTTTTGCAACAGCATGATATCATAATTATCGAATCCATCGGGCTTATTATGCAATTCAAAACATCCGATTACTTTTCCATACCTGTTTATAATAGGAGTATCTAAAAGATTGTAAAATCCAAGTGTTTTTTGAATTTCAGGGATGACATGTTCATCACCTTCTGCATTATTGGTCAAATAAGGCTTTTTGGTTTTTAAAACATAGCCTGGTACACCGTAACCTTCTTCAAAAGTATAATCTATTGGAATTAATTCGCCTTGCATGTTGTATTCCCTGAAAACCATTTTGCCTTCAATTAACAAGCCTGCCGTACCTTCCTGTGCACCTGTTAATTGCATAGCAGAATTAACCAAGTGCCTAAGAATAAGTTCAGGTTCCAATTCTGAATTTAATATCCTTGTAGCCTCAGTAAGTGTTTGCCAGTGCTGGTTCGACTTTTGCAAGGCCAACTCAAATTCTTTTCTTTCTGTTATGTCCTGTATGGTACCAATCATGTTAAGGGCATTTCCATCTTCATCATATTCAAGTTGGCCATGTCCCATTACCCATAGCTCTGTCCCATCGTTTATTCTTTTAATTTTATATTCTTTATTAAACGGGTTTCTTTCTTTTACAACTGTATTTATAAAATAATTCAACATTTCAGCCTTATGTTCGGGGTGGATAATTTCATTCCAGCTCTCAAGACTTTTTTCATAATCTTCTTCAATCCCAAACAAAACATTTAGCACCGCAGATGAAGTCCATTTATTATTTATAATATCAAAAAAGTAGGAACCGATATTTGCAATCCTCTGCGATTCGCTTAAAAAGAACTCCTTTTCGCGTAATTGTTTTTCTGTATTTTTAAGCTCGTTGATATCCAACATGATACCTCGTAATTTTACAGGTGTTTTATCAATTAATTCCACGGTTACCACATCACGCAACCAAAGGTACTGCCCGTCTTTTCCCCTGAACCGGTATTCCAGGGTGTGCGATTCACCTTTTGCCGTGCAGGTAAAACAATAATTGCTGGAGCTTTCTCTTTCATCAGGATGTATATTGTTTTTCCAGAATTCAAGGTTTGTCCATTCTTCGGGCAACCAGCCCAATTTAGTAGTTACTTGTGGTGACACATAAGTCCAACTGTCTTGTGCAATATCATATTCCCAGGCAATAGCATCGGTCGACTCCACCAATTCACGATATTTCATTTCGCTTGCTTCCAGCAATTTCTGTTGTATCCGTTGTTCGGTCTGGTCCCTGAAAACAAGCACTACACCGGAAATTTCACCATCCTTGTCTTTTATGGGTGCGCCACTATCAGCAATAGGAATTTCTTCGCCGAATTTCGAAACCAAAAGGGTGTGATTGGCCAATCCAACAATACCACCTGTTTTCATTACTTTATCCACAGGCGATTCAACAGTTTCCCTTGTATATTCGTTTATAATAACAAATACATTTTCAAGGCGTTTTCCTTTGGCGTCTGCTTCTTTCCAGCCCGTTAGTTGTTCGGCCATATTGTTCATTAAGCCAATTTGTCCTTTTTTATTGGTACAAATTACAGCATCGCCAATGCTATACAGTGTTGTCCTGAACTCCAGCCGGTTTAAGTACAATTCTCTGTAAAGTCCTTTTTGCTTGTAATTGTAAAAATAGGCAACCCCGGTAATGGCTAATAATGAAAGGAGAAGGGTAATTATTATCAGCAGAACAACGTCTTCTTTCATGCTCTGAATAATTTCCCCGGAATCTATTTTTGCCAGCAAAAACCATCCTGTACCCTTGAGTGGGCACACGAAAGCAATAACATCATTCCCCTTATAATCCAGGCCTTCTATCAAACCTTCGTATCCGGATAAAGCTTTTGCTGATAGGATATCAATAGAATTTTTATTTTGACTAATATTGCTGATGCTATTTTTTTGTGAAATTAGTTGATTTAAATAAACAATATTTTCATTTTCGGGATACAACAATATGGTTTCGAAGCTTTCCCAGGGTAAAGGTGTTGACTCAATCGTCGGGTACAACCAGTCATTTACATTAATTTTAAAATCAATAATTGCTATTAGTTTTTTGGTTCCATTGTCAAAAACCGGGCTTATAAAGCTAAGGTAAACCAATTGGTCATTTTCACTCTTATATAATCCTGTTGAAGCGACCTGGTTCGTTTGCAAAACAGTTGTAATAGTTAGATTTACAATACTATCAACTTTTTTTAAGGAATTATTTGATTGAAAGAGCAGTTCCCCGTTTGGCAAAAATATGGTAATCTTTGCATAGCCGTGCTCTTTTTGCAATGTTTCTATAAACTGGATAAGCTTACCATGGTTTTTCAAATTGTTGATTCTAATATTTTCACTTATATTGTCAATAAGGAAAGTATTTCCTGCAATCAGGGCTGCATCGTTCATTTCATCATTGTACCAGTCGACAGTCTGTCGGGCTTTTAGTTTTATAATTCCTTTTAAGTCCCTGCTTATTTCATTTCGGACCAGTTTTTTTGCATTGCTATAATAACCGATTGATACAGAAACAGCTAATATTGTAAAAATTGAACAAAGAATTATTGCAGTCTTTTTCATCGGGTTATTATTTTGTGTATTATTAAATTAAGCTAAGTTATAAATTTTATTTTGATTATTCAAAGCAAATGCTTAGTTTTGTGTAAAATTTTTTATATGCCTAGATATAAAGCATTTGTTGAATCGGATGTACTGGAAAAAGCCATGAATGTTTTCTGGAAGAATGGCTACGAGGCTACATCTGTGAGGCTATTGGAGAAAGAAATGGGTATCAATCAGTTTTCGATTTATGCATCATTTAAAAACAAAAAGAATCTTTTCATTCAAGCTATTCATAATTATCAGGAACATGTTAAGAAAACCCGATTTCGCACCTTGTTACATGAAAATGCAGGACTGGCTGAACTGGAGGCTTTTCTTTTTAAAGTGGTTTCTATTAACACCGCTGGAATTGGATCCAAAGGCTGTCTTATTGTAAATACCGCCGGCGAGATTGGAAACAAAGACATTGAAATAGCTATGGAGGTAAATCGATATTATGATTTTATACGCGATATGCTAAGGAATATTTTCAGGAATGCCATTGCAAAACAGGAAATTCCGGCTAACACTAATATTGAGCAACAGGCTAATTTCTTTCTGGGCATTATGCAAAGCATTTCAATAGCATCAAAAACCATGAACTGTCTGCAATTAAACGATTTTATTACCGTGGCCCTGGCTCAAATTAAATAATTTTTTTAACCTTTTACTAAGCATTTGCTTAGAATTATAAATTAAATATATATTAAAATGACAACATTTAAATTACACACCATCGAAACAGCTCCCGAAGGTTCAAAAGAAACCTTAAGTGGAGCTTTAAAACAAAACGGGTTTATTCCAAATTTGTATGCAACTATGGCCGAATCGCCTGAAGTTTTAAAAGCTTACAGGCAAATGGCCGATTTGTTTGATGCCACTTCCTTAAGCCCCATCGAAAAAAACATTGTTTGGCTTACCGTGAGTTACCAAAATAGCTGCCATTACTGCATGGCCATTCATTCTATGGTAGGCAAAATGTACAAATTGCCCGATGAAATGATTGAAGCCTTACGCACCAATCAGTCCTTAAATGATGCAAAACTTGAAGTATTTAGACAGTTTACGGCATTGTTGGTTAAAAAAAGAGGTTGGGCTACCGATGAGGATATTGCCACTTTTTTGGCTGCCGGCTACACTCAAAAAAATGTACTGGAACTGATTGTGGGAATCGGTCAAAAAACCATTAGCAACTATGTAAACCACATTACCCATACGCCACTCGATAATATTATTGAAGATTTTAAATGGGAAGCTCCTGAAAAAGACTGTAGTTGTAAAAAATAAGTAAATCTCTCGTAAAGGCGCGAAGCCAAAATAAAGTATTGCAAACGCTTTCGTGCCTTTGCGAGATTAATTATAATATAATGAGACTAAAATTAGGAGATAAAGCAATTGTTTTCAACGAGAATGATATTTCAGGAAATGCAATCAATCTGGCATCGTTTGTGGGTAAAAAGGTATACCTAACCTTTTACCGGGGAGCTTCGTGCCCATTCTGCAACTTGCGGGTGCATGAGTTAATAGAAAAGATGAACCATTTTAACGAAAAGGATTTGGTGGTAATCGGTTTCTTCAAATCAACAAAGGAAGAAATACTGGAACATGCCGGAAAACAAAACCCACCTTTTGCAATAATACCCGACCCACACAAAAAATATTACAGTGCTTACGGGTTGGAGCAATCATTATTTGCTAAAATGAAAACCATGTTTCGTCTTCGAGCCATGAAAAAGATTTTTGCCAATAAACTTATTCCAGAAAAAATGCTTAAGGATGACAATACTGTACCTGCCGATTTTTTAATTGACGAAAACGGTATTATTCAAACAGCTCATTACGGGAAAGATTTTGGCGACCATCTCAACTTTACTATAATTGATAAGTGGATTAACAATTAATAAATTAAACCTTTATAAAATGAAAAGACAATTTTATTTAATCATAACACTTGTTGCCATGATAGCTAACACCGTTAATGCCCAATTGCCCAATAAGGCCGAAGACATTTCACCACTACTCTATGGCGAAACCATTCCCGATGCAAAACTTACTTCTCCTGAAGGGAATTCGGTATCACTAAACGAGCTGATTACTCAAAAACCAACTATACTTTTAATTTACAGGGGAGGCTGGTGTCCTTATTGCAATGCCCATTTGTCCGAAATTCAAAAAATTGATAAGGAAATTTTGAGTTTGGGTTACCAAATTCTGGCCATTAGTCCCGACTCACCCGATAATTTAAAACAAACCTCTGATAAAGATAAACTCACTTATAGTTTGTATTCCGATGCAGATATGCAATTGATTAAGGCTATGGGATTAGCTTTTCAAGCACCTGAAAAATATGCAGGGTTGTTAAGCGAGAAATCAGGCGGTTTGAATGAGGGTTTTCTGCCGGTACCTTCAGTTTTTGTTGTTGATATGAAGGGTAAGATTTTATTCGAGTATATTAACCCTGATTATAGCACAAGACTGAGCGCATCGCTTTTACTTGCAGTGTTAAAAAATTTAAAAAGCACAGAGTAAGTCAGGGAAATCGCTTTTAAAAATCCCAATAGGGATTTAATATGAATAGCCCCGAGTTTCAACTCGGGGAATATGAATTTGTGATATTGGAACGGCGCACGATGTGGCAATCAATTGAAATTGAGAAGAAATCATGCGCCGAAATAAAGGAAATCATGTTTGAAATTCTTAAAAGCGTTTTCCTTGCAGAGTAAGTTCTCTATTTTGTTTATTATGAATTCAACTCTTGCATTCGATGTTTACGGAACTTTGATTGACACTGGCGGAGTTTACAAAATGCTGGAAATTAAAGTTGGTACCTTGGCTCAGGCTTTTATGGAAATTTGGAGGGCTAAGCAACTGGAATATTCTTTCAGACGTGGGTTGATGCAAAATTACGTGAGCTTCTCAATATCTACTAAACAATCGCTTGATTTTACCTGCTTGCAATTAAACGTGGAATTTAGCCAACAAGGAAAAAGTGAACTGATGCATCAATACACTATTTTACCAACTTTTGCTGATGTTGCCGATAGTTTACAAATGCTTAAAGCAGCAAACTACCGTTTATTTGCATTTTCGAACGGAAAGGAAGACGATGTCAGAGTTTTACTTCAAAATGCGGGCGTGCTCCATTTTTTTGAAGACGTGGTAAGTGTGGACGATGTAAAAACATTTAAACCCAGTCCGGTAGTTTATGAGCATTTTCTAAAAAAATCAATGTCATTGAAAACAAATTCATGGCTTATATCAGGAAACCCGTTTGATGTTACCGGTGCCATTTCAGCTGGGATGCGAGCAGTTTGGGTGAAACGCGACCCTAAATCACACTTTGACCCTTGGGAAATACAACCCACCGAAACCATTAACAAATTATCGGATTTAATACGTGTTTTAATTGCACAAGGCAGATAAATAATAATTGGTAATAAAATAAAACTATATGAAAATAAAAAATCTACTAATTGCTACAATTCTATTATTGTTTATTAATTCATTAAAAATTATGGCTCAATCAGAAACAATTGCCGTGTCAAAAATAGTTGACCGGGTTAACACCCACAACTTTCATCTCCTAAACGATGAAAATTCAATGACCCAAGACCGCAACCTGAAAGTTGCAGGCATTGCCGATTTGAATAATGAGGATTGGAAAGTACGCTTATTGGCGGTTCGTGATTTGGTTCGGGCGGGTCAGAACAGTACCGCTGAAATAACAAAAGGGCTAACACACCCATCGGCTAATGTACGCCAGGTTTGTGCCATGGCTTTAGGAATACTTAATGCAAAACAATCGGCCACTGAACTTGGGGCTGTAGTGAAAAACGACAGCAATGCCATGGTACGCTCGCAGGCTGCTATTGCATTGGGTCAAATGGAATCGGAAAAATCAGTAACCCTTCTGCGCGAAGCATTTAAAAACGACCCATCGCGCGATGTACAACACCAATGCGAACTGGCCATTTACCAGATTGAAAACAAAAAAGGTGTTACCGATAAGCAACTCAACGCCTTTTTATTGCTCAACGAATCAACTTTTGAAACAGTAAAAGAAGGCTCAATAGCTCCCAATTTTTTGTTGGATGATACCGAAGGAAAATCATGGCAATTGAATGATTTTCGCAATAAACAATGGGTGGTGTTAATATGGGTTTTTGCCGATTGGTGCCCGGTATGCCATGGCGAATTTCACGATTTAATGAAAATGCAGCAGGAGTTTAAAGATGCCAATGTGCAGGTATTCACCGTTGAAACTCACGACTTATACCGTGGACGTGTTATGGTGGGAAAAGAACTGGAACCTCGTTATTGGTTCGCTAAAGAATCGTTTAAAGATGCTTACACCAAACAGATTTGGTGGCCTCATTTGCTCGACCGTGCCGGAGCCGTAGGTGCAAAATTTGGAGCCGACCCACTTACTTTCTCAGTGCATGCCGAATACATAAACCGCCCCACCACGGTAATTATCGACCCCGTAGGAAAAGTTCGATTAATTTATTCGGGTACTTTTTGGGGCGACCGCCCAAGCATTGAACAAACATTGGAGATGATCAAAACAGGTAATTTTGAATTTCAACACCCTGAAAGGTTAAAAAGCGAAAATTAACCCATTATAAAATATGTTAAACTTTTAGATTAAATGCCAGTAATTGCAACACTAAGCTTCAGAAAATTAATTTAAAATATGTAGATTATGAAAACTAAAATTTTATTTCCAATTTTAACCATCATGCTATTTTTAAATACATTAAAACTTATGGCTCAATCGGAAAAAACAGAAAATAATACGGGTAAACTGGTTGTGGTATGGACAAGCGACGACCCTTATGTAGCCGAACGTGTTGCATTAATGTACACCCATGCTGCCAAAACTGAGGGTTGGTTCACTGAAGTTACGCTTATTGTCTGGGGTCCATCGGCAAAACTGACAGCCGAAAACTTGAAAATTCAAGAAAAGCTTAAAACAATGCAACGCGATGGTGTGGTGATTGAAGCCTGCATTGCGTGTGCCAATGCTTACGGCATTGCCGATGACCTTAAAAATTTGGGCTTTGAAGTAAAAGCAATGGGCAAACCCTTAACCGATTATTTAAAAAGTGAAGCAAAGGTTTTGACCTTCTAAGTACTTCTATCCATCGCTTTTGGCTTATCAAATGAATCAATTTTTTCAATTTGCAAATCAAAAAATATTGCATCAGAATTTTATATGGCACCTTTAGTATTAAATTCATATTTTTTTAATGTTTGTGTGAAAAGTGTAATTTGTTTATTTAAGTGTTTTTACATATACTTGAGTTTTAGAATACCCCTCTAATTAACATTTCATTATTTGTTTTTTATGAACACACCCCCAAATGGGATGTGTTTTTTTTATTAAAAATTGTCAGGTTTTGAATTATCCACGACCATTCGGTAAAATAAACCAGAATTAAATATAAAATTATGAAATTACAAACAGGAACAACCGCCCCAAACTTTGTTGCAACCGACATTTATGGCAAAGAAGTTAAACTATCCGATTATAAGGGGAAAAAAATAATACTTAGTTTTTACCGCAATGTAAGTTGCCCGTTTTGTAACCGCAGGGTACATCAAATTATGGGAAATAATGTAAAACTGAAAAATGCAGGGGTACAAATGATACTTTTATTTGAGAGCTCAAGCGAAAAACTATCATCAAGCATTTACCATAAAGGTATCAGTCCTTGGCCTATAATTGGCGACCCTGATAAAAAAATTTACAATCAGTACGGGGTTGAACAATCTACCCTTAAAATGATGAAAACCATGTTGGTTGCCAACGTAAGTCAGGCAAAAAAAGATACCAAAGAGTTGAATTTACCTGCGGATAAAGATGCCAGTATGAACCTTATTCCCGCTGACTTTTTTATCGACGAAAACTTTAAAATTGTAAAAGCTCATTATGGCAAACACCTCGACGACCATGTGGATATTGAAGAATTAAAAGCGTTTGCAGGCATTTTATCCTGAAAACAGGCTTTTGCAAGTAAATTAATTTATTAAATTTTCACATCATTAAGTTTATGAATTACCCGTTAACACATCAATTACAAAATCTGATTGGGGATATTAAAAATCAACCCTTTGTAGATAATTCTATTGTTGCCAATATAGTTCAATCACACAAACTGGCAACAAAAGATGTGGAACCTTTTATGCTCTTTAATCACAGCAATAAGGAAAGTTATGGACGTACCCTGATTTTTGATAACGGTAATTTTAAAATACTATTAATGTCGTGGAAAGCAGGCGATTTTACGGCCATTCATAACCATGGGTTTACCGAATGGGGTTGCGTTTACACCTTTGGCGAAGCCACGCATCGCTTATATGAAATAGAGCAAAATGAGTTAAAACTCATTCAAAAAGATAATTTTCAGGCGGGTCAAATTGCATCGGTTTGTGGCGATTTAACCCACATGATGGGCAATGCAAGTTCAGAGAATTTTGTAACCCTTCATATTTACGGTTCCAATACACGCAAATCAAATGTTTCAGCCAATGCTAAGGTATATGTGCCTGAATTTCAGAAAGTAGTTACAACCATGGGTTCAGCATTCTTAAACATGGATAAAGACTTAATGCTGACGGAAACACCAATAAATGAAATTAATTCGGAGATATTGTACGATTACTTTTGCCTTGTTAAGCCTTACTATGAGCGTAACAAAAATACCAACATACTTGCATCCATGGAAAAATACCTGAAAAATAACGGTTCATCCAAAATAAAAAACTAACCGAATGAACAATTTAAAAATTTTAGAAGAAAGTTTTAGTAAGATAAAAACCTACCTTCAAGCAAATGAAAATACAAATACACGGGTAGTTGAATTCAAAAAACCATCAGAGATTCAAGCCATTATTGATTTCCCTATTAGCGCAAAAGGGGTAACCGAAAACGAATTTCTTGATTTGTTGGATAAATACCTTGAATATTCGGTAAAAACGGGGAACAAACAATTTTTGAACCAACTGTATTCGGGCTTTAATTTTCCCGCATTTATAGGGGATATATTCGCTACGCTTGCAAATACCTCAATGTACACCTACGAAGTGGCACCTGTGGCTACCCTCATCGAAAATGAAATGATACGTTTAATGAATTCTTATGCAGGTTATACGCATGGCGATGGTGTTTTTGTGAGCGGGGGCAGCAATGCCAACTTGGTTGCCATGTTTTCAGCACGCAACAGGGTGATGCCCGAAAGTCGTTTTGAAGGATACAGTCAAATACACAAATTAAAAGCCTTTGTAAACGAACAAGCCCATTACTCCTTCGAAACTGCGGCCAATGTGTTGGGAATAGGTGCTAAAAATGTAATAAAAGTAAAATCCGATGCAAATGGCAGAATAATTCCTGCTGAATTGGAAAAAGAGATTGAAGCCAGCATACAACGCGGCGAAAAACCCTTTTTTGTAGCAGCTACATGCGCCACCACACTTTTGGGAGCTTACGACCCCATTGATGAAATGGCCATAATTTGCAAAAAACACAACATTTGGCTTCACGCCGATGGTTCCTTTGGTGGTTCCGTAATTTTAAGTGATAAACACCGTCACCTGATGAATGGTATTGAAAAAACCGATTCATTTGCATGGAACCCTCATAAATTAATGAATATTCCATTGGTTTGCTCGGTATTGTTGGTGAAAGAACGAGGCGTTCTCCAACATAACATTACCGACATCAATACCGATTATATCTTTCATGACATCGACCAGATTGAAGATTTAGGCAAAAAATCAATCCAATGCGGCCGACGGGTAGATGCCGTAAAGCTATGGTTTGCTTGGAAATATTTTGGCTTAAAAGGCTATCAAAATCGAATAGATAATTTGATGGAAATGGCGCAATATGCCGAAGCCAGGGTTATGGAACATCCAAAACTTGAACTAAGCTCTAACCGTCAATCCTTTGCTGTTTGCTTTCGCTATAAGCCTAATTCTGAAACCGATTTAAATGCATTTAATTTAGCCCTACGCGAGAGCATGCGAAAATCAGGTAAATCAATTGTAAACTACGGATATCAGGGTAAAATATTGGTAATCCGTTTGGTTACTGCCAATGGTGAATTAACACCTAGCGATATCGATTTATTTTTTAATAATCTGCTCACCGAAGCTAAAAAACTTGAAAACACACAAAACCTACAACATGGCTAGTACAACAAAAAACACAGGCTTTGCCATTGCCATTGCATGGCCCGAAACGTATTGCAAACAACCGGGTGCCTGGTACGACCCCATTACATTAATGCTGGGTGTTAACCAAAATAATTATTACAAAGTGGGTCATGCAGCGTTGGTACTTATCGATAGTAAAAATCTGAAAGCTCATTATTTCGATTTTGGCCGTTACCATGCTCCTTATCAGCACGGCAGGGTGCGCAGTGCCGAAACCGACCACGACCTTGAAATTAAAACAATTCCCGAACTTACAAAAGATGGGTTGTTGTTAGAAAATTTCTGGAATATTTTGTACGAATTACAATCCAATCCAGCCTGTCATGGCGAAGGGCAATTGTATGCTTCGTATTGTCCCATTAATTTTGAAAAAGCCTACGCTAAAGCACATCATTTGCAAGAAATTAGCCCTATTCCCTATGGCCCTTTTCGCTACAAGGGCAGCAATTGTTCCCGTTTTGTGAATTCATCTATACTGGCAGGCAAACCCGCGTTCAAATATCATTTTGGCTTAAAATATCTGGTACCGCTTACCCCAACTCCATTAAGCAACGTAAATTCACTTGATAATCGATTGGTTTTACCAAAAATTCTTAATGGTAAACCATTCTGCCCCATTAAAAAATTGGATAGGCAAATCTTAATTTCAACCTTACCTCAGCCCGAAAGGCATCCATCCATTCCTGAGGATGCGCAATGGTTAAGTGGCGAAGGTGCAGGTTCATGGTTTAGTGTTAAACCTGAAGGCAACCTATTATTGGTTACCCGTTATTCTCCACAAGGAGTTGTTGAATGCAAAGGCTTGTATGAGAACCGCAAAGCATCAGAAATTTTGAAAGATGCAGAGTCTTATTCAATTGCTTACCCCAGCAATTGCAGAACGGTTTCAATTAAAGTTAACAATTTGGAATTGCGCTTTGAAAGGGCAGTAGTATAAAATTTAAATGCATTTTTCAATTATTCCCTGTTAAATTTAGATAATATTACACATAAGAATCTGCATTATGAAAATTGCAATATTGGATGATTACCAGAACGTTGTAAGTAAACTTGTATGCTTTAAAATGCTTGAGGGTAGAAATGTTATTATCTTTAAAGAGTTCAGAAAAAGACCCCAAAATTCTTGCAAATAAAATAAAGAAGCCGAAATTATTGTTTTAATAAGGGAGCAAACAATAATAAATGAAGGCGATTTAAAACGAATGAACCCTTCGTCAATTATTATTAACACCCAAGGGCTGAATTAATTGAAAAAGGAGCTTTATTAAGAAGTTTAAAAAGTGGTCAACCGGGTTTTGCTGCACTTGATGTTTTTGAAAATGAACCCATCTACGATACTGAATTTGAGTTATTAAAAATGCCAAACGTAATATGTACACCTCATTTAGGTTATGTTGAAAAAAATAGTTACGAAATGCATTTTAGTAAAAATCACTATTTTTTGTATTTCGAAATCAGTAGGATTATCTTTTCCTATTTCCCTTAATGCCTGATTTAACAAGGAACTTGCCTCACCTATAAGTTCACTTATTTTGGGGCGTACGTAAATCCCCTGTGCGACTTGTTTTATAAGTCCTTTTTCTCGAAGTCGTTGTAATGCTTTTCGAATTGCAGCAGGTGTTCCAAAATTGTTAAAATCATCAGGAAATAACAATACCCCTCTGGATTTTGATTTATTAAACCTACCTATATTACTTTCTGTATCTATTATTTACATAATTAATTTCGACTGTATTTTAGATAAAACTTTCTAATACCTACGATATAACGAGGGTAATATTTTCCTTTCAAAACAGGAAAAGTGTATATTTTAGAAACTTTCACTCTCGATAAGCGGGATTAGCGATAAAAAACCTTCACAAAATAAAAAGTCCAGTTTATTAACTAAAAAACTAGACTTTTGATAACAATTAGAAGTTCGAATCCCATATTAAAATAAATTGTTATTTTTGAGTGTATATGAGTTCATTAAAACGCATATAAAACGGGCAAACTTAACCCAATATTAGTGAACTTACAGAGGACTTGAAAATACGATTTTATAAAGCATTGATATAGAGGTTAACAGAATAAACGTTCAGTTCCCTCTTTCTCCGCCAGTGAAGGTAAAAGGTTAATCAATAATGGTTAACCTTTTTTTATTTGACAAAAGCTTATTTGATTTGGCTGAGGATAGGTTAGTTCAGGTTGTGTATTCAGGCGGCTTTTGGTTAATTTGTTTTTACAAAAACTTAGAAGCCAATTCCAGGCCATGTATGATATTTTATTTTTATTTTTGCATTCCGGAGAGGTGCCAGAGTGGTCGAATGGGGCGGTCTCGAAAACCGTTGTCCGCTCACGCGGACCCAGGGTTCGAATCCCTGTCTCTCCGCAACAAAAGGCTTATCAGAAAATTGGTAAGCCTTTTTTTTATACTTCATTATACTAAATCATAGGGATGAGAACCGGGTTCGAACGGCGAAGCCTTCATGGAGCGAAGCGGAATAATCC
>PHDD01000014.1:0-106586 GCA_002840905.1 Bacteroidetes bacterium HGW-Bacteroidetes-4 | reverse complement strand
CAAAAGGCTTATCAGAAAATTGGTAAGCCTTTTTTTAATACTTCATTATACTAAATCATAGGGATGAGAACCGGGTTCGTCCCGAGAAACAGAGTTTCGAGCTCACGTACGGAGTGAGTAACTTAGCGAAGTCCTCATGGAGTAATGTAGAGTAATTAATCATAAACGGCATCAGGTTAAAGCAAATTTTTAATTCTTTGCCTTTATTGGTAGCTAAATCAGCATATCTTCGCAATAGCAAAAATTTGTATAAATAAAAAATTACAGGAATTAAACATATGGAGTAAATTATACGTGTTTATTACTTAGATTTAAACGATAAATAGAACATACATGATGGATATTCAACAAATTGAAATGCGTAATCTCAGAATTGAAGATTACCAGCAATTAAAATCGTCAATGATTGAAGCTTATGAGCAGATGCCCGAATACTACTGGCGCGAAAATCACATTAAAATTTTGCTCGATAAGTTCCCCGACGGTCAAATTTGCGTTTTGGTGAACGGAAAAATTGCCGGAAGCGCGCTATCCATAATTGTCGATTACAATAAATTTGGCGACGAACATACCTATGAACAAATTACAGGGAATTACACCTTCAACACTCACGATCCCAATGGTGATGTACTTTATGGAATAGAAATTTTTATTCACCCCGATTATCGCGGGTTACGTTTAGGACGAAGGCTGTATGAAGGGCGCAAACAAATCTGCGAAAACCTGAATTTGCGGGCTATTGTAGCGGGCGGACGCATCCCTAATTACAGCAATTATGCCCACGAATTGTCGCCCAAAGAGTACATTCAAAAAGTAAAACTTACCGAGATACACGATCCCGTTCTTCATTTTCAATTGTCGAACGATTTTCACGTACGCAAGGTGCTTAAAAATTATTTGAAAGGCGATAAGGAGTCGATGGAGTTTGCTACCCTGCTGGCCTGGAACAATATTTACTACACCCAGAGCGAAAAGCTTATCAATAATCCCAAATCGGTGGTACGGCTGGGACTGGTGCAATGGCAAATGCGCACCTTTAATAACCTGGATTCGCTGTATGAGCAAATTGAGTTTTTTGTTGATGCGGTGTCCGATTACAAAAGCGATTTTATTCTTTTTCCCGAATTCTTCAATGCTCCTTTAATGTCAATTTACAATCACTTAAAGGAATCGGAAGCAGTTCGCGAGTTGGCGCAATATACCGAACAATTGCGCGATAAATTCATAGAGTTTGCTATTTCATATAATGTGAATATCATTACCGGGAGCATGCCTTACATGATTGATGAAAAATTGTATAATGTGGGTTACCTCTGTCGTCGAAACGGAACCTGGGAACAGTACGAGAAAATTCACATAACGCCCAACGAGTTAAGTTACTGGGGCTTGTCGGGGGGTAATAAGCTTAAGGTTTTTGAAACCGATGCAGGTAAAATTGGTGTTCAGATTTGTTACGATATTGAATTTCCCGAATTATCTCGTATCATGAGCGACCAGGGGGTTCAGCTTATTTTTGTACCTTTTTTAACCGATACACAAAACGGATACACCCGTGTTCGCCGCTGCGCACAGGCACGTGCCATTGAGAACGAATGTTATGTGGCTATTGCCGGTAGCGTGGGTAATTTGCCAAAAGTTAATAACATGGACATTCAGTACGCGCAATCGGCCGTGTTTACTCCATCCGATTTTGCTTTTCCAACCAACGGGGTAAAAGCTGAAGCCACACCCAATACCGAAATGACTTTGATAGTTGATGTGGATCTCGATTTATTAAAAGAGTTGCATTCACATGGCGCTGTAACCAATTTAAGAAACCGGCGCCTCGATTTCTACAATCTTTTCCTTACTGATAAAGAGAGTTCGCGTTAAGTTAGTGAGGCTGTGATTTCAAAAATCCCGGCTGGTAAAATAGTATCAGTCGGGAATTAATTAATCGGCAAGTAGTCTAAATCATTTATTTTCATTCATATTTGCTCATTGTTAATTGCACATTGTTCATTGACAATTGTACTTTAGCTGTGCACTGCGAGCTGAAAACCGCCGCCTTTTAGCCCATTGTTCATTGGCTGAAAATTGCCCACTGCTGACTTAACTTTTCTCATTTTAACGTTGTACATACTTTTTTTTCATCCTTCATATTCGCTTCATGTACAACGCATAGTTTTGCAGGGTAAGGTTTTTTAATAAATAGCAATTGAAAATAAATTTAAAACGGATGATTATGAAAACAGCAACAAAAAAAATCGGATTAGCAGCCTTGGTAATACTGGGTATATTTTTGGTTACCACCTCGTGTAACAAAGAAGAAGCTTTGGATACATCAGCATTAACGGCAAATGTGGATGGTGAATTGTACACCGCCGAAGTATTCGACGAGATTGCTGAAATTGGCGACGAAGCCCTTGATTTGGCCGAAACCAATGAGTCGAACTTAAAAACAGGAGTCGTTTTTGGCTACAGCCGTTTAAGCGAGTGTGTTACGGTTACCAAAGTAATTACCGACACCCTGATTACTACCACCATCGACTTTGGCGAAGTAAATTGTTTATGTAACGACGGCCGCGAGCGTCGGGGTAAAATAATCATGACTCACGAAGGTCATTATTGGGATGGAACCGTTTACATCGACTTTGCTTTTGATAATTTCTTTGTCGACGATAATCAGGTAGTTGGCGAAAAGCAAGTAATGCAAACTATTAACAACGATGGCAATCGCGAAAGTGTAATAAGTATTAACGGAAGTTTGATTCTTGCCGACGGAAGCGGAACCATTAGCCTGGTGGCTGAAAAAGTGCGTACCATTGTAGTGGGTTCTGATACTAAAACCAAACGCGACGATGCCATCGAAACTACCGGTAATTCAACGGTTATACTGGCCGACGGTACTGTGGTTACCACCGACATACTTTCGCCGCTGGTTCGCAAACACGAAATGAACTGCTTCATGTACATTGTTCAGGGTGTATTGCAAATTGTTCATGGCGAAGCATCTCCCATCACTATTGATTACGGAAATGGCGAATGCGATAACCTGGCTACAGTAACGCAGGATGGTGTATCGGTAGTGGTTGAATTACAACGCAAATGCAACAAAAGCATCTAATCTTTTCTGGTAAAAACCGTTGGTTTGTTTGTTCAAAGGCTGCTTCAACCAAAAAAGGAGCAGCCTTTTTTTAAAAATAAAAAATATAGATGATGAAAACATTAACTGGAATATTTTTTACGAGTGTACTGGCTGTTAGTTTATCTGTTTCATTCCCAAAACCCAAAGAAGTAAGAAAAACCGGAAATAAGCAGAGAGCTTAAGCAAAACATACAGCCGATTAAAAAACAAAAGCAAATCAGAAAACAACTCAGCATGAAATAACAGGCTTATCAAAAGGCAGCTCGAAGCTTTATTGACCGAAATACTGAGGGAGTGCATATGATAAAACTTAGCAAACGTTGAACTTTCTGTGGTAAAGCTTGTTTTGGTCGAACAAACCAACGGTTAAATGAGCTACCTGCAAAAAGTTAAAATAGTTTCCAATCAACAACTTACTCAACAGGCATATTTGTTGAGTTTTATAAAAACAGAACCCTTTTTCCCGGGTCAGATTATTGGAGTTACCATTGACCCGGACATTCCTTTTCGCTTGTATTCTTTGTGCAGCAGTCCCGATGATGCGCTCATGACAATCTTATTTACCCGTAAAGACAATGGCTTGCTAACGCCCCGCCTGGCCGATGCAAAACCCGGTGACATGCTTTGGGTGGGCGAAGTTCAGGGAAAATTCCTGTTTCAGAACGAACCCGCATGGTGGATAGCAACCGGTACAGGTATTGCGCCTTTTTATTCCATGTTTTTAAGCGGGAAAAAACCGCTTAAGCTGATCCAGGGGGGAAGAAAAGAAGATGAAATCTATTTCAGAACCGATTTAGAATCGTTAATTGACTATGTAAAATGCTGTTCGCAGGATGCGGGTGAAGGAATTTATGCAGGCCGCTTATCAACTTATCTTGAATCGCTCGACGAATTGCCTAAAACAATTAATTACTACCTTTGCGGCAATGCCGAAATGGTGGTTGATGTGCGTAACCTGTTGATTCAAAAAGGGGTTGGGTTTGCAAACATCATAACCGAAATCTATTTTTAAAAATGAACAAAGAAAAACTTTACGGAAAAACCCTGAGCGAACTTCAGGAGCTTTGTGCCAATCATAATTTACCGGGTTTTACGGCCAAACAATTGACTCAATGGCTCTATCAAAAAGAGATTGCTTCAATTGACGAAATGACCAATATTTCGTTAAAAAACCGTGAAGTACTTGCTCAGCATTACGAAGTGGGTTTATCGGCTCCCCTAAAGGTTCAGGAAAGTGCCGACGGAACAAAAAAGTATTTGTTTACGGCTCGGGGCGGTAATTATATCGAAACCGCTATGATTCCCGACAAGGACAGGAAAACGGTGTGTGTTTCGTCGCAGGTAGGATGCAAAATGGGGTGTTTGTTTTGCATGACCGGCCGTCAGGGTTTTCAATCGAATCTTTCAGCAGGCGAAATTCTGAACCAATACCGGAGCATTTCCGAATGGTCTTCCATTACAAATTTGGTCTACATGGGCATGGGCGAACCACTCGATAACCTGAGCGAGGTGTTGAAAAGTCTCGAAATTTTAACCGCCGATTGGGGCTATGCCTTGAGTCCAAAGCGGATCACCGTTTCAACCATTGGAATTATTCCTGGAATGAAGACTTTTCTTGAAAAAAGCAACTGCCACCTGGCCGTGAGTATGCATACTCCTTTCGACAACGAACGTAAAACCCTGATGCCCATTGAACAAGTGTATCCCATTAAGGAAGTATTGCAACACCTCAAAGATTTTGATTTCGGATTGCAACGTCGGGTTTCGTTCGAATACATTATGTTTAAAGATGTAAACGATACACCGGCTCATGTTAAAGAATTAACCCGCTTGCTCAGTGGTATTCGCTGCCGTTTAAACCTGATTCGCTTCCATCCCATACCCGATTCGCCTTTATTGGGCTCCGACGATGCCACCATCATAAAATTTAAAGATGCACTGAATAAAAAAGGCATCCTGACTACCTTACGCGCCTCGCGGGGACAGGATATATTTGCTGCTTGCGGATTATTGTCGACCAAAGAACTGGTTAAACGCCAGGATGGGGATTATTAATTCTTTTTTATCTGGCGGCTTTGATTCCTGAATTTTACTTTCAATTGAAAGTACCCCTTACTTTTACATTACGACATTAATTTTCACTTCTTTTTTACTTGTTGCTCCTTTTCTATTTGAAAATGGGAGGAGTTTGCATAAGTTTTTTGTTACAATTATATTACGCAAACGATTACAAAACAACTACTTGTAAAATATTTATGCAAATTTTACGCAACGTTTGCATAAACAAAAGCCACAGTATTTCAGGCACTTGTGATTTATAAATTATGTTAATTATAACCAATTTTCACAATTCTTTCCAAATACTCATAACATGTAATGGGGTTCGGGCGTAATTTTGTCAGTGAAATGTTTAACTAAATTTTTAAACGATGAACAAAGTAAAAATTAACGAGAAGAACTTGATTAGATCAAGAGCGCTCACCGTATTATTCAGCATGCTAATAAGTGCTTTGCTGTTGTTGCCTTTATTTACACACGCAAAAGGCCGCGAAAAATTCACGAACCCTGGTAAACTTTACATGCAGCCGCTAAACAAAGATTACCATGCTACAGTTACCATTGCTAATCTGGCTGAGGGGAAATACACCTTAACCGTCGAAAGTGGTAATGGAATGAATGTGTATTACAATACCTTGCTGGAATCATCCGAGAATTTTTCAAAAGTTTTCGATTTTTCAAAATTATCTGATGGTGATTACACCCTGCGTTTAGATGGAAAGCAAGGTATAACCGAGCGTTTTTTTACCATTTCAAACGGAAAAATTAAAGTTTACTATGCCGAAAAAGAGGCTCCAATGTTTAAAACAGTGGGTCAAAAAGCGCTTTTTACCCTGCCAAATTCGTTGGGGTTAGATTATTCCATTCGTATTTACAACGAGAATGGTGAGGAACTTTTTCACGGAGTGGAAAGTGCCAACAGCATCAAAAAACTTTTCGATTTTTCTCAGGTAGAAGCTGGTAATTACAAAATTCTGGTTTCATCAAAAGCCCGTGAGTTCTCTTACAATTTCTCCAACCAAAAGTAAAAAGAACAGGGCTTAACCAGAACAGCCTCTTTCCTCTGTCGGAAACGACAATCAAAAACCGGATTAATCATCGCGATAGCGATTACTGCCTAATCCGAAATCTCCAAATTATTGAAAGGATTGCTTAATAAACAAAAAGTTAAAGCAATCCTTTTTTTTATGGCAGGTACCATTCTTTGTTTTAAATTAGCATCGCGATATTTTTTTGGAATACTTGTTTTATTTGATTGTTTTTTAACCAAAACTGATTTCAAAAAAACACTTAAGCCTTAACTACTGATGAAAAAAAACTATCAATTTGAACTCGAGTTTAAAGTTCGCGATTACGAATGCGATCTTCAGGGTGTGGTAAATAATTCAGTCTATCAGAATTATCTGGAACATACCCGGCATGAGTTTCTTGACACTGCCGGATTAAATTTTGCACAAATGTATGAGCAGGGAATACTGGCTGTGGTAGCCCGTGCCGACATCCAATACAAATATCCTTTAAAAAGTGGTGATAGGTTTGTTTGCCGACTCAATACGGAGCGCGAAGGAATCAAGTACCTTTTTTACCAGGACATTTACCGCCTGCCCGATGAAAAATTATGCATTAAAGCCTGCATAACTACCGTAATAACTATAGGAGGTAAACTAAAAGTGCTCCCCGAATTCGATAAAGCATTATCCATTTAAGCCATACAGGAGTTTATAGTATATGAAAGGAAAAGACGGAAAACCACACATTGGCATTTTTGGCCGCCGAAACAATGGAAAAAGTTCATTGATTAATTTTTTGGCACAGCAGGATGTGGCCATTGTTTCGCATATTGCCGGAACTACTACCGATCCGGTAAAAAAGTCGATGGAGATTCCCGGTATTGGTCCCGTAATTCTTATCGACACTGCTGGAATTGACGATTTCGGTGAGTTGGGAACCAAGCGCATTAAAAAAAGTTTTGAAGCCATCCGCACTATCGATTTTGCAATGCTGGTGATTGCAAATAACGATTTTGGCGAACCTGAAGAGCAAATCATCAGAGAACTTCAACGCTTTGAAGTTCCATTTTTAACCATTCATAACAAAGCCGACGAAGTTCCCTTTGATACCGATTTAGCCGAACGCCTGAAACTTGATTTCGATATTGAACTGCTCAATTTCAGTACCTATAGTGGATACAGTGCCGACGATTTGGTACAACTCATGCGAAAGCGAATCCCCGAGTCGGCTTACATAACCAAAACCCTGGTGGGCGACCTGATAAAAGCCAACGACATGGTTTTACTTATTACGCCTATTGATTCGGAAGCTCCCGAAGGGAGAATGATTTTGCCTCAGGTGCAGGTACTGCGCGATGTGCTCGACAACGATGCCATTCCGGTTTTTTGTAAAGAAAATCAATTGGAAGATTTGATTAAGAACTTAAAACCGGAACCGGTGCTTGCCATAACCGACAGTCAGGTGTTTGAGCTGGCCAATACTTTGGTTCCGCAACACATTCCGCTTACCAGTTTTAGTACGGTGCTGGCGCGTCATAAAGGCGATTTTCAGAATTATATTAAAGGAACGCCACACCTTTCAAAGCTAAACGACGGAGATAAAATTCTGATTCTTGAATCGTGTACACACCATGTAGCCTGCGATGATATTGGCCGGGTAAAAATTCCCCGCTGGCTCACAGAATATTCGGGAAAAAAATTAAGTTTTGAAGTGGTTTCGGGATTAAATACCATTCCTGGCGAAATATGGGAATACGCCATGGTAATTCAGTGCGGTGGTTGCATGATTACACGTAAACAAATCATTAGTCGTTTAAAACCTGCAGTTGATGCCGGAATACCGGTAACCAATTACGGTATGGCTATAGCTTATATGCATGGAATTTACGACAGGGCAGTAGCTCCTTTTATAAAACCGAAACCGGTAGTCTAGTTTTTTTCTGTATCGGGTAATAACAAAAAGGTGCTATTCAAATAAAAGATTCCAGGTTCCCTGACGGGTTTTGTGGAGCAATGCTGCATGAAGCATATCTAAAAAATCATCGCGTGAAATTTCTTCAGCTCCCAATGAAATAAGGTGTGGATTAGGAATCTGACAATCGATAAATTGGAAACCCCAATCAATGGCCAGCGCATTTAAATAATAAAAGGCAACTTTTGAAGCATCATTCGCTTTATGGAACATAGATTCTCCAAAAAAGGTATTCCCCAGCGAAATTCCATACAAACCCCCAACCAGCTCATTGTTATGCCAGGCCTCAAAGGAGTGGGCCAAACCCAGTTTATGTAATTCAATATAAGCTTTTTCAATTTCGCGGGTTATCCAGGTACCGTTTTGGTCGGGGCGAAATATGCTGCGACAGTGCGCAATAACCTGCACAAAGGCTTTATCGGTTGTAACCTTGTATTTTTGTGAACGCAGGGTTTGTTTTAAACTCTTTGAAACTTTGAATTTGTCGGGAAACAAAACCATGCGAGGATTGGGCGACCACCATAATATGGGATCCTTTGCACCAAACCAGGGAAAAATTCCCGAAGCATAGGCCGCAATAAGTCGTTGAGCCGACAAATCGCCGCCAATTGCCAGTAAACCATCGGATGTTGCTTCGTTGGGATGCGGAAAAATGGGCTCTTCGGGTAATTGATAAATGGGCACGGTTAAAATTTATATTTATTTTATATTATAAAGCATCTAATTGTTTTAAATTTCATGCCTGATTTTTTCATACTAACACCTTCTAAGTAAATACAAACAGCAGGATTTTCTTGTCTAAATGCTTTAATTCCATGTATTTTGTATTAATTTATTGTACTTAAATTTGAAATAAGATTTATAAAATAAATTGTATATTTAACAGAAAACAAATTTATCATAGGGTTCTTGTGTTTATTTAGAATATTTCTAAATTGCACCCGTCTTGAACAAATGACAGCCTAAAACATTTAAGTATCGAAAAAAGATTAACTGCAAATAAACAGTTTTTACATGGAAGAAAACACAAACAAGCACAACTCAAGGCGTGAATTTCTGCAAAAAATGGGGTTAATAGCTTCCGGAACAATAATGGGTGGAGCAGCCATGTATGCAGGTTTTAAATTTGAGAAAGCAAAAAAAACCGAATCCAAGATAAAGGCTCTTTCGGCTGAACATCAATTGATTGAAGTTGACGGACACCATCCGGTACAAGATAAGTTGACAGAATTGCAAATGCAGGGACGCGAAGGTTTAAAAGGCCGTCGCTGGGTGATGGTGATAGATTTGGCCAAATGCCGCAACGCCCGGCAATGCATGAAGGCTTGTCAGGGAGCGCATGATTTACGTCCCGAGCAACATCATATAAATGTTTTGCAAATGCAGGACAGTGAAAATACGGCACCCTATTTCATGCCCAAGCCTTGCCAGCATTGCGATAATCCGCCCTGTGTGTCGGTTTGTCCGGTTGATGCCACTTTTAAACGCGATGACGGCATTGTTCTGATCGATAACGAACGTTGTATTGGTTGCCGGTTTTGTGTAGCCGCCTGTCCGTATTCGGCTCGTATTTTCCATTGGCACGAACCGCTTAAGAATCAGGAATACGAAGAGAATAAGGAACGCTACAGCCAGTTAATTGCCGAAGGAAACACCCAGGAGGCTGAAGAATTAGAAAAAAAAGTTACTTACGACGTGGAATTAAATGTTCCCCAGCGTAAAGGAACCATCTCAAAATGTTTGTTTAGTGCCGACCGGCTGCGTGTGGGTAAATTACCTTACTGCGTATCGGCTTGTCCGAATGGGGTTTATTATTTTGGTGATGAGAACGAAGATGCAGTAACCAACGGAACAACAAAGGAAACGGTTCAATTGAGTGCACTGCTTCGCGATAATGCCGGATACCGGCTTATGGAAGATTTAGGAACCAAACCCCGGGTATATTACCTGCCACCTAAAAACCGGTTGTTCCCTTTTCCGGAAGAGAGCTTAACCAATACTGAACAACATTCTTAATCCTGAATCATTATGGATAGTACTTTACCTGTTGATGCACAAAAGAGCGCACTAAAGAAAATAATTGATGATGTTGCCCGTAACATTGGTATAAACAAAAAGTTCCATGCCTGGATGGGCTTTCTCACTCTGCTGCTTTTTGTTTGTTTGTATGCCTATTATATACAATTACGCGACGGATTGGGTGTTGCCGGAATTCGTGATTATGTGTCGTGGGGTATGTATATTGCCAACTTTGTGTTTTTTGTGGCATCGAGCCTTATCGGGATGCTTATTACGGCTGTACTGGGACTTTCGGGTGTTAAATGGATTACTCCCGTTGCACGTATTGCCGAAATTATTGCTATAGGATTTGCTGCCGTGGCCGGATTGGTAATTGTTTCAGACATGGGCCGCCCCGAACGGCTGGTTTATGTTTTTATATACGGACGTATTCAATCGCCTATATTATGGGATGTTACCGTAGTAACCACTTATGTTTTAATAAGTTTAATTTTACTTTACCTGCCGCTAATTCCCGATTTAAAAATCTTATCGCGGAACCCGATGTTGCCCAAATGGCTTCAAAAAACCTACGAATTACTGAGTATTAACTGGAAAGGCACCAACGAACAATACCAGTTGCTCCACAAGGCCATTAAAATTATGTCGGTGTTGATTGTGCCTGTGGCACTGGCTATTCATACCGTAACCTCGTGGCTTTTTGCATCTACTTCGCGGGTGGGCTGGGACAGCACCATATTTGGACCGTACTTTGTTACCGGTGCGTTTGTGGCGGGAACAGCTTTTTTAATAATTGCCATGTATTTTTTCAGAAAAAACTACAAACTGCACGATTACCTCACCGATTTTCATTTCGACAAATTGGGTAAGCTATTGGTATTGGTGTCGCTGGTTTATCTGTATTTTAACATAAATGAATTTTTGGTACCTGCTTACAAGCTTAAAGCCCACGATGCGGTTCATTTAAAGGCATTATTTAGCGGGCATCACGCACCCATGTTTTGGAGCGTTCAATTGTTTGGACTCCTTATCCCTATTGTATTAATGCTGTTTAAGAAATTCCGCAAACCTTTGCCTTTAATGCTAATAAGTTTGTTTGTGGTGATAGGCTCGTGGTTTAAGCGTTACCTTATTGTTGTTCCTACCCAGGAACATCCCTTTTTACCCATTCAAAATGTACCGGAAAATTTTAAACTGTATCAGCCTACACTTATTGAAACGGCCATTACCGTTGCCTCTTTCGTGCTGGTTTTGATGATTATTACTGTACTTTCAAAAGCATTCCCAATAATTACCATCTGGGAAACCGCACACGAAAAAGGGATTCATGAACCAGAAAAATTATCCATCGATAAAGCTGAATAACTATGAATAGAATAAATATACTTATTATACTTGCTGCCATCTTTTTAAACTTTTCGCTGTGGGCGCAGGAAACAAAACCCTGGGATATTCCCGAAGATCAGGCAAATAAAACAGCTCCGGCCATGTTTACTCCCGATATGGCAAAAGTGGGGAAGGATGTTTATCTGAAAACCTGTACTTCGTGTCATGGCGACCCGGGTAAAAATAACCAAGCCAAGCTGAACCCAGTGCCTTCTGATTTGGCATCGCCCGGTGTGGCCAGTCAGAGCGATGGAACCCTGCATTATAAAATTGTACATGGTAAAGGGTTGATGCCTGCTTTTAAAAATACCCTATCGGCCACCGATATTTGGAATGTGATAGCTTACATCCGCTCGTTTCATACCGGTTATGTGCAACCCGAACCCCGGGTAATTAAAACATTTGGAGGAAGTTCACTAAAGCTAACGCTTGAATTTTTAAAAGATGAATTAAAGTTTAAGGTTTTGGCTGTTGGGGTAAAAGATGAAATTGAAACTCCTGCCGAAGGTGTGGAACTGGCAATATTTACCAACAGGTATTTTGGAAAGCTGAAATTGGGAGAAAGTAAAACAACCAATGCCCAAGGTGAAGCTTTTTTTGATGTACCTGAAGGGCTCCCGGGCAATGAAAAAGGCGAATTAACTCTTCAGGCTAAAGTGGTGGATACCGACACTTACGGCGATGTGATGGCCAGTGGGGTTTTTGCTGCCGGTGAACCAAGCAACAAGCCGGGGCTTACCGAAAAACGCGCCATGTGGAACGTAGGAAGTAAAGCTCCCTGGTGGATTTCACTGGCTTATCCTTTAGGAGTTTTGGCAGTAATTGGAACTATTGGGTACATTCTTTTGTTACTAAAAAAGGTTTATTCCCAAGGGAATGATGCATCAGAAAACTAAAATTTACCATATGAACAAGTTAACTATTTTAGGCCGCATTTTATTTGCCTTGCCATTTGCCATTTTTGGTTTGAATCATTTTTTCATGAAAGATTTCTTTGGAGGAATGCTTACAACCTTTATCCCAGGTGGTGGTTTCACCATTGTTTTTACCGGAGTCCTGCTAATTATTATCAGTGCATTAATAATTTTTAAAAAGTTTGTGCGCGAAGCCGCTATGGCCTTAGCCATTTTGTTGACCCTCTTTATTCTGACCATTCACATTCCTCACCTTGTTAATCCGGCTACCATGGATCCCAACTTTATTTACAACGAGGTTTTGGCCGAAAGTCGTATTAACATGTTTGTATGGATAAACTTGTTTAAAGACCTTTCCTTACTCGGAGCTTCGCTGTTTTTGCTGGGAGTTTGCGAAAAAGAAAGCTAATTACTAATTGAATTTTACATAGATATGAATTACATTAAAACATTTTTACTTGTACTTTTTCTGTTCGTTGGAATAAGTTCATTTGCCCAGTTCGGAAATTCAAAGCCATCGGAGGTTGGCGTTTTTGAGCATCTCGACGACACCATTCCACTCGAACTAAGCTTTTATAACGAGGAAGGGAACCTGGTAAAACTGGGCGACTACATAAACAAACCCACCGTACTTTCATTTGTTTACTTCGACTGTCCGGGACTTTGCAATCCGCTGCTCGATGGAGTAAACGAAGTCGTAGGTAAAATTGACATGGAATTAGGAGTGCACTATGATGTGGTAACCATTAGCTTCAATCCGGGCGATTCACCCGCTAAAGCTGCCGATAAAAAGCGGAATTTTGCCACAGTGTTAACCGATAAAAACCGGCCTTACTGGAATTTTCTGGTGGGCGATACCGCCAATGTTAACAAAATTTTAAATGCGGTGGGTTACAAAATTAAAAAAGTAGGAGTTGATTACCTGCACCCATCGGCCATTATTTTAGTCAGCCCCGAAGGTAAAATTACGCGCTACCTTTATGGAACTTACTTTTTACCTTTCGATTTAAAGATGGCGGTTACCGAAGCTTCAAAAGGAATTTCACGACCCACCATAAACCGGGTGCTCGAATATTGTTTCAGTTACGATCCGCAAGGACAAAAATACAAATTACAGATTACTAAAGTCAGCGCTACCATCATCATCTTTTTTGCACTTATTCTGTTTCTTGTGCTATTGCTGAAACCAAAAAAAAAGAATTAAAATCAGACTAATTAGCAATTTTTTATGGAAACCCAAAACAATCAATTAAACTACATTGAAGATACTCAGGGAAGATGGGGAATTTTTGCCTGGATATTTTCAACGGATCATAAACGCATAGGAATCCTGTATTTGATTTCTATCACCACCTTTTTTCTGTTAGCAGCCTTAATGGGCGGCTTAATGCGACTGGAACTCATTGCTCCGGGAGAAACCATAATGGATGCACAAACTTATAATGGGTTGTTTACCGTACATGGCATTATCATGATTTTTCTGGTAGTGATTCCCGGATTGGGTGCCGTTTTTGGAAACTTCTTTTTACCCATTATGATTGGTGCCCGCGATGTGGCCTTTCCGCGGTTAAACCTGTTTTCGTGGTGGATTTATATGGCCGGAGCTATTTTAGCTGTTTATTCACAGTTTGCCGGCGATGGACCACCAGATACCGGTTGGACTTTTTACGCCCCCTATAGTACCGAGAGTGGTACCAATGTGGTAGCTGCAGTTTTTGCTGCCTTTGTACTGGGCTTTTCGTCTATCTTAACCGGATTAAACTTTATTGTTACTATTCACCGTATGCGGGCCCCGGGAATGACCTGGTTTAAAATGCCGCTTTTCCCTTGGTCGCTTTATGCTACCGCCTGGATTCAGGTACTGGCTACACCTATTGTGGGTATTACCCTGATGATGATTGTAGCCGAACGCCTTTTTCAGATTGGCTTTTTTGATCCGGCACTGGGTGGCGACCCAATTTTGTATCAGCATTTGTTCTGGATTTATTCCCATCCGGCCGTTTATATCATGATATTACCCGCCATGGGGGTAATTACTGAGATTATCCCAACATTTGCAAAAAAATCTATTTTCGGATATAAGGCCATTGCGCTTTCGAGTGTTGCTATTGCTGCCGTGGGTTATTTTGTGTGGGGACACCACATGTACACCTCAGGTATGAGCGGAACAGCACGCTGGTTTTTCTCATTTTTAACCTTTATTGTGGCCATTCCCAGTGCTATTAAGGTATTTAACTGGGTGGCTACCATGTACAAAGGTTCTATCGATGCCAGAACGCCCTTTTTATATGCCGCTACCTTTATTTTCTTATTTATGATTGGCGGTTTAACCGGATTGGTATTGGGTTCGCTGGCTACCGATGTTCATGTTCACGACACATCGTTTGTAGTTGCCCATTTCCACTACATTATATTTGGCGGAATGGGTTTTGCCTTTTTTGCAGCTATCCATTACTGGTGGCCAAAAATGTTTGGAAAAATGTATAACGAACGCGTGGCTAATATTGCCTGGCTGATAACTTTTGTGGGTTTCAATGTATTGTATTTCCCCTTGTTTGTAATCGGAATTCAGGGAATGCCACGGCGTTACTTCGATTACCTGCCCGAGTTTCACGCAGGTCATTTAATTTCGACCATAGGTGCATTTATTTTGTTGTCAGGTTTATTCTTAATGATAATCAATATTTACCGGGCTAAAAAACATGTTACACCGGCGGGCGATAACCCCTGGGGAGGTGTTACCCTTGAGTGGCAGGTTCCATCACCACCACCCACCCTGAATTTTGATGAGATTCCAACCATCACCAAATCGCCCTATTCTTTTGAGAAATAAACCAAATTTGACGATCGAAAAATAAAACCTATGGAAGAACATAGAGATGATATAGGATCACGGATGGGAATGTGGATATTCATTTTCACTGAACTGCTCCTGTTTGGCGGCCTTTTTTTGGTGTATGCCATATACCGGGCCGATTATTCTGCCGAATTTCATACCGCAGCACACGAACTTAATGCATTTATTGGCGCATTAAATACAGTTATCCTGCTGGTGAGTAGTGCAACTGTTGCCATGGCTATAACAGCTGTTCAGAAAGAGAATAAAAAACTGGCACTGATCTTAGTGGCCATAACCCTTTTGATGGCACTGTTTTTTCTGGTAAATAAATATTTTGAATGGGGGCATAAAATTCATCTGGGTATTTACCCCGGCTCTGAGTTGCTCACCAAACTGGAACGGGGAGAACTTTTGTTTTTTGGCCTCTACTATTTTATGACCGGTCTGCACGGATTCCATATTGTGGTGGGAATGATTCTGCTTACCGTGGTATTTTTCAAGATAAAATCGGGTGCTATAAATGCCGGAAGTTTTGTTTTGTTGGAAAACGGCGGTTTATACTGGCACCTGGTCGATTTAATCTGGATTTTTCTGTTTCCTTTGTTGTACCTACTTACTTAATGCTTTATGGAGAATCACGAACACGAGCCACACGAAAATCACATAACTTCCTATACCACTTTAGCGAAAGTGCTGATAGGTTTGCTTTTTTTAACTTTTATAACGGTAGCGGTAACCGGAATCCATTTGGGTCCTTTAACGGTGGCCGTTGCGCTTATTATTGCTTGCGTGAAAGGTGGTATTGTTTTAACCTGGTTTATGCATTTAAAATTTGAATTACCTGTTTTCCGATACATGGTTCTGGGAGTTTTTCTTTTATTTGCATTGATAATTATTGTCACATTCTTCGATTACGCTTTTAGATAAAACTTACACTATGACTATTTTACAGATATTTTCAGGTGCTTCGAACTTTGTTGAAGGAGTAGATACCGCATTTGTACTCATTTTTGGCGTTTCGTTCTTCTTCCTGTTTGGCATTACCGCTGTTATGATTTATTTTATTTACAAGTATCACAAATCACGAAACCCGGTAGCTACCCAGATTGAGGGGAGCAATACGCTAGAGGTAATCTGGACGGTTATTCCCCTGATTATAGTGCTGGTGATGTTTTATTATGGTTACAAAGGATACGCTGTTATGCGTGAAGTTCCCGAGGATGCTATTACCGTTAAAGTTATTTCGTATATGTGGGACTGGGATTTTGAATACGAAAACGGGAAATTATCGAAAGACCTGTATGTTCCCTTAAATAAAGCAGTAAAGCTTGAACTTACCTCGCTCGACGTAATTCACAGTCTTTATATTCCGGCTTTCCGGGTTAAAGAAGATGCTGTTCCGGGTGTTGCTAACTACATGTGGTTTATTGCCCAACTCGAAGGAAGTTACGATATACTTTGTGCTGAATATTGCGGACTTCGTCACTCGTACATGGAAGCTCAGGCTATTGTGGTCCCGGAAGAAGAATACTTGGCCTGGTTAGCTGATTTCGATCCGGAGGTAAAAGATCCGAAAGGACTTGAAATAATGCGGGCCAACGCTTGTATGGGCTGTCATTCGTTAGACGGTGCCAAATTGGTAGGGCCTTCGTTTAAAGGTATTTTTGGCAGTGAACGAACGGTTATTGTTGACGGAAAAACAACTACCGTCGTTGCCGATGAGGATTACATGAAAAGAGCTATTACCGATCCGAATAAAGAAGTGGTAGCAGGTTTTCAGCCCAATTTGATGCAAAGCTACAAGAAGATTATTGCCGAAGAAGACATTAATCACATAGTTGACTACCTTAAAACAATTGAGTAATTGAGTAATACAAAACTTATTGATTGGAATAGTTGGCTTGAACTTACCAAGTTCAAGCTTTCTTTTGCGGTAGCTTTATCACCGGTAGCCGGTTATTTCATGTATGGTCAAATAGAAACGGCCGAATTAATGGGTGTTTTTGTGGGAACTTTATTTCTGGCCCTGGGTGTGGCGGCCTTAAATCAATACCAGGAGCGCCATTCCGATAGCCGTATGGAGCGGACTAGTGACCGGCCTATACCTGCAGGTATCATTTCCGAAGGCAAAGCATTGCGAGGTGTGTTTTTTTTACTGATTGTTGGCAGCCTGATTCTTTGGTGGCTAACTACACCACTTACCCTGTTTTTGGGTTGGTTAAATGTGGTTTGGTACAATGCCATTTATACCCCCTTAAAACGAAAGTCGGCCTTTGCAGCTATTCCGGGAGGTGTTTGCGGAGCGCTTCCACCCATGATGGGCTGGACAGCAGCCGGCGGCGACGTTTTGCATCCAAAAATTATTATTCTGGCACTTTTCTTTTTTGTATGGCAAATTCCCCACTTTTGGCTGATTTTGCTAAAATTTGGTGAGCAATACAGCAAAGCAGGCTTGCCCTCTATAACCGACATCTGGGATGCACGACAATTAAAGAGCATTACTTTTATCTGGATGCTGGCAACCGGCGTTTCGGCCTTGTTACTGCCGGCATTTAATTTGGTTCAGGTATTGGTATTAAAAATTTTATTGGTGATGGTAACCCTTACTTATGTTTACTATGCCTACAAAAGTCTTTACGCTTCAGCTAAAAAGGTGAATTACTTTTTGGCTTTTATGGCTATAAACTTATTTCTGATAGGCGTCATGCTCCTTCTGGTAATTCAGCAGTTCTGGAAATAAAAAAGCCGGCCTTTTTGCTTTTCCTGAAATCAGCATAAAAAACCGAATAAAAGAATGGATTAAAAAAAGCTGCGCAGCTTTTACCGGAAACCTGCGCAGATCTTTGGCAAAACCACAGCAGCTTTTGAGCAAAACCTGCGCAGGTTTTTATAAATGATACTTTTTTAACGTAAAGTTACCGCCAAACCTGCTGTATGCATTGTGTATTTTTGCATACTCAGGGCGTAATGGAACACAATGGGTCCCAGTTTTAGCCGGGCACCCGCCTGGAAATTAAAATTGTTCACGGTTTGTTTTACTACCAAAGGATCACTTTCTGAATCATTGATTTCGAGATTTCCGTTAGTACTGTTAATTTCAACAATGGGGTAAGTTCCGTAAAAACCACTTTCAAAACTTCCACGGTTTAAACCCAATCCAATAAAAGGCTGAAATACGGGTAAGCTGGCTCCAACCAAAAGATTTGCTGAGAACGACGAGGCATTCATGTTAAAACTTTGGTCGTTCCATAAAGCATCGTTATTGGCCAGGGTACCATTGGTAATTCCCAATATATCAGGGTTAACCGCCAATGCACCTCCTGAAAAACCGGTTTTAAATTTTGAATAGCCCAATAATCCCGAAATCTGTAAAAAAGGAACCTTACTAATTACGGGAATCCATTGTTTAATATCGTGTTTAACTCCCAAACCCCACATGCCGGTTTTTTCGAGCGAAACATCCACATTGTCGGGAACCAGTTTGTTTACCGTTCCACTGAAATCGGGGATAAAACGCACCATAATATCGGTTCCTTTGGGCAGGCCAAAACCTATCTGAATGGCCGCCGACGGAACAATGCCCATATTTAAGCCTTTAAAAGCAGGGAAACTTAACGTTTGTGACTGGCTTCCTGATTGCAATAAGATATTGATATCGGGAGGAGTAAGGTCTTTGTCGCCCCGGATGGTAGGAACTTCGGCACCCGGGTTTGAAAAACTGAAACTTGCCGGCAGGTCAATACTGCTCGCTGTAACGGTTCCTTCAGAACCGGGAATCATTACCAGCGATGTACTCAAGGTTAAATCGAAACCCAACATGTTGTGGGTTTTTGCTGTGGTTGCCCAGCCACTGCTTAAACCAATGGGCATAGCTTTGGCAAAAGGCGAGGTGTAGGCGTTTACATAGCTGTTTAAATCGCTTAAACTAAAGGTAGCTACCTGGGCTTTGGCTTGATTCAAAAGTAAAGCCAAAGCAATAAGGCTTAGTGTAAAAATCTTCTTCATGGTATTTTAATTTTAATTTAGTTACATAATACTACAATTGCAGCGTCTATTGGTTTAATCAAAAATAATTAAAATCAATTAATACGAGGCTATTTGCAGGGTAATTGGTTGCGTTTAGCTAAAAAAAAGTTAACGATTTTAACTTGTATCCTGTTTTTTTGGTTTGCATTAATATTAAAATTCCAAACAATCTCATGGCTATTCCTCCGGATTATGTATTTTCGTTTATGCATCCATGGGTTAATATACATACGCATAAGATCCGGAATTTGGGCATCGAATTACTTAATGCAAACATTGGCGCTCCGGTGAATTCGGGGGTAACCTTTAGTTTGGGATTGCATCCCTGGCATATTGCCGAAACCCGGCTGGAAGAAGCGCTTAAAATGTTGGATAAACAAGCCGGAAATCAGGCAATCTGTGCTGTGGGTGAAATTGGTATCGACCGGGCAATTGCCACTTCGCTTGAAATACAAATCAGGGTTTTTAATGCACAGCACCATATTGCCGAAAAGCATCGGTTGCCGGTGATTTTGCATTGTGTGCGTGCCTGGAGCGATTTGGCGGCCCTGCACAAGCAGATGAATCCTAAAGTTCCCTGGATTTTCCATGGTTTTAACGGAAGCTTACAAACGGCACAGCAATTGATTAAGCTGGGATGTTATCTTTCGTTTGGCACAGCACTTTTGCAACAGGCAAAAGTGAAAGAAGTTTTTCAGAAAATACCGGCCGAATATTTGTTTTTAGAGACCGATGATTCCGATGAAAAAATTGAAAACATTTATCAAAAAGCCGCCGAATTGCGCCATATTTGCATCGACGAATTGAAGGACATTGTTTATACGAATTTTGTAAAAGTTTTTGGAACGCGATGCACGAAAACTGGTTAGAACGCACCGAATTATTGTTGGGAAAAGAACAGGTTGCCCGATTGGCTGAAAAAAATGTATTGGTGGTTGGTTTGGGTGGAGTTGGATCCTATGCTGCTGAAATGATAGTTCGTGCCGGTATTGGAAAAATGACTATTGTTGATGGTGATGTGGTAAATTTAACCAACCTGAACCGGCAGCTACCTGCCATATTGAGTAATTTGGGAAAAAGCAAAGCCGGATTAATGGGTCAGCGATTAAAAGATATAAATCCCAAACTGGAATTGACCGTAGTTGATCGCTTTATCCGCGATGAGTTTATGATTGAACTCTTAACCGAAGATTTTAATTACGTGGTGGACGCTATCGATACCTTATCACCAAAGATTTACCTGATTTATCATTGCATGCAGCGTGGATTAAAACTGGTAAGTTCTATGGGAGCCGGAGGTAAAATTGATCCAACAAAGGTTCATATTGCCGATTTAAGCAAGTCGTACAATTGCAAACTGGCGCGCATTATACGCAAGCGGCTTCGTAAACTCAATATTCATGGAGGCTTTCCGGTAGTTTATTCTTCGGAGCCGGTTGCCGAAGATGCCGTGGTGGAAACCGAAGGCGAACAAAACAAAAAATCGATGGTGGGAACCATAAGTTATCTGCCTCCGCTTTTTGGTATCTTTTGCGCTTCGCAGGTTATCCGCGATTTAATGGCTGAAAACTAAGCCTTGTTTACCTTTTGTTTTGTTACCGCATCAATCAGGTACATTATCGATTTGTAGTTGATACCGCTGTTTTTTGACAAGCCGATTTCGCAGGTTCTGCTGTTTGAATAGCCGGTTTGACATCCGTTAATGGCTGGTTTTAATTTGCGCAGTGCCCAGTCGTTTAGTTTGGGATGCGAAAAACCTTTGTCGCCGGCAAAGCCACAGCATCCCACTTCTTCAGGAAAAATAGCCTTACTGGTACAGGACTGGGCTACTTTAACGAATTTATCGGTCAATTCCATTTTGGTGCTGCTGCAGGTTATGTGAAAGGCCAATTTTTGATTCGATATTTCGAAAGTCAGTTTATCCAGCAAAAAATCGTGGGCAAATTCAACCGGTTCGTAAAGTTTCAAGCGGGAGTCCATTACTTTTTTCATTCGGTAAATGCATGGGCTGGTATCGCATAATACCGGGTATTCTCCATTGTTTGAAGTTTTTAACAGGGCTTTTTCCAGTTCTTCCGATTTTTGATTGGCTACCTGAATAAAACCCTTGCTTTCCCAGGGAGTTCCGCAACAAAGCTGGTTCATAGCTTCCGGAAAAAGTACCTGATAACCGGCTCGTTCCAGCACTTCTATAGTTACCTGTATTAATGGTTTCTGGTCGGAGTCGTATTTGGCTGGTCCCATGGTTTGGTTAATACAACTGGGAAAATACACCACTTTGAGTTTATTGTTATGGGCTTGTCTGGGTTTTATGTTTTTAATTTTTGCAGCTTGCGGTAGGTAAGGGTTCCAGGCTGGAATGGTGTTAAACGACGCTGCACGAACAGTAGAAGCAAGGCCCTGCATCACTTGGTTTCCCAACAAGCTCTGCGAAAAAGCTACAAAACCCAGTCCTTTGCGCAAAACACTTTGTGTGGTATCAAAATTACCGGCAATACGCAAGGCCCATTTTTGCGCCGATTTATTTTTGCTATTATGCTGGTCGCGGAGTTTTTTTATTAATATTCCGGTGTCGATGGAGAGCGGGCAGGAGGTAGCACAGAGACCGTCGGCGGCGCAGGTTTCGTTGCCCAGGAACTGAAACTGTTTTTCGATGGCTGCAAGCATTTTTGGGTTATCCTGAGTTGCTTTCAATCGATTTACTTCGCGCAACACTACAATTCGTTGCCTTGCTGAAAGGGTGTAGCCGGTCGACAGGCAGTTTATTTCGCAGAATCCGCATTCAATGCACTTATCAACGGTTTCGTCGACCAGCGGAAGAGGTTTAAAATGCTTCAGATGTGCTTTGGGATCGTCGTTTATTATTACTCCGGGATTTAAAATGTGATTTGGATCGAAAACCTTTTTTATGGTCTGCATCATACGGTATAATTCTTCGCCCCATTCGTAGCGAACAAAAGGGGCCATATTTATTCCGGTTCCGTGCTCAGCTTTCAGCGAACCTTTGTATTTATCGATGATAAGATGCACTAGTTTGGTGATCAGGTTTTCGTAGTTATCCAATTCGTGCGCATCGGTAAAATCGGGAGCAAAAATAAAATGCAGGTTTCCTTCCAACGCGTGACCGTAAATTACTGCGTCGGCGTAGCCATTGTCGTCGAGCATTTGGCGCAAGTCGAGTACAGCCTGTGTGAGGTGCTCCATTTTTACGGCCACATCTTCAATAATTACCGTAGTTCCGTTTTTTCGGGTGCCACCAACCGAGGGAAAAACCCCTTTACGAATTTTCCAGTAATCGTTTATTTGTTTGATGTTCTGAGACAGTTCAAAATTACGCACCAAATTATAATTCGACAGCGCCTGGTGGGTATTATGCATCAAGAGTTCCAGTTCACTTTCGGTTGCTGCTTCCAAATCGATAAGCAGTGCGGTAACGCCTTTTTCAAAAGATTTTAGGTATTCAGGTATTCCGCTTTGATTTTCCACAGAACGCAGGGCTTCGCGATCGAGTAATTCAATGGCTGAAACCCGGGCTTTTTTTAATTCCGGAACTGCATCGCAGGCATCTTTTAGGGAGTGGAAGTAAATCATAGCCGAGGCCCTATGGGGTAGTACCGGAACAGTTTTAAATACTGCTTCAGAAACAAATCCCAGCGTTCCTTCGGAACCAACCATCAAATGTAGAATAATATCCATTGGGTCGTCAAAGTCGACTAATGCATTGAGCCCGTAGCCCGTGGTGTTTTTTATCTGATATTTTTCCGTAATCTTTGCTTTTAGATCGGGATGTGATTCTATTTCTTTCTTTAAATTCTGCAGCGTTTCTACCATCTCAGCTTTGTTTTTTAAAAACGATGCACAACTTTCCGGGTCGGCGGTATCGAGCAACGTGCCATCGGAAAAAATAATGCGTGCACTTTCGATGGTTGCATAACTGTTGGCATGTGTTCCACAGCTCATACCACTGGCATTGTTGGCAATAATTCCGCCAATAAGCGCTGAGTTTATCGATGCAGGGTCGGGACCAAATTTTCGTTTATAGGGTTTAAGCAACTGATTGAGCCGGTTGCCTGTAATACCAATTTGTGTTTTCACCCGTTTTCCGTCGTCTAACACCGAAACTTTACTCCAATTGTCGCCACGAGCCTCAAGTAGCACCGAGTCGCTGATAGCCTGTCCCGAAAGGCTGGTTCCGGCTGCCCGGAAAGTTACCGGAATGCCTTTACTGTTTAGGTGGGCTAAAATAAAGCGAACTTCCTCATCGTTTTTACTTTTTATTACCAATTGGGGAATTTTTTGGTAACATCCGGCATCGGCAGCATAGGCTATCCGCATGAGTTCACTGCTCAAAAATTGTTTTTTATCGAGCTTTTTTAGCAGTGTTTTAATGGTATCTTTAGCTATTGTTGTTATCATGGCATGTAAAACTTAAATGTATAATATGTCATACATCTTATAGGCTTGTAAAATTAAATATTATATTTGTTTTCCGAAATAAAATACGGAATTGCTATGAAAAATTATGCTCAGGTATTGGTGTTTTTTTTATTGGCTTTTGCAGGATGTAAAACAAGCGAAACGGTAGTTTTAACCCCTGAGGAAACGAAAGCCGAAATACCATTTTTATTGGGACTCGAAGTCTTACAACAAGACAACTTTTCGATTTTGCAGGGTAAACGCGTAGGATTGGTCACCAATCCCACCGGAGTTGACAGCCATCTAAAATCGACTATCGATATTTTACACGAAAGTGAGTTGGTAAACCTGGTTGCTCTTTTTGGCCCCGAACATGGCGTACGCGGTAACTTTTCGGCTGGCGATAAGGTAGGGAACCAAACCGATAGCAAAACCGGCCTTCCTGTTTTTTCGCTCTACGGAAAAGACCGCAAACCCAATGCTGAAGCAATGGCTCTGATCGAAGTGATGGTGTACGATATTCAGGATATCGGAGCACGTTCCTATACCTACATCAGCACGTTGGGACTTGTAATGGAAGCCGCTGCCGATTTTGGAAAAGAAGTGGTGGTGCTCGATCGCCCAAACCCGTTGGGAGGTGAGCGTGTTGAAGGGCCTTTGGTGAGCGAGGGTTTTTTTTCGTTTGTCAGTCAGTTTAAAATTCCTTATTTGTATGGGCTTACAGCGGGTGAACTTACGCGTATGCTGAATTACGAGGGTTTGCTTTCCGAAGGAAAACAATGCAGCTTACAAGTAGTTCCCATGCAGGGGTACGCACGCGAAATGACTTTTGCAGAAACCGGTTTGCAGTGGGTTCCAACTTCGCCACATATTCCGCATTATGAGTCGGCTTTTTATTACGCAGTTAGCGGTATTATTGGTGAAATTGATCCCAACCTGATTGGTATTGGTTACACCCTGCCGTTTCAGACCCTGGCCACCGAAAACATTAATGCCGATAGTCTGGCCGATGCCATGAATGCATTAAACTTTGAAGGAGTGTTATTCAGGCCTATTTATTTTAAACCGTATTATCAGGCAAAAAAAGGACAGGAATTGCAAGGTGTTCAGGTGCATATCACCGATTTTAAAAAAGCCAATCTCACGCAAATACAGTTTTACTTTTTACAGGTAGCCCATCAACTCAATCCATCGTTCGATATTTTTAAAGGAAAGGAAAGCCGCTACCGAATGTTCGATTTGGGTTGTGGTACCGATACTATCCGTAAAGCTTTGATGGAAGATTTTAATTTTGACCGTATAAAACCCCTATGGGAGCGCGATGCGGCAAAATTTAAAGCTGAATCGCAAAAGTATTATTTGTATTAATGATTTTGATGCACTTAGGTTTTGCGCCGTTTTACTTTTATTGTTTATCTTTAAGTTTTTAAAAATTAGTTTATTAACAGGGCTTTAATTACTTTTAATTTAGATCATCCAGCCATGTACCAAAAAGATTATATAATGAAGATGCTCGAAATGCTTGGCGAATTTGTTGCTGGAATGATGAGTTTTTTAAAAAAAGGAGAGTTTAACCGGGTAAACGAAATGATAGAAGCGGCTTTCACCGATTTTTTGAAACAGGATGCTGCCTATTTTAATAATTTGCCGATCGAAAAACTGACCCACCATTTATTAAAAGAACACAATTATTCTTATGGCCATTTGGAGGTTTTAGCTGAACTTTTTAACACACAGGCCGAACTTTATTACCGTCAGGGGAAAAACGAGGAGAGTTTGGTGTTTTATGAAAAAGCTTTGGTAGTGCTGCAGTTTGTGGTAAAAGAATCGAAAACCTTTTCGCAGGAAAAAGAAAACAAGGTAGCCCAACTACAACTAAAAATTAGCGATTTGCGCGAACTTGAAAAGAAATAGTTACTTACCAATCCAGGTTTTAAAAGCTGCATTTTTTAATCGGCTAACGGTAATACTTTCTTTAAATGGCGGAGTGAGTTTTAGTGCGAGTTTTCCCCCAAAATAGTCTTCAAATTTTTGTACTGCATTAATATTCACCATAAGTTGCCGATTGGCACGAAAAAAAGTATCAGGATTCAATTCTTCTTCCAGGGCATCGAGTGTAAAGTCGATGCTGTGTTCTTTACCCTGAAACATTACGCCAAATGTGATTTTATTCTCACTGTAAAAATAAGCAATATCGCTTACCTCTAATTTGTAGTAAGCGGTTCCCGCCTGAATCATAAAGCGGGTTCGGTATTTTTTTTCGCCATCGCGAATGGCTTTTAACAACTCACTATAATCGGTTTCATGCCGAATAACTTTTTGGTTGCGTTCAAATTTATTGATGGCTTGTTCCAGTTCCAACTCTTTAATGGGCTTTAATAAATAGTGAATGCTGTTTACTTTAAAAGCCTGGATGGCATAATTATCGTAAGCTGTGGTAAAAACAATGGGTTGGTTAATTTGGATGCGCTCAAATATTGAGAAGCAAATACCATCAACCAATTGAATATCCATAAAAATCAGATCGGGATGGTTATTTTGCAACCACGCTACGGTATCGGCAACGCTATCGGTAATGGCTGCAATGGTCCAGTGGGGTCGCAATTGCTTGAGCATTCCCTGCAGCATGCGCTGGTTGTATAATTCATCTTCAACAATTAAAACTTTCATAATTACAATAAGGGTAAAGTTACGGTAAAAAATGTTCCGGAATTGTTTACCGCTATACCCCGGTCGGTGATAAGCCGGTAGCGCATGGCCAGGTTCGACAGCCCTTTTTGTGTGCTGTAAGTGGTTTCTTTGGGGTTGATGTTATTTTTTACCGTAAGCAAAAAGTTGTCGGCATCAATATCAATCTGCAATGGATTTTTTTTGCTGGCAACATTATGTTTTATGGCGTTTTCGACCAGCAATTGAAGGGCTAAAGGTGGAATTTCGCGATGGAGCATTTGTGGATTAATATTCAGATTAATCAGTAGGGTATCACCAAAACGTTCTTTATAAATGTCGAGATAAGCCTGAATAAAATCTACTTCGTCGCTGAGTTTTACAGTAGTTTTGCCATTGCTTTGCAGCACGTATCGGTAAACATCGGTAAAATTCTGTGTAAATTTAACCGCAGCTTGCGGGTCAAAGGTTATCATCGACTTTAATACACTCAGGTTATTGAATAAAAAATGCGGATTCAACTGGTCTTGTAACGAGCTGTAATCGCTTTTTAGTTTGGCTTGCTTTAGCCAGTCAATCTCTTTCAAACTCCAAATCCACTTTTCTACTATACGCAGGCTGATGGAAACCATAATGAGTATAAAAATGAATATAAGTCCCAAAACAATGAGCAGCCAAACAATTCGCTGTTTGAGCAGGTTTTCGAAAATGCTGATGCGATCAAAATAAGCAATGGCTAGAAGGCCCAGGGTTAAACTAATAAAAATATGAATTAATACACGGGTTTTTATTTTTTCAGGAATAGGGAAAAATCGTTCGGCCAGATTATCGAATAAAACATTTACTTCGGCCAGAATAATAAACGTAAGTATTACCTGCATGTAAATTTTGAAAGGAATGTGCAGTTCCATTTTGGAAGTTACGTTGGTTGCAAGCACCAAAAAGAAAGCTCCGGTAAGTCCGACCAGAAGAATACGTATCAGGGTGTTTTTTACATTGTATGTTGAAAGACGACTGAGGAAATGCAGTTTATTTTCGTTCATTGATTTATAATTTAAACAAACTTTTCTGGATTTAAAGGCATCCGAAAAGCGTTTAAATATACGAAATTGTTTGCTCATGATTCTTCGATTCAAAACAGCCAAAAGTTCAGTTAATCCTTTGTTGTAAAAAGGGTTTGAACCCTGGCTTTTTAAAAGCCAACAATTCAAACCCGGTATTAACCAAAATTATTCAGGCATTTTTCCAATAGCCTTTAAGTGCTGTGTTTCTTTAAATTTATAATCGGTTTTTGCTTCAATAAGCTGACTGTGAGCTTGCTGCCAATGAGTTTGTGCCAACAGTAAATCGGTAATTAATTCAGCACCCGCAGCATAGTTGTTTTTACTCAGGCGCAGGTTTTCATCGGCTTGTTTTAATGCGGTTTCTGCCATTTCAATTCGCAAAAAAGCATCCTGAAGGTTCAACCCCGACTGTTCAATCTGTAATTGCAGTAGTTGCATATTTTTTTGCATTTCCAGTGCTGTCATGTCGCGGTTTATTTTTGCCGATGCAATTTTATTTTTGCCTTCGCCCCAATGAAACAGGGGTATTTTTAACGAACCAATAAGACTTAGGTTGTTGTTGGCAAGTTCGCTTCCCGAAAATTCAATCCTGCCAATTCTTGAATATCCGGCGCTTAGGCCCAGTGTAGGTAGAAAGTCGGCCCGGGCAAGTTTAATTTGTTCTTCGTTGAGTTTAACCTGCTTATCCATAAGCCGGTATTCGGGAAGCTGAGTGACATCTACGGATCCCATTTCGCCAATTAGCTTTGGAGTACAAACAATAGTAGTATCGGTAGCAACCAGCGGCGTGTTTAAAGGGAGCCCAATAATTCGGCAAAGTCCCATGCGGGTTAATGACAGCCCGCTGTTGGCCTTTTGCAAATCGAGCACCGCCTGGTTGTATTGCACCTGAACTTTTAAGAGTTCGTTGTATTGTACCATACCCGTAGTATAGCTGTTGTTAACGCGTTGTACCAAACTGTCGAGAAGTTGCACGGCCAATTCAGCTATTTTTACCTTTTCGCCCACTGACACAAATAGCCAATAAATTTGGTCAACTTCTAAAATGGTGTTTAGTTGAACCAGTTCCAGGTTAGTTTGTGCCATGGTTTCGCCCAATTTTGCCATTTGGTTGGCAGCTTTAATTTTTCCACCGGCAAAAAGCGCCTGTTCAAGGTTAATGCCCGCCAGGTAAGCTCCTTTTAAACTCAATGCTACAGGCATGTAGGCATACATGTTAAAAACCGGATTCCCATCGGCCCCAGTTATGGGCATTCCTAAATCGGGGTGTATGTACAGGTTGGGTTCCAGTTCGCCTGTAGTAAGGTTTGGGGTATAAGTGGGCAAATACATATCGGCCGAAAAATCTTTTTGCAGGTAAACGAGTGTTGCCGAGCCAGAAACTGAAGGCAGGTACCAGGATCGGGCGGCGGCTTTTTCTGCCTGTGCTTTTTCCAGTGTTTTATCAGCTATTTGCAGGTTCTCGCTGTTTTTTAAAGCCATTTTACGACATTGTTGCAGCGATACTTCGGGCTGAGCCGCTAGTTTCCCGGATGCCATTAAGTAAGTGAGTATTAACAGCGTCGTTTTTATTTTTATTTTCATCATAATATAGCCTTATTTGTAGGGTTAAACGAATCGTTCTTAATGCCATAAAATACAGCATAAAGAATAGGAATAAAAATGAGTGTAATTACGGTTCCAATGAGTAAACCACTAATGATAGCTACCGCCATACTGCTATACATAGGATCGGTTAACAGGGGGACCATACCTAAAATAGTTGTAAACGAAGCCATTATTACCGGACGAGTTCGCATAATGGTAGCATCAATTATTGCCTGATAAGGGCGGTTGCCTTCTTTTATTTGTTTGTCGATTTCGTCGAGCAATACAATGGCATTTTTAATAAGCATACCTATTAATCCAAAGGTTCCTATTATTGCGATAAAGGTAAACGGTTTCCCTGTTAATATAAGTGCAGGTACAATTCCGATAATGGCCATGGGTATGGTTAACAGTACAATGATTGGCCGTTTATAATCGTTAAAAAGCAGAATCAGAATAAAAATAATTATCATGAGCGAAATGGGTAAAAAGCGAAAGATGTTATGCAAAGCTGTACTTTGTAATTCGTATTCGCCCATCCATTTCATGGTGTATCCTTCGGGAAGCGGCAGGTTTTCAACCGACTTTTGAATGTCTGATCGAAGAAGTGCCGGGCTGTAGCCGTCAATAGGGTCGCATTCGGCCTGAATGGTCCGGTTTCCCCCGGTGCGGTGCACTACCTGTTCTTCCCATTGCATGGAAACGCCGTGAGTTACCGCGCTGAGAGGTACCGAACGGATGACTTCACTTTTAACTTCGTCAAACGATGTTACCCCGTACATTAGGTTTTGAATTTGTTCTTCGTTTACTGCATTAATATTAGGAATCATGTTCCAAACCGGAATGTGATCGAGTTTTTGCAGTGGTGAATAATCAGATTTTCTGAGCTTTAAACGCATTTCAACCGGGTTTTCTCCGTCGTAAATCGTTCCCAAAGGTAGCCCTTCCGTTGCTGCCAGTAACGCATTGCTGATATCGGATCGCATGGTTCCGTTTCTTCGGGCTGCTTCTTGGTAGTATTGGGCCTGAAGCATTTTGCCCATAGGTTCCCAGTTGTCGGCAATGGTGTTTTGGTCGGCATAAGGGCTGCTATGCATAATCTCCTGAACCTGAGTGCTTAGTTTGCGTAATATAGCCGGGTCGGGACCTGAAAACTCGACTTCGACCAGGTGAGACGATTTTACCGACAGATTGTATTTACGGATGCGGGTGTACGCATCAGGATAATTGTTTCGAAGGTATTTTTCGAATTGTGGTTTCATCCGAATCATGGTTTCATAATCGGCAAAATCGACAATAAGTTCTCCATAGTTATCGGCTACTTCGCCCAAAGAGCGTACAAGGCAATAGCGGGTTGGAGACATTCCCTGACTGGTAACCACCATTTTTACTTCGTTAAATGATAAAAAATGCCGGGTGATGGAGTCCAAATCTTTCCGAACCTTATCAGGCGTGGTTCCATACGGAAGTTTGTATTCAATGTAAGCCTGGTTGTAATTAAAATCGGGGAAAAAGGTTTGTTTCACTCTGGTGAATCCAAAAGCTGCTGCAAATAACAATAGTGTAGCCAAAGCTATGGTAGGAACTTTGTGCTCTAATAAGGAGGAAAGAATCCGGCGCACGGCTTTAAACATAAATCCATCGTAAGAATTATTTTGTTTGTTTATTTTGCCTGTCTTTAAAAAGATAGCCGAAAACAAAGGAACCTGCGTGAGTGCCAGAATCCAGCTAATGAATAATGAAATACATAAAACCAAAAATAAGTCGTGTACATAAGTTCCGGCCGTATCTTGCGATAACACGGCCGGCAAAAATGCTGCGATGGCAATAAGTGTTGCTCCCAATAAGGGCCATGCGGTTCGTTTGGGTGGATTTACAAAAACCTGCTTGTTGCGTTTTCGTTTATTCAGATTTACCAAAATGCCATCGATTACAACAATGGCATTATCAACCAGCATTCCCATAGCTACAATAAAAGCCCCCAGTGAAATGCGTTGCAGGGTTCCGCCTGCCATCGAAAGAAAGGGGAATGTTGCTAAAATTGTGAGTAAAAGGCCAACGCCAATAATTATTCCGCTTCGGAGTCCCATGGTAAGCATTAAAACCAAAATAACAATGGCTACCGACATTAGCAGGTTCAGCAGAAAACTGTTTATGGCATGTTCAACTTTTTCGGGCTGGAAAAACACCTTTGTGAATTTGAATCCATTAGGCATTTCCTTTTCCAGTTCGGCCAGTTTTTTATCGACACGTTTACCCAGTTCTATAATGTTTTCACCGCTTTCCATCGACAGGGAAATGCCCAGTGCTTTTTGGTTATTTATATGTAAGGTATTTCGTAGCGGGTCGTTATAACCCATTCTCAGGGTAGCCAAATCACCAAGTTTTATTAACTCCTGATTCGATCCTTTAATGAGCAGGTTTTCTAAATCGGAAGGTTGTTTTATTTTGTCGCTCACTGAAACCCTGAGCTGGTTTTCACCGGCATTATACACACCTCCATAAACCGGGGAGTTGTTATCGTTAATGGCAGCCATTACCTGAATGGGCATAATACCCAATTGGGCCATTTTTTCAGGGGTTAAAATAATATCAATGGTCGATTGTTGCAAGCCATAAATTGATACTTTACGTACGCCGTCGATGGTAAGAAAAGCGCGTTTCATAAAGTCGGCCCGGTCGGCCATTTCCTTATACGAATACCCTTCGGCTGTCATGGCGTAGAACATTCCGTACACATCGCCAATATCATCGAGTACCATTGGTGTTTGAGCACCCGGGGGCAGTTTTGGAAGGGCGCTTTGAATTTTTCGGCGAAGAAACTCCCAACGTTGCGGAATTTCTTTTTGGGGAACGGTCATTTTTAGTTCCACATCGATCACCGAAACATTGGCTGCCGATTGCGATTTAATGCTTTCAATATCGGCCAGTTCGCTAATAGCATCTTCCAGCACATTGGTTACTTGCATTTCAACTTCGTGTGCCGATGCGCCCGGATAAACCGTAACCACTTTGGCTAACATCACCACAATTTCAGGGTCTTCAAGTTTACTGATGCTTTGGTACGACATGATTCCACCGGCAATGATGCATATCATTAAAAAGAAGAAAATATTTTTCTTTTTAAAAATAAGTTCCGACAAATGCATTACAAGAGCCCTCCCTGGTTAGTTTCAGATATTGGCTGAATCACCTTTACTGTATCGTTGTGGTTAAGATTATTTACTCCGGCCACAACAACGGTATCTTCGGGTTTAAGTCCTTTCTGAATCTCAATATAGCCATTCTGAAGCAATGCCCCGGTTTTTACCTCGTGGGCCTGAATGGTCGAAGTTTCGGTGTTGTAAACCCACACCTGGGGTTTACTGTTTCTGTTAAATACCGCTTCAACAGGGACCGAAAGTTGTTGCTCATTTTTGCATTGGCAATTTATCAGAACGGTAACAGTTATTCCTGCTTGTACCCGGGTTAATTCATTTTTCGATAATTCGAACTGAAAACGGTATAGTTGGCTTGAATTGGCTTTTTTCAAGTAATTTATCAGGGTTACCTTTACTGGGGCCTGATTGAGAAGATTGCTTTGAACCTGATATTGGGTTTCATTATTTATTTGGGCTAGCACCGAAGCCGGAACATCGCATTCTACCACAAAGGAATTAATATCAATAAGTGTTGCCAGAGGCATTCCGGTATTGATGAGTTCACCGACCTCAAAATTTATTTTTTGAATATAACCCGAAAACGGAGCTATGAGCTTGGTATCGTTGAGCTGGTTTGTGGCATGATTAAGTTTTTCGCTAATCATTTTTTCACCTGCCAGGGCTTTTTGATAGTCAACATCGGTGACACTTTGTTTCTGATAAAGTTGTTTTACGCGTTGCGTTTCAGTTATTACTTTATCGTATTCGGCTTTGGCAACATTATACTGTACCTGGTAATCGCGTGGATCGATGGTGGCAATGAGTTGCCCTTTTTGCACAAAATCGCCCTCCTTAATCTTTATCGATTGAACAGGTCCAGCTACACGAAAAGCAAGATTTACATTTCGGGATTCTTTTAACAGACCCGGGAACTCGTGTTGAATTTTTTTGGAGGTGACGCTTACTTTTTGGGTTTTTACTTTTGGAATTACCTTTTCTGAATGCTCTTCTAATTGGTTACATCCTGAAAATATAACGATGATTACTACCACGATAATCCAATTTACATGCTTCATTTTTTTGCTTTTTAATGAGTGATTGAGCAAAAGACGTGTTTTTTTTTCGTGTGGTCGGGCAATTTTTTTCCAAAATGATAAATTTTGATACTGAAATGAAAAACATTTCCTGTAGCATAAATTCTTCTTTGAGATTACAGAAAAAAGACGGTACTTGTCATATCCAAATTTTAACAACTAAAATTTATTACCATGAGAACAAAAGTAACTCTTCTTTTAGCATTGATAGCTTATATGGTGCCGGTTATGTCGCAGGTAACTGAACCGGAAGCTGCGTTACGTACACAAAAAATTGATACCATAGAAGGATGGAAAAAAGGTGCTGTTATAGGTATTAATCTGGCGCAAACTTCGTTAACCAACTGGTCGGCGGGGGGTCAAAACTCGGTAGCTGTAGGAGGTGTAGTGAGTTTGATTGCCAATTACGCAATAAACAAGTCGGTTTGGGATAATTCACTCGACATAGGTTATGGCCTGATGCGTCAAGGCAAGGGAACTGATTTTATAAAAACCGACGATAAGATTGATTTGTTATCAAAATACGGTCAGAAAGCCGGAAAAGGCTGGTATTATTCTGCTTTGCTGAATTTCAAAACCCAAATGACCGTGGGTAAAGATTACAATAGTGCAGACACTGCTACTATCTCAAATTTTTTGGCTCCGGCCTACTTATTAGGTGCTGTGGGTATGGACTATAAACCCAATGCCTATTTTAGTGCTTTTATTGCTCCATTAACCGGAAAGCTAACCGTAGTTAATGATCAGAACCTGGCCGATGCAGGTGCTTTTGGTGTCGATCCTGCGGTGTACGATGGTAACAATATTTTACTTGAACACGGAGCCAAGAGTAAAAGTGAGTTTGGAGCTTACCTGCGAGCCATTTATTCTAAAAACGATTTTAAACAGGAACTGCTTAAAGATGTTGCCTTTACAACTAAAATTGACTTATTTACCAATTACCTGAAAGATCCTCAACGCATAGATGTTAGCTGGGAAACTCAAATTGCACTTAAAGTAAATAAATACATAACTGTGAATATTAATACGCACTTATTGTACGATTACGATATTAAGATTAAGAAAGATGAAAACAATAACAATATCATAGAACCCGGCGAAATTAAAGACCGCATACAGTTTAAGGAAATTCTGGCTGTAGGTTTCTCTTATAAATTTTAAATACTCAGGTTTATTTTTTTAAGGTTTTTTATTTATTCTAAAGCACTTACCCAATACATTGGGTAAGTGCTTTTTTTTCTTTATTGAATTATTTAACTGGATTCAAATCAAAATATTAACAATTCTACATATTTTCATTTTAATCATTACCTTTGCCTGCAGAATTATTTGGATATGGAAGCATACAAAAATCAAAGCTTCGCATCGGTTATACCCGATGTGGTAGCTAAATTCGGAAATAATGCTGCATTAAGTTTTGTGGGCGAGAGGCCACTTACTTACGCTGAATTAGGGCAGGCAATTCAGGCTACAATTGTTTTTATGGAAAAACTGGGATTGCAACCCGGCGATAAAGCCGTAATTTACAGCCAAAATATGCCCAACTGGGGAGTAATGTATTTTGCCATGCAATGCATGGGAGTTGTTGCGGTTCCTGTTTTACCCGATTTTAATGCCTTTGAATTGGAAAACGTGTTGCAACATTCTGAATCGAAAGCCATTTTTGTTTCAGAAAGCCTGGAATACAAGCTGAGTGAGGTAAAAATGGATTTTGTACATACTATAGTTCGACTCGATTCTTTTGAAATATTAGAGGGTGATAAAAGTATAAATTATCAGCCACAGGCAAAAAGCAGCAATACCTATCATCCCAATCCCGATGAGTTGTCTGTTCTTTTGTACACTTCGGGTACTACAGGCGATTCAAAAGGGGTGATGCTCTCGCAAAAAAACATTATTTACAATGCATACCAATCGGGCATGGTACAACCAATTGAACCAAGTGATAAGTTCTTGTCGGTTTTGCCCTTATCGCATACTTACGAAAATACCATCGGCTTAATTCTTCCCATTTTAAATGGGGCAAGTGTAACTTACCTGCGAAAACCACCAACACCTAGTGTGCTTTTACCTGCTTTAAAGCTGGTTAAGCCCGAGTTTATGCTTACGGTACCTATGATTATTGAAAAAGTGTATCGCAACAGCGTATTGCCCCAGATTAAAAAGAAAGCAATTACCCGTATTTTGCATGGTTTTAAACCAACGCGCAAACTACTTTATTACCTTGCCGGGAAAAAACTTTACCAGACTTTTGGAGGTCACCTGAAATTCTTCGGAATTGGCGGTTCCAAACTCGATGGTGTGGTAGAACAGTTCTTACGCGATGCTAAATTTCCTTATGCTATTGGTTACGGACTTACTGAAACGGCTCCCTTGCTAGCCGGAGCCAATCCTCAGTTTACCCGTTTCCAGGCTATCGGCCCCAAAGTAGTCGATTGTGAAGTAATAATCAATAATCCCGATCCTCATACTGGCGAAGGTGAAATCTGGGCCAAAGGGCCAAACGTAATGTTGGGCTACTATAAAAACGAAGAACGGACCCGCGAAGTGCTTACCGAAGACGGCTGGTTTAAAACTGGCGATTTAGGAGTGTTCGATAAAGATGGATGGTTAAGCCATAAAGGGCGACTTAAAAATATGATTGTGGGGTCTAATGGAGAAAATATCTATCCTGAAGAAATAGAATCGGTGATAAATAATTTCCGTCACGTGGTGGAATCCATTGTGGTTGAAAAGAAAGGGAAACTGGTAGCCATGGTTCATTTTAATCGTGAGGAATTGGAGCAAAAGGTGCGAGAGATGCGTGCCGATTTTAGTCAAAAAGTGGATGATAAGTTTGAAGAACTATCAAAAAAAGTAGATGTAGTAATCGAAGATTTATCTCGTGAATTGCAACACTACGTGAATACCAGAGTCAACAAAGTTTCCCGAATTCAAATGTTGATTCCATATCCGGAACCTTTCCAGAAAACTGCCACCAAAAAAATTAAACGATATTTGTATTTTTAATCTCAGATAAAATAAAAATAAAAAAAGTGCTTTCCGACCAAAAGCACTTTTTTTTTATTGATGCATCAGAAGGTTGTATGCAATTTGTCTCGTAAGCAACTTTTTTTTTGGCTAAAAAAATCTATTCGCAGCGGTTTGCTTATTTTAATAAATAAGCCATAAAAACACCCAGGTAATTGCCGATGGCGTATCCGGCAATTCCAATAATTAAGCCCGACAGAATAACTTCTTTATTCTTAAGCGCGCCGGCAACAACCGGAACAAAAGGAGGGGAGCATATCAACGCACTTCCCGAAATGATGACAGTATCGGCGTCAATTTTAAAGAATTTGGCAATAAATGCATGTAGAATATGCGAGCCAAACATAGCCAGTCCAACATACCAGAAAAGTGAAAATGAAATGTTTGCCAGTTGGCTTACATCAGCCATGGATGCTACCACTAAACAAAAAATAAGAATGAGGTACATGCCTCCCTGAAACGTTTTTTTTATTTGATTGATGCGGGGAATAAATGAAAACCCGATGCTGATGGTAGTAATTAGCAAAATTATGGCTGCCGTTTCAAAATCTTTGGGAAACAGTTTACTTAATAAAACACTGATTCCCACAATAGCAACCGATAGTCCAAAAGCTCCCATCAAAGGCCAAATTACTTTACGGGTTCCGATCCCTTCATAAGAACCAAATTCATCTTCAACCTCACCGTTAAGTACAGCAGAATCCACTTCAGCCTTTTTAAAAGGCGGCAGGAATTTGAGAAATACTTTTTGACCTATAGAAAGGATAAAAACCAGATAAATGGCTCCAAATACCAATTCGTAAGTATGGGTCATGATATAGAGCTCGTGTTCTACATTCAGTGCAGTTTTCATGGCCGCCAGATTGGGCGTGCCTCCGGTATAAATTCCTACCAACATACCTGAAACTTTCCAGGCATCGGGAATATCATCGCCAAACATATAAAAGCCTACGGCAACCATTAGTATTACCGTAAACAAGCCAATAAGCAACGACACCATGGTTTCGCGGGCATAAGTAAACCAGCGTTTTACATTTATCGAAAACAGAATCAGCGGTAAGGCTAAGGGTATGGTAAGGTTCGACAATAATTCCTGGTAGCGCTGCACACCGTCGGGTAACATATTCAGATTGCCAATAAGCAAACCAATGGCATAGCAAAGCAGCACGGCTCCCACTTTTTTAACAATGTCGTACCGTTTTTCGATGTAAATAACCGCTATGGGGGTTAGTATAAAGAAAAGCAAAAGAATAATGTATTTCAGTTCCATAAGACCAGTTTTAAATTATGCTTCTGTAAAATGTGTTGCTGAGAATTCCCATCCTGTCAAAGATAAAAACAATTTGCAGAATGGTTTATAGGTATAAAAGCTTAGGTTTTCTGCTTATAATAAAAAACCAAGTGGAAAACAAACATGAAAAAAAAGGTTGTTTTCCACCTGTATAAAACTTATTTATTGTACAACAAAACTTTTTACCACGCTTTGATTTTCGAAGTTTAGGTGAATAAAATACATCCCCGGCTTTAGGTTTTGCAGGGCTATGGTATGTGAAAACTCAGCGGTTTCCGGCAGCACATTGATTTTTGAATTGTTGACCAGCCGACCTTGCAAATCAAAGATTTTTAGAAATAAGATATCATTTTCTTTTGCTTCAAATTCCAAGGTAATTGTTTGTTTTGCCGGATTGGGAAAAATACGCAAGCCTTCAATCAAAGGATTCTCAGGTTTAATGCTAACCATTATGGGTTCGTGTCCCGGGTAACTAAGCCTGAGGTTGTCGAGGTATATTTTTCCAGAATAAACCTGATTCATAACCCAATCGGGATTTTTCCAGAATTCAATTTTTACCTGCTCAAACCTTAAGGGATATTCACTAGTTTCCTTTTGTAAAATTTCACCTCCCATAATTCCCCAGTTGGTTCGTTCTTTTATGGGCGAATAGGAAAAAACATTATCAAAACTTTGAGTGGTAAACCGGAACGATACACGTTGTTCTTTCCCGTCGAACAACATATCAACCCAGGCCGAATCAGGCATTCCCGCTGTTTCAATGGTTTTTGAAAGTATAAAGGCCGGAATACGACCCATATAGGTAAATTTATATTCCACTTCGGTTGAACCGGTACCTTCGGTAAAACTTTCATTCGTTAATTTTAGTATCACCGTATCCATAAATTCAGAGCTGATATTCCAGCTTTCGGGAGTTTCCATGGGGTCGAGCAGCACTGTACCGCGGATAATCTGCACCGTAACCTCGCGGCGGGCAATTACACCGTCAACGGTAGCAATAACTTCGGTGGTTCCGTTTTTTAAGCCTGTAAAAACTCCTTTTTGTGTAATGGTGCCAATAGATTCATCGGCAACCGACCAACTGATAACTTCGGGCAGAATCTGATAAACCGTCCTGTTTGTATTTTTCGATTTTGCTGTAAAAGCCACCGGTTGAATGGAATCGGTAACGCTTCCTTCGGGTTCAATCCATAAACTATCCATGGGAACTATGTTAATGGCAATGCTGTCCGATAAATTTTGATATCCAGCTTTTAAATAGCCCGATTTTGCCGTTCCGTTGGCTTTGAACAGAGAACCGTTTAGTAAAGTTCCGGCATTGTTGCTTTGATGCCAGGTAATTTGTGCGCTATCCATTTCCATTACATTATTGTATTGATTGTAAGCTGTAAGGGAAATGGTCTGAGTAGCACCATATTTTATATGAAGCGGGTCGGGTTGAATTTTTATGTAATTCAAATCGCCTTGGGGAGCGGTTGAAATGGCTAAAAACGCGTTCGCTACATTTCGTTCACCCGAAGCATCCGATGGTGAATTTTCTAACTGATGATTTACTACCAGGGTAGTTGAGCCACCACCATCGAGATTTATACCGTGATAAATACCAATTCCCAACATGAACTCTGCCAGTTCATACATAGTCATTCCAATGCTTGAGGCCTGCCGGCCATCAACAGTAATCCAATAAAGTTTGCTACTATCTGCCGAAAAGCCAACGGCAGTTCGTGGATGCCTTTCATAGCCATGGCTGGGCAAATTGGCATCGGTTTTATTTAAGCCTTCGCTTACCAAAAGCGGGTTTCCACCAATAAGTTGAGTAATGTGATCCGGGGCATTGCTCAATTGTAAAATAATCCCTATGGTATCGTCGATATTTACGGCAGAGGAAAGAAATGCTGCTGCCGTTCCATGTCCTGAAAGAACGGCATTCCCTTTGGTGAGGTTCATATTGCCCACATTTTCTTCCTTATTGCTGGCAATGCACCAAACTGTGTCGTTCACAGTCCAGTCAGAAATAGGGATGCAATAAATTTCGGTTCCATGCTCATTGGTACCGGTACTGGTGCCCTCATACGAATTATATAAAATGAGTTGATCGGTATTTCGGCTTGCATTTACATTGTTGATGATATGCTCCTGATTTTTACAAATTAGTTTTCCGGTAAACGATGGTGTGGCAAAGAGCGGGGTTTTTGTATCGGCAAAACCAAAAGTAATTCGTCCGTTTGGTGTTCGCAACATCTCACCGTTAACCACCTGGACATTTGTAGGCACACCGGTTCCGCTATAAAAATCACCGTTAATGGCACCAACTACTTTTCGCTGGGCCGTTTCTTTGCGTATGGCCATTTTCGAGGTTTTTTCTAGTCCTACGAGTTTATCGGTAGCTTTTACCGTTTCAAAAGCAAGGTAGGGGTTGTTTAAATCAATTTCAAAAACCTGTATAGTCCATGGTTGGGTTGTTTCATTAATTTTTGTGAGTACCATTCCCGAACCAGCTGTTATTACATGAACGGTATCATAGTTGAGTTGTGCCCATACTGTTGCAGCCCAAAAGAATTGCAAAGCCAGCAATAATAATGTTTGTAGGTTTTTCATAAAGGCAAGTTTTATCGATTCTTTTCAAAAAAAAAGGAACTCATCCTCATTTTGTTGAGGATGAGTGGTAGATTATTTAGGAAATAACTCCTTCCATCGATTTTTCCAGTTCGCGGGCTTCCTGCAGGAATTCTTTAACACTCATCTCGCGATAAAAGATAAGTCCATGAGTAGTCCGTATCCGGGGACTTTCGTTTTGATAGAAATAGTCTTTACCCAGAATCAACTGAATGTCTTTCAATTGATCAACCCAGATGTTTTTTGCTAAATCGCTGAATTTTCCATCGAGCATGTAGCTGGGGAATGAGGCATCGACCTGACTAAGGTAACAGTTGGTAAACGAGGTGTCGAGAACAGCCATGGCGTTTAAGGATACCGGTACAATTACATTGGCTTCGGACGCGTGAAATTTAAACCATACATTACGATAACCCCAGATGCGGAGATTCGATAAATCTTCTTCTTTTTCCCAAAGCTTAACCGCATCGGCAATGGCCTGCAATACTTTGTAGTGGGTGTCAGGGCCACTGCCTTCGGGGTCGAGAGCCAGGCTTATTACCGTGGGTTTTAAATCGCGGAATTGTTGTAAAATTGGCTGAACATCGCGTTCGCGTTCGGGTTGTTCGGTAAAAATGTCACCGGTGTAAAAACCCAGTCGAAGGTGATGTACGTTTTTTACCTGAAAACCAAAATGAGCCCAAACCATTTCTTCTTCAAACTCACGCACCATGCCTTTTAGTTTTTGAACTTCCGGTGGATTCTTTTGTCCGTCGTAGCTGTTACGCAATACCGATAGTATGTCGTCAATTTTATCGCGCAGTTCATTCTGGTTTTTCACCTGATAAATGGCTACAATTGCCCGAACTATCCGGTGGCAAAGTCCACGGCGTCGTTCGTGTGGTTCGCCCGATGCTACTTTATTTAAATAATGATAAACATCTTTATCCCATTTGTGCTTATAGCCGACTTCAAAAAAGTCAGGATATTTTACCATTTGTATCTGGTCGATGTTCAGAAAAGTTTTGGTGTCTTTTAGTACATCAATAATAAACTGATTGGTTACCGCTGTAAATCCAGAAGTGAGCACCGAAAAATGAGCATCGTTGGTTTCGTTTCGCGACAAGCGATGCACATGGGGTAAAATCCCCAACATAATATCGTCGTGATGCGGACCGGTATGATAATACATTTGGTGGTGTTCGGCTGTGCATCCTTTCAAGAGTTTGGCTTCAAGACTTTTAATTACATCCTTAACCGTATTAAGACTCAAATTGGGAATCAGCTTACAATAGGTATCGTTTTTTAAATCGTCGAGCGTAAGGTGATGTGCATATTTACCCAGTTTTTTGCAGAGTTCAAGAATAGCCCGTTCGCTTTTATCCTGAGTCCATGGGCCGGTAATGTAAAAGCGTTTAGTTGAATCGGTAAGTTTAACACCGGCTCCTTTGGTAATGTAAAAGCGGCTGTTTTTTAATTTTTTGAGTACGGTAGCCGGATAAATATTGGAGGGTTGGTTTTCGAGTGCGTCTTTAATTACATCGGCTTTGGCTTCACCTGCCGCAAAAATAAGGGCTACGGCATCGGGATTGTAGGCTATAGTTTCAAGACCGATGGTAATTACCAGGCGGTTTTTCGATACTTCAATTCCTCCCAAATCGCCAGCTGCCTGAGCCTGGGTTTCGAAGTTGGTTGGGGTGAGCCGTGTAGTAGAATATCGGTCGGAACCGCGGGTATTAAAAGCCACATGACCATCGGGGCCAATGCCTCCTAAAAAGAATCCAATGCCTCCTTTTGCCCGTATTTTTTCTTCGTATTCGGTGCACCAGTCGTCAATCATAAAAATCGATTTTTGTTGCATGAGTTCCACCGACGATTTGGCTTCGCGGTAGCGTAAACTTAAATCGACCCGATTGTCGGGAAAGACATCGGTAAAATGACGGTTTTCGTACAAGGAAATTTTGTCGCAGTTTATCAGCAAAGCATTGGCAGGATCGAGACCAAAACCGTCGATGTAAAAATTATTTACATAATGATAAAAACTATTGTGCTGTTTGGAGCTGATGGGGTAAAACTCATCAATCTGAACAAACGACAAATCTTTTAATACCGGTTTTTTCCCAAAGTTAAGGCCGTACATTTCTTTGTATTCCGACACTTTTTTACTGGTCCAGTTTTCTAACAAATACCGGGTCCATTTAATAAAATACTCGGGGGTTTTACCGGTAGGTAAGCTGATTACTCCGTTGGGATTTTCATTCGCCCATTCTAAAAAACGTAAGGCTGTAAAAAACCCAAGTTTTGGAAAATTATCAACAGTAATATAAGGAATGTTGCTGGTCATGTTGTTTTGACCACTGAGTTCAAAGAACTTTTGTTCAACGCTTGACTCAAATTTCATAACGCTACTATTTAAGTTTTGAGATAATAAATGCTGTTCTTCATTAATTAGTTAGTTTAGTAGTTGGTATAAAATATTAGTTTGCAGTGTCTTGTGTTGTTATTTTTTTCCCAAATTGGGGGTCAACATTTAAAAAAGGAATAATAATAAAACTTGGGATGGTGCAAAACATTACCCAAACAAAAAAGTTCTGATAACCAATTATATCCTGAAGCCAACCGCTAATCATTCCCGGTATCATCATTCCTAAAGCCATAAATGCGGTGGTTATGGCAAAATGGGCTGTTTTGTATTTTCCGTCGCTAACATAAATCATGTAAAGCATGTAAGCGGTAAATCCAAAACCGTAGCCAAATTGTTCAACGGCTACCGATGCGCCCACTATCCAAAGCGACGAGGGCAAGGTAAACGAGAGGTAAACGTACATCAGGTTGGGCAGGTTCATGGCCAATACCATCCACCAAAGCCAGTATTTTAATCCTTTACGCGATGCAGCTATTCCACCAATTATACCGCCCAGTGTTAAAGCTACAATGCCAATGGTTCCGTAAATAAGCCCCAAATCGCCGGTAGTGAGGCCCAGTCCGTTTAGTTCGCGGGCATCCAATAAAAAGGGTGAAGCCAGTTTTACCAGTTGTGATTCACCAAGTCGATAAACTAAAAGAAAGAAAAGAATGACTCCAATGTTTTTCTTTTTAAAGAATTCCAGAAAGGTGAGTCCGAATTCTTTCAGCAGGTTTCCGTTTTCGTTTAAGTTGGGTTGATCGGTAAGGGGTTTGGGTAATATCATGCGGTGATAAATAAAAAACCCGACAAAAACAACGGCAATAATGGCAAATACAATGGTCCAGGCCAGTGAAATATTACCCGATAAGCCTACAAATAAAGCCGATGCTTCTTTTTCAAGCTTGGGGTCGACAACAAATGCGGCAAAGGCAGGTATGTTCCAGTTTTGAGAAGTGAACTCGTAGCGGTAACTTTTTGCCAGCGATAAGCTTTTGTCGCCTTGTTCGTGGCTAAAGTTTAGAATTACCTTTTCGTTGTCAGCAGGTTGCCGACTCAGGTAAAAATAAGTGTATCCTATATTTCCGCTTGTACTTAAGTTAAGGTCAGCATTTGGGGTGTTAAAGAGTTTGCTCAGGCTCGTTTTTAAAGGTAAAGCAACATTATTTTGCCACCAGCTTTGTTTGTTTTTATCGAAGCTAACTTCGGTATCGGGCTGGTAAAAATTGTGTTTCAGGTTCCATTGCTCCAGTGAATCTAAAAATTGCGTAGCTTGTTTTTTATCAATTTTCTGATGGCTGATTACTACCTGTTCCTTAGTAAAAAAGAAAGTTTTTGATGAATCGCTTTGTATATTGATACCCAAAGGGTTAAAGTATAACGAATCAGCGGTGGAAACAGCATTTACCTGTATTTTTACCGGAGGGAGACCGGTTTTTGCTTCAAAGTGACCGGCCAGAATAACCAGCAAGCCTTGCCCGGTAAGCATGGCCATGCGGTAAAATGTACTGCGGATTCCCACAAAAAATGCCTGGTCGTGTTTTGAGAGTCCCAACATATAAAAACCATCGGCAGCAATGTCGTGTGTGGCCGAACTAAATGCCAGTAGCCAGAAAAAAGCCAGGGTATATTGGAAAAAGTTTGGCAACGGAATGGTAAAAGCTACTCCGGCCAGTCCGGCACCAATAAGTAATTGCATGGCGATAATCCAGAAACGTTTGGTTTTTAGTATGTCAACCATGGGGCTCCATAAAGGTTTAATTACCCATGGTAAGTACAACCAACTGGTATATAGTGCAATTTCGGTGTTTGAAATGCCCATCCGTTTGTAGAAAATTACCGAAAGAGTCATCACAATTATATAGGGAATTCCCTCGGCAAAATAAAGCGGTGGAACCCAGAACCAGGCTCCTTTGTTATCTGTTTTTTTTGTTTTCAGCATGTTTAGTTCTGTTTCCGGTTTTAATTATTTGTAAAGTTCAACTTTAATTAACTATAATCTTAATATGTTTTTTCAATGTTTGCTCCCGGGTAGTAGTGCATTAGAATTTCATCAGAAGAATATCCTTTTTCGCCCATAACTGCGGCTCCAATTTGGCACAAACCCACACCATGGCCCCAACCAGCTCCACGGATTATAAAATCAGCATTGGTTTTTTCGATGGTAATGGCCGAACTGTAAAGATGTGTAGGGCTTAACCAGCGGCGAATTTCCAGCTCTTTACCTACTACCAGTTCTTTTTTAGTTCCAATTATTTTGAGTTTTATTAAGCGACCCGAAGTTCCCCTTTCCACAGGAATTAAATCAGTTATTGTTCCAAAGTCGATTCCCGATTTTTGCAGAACCAGTGCCGAGAGTTCTTTCTGGGAATAATCAAGCTTCCAACGGAAAAAGCCATTGGCCGATTGGTCGTAATCGTTTAAAACCTGGCTGAGTATTTTCACATTGCTGGTATTGCAAAAGGCCTTGGGATTGGAATTGATAAATTGCTCTGTATTTTTTTCGATGCGTAAATCCAATGTAGAAATTTTGTCGGGCTCAGGTGAATCAATAACTGCGCTTAAGTAGGCATGCGGTACTGGTTCCCAGCAGTTTTCAAAAAGTTCGGCAACCCCGCCGCACGATTTTGAGAAGCGCGCGTCACAGATTGCTCCCTTGTATTTCAACACTTTTCCCATAGTTTCCTGTACAGCTTTTATTACCTGTGGATTATGAGCCCGGGTAATTCCCTGATAGCGCTGGCAGTGGTCGTCGGCACATACGTGGAAATGCTTGTGGTCTTCGCGATCGTACCAACGAATGTATTCAGTATCGGTTTGTTGGATGGGCTTATAAACTTTTTCTTTTTTGCTTAGGTTTTTTTGTTTTTCAATTTGTGCAAGCAACCAGCTACGCGAAATAATGGCGTGAGCTTTTAACAGACTTAGTGAACTGTTGGCACTCATTTCCGACGAAATTACACTGACCAGATAGTTTTCGATGGGTAAAACATTTATAGCCTGAATGGCGCCATCGAGAACCAATAATTTTAAAGCACCCTGAAACCTTTGATCTTCTTCCTGTTCCCAATGAAAATCGATTCCAATGGTAACCGCTTTTATTTCAAAATGATCGGCCGAAAGGTTACAGGGAAGAAAACTTACTTCTTTCGTAAATGTTTGTGTTCCGTTTTCAGTGGTAAGTTCAATAGCTCCGTTTTTTATGCCGGCCTGGCAAACATTGAAGCAATTCTTACCGGTATTTGAAATTTTAAATTTTCCGGCCAGTTTAAAACTCAGTTTATCGCGTTTTACTATGCCAATTTGTATGTTTGGTGACGATTCCATAGGCTGTAATTAATTTTGTAAGTAAGTCTCAATTTCCTTTTTCCATACCAAATATCCCGCATTATTCAAATGTAGGCCATCGTAGGTGTACATTGGGTTTAAATTTCCATTTCCATTAGAAAAAGCAGGAGCTATATCAACATAAAAAGTATTTATTTCGTTCGCCAAAGTCGCAATTCCAGCATTTAGTTTTTCTACATTTTGAGGATAGATGGCTGTATGGGTAAACGATTCGTATTCAACAGGAAGCAAGCTCAACAGATGTATTTTTGCCGTTGGCCAGTATTGATGCATTTGGTTAAGCAACGTATTATAATTCATCAGTATCGATGCAACGGGTATTCCATTGGCTAAATCATTAATTCCAACCATCAAAAAAATGGTTGTGGCTTGTTTTGTTTGGTAAAGCGGCATCCGTTGTATAATGTCGATGGTTTTATCGCCGGCAAGACCCAGGTTTTCAATGGTAAATTGTGGAAATAATTCGTTCCAGTTACCCCATTGCGTAAGGCTATCGCCGATAAAAAGTATGTGATTATTCATTTTTTAGTTTTTTTTCGTAGCGCCAGAAAACCCGGTCGATAACTGCATTTGCATAATGTGAATAAAAAGCGATGGGGGCAACCCAGGGAATGGTGGCGCTTGTATGTCCTTGATGCTTCATGTCGGACAGGCAAAGATAAAGGAGAACATTGCCAACACCTTTTCCGCGTAAGTCGCGATGTGTTCCCATGGGACCAAACCAACCCGTTCCCTGATTGTTTCCTTCGTAAGCTGCAAAGGCTTTAAGTCTGCCATTTTGCCGGGCAATAAAAATAGCTGGTTGAGCAAATCGGTAAGCCATTTCCAACTCATTTTGCCATAGCATCCAATCTTCTGAAATAAAATCGAAAAGTTCTTCTTTGTCGTTTAATGTTGCCCGTTTAATTTCAATGGATGCTTTTTTTAATTCGGCTATTTTTTCTGATGCATCCCAATCTGTAGCCATTAAATCAACCTGCATATTAATGGCATCGCCCGTTTTTTTGAATCCCATTTTCTCGGCAAAGCAAACAGCCGGGGTGTACCGGGGATCGATACCTGGCATAAAATAATTAAGGGGGACATCGTAAATCCGCAGGGCTTCCATTTGTAATTCACTGAGTTGCTTTTCCAAAAGTTCAAAAAGCCTTGATGCAATTCCCTGACGCCGGAATTCGGGGTGCACAGCCATTAACTTGATATAACCCAATTTTGAACCGCGAATGTTTCGGGTAACACCTTGCATAAAGCCAATTACTTTACTTTTATGCAAAGCCATCCAGGTGTGTTCCGGGTTCCAGGTTGGGTCGTCGTACATTTTTTCTTTAAGCAAGGGCTCGGTAAAGCTGTCGAAGGACTTGCTTTGGTTGAGTAAATCCAACACTTGCTGAAAGTAAGGGTCGGTATAGTTTTGCACCGAAATCATGTTGCTTATTTAATGTTTTTTTTTAAATAATCAGTCAGTTCTTCGAAATTCTTATCGTTAAGGGTCAATTGTTGCATGATGTTGCTTATATCGTCACGACTGATTTTTGTAAAATCTTTTTCCAGTGGAGTTATCAGGGTTCCCCCAAAATCGACCGAAGCCGGACTTAAAAGGATGTTTTTTTCGCCCTCTTCAAAATATTGCCAGGGGCGGTGTTTTTCGCGGGGAAAAATAATTACACGCCAGGCATTGCTGTACCAGCTCAGTATGTTAAGCATGGGGTCTTGGTTGTGAACCAGTCTGCTGGTAAATTCATAACAAGGCTCGAAAGCTTTTATCAACGAATCTTTTTCTGATGATTCCAGCACAAGCATTTTTCGCAAACCATCGTTAATGGCTGTAAGTTCAAGACCTGACTTTTTGATTCGTGTTTTACCATAGGTTGTTTTAAGTGTTTCAATCTCTTTTTCAATGGGTAAAAAGCCCGTGTTTCCGGCCTGAAAATGTAAATGGTCGGGAGCCGAAGCCCCGCAATTTGGGGCGTTGTAAAAAACCACTAAATCGGGGAGTGCTTTGCTCAGCGCTAACATATCGGCAAACGAATGCTTTATTTCCTGCGGTATATGTTCGTTGTGGGCTATGGTGTAATGCTCCGGAAAAATAGGAAAGGGATTGCAAAGTATTTCATATTTATTTTCAAATGTAACACCACACTGTTCATTGGGGCGATTTGCGGCACATAAAAAACATTTTCGCGCCTCAATCGATGCTTTATCCACTTTTGCTGCCGATGAGGTAATCCGCTTAGGATTAAATTGTAGGTTTATCTGAAAACCATCGTACACAAAAGTTTTGAGCTGTACATTTTTTAAACCTTCTGTATTGGCTGCCAGTAGCGGCCAATTGGTCTTTTGTTCCAGAAATAAATTTTTTGATTTGCTTTGGTAATTCATTGAATGATAAAATGATAAATGCAGTTTTTATAATTGTTTCTTTCCAATGCTTAGGTTATTTGCTCTTATTTAGTTGTATGCGCGCTTTAAGTTCCACGGTGCGCAGTTTATCTTTGTAATAATTGTGTTTGTTCATGGCTTCAATGCTGAGCGAAGCATCGGAATTGTCCTCCCATCGGCGACACAGGTAAAGGGAGTTATATATTCGGCCAATTTGATAATGTCGGCTGATGGCCAGTCCCAAACCATAATCTTCGCCATAACTGGTATTGGGTATTTTAATACTTCGGAAAACCGGAGTATAAAAAGCTCGTGGAGCACCCAATCCATTAATGCGCAATGCATTGTTTCGTCCGTTATCGGGAGTCCATTCTTTGTGGTCAATTAATCCCGGTGGAATTTCTTCCAACTTAAAGTTGGTCATTTGGTACGAGCCAATCACCATAGCGCATTTTTCTTTGTAAAAAGTATCCACAATTTGTTGCAGGGTGGTTTCGTCTTTGTAAAGGTCGTCGCTGTCAAGCTGAATGGCGAATTTTCCGCAAAGTTCGTGATGAACAGCCAGGTTCCAGCAGCCACCAATACCCAAATCGGTGCGCTCGGGAATAACATGAATCAGGTTTTTGTATTTTGCTGCATACGATTGAATAATTTCAGTGGTTCGATCGCTTGAATGATTATCAACAATGATTAGGTTGAAGTCAAAACGCGTTTTTTGTTTCATCACCGAATCAATGGCGTCGGCAATGGTTTTTTCTCGGTTACGAACCGGGATAATAACCGAAGCTTCCACCGGAAAATTACCTTCGTTAAGGTTTACGGCTTTAAAATCAGGCTTTAAGTATCCGCCGATGGCTTTTAAATGTGTAGTTGCGGCTTTTTCCATTTCAATTTGAACCTGCCGGTTTTTTGGGTCAACATAATCGAAAATCTTTTTTCCTGAAGCACGCGTATCCCATTCAATTTGTGAATAGAGCGGTTCAGGAATGTGAAATAATTCCTGATTTCGGCTAATGGCCAGACGAAGTTGATACAAACCGGCAAAATCATAGGACTCGCTAAAACTGTTTACAGCATTCTTAAAAACGTCATTGTTGATAAACCAAAGCGGGCCAAAATTGAAATCGTCGCGTAAACTGCCCTCCTGGTAATCAATTACCGGATGATTGCTTTGTTTGCCATCGGCAACTTGCAGGTAATCAGAGTAAACCATCCCGGCGCCGGTATCATCAGCCATACTGATAAAACGTTCCAGGGCAAACTGGCCCAGTTTTATTTCGGTTTCTTTAGTAATTAAAAGCACGTAATCGGTATCTACAACATCGGCAGTTTTTTTTAAAGTAGTTGTTTTAGAAATGCTCTCAGTTTTCAGCGCTTTTGCTTTATTCCATTGGGTTTTTGCATCTGGCTTACCTAATAAATAAATGGTTTTTATATGATCGTTTTGCTCTAAATCCTTCAAAAAATTTTCCCAAATTTCGGGAGTCTGGTAGGGAATAAAACAAGTAATGGTTTTCATAAATAGTTTGTTTTTCAGGTTTATTGTTTATTTGTTTCTTTTGTAAATGTGTTAATAATCAATTTTATAAAAGCATCCCTATCGTTTTTTAGCAGAATGGTTTCAAACGGAAAGCCAAAGGCAGCAACTTTATAATTTCCCGTGTATAAAACTCCTGCACTCATGTTATTTTCAGCATAGCGCATAATGGTTTTCGACGAATTGTTGTAAGGTTCAATAGCGTCGGGCGATTCCACCTTGTAAATCAGTGGATGATAAAAGGTATTAAACTGTAAGCCGTTAAGTTGTGTGGCTAACGAGGTGTCGGTAAAATAAGTCTTACCCAGGCGCGATGCGTGATTGGTTCGCCATTTAAATTTTAAGGCTGCCCCGATCAATGAATCCTGTTGATTGAGTTTTACATCGCTGCCAATGTGCGCTCCGGTGATTAGTAAATTACCTCCCTGATTCAGATAGCTTTGTAAATTTTTCAGCAATTCATCGGAAAAAAGAGTGAAATGGGCAACAGAATCGTTTTTGGGCAGGTAATGTGTTTTTTCTTCGCCAGCCAAAAAATCTATCATAAAATAAGTTTCAGGTTCTGTTAACGATTCGGTAAACGCCTCGTCGCTTATGGAAACAAAACTATAGCCCGCGTTAAGAATCGATTGTCCATGAACAAAACTATAATCGAAGGTATTTCCGGGAATGATTTTTTCTTCCATTTCGGCTCCCGAAGCACCAAACCCCGGTGAATCGTCATCGAGCCAGGGAGAATTCCGGTCATAATCGTATTGCGAACCCGTATAATGAATAGTTGCATGGTATCCAACGCCTTCGTCCATTCGGTTAATGAATCCCGCCATTCGGGTTTCATCCAACGCTGCCGGACCTGCTATGCGGTCAAAAGCATTGACAATAAGAACGGTTCCGGGTGCATTTTCAGCAATTCCGGCTGAAAGTATTTCCGATGGAAAGCTTTCACCACCTTTATTAACAGCGGTTACTTTAAAAGAATAAATGGTTTCAGGTTCAGGATTCGAAATCAGGAAGAACGGTTTATCGGTCCATTGTCCGTTATCGAAGCCCTGTCCGTTTTTTCGGGTGTAAACCAGGTAACCTTCCGGTTCAGCGGTGTGTTCCAGCGGATCGCTAACGGGTTTCCAGCTCAGTTCGAGTTGGTTGTTGTTTTTTATCTGTAAGTTAAAATGGGAAACAGGTAAGGGTTGAATTACATACGGAATATTGTATTGAACAGATAAAAACCGGTGAATTCCTTTGTATATAGCCCGCGAAACGTCGAAGCGGAACATGGGTTCCCAGCCAAAGCGGGCATCTAAAAAGTTTTGATGCGAAAGCAATTCGAGCAGCATGGTGGGTACATTGGGACGGAACGCTTCACTGTAAGCCCTGTCCCACAATCCACGACGAATCCAGCTGGTGTCGTATTTTTGTCGAATATCGGTTACCAATTGGGTTTGAATCAAATCAGTCAAATCGCGCGATGCCATTTTCGAAATCCCATTGGGGAAAGCGGGATTACCCTGGGTTGTGCTGTAAATTCCCAGCGTACCAATCACACTGTCAGAACCAGCAATTCCTGCATCGGTATGAAAAGCAAGCGCCAAATCAACCGGTATTTGCAATCCGGGAATATTCCGGTTTTTTGTGGGACCTGCCGGAGCTCCCATCAGGTAATTCAACCATTCACCACGACTTTGAACATCGTCGCTGTAATCGTTTTCTTTTTCGCGGTTCAATAACCAAACCAGCGAATCGGGCATGCCCGCATATTGTAAGTAGTATCGGGCAGCTTCCTGGTAGCGCGGTCGGCCGCTTGTTTTTCCGTTCCGGCTAATGTTTCCCATTCCACCACCAAATCGAACGGCATCGGCCGTGAGGTTTTGGTTATTTTTAGTTGTTTTTCCCGTCAGTACTACTTTACCGGAGTCGGCATGAATTCCCCGATTAAAATGAAAAGTGCCCAGATAAATCCAGGTTTCTCCACCTATTTGCTGATTCACATCAAACTCAGTAATTCCTCCGGTGTGATGTACCTTATACTGTGCTTTGTCGGAATTCTCTTTTTGATGATGATAAGCAATGTAAACCGGGTATTTGCCCGATTCAGGTATCTCCGGAATCCATTCAATAAATTCCATCGATTGTTTGTGCGAGGTAAATTGGGTATAGGTTCCCAGCTTAAATGGATTTTCAGTAATGTAAGGTGGATTGCCTATGGCAAAACCAGAATTTTCTGATTTTGATTTTATGTTTTCGCGATAAATACTATTTCCTGTACTTCCATTATTATCGACAATAACCTCGTGTGTTTGAAAAGAACGTTCACGGGGAAGGAATACCTGAACTCCAGCATTTTCGAGCATGGGAACCACTCCCTGAAGCACATAGGCCATGGTACTTAAATCTTCAACGGTTTGAAACAAGCGCGCCCTTTGCCATTCCCACCTGTCGAGCGTGAGTTCGTAATACCAACCATGACTGTGCCACAGTGCAATATTTATAGCTTGTAATATGGGTTCATATTCCTCAGGTTTTGAGTTGTTATGCACCAATGGATTTGAATTGCGATTGAACTTATTTGGAATTCTGGTTTTATCGATATCCTTTTTTGAAGTTCTGTAGTAGTTGGGAATGTATGATTTAAACGATTTTTTGTTAGTAAAGAATTCAATGTTGTAGTTATCATACAACTCGCCCAGTGCTTTTTTTGCCTCCGTTTCAAGCCAGTTAATTGTTTCAGGCCTGAACGGAGCATTGGCAAGGTTTTTATCAAAATAAACCGCAATAGTTTTCTTTTTTACATCAATTATAATGGTGTCAATTTTTGTGGAGTCTTTTTTATAGTAACCGGTTTTATAATTGAGCAATGTACTGTTGATATGCTGGTTGGTAAGCGATTCAATTATTGAATAGGCAGGGCTGCGGTGCGGTAAGGCCGGCATTTGAGCAAACGCCTTGTTTAAAAAGACTGAGCAAATAATCAGGATACTTAAAAAAACAGGGGTTTTTAGTAATCTCATTGCTGAATTTTTATCAAATTTTGCCCTCCAAAAGTAAGGCATATTATTCAAAAATGCAAAATGTGTAATACATATTACATCTTATAAAATATTTTTTGTAATTTAGCAGCGACAAAAATTTTATAAATGGACTTTGTACACTATAACATGAAAGATAGGCTTATTTAGGACTAAATTTCGGAGATAGTACGAATATAAATCAAATAGTACGTATGTTTTTAGTAGCAGACGGAGGATCGACCAAAACCGATTGGCGATTGATAAACGGTGATTCAACCCTGTCGTTAACCACCATTGGTATAAATCCCTTGTTTTCAGAAAAGGATCAAATTATTCGGGTCTTAACTGAGTCAGACATTAATATGTATAGAAGCTCCATCGAGAAAGTTTTCTTTTATGGTGCTGGTTTGGCAAATAATCAGATTAAAGAGGGCTTGCTTAAAATATTTGTTCAGTTTTTTGGAGAAAATACTCAAATCTTTATCAACGACGATATGCTTGCTGCTGCAAGAGCTTTGCTGGGAACTAAACCGGGTATCGCTTGTATTTTAGGTACGGGTTCCAATTCCTGCATGTACGATGGAATGCAGCTTGTTGATAAAATACCTGCTTTGGGTTATATTTTGGGTGACGAGGGAAGCGGAGCCTATATGGGGAAGCGTTTTATCAATGCCTTACTAAAACGCGATTTTTCTCCGGAACTGTCTCAGAAACTTATTAAATTGGGTGAATTTGATTTAAACACCATAATTGAAAGTGTGTATAAAAAACCCTTACCCAATCGTTACCTGGCATCTTTAACGCGCTTGTTAAAAGCGGAACTTAATGAGCCGGAGATATATAAGCTAGTTTATGATTCACTGGAAGATTTTGTAGTTAAAAATATTCTAAAGCTACCACATAGCAAGGAACTACCGGTTGTTTTTGCCGGTTCCATAGCTTTTCATTTTAACGCAGTTCTAAATCAGGTTATGATAGCTAAAGGATTTGAAACACCCAGAGTTGTGCAATCACCCATTGACGATTTAGTGGCCTATCATAAAACCATAAAAAGCAAGAATTAGTAAATTATGATAAATATTACAGAATCATCGTCGCGCTACGACAATCTGGAAAAAATGACGGTTAAGGAATTGCTTGAGAATATTAACCGGGAGGATAGTACTGTGCATATGGCCGTGAATAAAATTATTCCCGAAATTGAGCGAGTAGTTGATCAAATTATACCTCGAATTAAAAAAGGGGGGCGATTGTTTTATGTGGGAGCGGGAACCAGCGGCCGTTTAGGCATTGTTGACGCTTCAGAAATTCCGCCTACTTTTGGCGTTCCTTACGATATTGTTATTGGTTTGATTGCAGGTGGTGATCAGGCCATTCGCAAAGCAGTAGAGTCGGCCGAGGATGATGAACAGGGAGCCTGGCGCGATATGGCGCAATACGAACCCCATGCTAACGATTCGGTTATTGGCATTGCCGCATCGGGACGAACTCCTTATGTTATTGGTGCAGTTCGTGAAGCCCGAAAATCGGGGCTTTTTACCGCTTGCATTACCTGTAATCCTGAAACCCAATTGGCAAAAGAAGTGGATATTGCTTTAGAAGCCATTGTTGGTCCTGAGTTTGTAACCGGTAGTACCCGCATGAAAGCCGGAACTGCTCAAAAACTGGTATTGAATATGATAACCACTTCGGTTATGATTAAACTGGGCCGGGTTAAAGGAAATAAAATGATTGACATGCAGTTAACCAATAAAAAACTGATTGAAAGAGGTTCCCGAATGATAATGGATGAATTGGGTTTGAGTATTGATGAATCAAAACGTTTGCTCTTATTGCATGGTTCTGTTCGCAATGCTATTGAGAATTATCAGAATATAAAAACTGTGTAAATGTTGTTCCTTTGGGTATACCTATAAACAATAAAGGCTCCAATTTGGAGCCTTTTTCTTAAAAGAATTTTAAGTGTTTATCGTAAATTTCCTGTGTTCGATCCAGGTGTTGTTTCATAAGATTGTAGGTTTCATTCACATCTTTTTTACGGATGGCTTCAATAATTAGGGCATGTAATTTTAAGGTGTTCTCTTTTTCTCCTTCAATGTTTCCGTAAATATAATTACGCATCCGCGGAAGCAGCGAATAAATGGGTTCCATGGTAATTTGCATAATGGGATTGCCCGACGATTTGGCAATTATCAGGTGAAACTTATTATCTAAATCGGCTTCTAATTGCGTATTGTCGTGGTTGCATTTTTTAAAATCAACAAGGTTTTTATCGAGTTCTTTAATGTTCTCCTCAGAACGGTTTTTAGCAGCCAGCTTAGCAATTTCAGGTTCAAATAAACGGCGAACTTCAATAATTTGTGATAACAAATTGTTGTCGAATTTGAGATCGTAATACAAGTTCAGGGTATTTATGGCATCCTCAATACGTATTTCAGAAACATACATGCCACTTCCTTTTTGAATATTGATAAGCCCCCGGGCACTTAATCGACGTAAGGCCTCACGCAAAGCTGTACGACTTACCCCAAAAGCCGCACACATTTCACGCTCAGTAGGGAGTTTTGAGCCTACCAAAAGCTTTTTCTCGCGGATGGCATTTTCGATGGTCCTTTCAATTTTTTGGCTTAAGGTTTGTCTGTTGCCCAGATTCTGAAATATATCGTCCATTTAATTTTACAGTTAGGTTAATTGTTCGTGATGCAAAAATAGAAATAATCTTTTATAATTATCTAAGGGTTCTGATTTTTACAAATTGTTGAAAAATAATCTATTAGTTTTTAATTGTTTGCTTAGGAACTATTTATCAGGTCTTATACTTAGGTATTACATCATATAAATATACGCCTTTACCTTTTATTATAAAATTTTAACTGTTTAAAGTTGGTTTTTTGCTAAGGAAAAACAATAGGATCGCTTAGCGGGCTTTCGTTATTCAGCCGGTCGAGCGATGTTACACGAATTACTCCACCAGAAGGAAGCTTGTCAAAAGTGTATTTTAATTCACCGGTACTATAAATAATATACCTGTCATCTTTAACCTGCTTTATCTGTTTTGTTGGGAAATAGTAAACCACATAAAACCGGGCTTTATCAAATTCGTTGGAAGCTTCGCTTGCGGTCCAGTACAATGTGGTTCCATTCAAAGTGAGGTTAACCGGTGGCAATGGCGCCTGATTGTCAATCCACGGCATGGGAGGCACAATAGCTGGGGTTACGCAAAGTTTGGTTTGCAGTTTTTTATTGAGGCGCTTAAAATCTTCTCTAAAAAAATGTTTGCTGCTAAAATATCCAAATCCGTCGATACCTTCAATTTGACGAAGTAATTCAATTTGCTTTATAAAGTATTTAGGTTTTCGCCATAGTTTGTGATCCGATTTTTTATCGATCCGGTAAGGGGCTAATCCCAGATACATCGCCCGTCCAAATGTAAAGTCGCTCCACCAATAGGCTAAGGTGGTAAAATTTGCTGCAGGATGATCGTCACGCCAATACAATTGCGGCATGGTATAATCTACCCAACCGTTTTGTTGCCATTTAATAATATTAGCATAAAGGGCGTCGTAGTTTGTAGTTCCTGCAGAAGTTTCCGAACCAAATATATCTTGCGAGCGATTGCGCCAAACACCAAATGGGCTTATTCCAAATTTTACCCAGGGCTTTTCATTTTTTATAGCTGAACTAAGAATTTGAATGATGGTATCAACATTATGGCGACGCCAGGCGTGCAAATTGTCAGGATAAAAATTGCCGCCAAACTTTTTAAAAGCTAATGAGTCGGGAAATTCTTCTTTGTTTACCTGATAGGGATAAAAATAATCATCAAAATGAATGGCATCAACATCGTATCGGGAAACCACATCAGTAACCACTTTGCTAATAAAATCCCAGACATTCGGATTGCCAGGTTCAAAATAGCTGCGATTGCCATAAACCCATCCCCAATCAGGATGCTGTTTAAAAATATGATTTTCTACCAGCTCATCGTTAATGTTTTGTTGAATTCGATAAGGATTAAACCAGGCGTGAAGTTCCATGGCGCGCTTGTGTGCCTCTTCAATCCAAAATTGCAACGGATCAAAACTATATTCAGGAGCCTGGCCTTGTTTGCCGGATAAATAACGACTCCAGGGCTCCAGTTCTGAAGGGTAAATAGCATCGCTGGTAGGACGAACCTGCAGAATGATGGCATTGGTTCCCAGGGTTTTTTGCTTGTCAAGGATTCTGATAACTTCTGATTTGAGTTGTTCATTGGTAAGTCCAGTTTTCGATGGCCAGTCAATGTTTGCTACTGTTGAAACCCATACGGCCCTAAATTCATATTTAGGACTTTGAGCCAAAAGAGAAAAGGAATAAAAGAGTAAAGGGATTATAAACAATCGTTTCATAAAGCATATTTTTTTGAGTAATAATTCATTTTTTGTAATAAAAAGAGGCTTGATTCCAACAAAATTATAACAATATAAACAATAGGTCATACATCATTCATAGTATAATAGTGTGTTGCACAGCAGGTGAAAAAACACCTTGTATTTGTCATACAAATGCAATAATAACCTTAATTTTTGTGTATCAGCCAATTGTAATTGATTGTTTTTTAAACAGAAGACCATTTTGCGACATTATTTTTATCAAAGAGTAGGATGTATGATAAAAAAAATGAAAAAATGTTAGGTGCTTCACAAAAAAATGTAAATTTGTAATACAAAAATACAAAACAAAGCTAATGGACTCTAAAAAAGTTGCAATAAACGCTAAAAAGTTTATCCCAATAGCTCAAATTATTGAGGCAGCAACAATGTTTTTGGTTGCTGGTTTTACAAACAAGCTAATTACTAATCAATAAAACAAAATGATTTATGAAAAAACTTGTACTCTTTGTTTTTATTGTAATCGCTGCAATTTTCACAAAACTATCCGCTCAGGATACGGCTTTTGTTGAAATTTGGGCGCATTACGGAGAAAATGCCCCGGTATGGTTTACCGATGGCTCTGAAGTTGACGATGGTAGTCCTGCTTATGCTGCCGTAGAACGTGGTATTGCCTACAGCGAATACTCAGGTCATTTATACGTTTCGAGTCGCCATGCCGAGGATACGGATGATAATGGGGTTTTAGATACCGGTGAACCACATGTTTACGTTTTGGATCCTTTAACAGGGCAAGCTCCTGCATTTAGTGTTTCAAAACTTTTAACTGCAGGAATAACTTCATCTGATCAGAATTATGGGGGAGGATACCCCTTAAATAATATAGTTTGTACTGAAGATGGAAGTATTTTTGCCTGCAATATGACCTTAGCTACAGGTCCTGATATTCCTAATGAAAATGGCTCAGTAACTGTTAAAGCATTTCGGGTTTACCGATGGAGTTGGGAACAGGATATACCAACCATGATTATTAATTATACTGAAGGAGGATACCGTATGGGAGATAAATTCAGTGTTATTGGTAACTGGGATACCGAAGCTTATATTTATGCCGCTCCAGGTGAAAGCAACAAGGTAATGCGCTGGAAAGTAACTGCAGGTATTGTTGATGCCGCACCCCAAATTATTACTCTGGCTGATATCACTAACGCAGGAACCTCGCCTACAGTGGCCGGTGTTCCGGGAAAAAATGACTGGATGTATGTGAGTGGAAAAGGCTTTTTGCCCACTTTGTTTACCACCAGTGGTGTCAATCTAACTCAGGTTGCTTTTTCACCCGGATTATTTCCCTCATCGGTTTTGGCTGGACGTACTTTTGAATTTGGAGGCTCATTGTATATGGGAATGTTTAGTGGCGACCAAAGCGCTTTTGTTTTTAATATCTCAAAACACGGCGAGAATGTTACCGATGCTGATGTAATAGGATTCACGCCCACTTTTGGAACAAAATTCGATAATGCTTATGGCGAAGGAGCTGTTGATTTTGGTGTGTTAGATAATCAATTGCATATTTTTGTTTGTGCCCCTTCAAATGGTATTGCAGCCTATCGAATTGACGGAATTCAGGCAAATTCAATTAAACGGGAACAAACTTCAGCTTTCAAACTTTCTGCTTTCCCAAATCCTGCAAACGATTACACAAAAGTTCGTTTTGAGTTGCCACAAAATGCAAGTGGGGTAGTTTCTGTAAAAGTGTTCGATTTAAGCGGGCGTTTTATGGGAATAACAGCCGACAGGGCAATGGGTGGTTCACAGGAAATGGAAATAAATACAGCCGGGTTGGCACCAGGTACTTATGTGTATCAGGTGGTTTACGGTAATAAAATAGGTGTCGAAAAACTAATAATAGAATAAGAAGAGCATATTATTTTACCTAAAACAAAACAACATGAAAAGAAAAACTACATTTTTTACAAGTTTGTTGCTTATCATGTTCCTCTTTGGGAACCTGATAGCCCATGCGCAGCCTTCCGAGCTGTGGAAGAAAACAAATACAGATTATACATGGAATGCCGATCGGTATTACCGTGGAATGGATTTTAATCCCGAGAACAATCATTTGTATGTGGCCGGGACAGAAGGAGCTTATACTGGCGATGGCTCAACAGTTGCTGAAGATAATATGATTCGCATCCTGGATGGATCTACTGGAGAGTTGATTAAGACAATCAGTCCTTCTACAGTGCTGGATCCCGCTTGGGGTTATGGTATTCGGGACGTGGAAGTTGACGATGGCGGAGCATTATTTGCTACTACCGGTACAAGCAATCAATTTAATCCTGTTCAATTGTATTATTGGGCGGACGAAGATGCAGTTCCAGAATTATTGTGGAAAGATGCTTCAGGTACAGCCGATGATTTTGGCGGTTCTTTTAGTGTTTTTGGGGATTTTCAAACTGAAGCTTTGATAATTATACCTTTTGTAAATGTTCCCAAGGTATACTATTTTGAAGTGGTTAATGGAGTTTTGGGAGCTGTTAATACTTTGGATTTAACTGGTCTTGGAGCTGTCAGAACCCCTACTGTTCAGGCGCTGGGAACTAAAATTACCGATGGTTTTTGGTATAATAACGTAGAACTTACCGGACCTGTTAAGTTTAACGGAACCGGTAATATTGTAGCTCAAATTCCTGCAGGCGTTATTACTGGTGTAAATCAGGATGTAAAGGAATTTGCTTCGGGAGATAAAAACTATTTAGTTGTTTCAAACGTTGGAAAAATTCTTTTAATTGATATTACCGGGAAAGCCGCCGATTTATCAGACGTTACTGTTGCCGATGTGGTTGAAATTGAAGGCACTGCCCCAGTGTTGGAAAGTGTATGGCCTCATGTTTATGGTAATGGACAAGAACAAGTGGTAGTATCTTATCCTTTTACTGACACCTATATTATTTATTCATTATCAGGTGGAAATTACATCAAAGCTCTGGCGCCTGAAGCGGCTCCTTTGGCAACCAACCTAATGATGACTGGTTTTGCCATGGTGGGGTCAAACGCTCAGGTGAGTTATACCTATATTGATGTGAATGGTGATGAAGAAGATACTTCACTCTATAAATGGTATGTTTCTGATGACAATCAGGGAACCAATAAAACAGAATTTGCTACCGATGCTGAAATAACCGTTGCTTATGAGCATCTGAATAAATACCTGTCGTTTAGTGTATTGGCTGTGGCTAAAACTGGAACTCTATCTGCCGAAACCAACTGGGTTGAATCGGGTTATTATGGTCCGGTAACTTCAACCGCAGTTAAACCGGTGGCTTCTGATTTGGTAATAGCAGGAGATCCTAATGTTTACGGCTTGTTAACCGGATCTTATACCTTTACCGATGCTGATGGCGATACCGAAGCAGAATCAATTCTGAAATGGTGGCGTGCTGATGATGCAGCCGGAACAAATGCAGTTAAAGTGGCTGAAGATACATTGAAATACATGCCGCTTCCTGCCGACGAAGGTAAGTTTATCTTATTTAGCGTAATTCCTGTTTCAAGTTCTCCAAACTTCTCAACGGGCGATTCTGTTGCAGTGGCAACGGCTACTGCTGTGGTTTTCCCGGCTTATGTGCCTGAAGCTAAAAATGTAGCTATTTCAGGTATTCAGGAAGTTGGACGTATCTTAACCGGGTCATACACTTATTCTGACTTGAATGAAGACGAAGAGGGAAATACTGTATTAACCTGGTATCGTGCCGATGCAGTGGATGGAATTAAAACTGCCGTTGCGAACGACACCAACAGGTATCAATTGGTAGCTGCCGATCAGGATAAATACATTTTCTTTGGTGTATTACCTGTTACAGTAGCTGATGAAAACGGTGTTGAAGCTTTCGATACCACAGGTATTATTGCTCCTGCTCCACCAGAAGGTGCTCCTGAAGCTCAAAATGTAGCATTTGTGGGTAATCCTGAAGTGGGTGCCGTGGTTTATGGAAAATATACCTATTTCGATTATACCGACGATCCTGAAGGCGCATCATTATTTAAATGGTATGTTGCCGACGATGCAGCCGGAACCAATAAAACCGTCATCGATGGTGCAAACCATAAAGATTTCCTGGTTACTGATGCCCAGATTGGTAAATTCCTGATTTTTGAAGTTACTCCGGTAGCTGTTTCAGGAGGTTTATTAACCGGTGAAGCTGTTGATGCTGTTTCAAGTGCCGCAACCATTGAATCAACTAATGATGGCGACTTTGAACGCGTATGGATGCGTGGAGCAAAGATGGCTGCTGTTCCTTCATATATTGGAACAGGAAGCACCGAACGAGGATTTGCTTTAGGAACTGATCATATTTATCTGGCCAGCCGTTTGGGTGGTACCAAGCTGGTTGTGCTCGACAAAACCAGTGGTTCTGAAGTTGCTCAGATGAATACCGAGGGAATGGATGCAGGTTTGTTCAAAATTAGCGATGTTGAAGTATCCGATGATGGTCAGATTTTAGCTTGTCCATTAGTAACCGATGCCAGTGGAGCTCCTTTTGTAATTTACAAATGGACCGATGAATTGGCAGCCCCTGTTAAGTGGATTGAGTTTACAAGTACAGTACCCATGCGTTTGGGCGATAAGTTTACCGTTAAAGGCGATGTTTCAGGCAATGCGGTAATATTTGCTGCTGCATCAGCCAATAAATATGTAATTCGTTGGGTGGTAACCGGAGGTATTGTTGGAGATCCTACAGTAATCGAACTTCAGAATACCACTTCAATTGGTTCTACCGCAGCTGTTGCTCCATTCGAGGCGAGTGCCGATTCCAAATTCCTGGTTGACGGACGGGGTATGCAACCGCAGATTTTTGATAAAGACGGCATGTACCTGGGTGCTATTGAAGGTGTTGGAATGACTAATAACCAGTCGAACTCACCCAATGTCTTTACATACAAAGGACGTACGTTGGCCGCATTCTATCAAAAGAACGACGCGGGCGTATGGAACACCATAGTTAAAGATATTACTACTGCTCCTTATGTAACAGTTGGTGTATCCGAAACCATGTCAACTGCAAATCAGGAATTAGGTGGGGTACATGTTGAAGCCGATGAAGAATTCTTCCACATTTATATGTTAAGTGCCAACCAAGGTATTGCCCGCTTTAAAGGCCTGCTTGAATTACCAATGTTTGAGTACGCTGAAACCAATGATGCGGGAGATAAGATATTTGTATGGTTTAGCAAAAACATGCCCGATTCTTTAGGTATTTCTACCGGATGGACCGTGATGGCTGATGATGTTGAGATTGCCATAGATACCCTTTACGGAACAGGAACCGATGCAAATGTGGTAACCTTTGAATTGGCCACAGCAATTACCAATGGCCAGGCTGTTACCATTGCTTACGATGGTACCGGTACAACTGCTGCTTTTGATGCTATGCCATTAAGTGCTTTCGAAGCTGAAGAAGTAGTAAATATTGTAGGAGTTGCGGCTCCTACGGCTACCGATGTTGCTATTGTTGGTAATCCGGTTGTGGGAATAACACTTGAGGGCTCATACACTTATACTGATGCTGATGGTGACCTGGAAGGTGGAAGCAAATACCAATGGTGGTATGCAACCGATGCTGAAGGAACAGATAAACTGAAAATACTGGGTGCAACTACCGATTCATGGGTGGTTGATGCCGAGATGACAGACAAATTTGTTGCCTTTGAAGTAACTCCGGTTGCTGTATCAGGCGGTCTCGACTTCCTGGTTGGTGAACCTGTATTATCAGCGTTTGTGCTTGTTAAGCCTGTTGGTGTTGCCGATAACCTGGCAGCTGCTATTTCAATGTATCCAAACCCGGTTAACAATCAGTTAACCATTAAAGGAACTGATAATGTAACCAGGATACAGGTAGTTGACTTTACCGGTCGCATAATTATGACTCAGGAAAATGCCGGATTAAGCGAAATGAGATTAAATATGAGTTCATTTAAAGCTGGTGTTTACATGATTCAAGCTGTTGATTCAAATGGCCAATCGGCTGTGAAACGGATTGTTAAAAATTAATCCAGATATTAAAAGAGCAGGTTTAAATAGCCTGCTCTTTTATTCTTTTTTCTTAAATTATTAAAAACTCACAGGAGTTATTTTGAATACAAATTGTAACGTGTTTTGAGCGTTTAACTAAGTGTAATTTTTACCTACTGAAGTTTTAACCCGATTTAAAACCTAATGCTATGAAAGGTTTAATTCCTTTTTTATTTATCATTTTTCTGAGTTTGGTATTAAATGCTCAGGAAATTAAAGTAACGAAAATAGAGAAACTTGAATTGGAGCATCCGGCCTACTTTCCAAAGTTTGGAAATAGTGCTGAAGTACTGCTGTTTTCAGGTGAACAATATAAAGGCCTGTCAATTTATTATCTGGCCACTCAAAAAGAACTACAAATAACACGGGAAGCCGGCGCAGGTGTTAAAGCTTCAATGCAAGCCGATGGTTCGGTTTTGTATCGGACTACTACCTTTAACCTGGGACGAAAACAAACAGAGGAAAAGAAATTTATTAATGGAAAAGTAATTAGTCATAAATCTAAAATAGCAAACGAAATAAGGGTTTCTACCGATGGAAAAATAATTAAAGTATTGGGTGGCGATTTCGATGAAAAAATACTGAATCCATTAGGTGAAGTTTATTATTTGTGGGCGTCATTATCACCCGACAAAACTAAAATTGTTTTTACAGCTGCCGGTCGTGGAACTTATGTAATTGATATAAACGGAAAACTGATAAGCAATTTGGGGTACTTAAATGCTCCCAAATGGTTAACTAACCATTGGATAATTGGGATGAATGACACTGATGATGGGCATCAGATTATTTCATCGAATGTTGTGGCAACTCATGTACCTTCGGGCAAGCGAATAGATCTTACTGAAACTAATGCTTCGCTGATTGCATTGTATCCCGAAGCATCACCCGATGGAAATAGAATCGTTTTTCAATCGCAAAAGGGTGAAATCTATTTGCTCGATGTTTCAATTCACGACTAATAAAAATCTTAGCTCATAATTATAAAGCATATGGCTATGAATTACAGATACCTAATTATATTCACCATATTTTTGAGTGCCTTTGGGTATACCAGCGCTCAAACACCCGATTTTACAGGAATTAAAGTAATGATTAATCCGGGTCATGGAGGCCATGATTCCGATGATCGGGGCCAGCCCAATGGATTTTGGGAATCGGAAGGCAACCTGACCAAAGGACTTTGGCTGCGCGATTTATTGGAAGCCAGAGGGTGCGAGGTGGTTATGTCGCGGGTATTGAACCGCACCGAAGACGATTTGCCGCTTTCGCAGATTGCTGCCATGGCCAATGAAAATGCAGTCGATTTGTTTATTTCCATCCATTCCAATGCCGCCAATCAGGTTTCAAATTTTCCCTTAACCATTTTTAACGGGAAAAGTGAGACGCCTGCAATTCCTGAGGCAAAAGTATGGGCGCAAATTCTTTGGGAGCAGTTAATTACCAACAAGGCCACCCATTGGACCAATACAGCCCCCCATTTTATTGGTGATTTAACCTTGAATCCTACTTTTACCAGTGGCTATGGGGTATTATACCCTTTAGAAGTGCCCGGAATAATTTCCGAAGGCAGTTTCCACGACTACCTACCCGAAATGGATCGCTTATTAAATCTGGAATACCGCAAACAGGAAGCCTGGAATATCTATTATGCCATGCTTACCTATTTTGAATTAAGCGGGAGCGAAAGTTTTGGTCAGATTACCGGAATTATTCGTGATACACTGCTGGCAAAACCTACCTATACCTTACCCAATTCAGCTGATAAATTCGAGGTAGTAAACAATGCACAGGTAAAAATTATAGAAACAGGCGAGATGTATCAGGTTGATGCTTATAACACCGGATTCTATTATTTCGATAGTCTTGCTCCGGGAACCTATCATTTGGTGTTTTCGGCCGACAAGTATTTTAATGATACCGTACCCTTAACTGTTGAGACGCATAAATTTACCTACCATAATCATTGGCTTGAAGCCGATAAAACCATGCCACCTAAAGTGTTGTATACTTCACCGGTGGCAAACAGTACAGTTAATTGTAACGATCCTATTTCGCTCACTTTTAGCATGAATATGGATACGGCATCGGTTACTAATGCGTTTTCGTTAGAGCCAGCAACAGATGGAACTTTTACCTGGGATGATGCTCAGATGACGGTTAGTTTTCAACCTTTAGAACCTTATACTACCCAAACAAGCTATACAGTCTTGTTAGATAATACAGCTCAGCATCAATGGGGAGTTGGTCTGGACGAAGATTTTACATTTGAATTTTTTACTGGCGATCGAAACCGCTACACGCTTGAGAAAACCTTTCCTCTTGACCAACAAACTGAAGTAAGTCCTTACCTTCAGTTTCGTTTGGAATTTGACGCTCCGTTAAATAACAGTTCGCTCATTGGAGCAGTTAGCATCGAAGCTAATGATGGAACTATAATAGGAACAAAAAGCGCCAATATTACGACCATCAACAATAAAGGGCACTATTATTTCCGTCCGAGCGAAGATTTAAATTTTACTACCGATTATACCTTGAAACTTGAAGGCAGTATAAAAGATATTGATAACATTCCTTTGGTCGAAAGCCTTTCTATTCATTTTTCAACCATGCAACCCTTGGATAATTTGAATGTGTTGGACGAAATGGAAAGTCAGGAAACTTGGAGTATTGATTTTGCCAATAGCACGGGGGTTGACGCCAGTTCATTTTTATTAAAGTGGATCAAAGAATACCGTTTGGGAACAGGCTCCTTAATTCTTAGGTATTGGTTTACTTCCCCCGAGGGAAAAATACATATAAAACCTGCTAATGCGGTTTCTTTGACCGACGGAATGAAGTACATTGGCCTTTGGGTATGGGGCGATTTAAGCTTGCAACAGCTTTACCTGAAATTCGATAACGAAACAGTTCTTCCGCTGGGTAATATTGATTTTGCCGGTTGGAAGTATTGTTATGCCGAAGTGCCGCAGGGAGCAACTGCAGTTATGGGTATTGAAATGGTTCGCAGCAGCGAATCGTATAACAGCGGTGAAATTTATCTGGATGCGCTTAGTCAAATGACTCCGGTTTCTGTTAGTAATATCCCGGGCTCAAAGATTAAGGTGTATCCAAATCCGGTTATCGATGGCCGCGTAATGGTTGATGGTTTGCCAGCAGAAGAGCCGATTACTTTTACTCTTTCGGATTTGGCTGGCCGTATTCTGCAACAGGGCAATATACAGACCGACCAAACAGGATCGGCAATTATAAAAATAGATTCGAACCCTGGAAATTCGGTATCACTGCTTACCATTAGTTATATGCAATACCGCTTTACCAAATTATTGAATCACTAAATAGGATTAATTTTTCTCGAAATAATAGAGTTTTAGTTTAGTAGTAGTGAATGAGTAGTCCGGGCACCTTTTCAATGTAATCTTTTCATCGGCCCGGCTACTTTTTTCAAAAGCTTAGAACAATTTAAAAGCAAATTAGAAACATACATAACTATTTATAACAATGAAAAAAACACTAATAACACTATGGCTGTTCATTACTTTTATCACAGTTTTTGCCCAGGAGCGAACTGTGGTGGGAACCGTTGTAGATAACGATGGACTGGAACTCATCGGAGCTACGGTAGTTGTTAAAAACACATCGCAAGGCACAATTACCGATTTGGACGGGAAGTTTGCACTCAGCATTCCGGCTGGAGCTAACACCCTCGTTGTTTCTTTTATTGGTTACGAAACGGTTGAGGTTAACATTTCCGGAAAAAATAGTATTCGGGTTGCTTTAAGCCCGTCGGTTCATGAATTGGATGCTGTAGTAGTTACAGCATTGGGAATTAAAAAAGAAAAAAAGGCTTTGGGTTATGCTTTTGCCGATGTGTCGGGGGATGAACTCACCACCAACCGAGATGTGAATTTCATTAATTCCATCAGCAACAAAATACCCGGGGTAAATATTACCCAAACGGCAGGTGGAGCCGGAACTTCGTCGCGAATAATCATTCGGGGTATTAAATCGATAAGTGGCAACAGCCAACCGTTAATTGTGGTTGACGGAGTACCAATGGATAACAGCAGCGATGGTGCAAGCTGGTTGGGCGGTTTGGATTATGGCAATAGTCTATCATCCATTTCGCCCGACGATATTGAAACCATGTCGGTGCTAAAAGGACCCAATGCCGCAGCATTATACGGCTCACGAGCAGCAACAGGGGTAATTATGATTACTACGAAAAAGGGAACCAAACGCGATCAAATGAAAGTTACCTTTAACTCCAATTTTATGATTGATAAACCCTACATTGTAGCAAAATATCAGAATGAATACGGAGCTGGTTTTGGAGGGGTAATACAAAAAAATAAACTTTCACCCGAAACTTACGAAAGCTTAGCACCCGAAGATCAACAAAAAGTAATTGTTGAAACGGACAGCATTACCGGCTTACCGGTTTATTCGGCTTACTATAATTATGGAACCGGTAGTTGGGGCCCCAAAATGGATGGCAGTTTCGAAATTCTGGACTGGAACAATAAGTTTGCGCCTTATGTGGCTCAGCCCGATAACGTAAAAAACTATTTTAATACAGGTTATACCTTTACAAATTCCATTTCACTCGAAAAGGGAACCGAAGCATTCAACTGGCGCATGTCGCTTACCGACTTGCAAAATAAAGGCTTAAAGCCCAATAGTCATTACGATCGTACTTCTATAAATTACATCATGTCGTCAAAAATGAACGACTATGTTACCGCCAGTTTTAAAGCCAATTACATTCGCGAAGACGCTTTTAACCGGGTAGGGCAGGGCGATTCTCGCACCGGTGCCCGTACTTTCATTTGGATGCCGCGAAGCATTAACATGAGTACCTTACGCGATTATTACAAAGATGAAAACGGTTTTGAACAAAACTGGTATCCCGACGATCCCTGGCATACCAATCCGTATTGGGAAGCTTATGAAAACTATAATAACGATTTTAAAGATCAGTTTACTGGATATGTAAAACTCGATTTTAATATTAACTCATGGTTAAGTGCTTATGTTCGAAGTAGCATGGACACTTACCTTAGCAAACGTTACAATCGTATTGCTAATAATGCGGTTCGGGCTATAGGGCAGGGGCAATATACCGAACAATGGATCAACTATAAATCGATGAATCACGAATTTTTGCTGAGCGCGAAAAGAGATTTGAACGACGAGTTTAAGCTTTCAGGTAATCTGGGAGGTAATTGGTACGATTATCATGTCGATATGCAATCCACAACCATTTACGGTTTGGCAGTACCCAATTTCTTTTCGTTAAACAATGCAAAAAACCCCGACGAAACCTCGGTAGGTAGCACGGTAAAGAATAAGCAAATTCACTCTTTGTTTGGTTCGGTACAGATGGAGTATAAAAACTGGTGGTTTCTTGAATTTACCGGACGAAACGACTGGTCATCAACATTACCATTAAATAACAACAGTTATATTTATCCTTCAGTAAACAGTAGTATTGTATTTACCGATGCGCTGGGAATAGAAAATAATATACTTAGTTTTGGTAAGATTCGGGGTTCGTTTGCTTATGTTGGAAACGACCCGGATCCACATCAATTATCCCGCTCCTATATCAATCAGCAGTATGGCGATTTACCAGCCATCTATCTTAGACCAAGCCTTACAAACAATAATCTGAAACCTGAAGAAACCGGTTCGTGGGAAGTGGGAACCGATTTGCGTTTTTTCCAAAACCGGGTTAGTGTTGACTTTTCGTACTATAACGAAATCAATCACAACCAGATTGTAAGCGCAGAACTTTCCCGCTCCAGTGGTTTGGCTACGGTGTTGACTAATGGGGGTAAAGTTGCCAACCGGGGGATAGAATTGCAGTTTAATGCTACGCCCATTGAAACTCCAGATTTTAAATGGAATTTTTTATTTAATTATGCAAAAAACAAAAACGAAGTACTTTCCCTGGCCGATGGTTTGCCTTTTATTACGGTTACTGTTGAGAGTCAGGTTGATATTGTAGCTTTACCCGGACAACCCTATGGTGACATTATTGGTACCGGATTAACCAGGTATTACAAAACCGATGTCAATGGCAATATTGTGGACGATCCCAATAACGGACGCCCTTTGGTTGATGAACAAGGCATGTATGTAATGTCCGACCGTAAAGTAATTGGAAACGTAATGCCCGATTGGACAGGGGGTATTACCAACAGCCTGAAATATAAAAACCTGAGTTTAATGTTTTCTATTGGGATACAAATTGGTGGCGATATTTTTTCAAAAACCAATAAGTACGGATTAGATAACGGTCAATTTGAAGAAACCCTCGAAGGAAGAGAGTCTTGGTATGCTGCAACCAATGCTGAACGACAGGCAGGAACAGCAGGTTATGTGGCCGACGGAGTACTTGCCGACGGTACCGAAAACACCAGGGGAATCGATCCGCAGGTCTATTTTCATCAACGAAAATGGGGCGGAATTGCCGAGTTGGATGTATACGATGCTTCATATGTTAAACTACGTGATCTAACCCTGAATTATGATTTTCCGGAGTATTGGTTCGAGAATTTCTTTGTTAAGCAGGCTTCGTTGTCCTTTGTGGCAAAAAATCTTTGGTTAATTTACAGCGGGGTTCCAAACATCGATCCCGAATCATCGTTTACTTCAAATAACAATGGTTTGGGTCAGGAATATGCAGCCATGCCGCATGCCCGCTCCTTTGGTTTTAATCTGAGAGTAGTATTTTAATTGAAAAAATAAAAAACATGAAATCAAAATATACAATAGCCCTCTTTTTTGGTCTGCTTATCAGTGCCTGTACTGCCGATTTTGAGGAGATTAATAAGAATCCAAATAACCCTGCAACCACTGAACCAGTATATGTATTTAATTATGTGTTAAAAGAGGGTGCGGGTGAATTTGGTATTGTTACCAGTTACAATTACACTTATATCCAACGTTGGGTCATGCAAACGGCTGCTGTCTGGGGTAACTCAACCATGCCGCCCTACACTTTATTCGATCAGTACCGTATTCAATTGCTTTGGGAACATTATTACGCCAATGTTTTATTAAATTGTGTGGTATTGGAAGAAATGACGGCCGAAGATACGCTGGATGTTAACCGGCATCAGGTGGCCCGTATCTGGAAGGTATATAACATGCATAAAGTTACCGATTTGTGGGGCGATGTACCTTATTCCGATGCCTGGCGTATGCTAAACGAGTATAGCGAAGAGGCATTTAAACCCAAATACGACAGGCAGGAGGATATTTATACCGGCATGTTGAATGAATTAAAGGATGCTGCAGCTAAGATGGATCCATCAAAACCTTTCTATTCAAGCGACTTATTGTTTAACGGAAAGTTAAATCTATGGGTAAAATTTGCAAATTCCTTACGCTTACGTCTGGCTATGCGTAGTGGAAATCAAGCGGTGATTAATGAATTGATTACAGAGAATAATCTAATTTCGAGCGAAGAGGAAAGTGCTATATTTACTTATATAGAATCGCAAAGCTGGTGGAATCCCTATTACGAAACCTGGCTGAGCAGTAAAGAATCGACACCTAAAATCAGTTGGTTACTAAAAGAAAAGTTCGATGCAACCGACGATCCGCGTTTGCCCATTTATGCCCAACCGGCCGAGTTCGATGGGGTAACTTATCAAGGGGTTCCCAATTTAATGGATGCCAATAAAAAGGAAAACCAGGCCATGGGTATGGGTGTTTTTAGCACTTCATACATCGGTACTACTTTTGTAAACAATCCCCAACGGAAAAAACCCTTGTTGTCGTATGCTGAAGTATGTTTTATTCGTGCCGAAGCTGCTCAAAGAGAATGGACCGGTGAATCGGCCCAAACCTGGTACGAAGAAGGTGTTCGGGCATCGATGAGTTTTTATGGTGTTGAAACTGCCAACATTGATGAGTTTTTATCCAATGGCAATCCTTTTAATAATACCCTGGAGCAAATTATGGAACAAAAATGGATTGCTTTGTTTTTGGATGGATGGGAAGCTTATAACGATTACCGCCGAACCGGCTATCCGCAACTTAAAAAATGGGATCTTACTCTCGAAGGAATTAAAATTCTTCAGGCCAATTGGGTCGATGTACCGCGCGAATATGTTCCGGGCCGATTACGTTATCCCGAGAATGAAATGGAACTCAATAATACCAATTACCAGCAGGCTGTGGAGCAAATGGGAGGCGATTCATACTATCAGCAGGTTTGGTGGGCCGAACAGTTTGGAACGGTTAATTACGGCGAGTAGTTGGATAACTACAGATTAAATTAATAATATTAAAAATGGGTGTTTATAGAATGAAAAACCTTATCTCACTTTTTCTGGGCATAATGCTTATCATGCAATCAGGTTTTGCACAGGAGGAATATAAGAGCGAATTCCGGGCTACCTGGATTGCTACCGTTGGCAATATTGATTGGCCCAAAAGTGCTACCCGCAACAATCCGGCGGCGCAAAAGGCAGAGCTAATCCGTATGCTTGATTTATATGAGTCAATAAATTTGAATGCTGTTTTGCTTCAGGTTCGCACCGAGTGCGATGCCTTTTATAATTCGGCCTACGAACCCTGGTCAAGGTTTTTGACATGGAACCAGGGCGATTATCCGGGATACGATCCGCTTCAATTTGCTATTGATGAGGCTCACAAACGAGGCATTGAACTGCATGCGTGGATTAATCCCTATCGCATCAATTATTCAGCCAGCGACGGTGGAACCTATTACGATGAAACACACATTTACAAAGAACATCCGGAATGGGCTTTGGAATATGCTTCCGGTAAAAAAATCCTAAATCCGGGGCGGCCTGAGGTTATGTCGTACATTGGGGCAGTAATTCGCGATTTGGTTTCAAAATATGCCGTAGATGGTGTTCACTTCGACGATTATTTTTATTCGTACGATGGAACACCTGCCGAATTAGATGCAGTGCAATATGCAGCCTACGGTGGAGGGTTGGATTTGAACGACTGGCGTCGTCATAATGTTAACCGGATGATTGATACCGTATATAAAGTTATTCAGGAGGTGAACCCGTCCATTCGTTTTGGTGTTAGTCCATTTGGTATATATAAAAGCGGAGTTCCTTCAGGAATTTCAGGTATGGATGCCTACAGTGTTATTTATTGCGATCCCCTGGCCTGGCTGCAAAATGGTTCAGTCGATTATTTAACCCCTCAACTTTACTGGCCTACCGGTGGTTCTCAGGATTTTGAAACCCTGGCTAATTGGTGGTCCGATCAGGTATTAGCTAAGAGCCGGCATTTTTATCCCGGTCACGGAACTTATCGTCTGGCCGATAATCCGGCTGTAACAAAATCAACAATTATTACTCCCACATTTAATTCGCGAATTGTTGAAGCAGATAACAATTATTCAACGCTCGAAATGGGTATTAAGGGAACCAGCGATCCGGTTTCTGCCTGGACTTTAAGCGAAGTTGGAAAACAGATTGATATCATGCGCTCAAATCATGCAAAAAATGCCCTGGGTAGTGTTTTTTACAGCTCAAAAGATTTTGATCGGGTTAGCGGCTTAGCCCAATACATGCTCGAAAATAAATATACACACAAAACCCTTTGGCCCGAAATGACCTGGAAGACAATTACAGCACCGCAAGTTCCGTCTAATCTTTCATGGGTAAATTTACCTGAAGGGTTAGCCTTAACCTGGGATTACAGCGGAAGTGAAAGCGACCGCTTTGCTATGTATCTTTCAAACAACCCTCTCGATGCACAGTCAATAGTTGACAATCCGGTCAATTTGGTTAAACTGGTTAGTCAAAACCAGGTTTTATTTTCCGATTTGGGCATCGCAAGTAATTCCAGAATTGTAGTAACCGCCGTTTCGCTAACCGGAGAAGAAAGTGCTCCCAGTTTGATTTACCAGCCCGATTTATCTTTACCCGAAGTTACACTAATTGGACCCTCAGAAGGAACCGTGGTTGCTTTTGCCGATGAACTTAGCTGGAAGTCGAATATTGCAGCAGCCTCTTTTTATCTGCAGATTTCTACCAACGAAAGTTTTGGTAACATTGTTTATAATTCAGGATGGATAACCGATTCAATTGTGAAAATTGAAAGTCTGCCCCTTAAAGGGGAAACTATTTATTATTGGCGGGTTAAAGCTAAAGATGCAGCAAATGAAGGGACTTATTCCGAATATCAGAGCATAGTAACCGGTTTCCCGGCTGTTCCTGAAATTATTAAACCCTACCATTTGCAACAGGATTTACCCCAGCAACCGGTAATCGAGTGGAATGCTTCGCTGCTGGCTGATCAGGTTGAGGTACTAATTTCAGAAGATTACGAGTTTTCTGTTATTACCACTTCCGAAACTTTTGATGCGGTATCACTTCATGGAACGCTGTCTGCAACACTTGAAAAAAGCACCTGGTATAACCTTAAAATACAAGCCACAAATACTTTTGGAGAAAGTGGTTTTTCTGACGTTATTGTGTTTAAGATAGCTGCGGGCGAAAAACCTACGGTTAATCTGGTATCTCCGGCTGATGGAACCACCATAGCTTCGTTCGACGATTTGGTTTGGGAAACTCCCACAACTGAAGGAACCATTACCTTTCAGCTGGAGGTTGCTGTCGATGCGGCTTTTAGTTCCATAATTTATAATTCCGGATGGATTTCTGAAACAGCGATGGTAGTTGATCAAATGGGGCTTGAGGGTGATCGACTTTATTACTGGCGGGTTAAAGCTAAAAACGAATTTGGCGAAGGAGAATATTCCGAAATACGGAATTATTTAGCGGGTTATCCTGCCCGACCAGCTATTTCACAACCAGTTCACCTTTCAGAGAATGTCGATATAAACCCATGGGTTGTATGGAGTGCAGCTGAAAATGCCGATTCAATAATTATTGAGTTTTCTGAAGCCAGTTCCTTTAATCCATTGGTTGCAACGGGTATGCTCGAATCAACCCCCGGTCAGGGTCAGTTAAACCAAAATCTGAAACCCAAAACCTGGTTTTATTTGCGTATTAAAGCGCAAAACGAGTTTGGAACCGGTATCTACAGTTCAAATAAATACTTTAAAACCGGTTCAGGAACCGCAGTAATTGATAAAGATTTAGTTCGTATCGAGTTGTTTCCCAATGTAATAAATCAGGGAATCTCGGAGTTGCGTATGTCTATTCCCAAACAATCGCAGGTTTCTGTTAAAGTCATAAATCTCTTGGGCCAGACCGTAACCTGGGTTCAGAAACCGAAAATAAAACCTGCAGGTACCGAAAACTATTTTATCGATGCAGCAAGTTTTAATGCCAAAGGGGTTTATTACGTTCAAGTTTCCATCGATAATGCCATTCAGGTAAAACGCCTGTTGGTATACTAAATAAATAATAGGTTTAGATTCTTAACGCCGCTTCAGCTTATAGCCAGAGCGGCTTTTTATTACAAACATTTATGGTTTTTTACTGTTTAAGCAGATAAACGTTTTATTCATGGCTAAGAAGTGTAAAAAGGAATCCTACGAACAACCCAAATCGCCAAACTTTATTTGTAGTAAGTGCGAACGCAAAGCAAAAAAGGAGCACAAGCTTTGCAAACCTGAAAAACTATAGCTATGATTGTTCCCAAAACGAATAAGTAAATGAAAGCCATAATCTTTTCAGCGGGAGTAGGTTCCCGCTTAAAACCTCTGACCGATTCTTTACCCAAGGCGCTGGTGGAGGTGGGTGGAAAAACGCTGCTTCAGCGGGCGGTTGAATCGTTATTGTACTATGGAATTAACGAGATGGTAGTCAATGTACATCACTTCTCGCATTTGATAAAGAACTATCTTACAACCAACCATAATTTTGGAGCAAATATCCACATCTCCGACGAGACTGATTGCCTTCTCGATACCGGAGGAGGACTAATAAAGGCAAGACGTTTTTTTAAGCCCGACGATACCATTTTGGCATTGAATGTTGATGTGGTAAGTAATATCGATTATATAAAAATGTTAAGTTACCACAGAGAAAACGATGCACTGGCAACACTGGCTGTTCGTAACCGAAAATCGGGTCGTTATTTTTTGTTCGATCAGGAACTGCTCCTAAGCGGATGGAAAAATGCCCGTACCAATCAAAAAGTGATGATGTGTGAAAAAGATGAATTGACGGCATTGGCCTTTAGCGGAATTCAAATTCTTTCGCCCGGGTTTTTTGATTATGCTCCCCAAAAAAACGTTTTTGGGCTGGTTGAATGGTACCTCGATGCGGCTAAATCGAACCGGATTAAAGCGTATGTGCACGATGCTGACTATTGGTTCGATGCCGGAACAGTTGAGAAAATTAATAGCATCGAAAAGTTTTTGGAACATTTTAATTAGAACTAATCTTGTTTTGTAATGTTAGAGTTATTATTTTTATAATTCTTAAAATTCAAAGAAAGAGTTGTATTATAGTTTAGCAATGAAAAATAAACCATATGAACGATTTGTTAATTAAGGGAGATAAACAGCGTCCCGATTTGTTGTTCTCAGCTACTACAGGAGAACTGAAAATTGCCGGGCAATCGTTGCCCGAAAATGCGACCATGCTTTATCAACCGGTATTGGAATGGCTTGAGCAATATTGCAAAACTCCGGTAGCACAAACCGTTCTGTCGTTTAAATTAAAGTATTACAATACGGCATCATCAAAAATGTTTTTTTCTATAATTAAAAAACTAAACCTGCTTTATAAAGGAGGAGCCGACGTGGAAATTGAATGGTATTATCAGGAAGACGACGAAGACATGTTGGATGCCGGCGAATACTTTCGCGATTTGGTGGATATTCCTTTTAAATTTATTTCTTTTTAATATTTTTTAGTTTAAAAAGATGGGAGCCCTTTACGGGGCTTTTTTTTATTTGTTTAAAGTTTCAACTATGAGTAATAAAGAATTGCCTAAAGGTTCATTAATCAGTTTTATGTCGAATAAAGTTAAGTTACAGGGAGGCATCAACCTGGCTCAGGGCATTCCGGCTTTTGATCCGCCTAAGGAACTGATTGACATCTTACGATTGGTTGCCAACGATAATATCCATCAATATGCACCCGGCCGTGGAGTGTACGCTTTACTTGAACAACTGGCAAAATACTATAAACTTCCACAGCAGCAGTTCATAATGGTTAATGGAGCAACCGAAGCAATTTCATTGTTGTTCATCTACCTGCAAAACCTGATTAAAGAAAAATTTTCTGTCCTGGCTTTCGATCCGGTGTATGAGAGTTATCATAATCTGGCGCGTATATTCAATTTGCCCTTTGTGGCTTATCCCAATGAACCGGTAATTGATTTTTCTAAGATTGAAGAAGATATAAAATCCAAAAATGTCCGGATTATTTTACTTGCTTCGCCTGGAAACCCTTTGGGTAAAGTTTATTCCCGGCACGAGATAGAATCTTTAACAGAGCTCTCGCTTAAACATCAGGTTTATCTGATTTTCGATGCTGTGTATTCTGAATTGTATTTCGATGTAAAACCTTATTTGCCCACCGATAAAATAAACCCGTATTTGTTTTATGTAAACGCTTTTTCAAAGCAGTTTTCAATTACCGGATGGCGTCTGGGTTATCTTATTGCCGATGCATCGCATATGGATGCCCTTGCCCATGTGCATGACTACACCGGATTGTGTGCCCCTTCACTCTTGCAAACAGCCCTGGCTGCTTATCTCGATAAATACAGTTTTGGCCGTGATTATACCGAAGACTTACGCGATAAACTAAAAGGAAACTACAATCAATTAAAAGATGCGCTAAACGAGCTGGGGTTTTCAGTTGTTCCTGCTCAAGGTGGATATTTCGTTTGGGCTATGCTTCCGCCCGCTTTTACCGATGGTTTCGATTTTGCCATGGCATTGTACGACGAACAAAAAGTAGCCACCATTCCCGGAATTCATTTTAGTGAACAAGGCAAAAACTTTGTTCGTTTTAACATAGCCCGTCATCCTTACGAAATTAGTATGGCCATCAGTAAAATTAAAACATTTATTAAGGGGAAAATGGCTTAATCGCCAAGCGAATTTTTAACATCAAGCAGCATTTGCTTTATGTTCTCAAGCGATTTTACCACCTCAAAATTGTTGATGGTATCTTCGCGGTTTTCTTTCATTTTTTTTCGGGCGCCATCTAAAGTCATGCCACGTTCCTTTACCAGATGAAAAATAATGTAAAAATTCTCAACATCTTGTTTGGTAAATAAGCGGTTGCCTTTCTTGTTTCTTTTGGGCTTAATTATATCGAATTCTTTTTCCCAGAACCTTATTAACGAAGTGTTTACATCAAACATGGCTGCTACTTCACCGATGGTGTAAAAAAGCTTTTCAATTTTTTGTTCTTTGTAAGGCATAGCTTATTTAATTGATAGGGAAAGGTATTAAAAAAACTATAACTTTTCAAGCCGTTTTTTAATTGTTCCTTCATCATTAATAATTAGTGGCGATTCGGGAAAATCAGTTTCGGTTAAAAACTTTATAAGCTTCACAGCTTTTCTACTGGAATCAATCTTTACCCCGCTATTTCCCGGTTGATGCGCTGAGTATATCTGTCCTTCGAGGAATTTACCCTGACTGTCGGTTTTTAGTTCAATTAAGGGAGCAGCTCCATTGGGACCTGTAAGATTAAACCTTCCGTAAGTACAAAAATTCCCCAGGCTATAGGCAATAAATCGGTCTTTATATAAATCAACGGCTCGTGGAACATGAGGGCCGTGTCCAAAAACCACATCGGCTCCGGCATCAATTACCATACGGGCAAATTCATATACATTACCCCGGTTTTCGCCATAAAAGGTTTCGTACTCACGCGTTACGTGCTGGTATTTACTTCCTTCGGCTCCTCCGTGAAAGGTAACAATAACTATATCGCAAATTTTATTCAAACTATCGACCAGGTATTGGGCGTAGGCATAATTATTAATTCCAACGGTTCCTTTATTTGGAGCAAAGGCTGCCACGCCATAGGTAATGTTGTTTTTTGTAAATCGACTTACGGGATGCTGAACCCATCCGGCATGATAAATTTGCAGGCTATCTAAAATACTTACGGTAGTTTGTCTTCCGGCATCTCCAAAATCACCCGAGTGATTGTTGGCCAGCGTAAGAACATCGAATCCGACTTCTTTTAAGCAGCCGCCATACGATTCGGGCATTCGGAAAGCATAGCATATGGTGGTGTCTTTACAACGTTTTTCCAATGGAGCATCATCTGAAAGACAGCCTTCCAGGTTTCCGACTGTTAAATCAGCCTGTTTTAACCAAGGGAGGACATCGCTAAATAGCGCCATACAATCGTTATTTGGAGGCAGTAAATTTGGCGACGGAAAGTTGGTTCCCGGCATAATGTCGCCCACACCAATAATGGTAAGGGTATCATTACAAAGCGAATCGGGAACAATTTGTTGCTCTTGTCCGGCTAAAGTAAAATTAAGGCACAAAACTCCCCAAAAGAGAATAGAAAAAGTAAGGATTTTACTCATGATTTTTAGTCGAAACTCATATTCATACGCGACGACACCGTGATTACCTCGTCGTATTGTTCCGGTGTTAAGTCGTTGTAATAGTAGTTAACCGGATTTTCGGTATTATTATTTTTTCGCACTTCGTAGTGCAGATGAGGTGCTGTAGAACGACCAGTGTTACCAACTGCTCCAATTAATTCGCCCCGTTTAACTTTTTGGCCTTCCCTAACATAAATGTCATTCAGGTGGGCATATAAGGTTTTGTATCCAAAACCGTGGTCAATAATAATTCGTTTACCATAACCTCCCGGAGTGTAACCGATTTTAATTATTTTGCCGTCGCCCGTAGCATAAACTTCGGTACCGGCTGGTGCGGTAAGATCAATCCCGGTGTGCATTTTCCGTGTGCGGTAAATGGGATGAATCCGGTATCCGTATCCCGAAGCAAAACGGGTTAAATCTTTATCAGCAATGGGCGAAATTGCAGGAATCGAGGCAAGAAAAACTTCTTTTTCTTTGGCCAGTTCCACTACTTCTTCGTACGATTTCCATTGTACATCGAGTTGTTTTAATAACTGGTCCAGTTTTTTGGATGTTTCAATCACCAGTTCTGAATTGTTGTAACCCTCAAGCTCTTTGTAACGATTAACCCCGCCAAATCCTGCTTCGCGCTGGGCTTTTGAAATAGGCTCTGCACCAAAAATTAAGCGATAAATATTATCATCGCGTTCTTTTATTTGTTCCATGGTTTGCTCCATCAATTCCAGTTTCTTATTCAGGAATTCGTACTGAGCCACCAATTGCTTGTTTTCTCTTTTTTGCTGGCGTTCGCCGGGAGTATCAAAAAATATGGATAATATAAACAGCATGATAGCAGCTACCACGGCTATTGCAGCCACTTGCTTTAGAAATTTCAGAAATCTTTGTCCATGGCTTAGTACTATCTTTTCGTAGCTTAAGCGTTCCGGATCAAATTTATATTTCGATTTTGGCATGTTATATCCGCATCTTTTTTATATATAGCGCTACAAATCTAAATGAAATAAATTAATTTTACAACCTTTTTAAAAAGGGTACTCACATTCAAGTTAAATATAGTTGTATGAATTCTAGGGAGATAAGACAAAAGTTCAAAGATTTTTTTGCTTCAAAGCAGCATCAGGTAGTTGCCAGTGCACCCATGGTAATTAAGGACGATCCAACCTTAATGTTTACCAACGCTGGCATGAACCAGTTTAAAGATATTTTTTTAGGCAACTCGCCGGTTAAATATCCAAGAATTGCCAATGCACAAAAATGCTTGCGGGTTTCGGGTAAACACAACGATTTGGAAGAAGTGGGTCACGACACTTATCACCATACCATGTTCGAGATGTTGGGTAACTGGTCGTTTGGCGATTATTTTAAAGAAGAGGCCATTAACTGGGCCTGGGAACTTTTGGTTGCTGAGTTTGGTTTGTCGCCCGACCGGCTTTACGCCACAATTTTTGAAGGCGATGCCGAAGATAACGTGTTGTTGGATGAAGAAGCCAAAAAACATTGGAGCAAGTTCCTGCCCCAGGATAGAATTCTGACCGGAAATAAAAAAGACAACTTTTGGGAAATGGGTAATACCGGGCCTTGTGGGCCCTGTTCTGAAATTCACGTCGATTTACGTTCCGACGAAGAACGGGCTAAAGTCGATGGAAAAACCCTGGTTAATAACGATCATCCTCAGGTAATTGAAATATGGAACCTGGTTTTTATCCAATACAACCGTAAAGCCGATGGTAAATTGGAATCGCTGCCGAGCAAACACGTGGATACCGGAATGGGGTTCGAGCGCTTGTGCATGGCTTTACAGGGAAAGCAATCGAACTACGACACCGACGTGTTTCAACCCCTTATTCAAGAAATTGCTGATTTATCCGGAGTAAAATATGGTGCCCAAAAGCAGAGCGATGTGGCCATGCGGGTTATTGCCGATCACATCCGTACCATTGCTTTTGCTATTACCGACGGACAACTTCCGTCGAACAACAAAGCCGGATATGTTATCCGGCGAATTCTGCGAAGGGCTGTGCGTTATGGTTTTACCTTCCTCGACCGAAAAGAACCTTTTATGTACCGCTTAATTCCTGTACTTATCGACACCATGGGCGAAGCTTATCCAGAACTAAAAGCTCAGCAAAACATCATCGGAAAAGTGATTCAGGAAGAAGAAAACTCTTTTCTGCGAACCTTAGCTACGGGAATAAAATTATTGGATCAGCTTATTGAAAAAACCATTGCCGACGATTACAAGGTAGTCAGCGGTAAAGTAGCTTTTGAATTATACGACACCTACGGCTTCCCACTCGATTTAACCCAGCTTATTCTGAAAGAAAACGGATTGATTGTTAACCGCAAGGAGTTCGACGAAGCCATGAACGAGCAAAAAGAACGTTCACGCTCAGCAGCTACCCTGGAAACCGACGATTGGGTGGAAGTGGCTATGGACGATAAAGCCGAGTTTATTGGTTACGATTATACCGAAGCCGATGTTCATATTACCAAATACCGTAAAGTGTCGGCTAAAACCGGCGATTTGTACCAGTTGGTTTTTAACATTACGCCTTTTTATGCCGAAGGTGGTGGCCAGGTTGGCGATACCGGCTATATTGAAGCCGATGGAAAAAAATACAGCATTATTGATGTTAAAAAGGAACACAATCAAATCATTCATCTGGTAAAAGAATTGCCCGAGGATACAGGTTTTGCTTTTAAAGCAGTGGTTAGCGGTAACAAACGGCTGGCTACCCAATGCAACCATTCGGCAACGCACTTGTTGCATCAAGCTTTGCGCCAGGTGCTCGGAAAACATGTGGAGCAAAAAGGTTCGCTGGTTACTCCCGAATACCTGCGCTTCGACTTTAGCCATTTTCAAAAACTTACGCCCGAAGAACTGGCCGAGGTGGAAAAACGGGTCAATCAAAAAATTCGTGAGAACCTTTCGTTGGAAGAAAAACGCGAGATTCCTATCGAGAAAGCCCGCGAAATGGGAGCTATGGCCCTTTTTGGCGAAAAATACGGCGATGTGGTCAGGGTAATTAAGTTTGGCGACTCGGTGGAACTTTGTGCCGGAACTCATGTGAATGCAACCGGTCAAATCGGTTTGTTTAAAATAACTTCCGAAAGTTCTATTGCTGCTGGTATCCGCCGGATTGAAGCGGTTAGCGCTTACGAAGCTGAGAAATACGTAAATTCCCGTTTAAATACCCTTCAGGGAATTACCGAATTGGTAAAAAGCAACAAAAACCTGCTGGCCGATATCGAGAAGCTTATTGCCGATAATCAGCACCTGGCCAAAAAGGTGGATCAGTTTAGTAAAGATGCGGCCAAAATTGTGAAAGCCGCGTTAAAAGATTCGGTAAAAGAAATCAACGGTTTCAATACCATTTTTGCAAAAGTTGAAGTAGTCTCGGCTGCCGATTTAAAAGACATTGCCTTCCAGTTAAAGGGCGAGTTGGATAACCTGTTCCTGGTTCTGGGGGCCGAGGTCGATGGTAAAGCCAATCTGGCCGTTATGATTTCAGATAATCTGGTCAATCAGCGGAATTTAAACGCCGGAAACATTATCCGCGAAATATCGAAAGAGATTCAGGGCGGTGGAGGCGGACAGGCGTTTTTTGCCACTGCCGGTGGAAAAAATCCCGAAGGAATTGATGCTGCTATTGAAAAGGCAAAAACATTTATAAAATAAATTTTCATGATACTGCAAAAAAGGATGCTCAAAAAAATCGGCATCCTTTTTTTGTAACTATGTTACATCAAAACCGCAGTCGGTTTTAAATGGTGTTTAATCGTCGCGATGAACCGTTTCCATAGCAAAAGCAGGCAAACAAACGGCTACATATTCAGCACCTCCTTCGTAAGGACTGGTATATTGTACCCATTCCCCTTTGCCAATCAGAATGGCTTGTCCGGCTTTTACATCGAACTCCGATTCCCGGGTTTTCACCCTCAGGCAACCGTTTAAAACCACCGTGTATTCATCAAATTCTGGTGTTTGTCCGGGTTCAATCCATCCCTTGGGGCTGGTCATTTTGGCGATGCTTACTTCGTGGCTTTGGCTGTTTACCCGGCCAAAAAACTCTTCAATCCGTTTTGGTTTGTTACCAGCCGCTTCAACCAGCGATGGACTTTTAATAAGTTGTATCATAGCTTAAGTTTTTAGTTTCAGATGTTCAAAAATAGAAAGATTTCTTATGGAAGCAGGTATTGTCAGGCAGCATTCGTTTTCTGGAATCTTGTTGCTGGTTTTTTGATTCTCAAATTAAGGATTGAGGATAATGAATGAACCAATCACTAATAAAAAATCTGATAAAAAGCCTTTTCCACACAAAATACAATTACGTACCTGTCCAAAAAATGCCTGACAGAGCGACTAAGATGATTTTTGCCCTGTTTTTTTACAGCTTTTTACATCATTGGAGCAAAACAGCCATCAAAGTTTTTATACCTTTGGATTTCAATTTTTATGGTAGTCATGAGTAGTCCCCTTATCGAAAACCAAAAATACGAAGGCATCGATTTCATAAACGAGCCATTGGACCTGGCCGAATACGAACATTGTCGCTTTGTGGGCTGTAATTTTTCGGAATTGAAACTCAGCGATTTCATATTTATGCAATGTAGTTTTGAACAATGCAATTTTAGTCTGGTAACTTTTAACAATACAGCGTTGCGTGAGGTACGGTTTTTAAATTGCAAATTAACCGGTGCCGATTTTTCGCACGTTCACCCTTTTTTGCTCGACCTGGGTTTTACGCATTGCCAGTTGAATTATGCTTCGTTTAATCAATTAAAGTTGAAAGAAACGCAGTTTGAACATTGTGAAATGGAGGAGGTCGATTTTACCGAAACCGATTTAAGTAAAAGTGTTTTTGCCCATTCTAATTTAAATAGGGCCTTGTTTTATAAAACAAATCTTGAGAAAACCGATTTCCGAACTGCCTATAATTACAGCTTCGATCCCGATGAAAACCGCATCAAAGGGGCCAAATTTTTAAATCCTGCTGTTTTGGGTTTACTGGCAAAATATCAAATTGAAATTGACTAAATCTTACATAAAAAGTTACCCGCTGAAAAGATGCCCGACTGGTGCGATTTTATTCAACATTTTTATATTTGTATAGTCCGGTTCGCTCTAAAATATTAATTTCGCCTGTGTTAAATTTTAAATTGATATGATACAACGAATTCAAACCTTATTTTTAGTGTTGGCCGCTGCTTTATTGGTGGCCATGTATTGGTTTCCACTAGCAAGCTTTACAGCAAACGATGTAATTTATAAGCTGTTTGCCTGCCGTTTTCAACATCCCGAAACCGGAATTGCCTTAATAGCAACACTTCCGCTGGCCGTTTTACCCTGCTTAAGTGCTATCCTAAGCCTTATCATCGTTTTTAAATACAAAAACCGGGTTTTACAGATGCGTTTATGTAAGCTGGTGATGCTGGTTTTAGCAACCGCTTTGCTTGTTGAAGCCATTTACTTTTTCCGCATAGGGCCAATGCTGAATACCAGCGGACAGTGGGCTTTTGGTGCAATTTTTCCTTTTATAGCTTTATTGCTTGAATTTTTAGCCCATCGAAACATCAAAAAAGACGAAAAGCTGGTTCGCTCAGCCGATCGAATCCGGTAGTTTTTCAATAGCCGGAACAAGCTGTAAACTTTACTGTTAATGTAAGGCAAACTGTGTATTTGAATTAAATAAAACTGAACCGATTGAATCGACTAAAGTTACATACCCTTCTTTTTTTACTGCTTGGAATCCTGAGCTTGCCCCTTTATGCCCAGCAAGGCAGCGAATCGGCCACCAACCATCAGCTGGGCTTGCAATATTACCGCAATAAGGAGTACCAAAAAGCAGCCGAAGTTTTTGAACAGCTTTATAATTCAAATCGATCCAACGCGTATTACAGCTACTATCTTAACAGCCTGATTCAGATTGAAGCCTACGACAAAGCTGAAAATCTGGTAAAAAGTCAAATACGTTTCGATAAGTTTGAGTTAAGCTACTATGTCGATTTGGGAAACCTTTATTCTTTAACGGGCAACGAGACGAAAGCCAAGGCAAGCTACGAGTCGGCCATCGGTAAATTACAGCCCAATCAGCATCAGGTTATCCGGCTGGCCAATGCCTTTATGATGAACCGCCTGTATGCCTATGCTGAAGCCTGTTATTTCGAAGGCAAAAAGCTGATGAAGGGAGCCTATGGATTTCAGATGGATTTGGCACAGTTGTATTATTACATGCGCGATTACGACAAAATGATTGCGCAATACCTCGATTTACTTCGCATCAGCGATATGTATTTAAATACGGTACAGGCCAGGCTTCAAAATGCAGTGTATAATGATATTGACAACAGCCTGACCGAAAAACTAAAGCAAGCCCTGTTTGAACAGGTGAATAAGCACCCCGATGTGTTGGTTTATAGTGAGATGCTGGTTTGGTTGTTTATTCAGGACAACGATTTTGAAATGGCTTTTATTCAGGCTAAAGCCCTCGATATGCGCCTGAACGAAAATGGACAGCGGCTACTTTCGCTGGCACGTGCTGCTGCCGAAAACAACGATTTTGATGTGGCCATTCAGGCTTATGAATATGTAATTGCCAAGGGAAAATTTCTGGAATATTATTTTGCTGCCCGAAACGAATTGCTTGAAGTGATGTATAAACGAATTGTTTTGGGAATTGATAATCGTTATTCCGATTATGTAAGGATGGAAGAATCGTTTATTACTGCATTGCACGAGATGGGTCCCAATCTGCAAACCATCGATTTGCTCACCAACCTGGCGCACTTGCAGGCTTTTTATCTGGGAAAAACCGTAGAGGCCCGTTTTTTACTTGAAGATGCCATTACCCTGAAAGGCTTAAATCCAAGGCAAAAAGGAGAAATTGAACTGGAGTTGGCCGATATTTACCTGCTCGATAACGATGTTTGGGAAGCTACTTTAGCTTATGCAAGGGTTGAGGACGACAATAAGAATAATCCGGTAGGCTCCGAGGCCAAATTCCGAAAAGGACGGCTGGCTTATTTTATCGGTAACTTTCAGTGGGCTCAGGCACAGCTCGATGTGCTTAAAGCAAGCACCTCAAAATTGATTGCCAACGATGCTGCCAACCTGGCATTTTTTATTTATGAAAACTCGGGCTGGGACACCGTTGAAACAGCTCTGGAAACTTACGCACGGGCCGACCTGCTTTTCTACCAGAGCAAAGATTCTCTGGCTTTGTTAACCATCGATTCAGTAATTCAAAATTTTTCGTCGCACGAATTAATTGATGACGCCTGGTTTTTAAAAGCCCGGATAAACCAGCGCCTGATGCGCTTTACCGATGCACTGATATGTTATCAATACATTGCCAAAAATTTTTACAACGATGTGCTTGCCGATAATGCCTTGTTTGCCATGGCCGACATCTATGAACATCAACTGAAAAATAATGAAAAGGCCATGGAACTCTATAAACAAATTATGCTCGATTTTGCCGATAGTATTTATAGAATGGAAGCACGCACCCGTTTTCGCCGTTTACGTGGCGACGACCTGGTAAACTAAATGAATTCACATGCATACAGTTCTGATTATAATGGCAGTAGGTATTGGGGTTGGTTATTTGATGCGTTCGCGCAAAACCTGGCTTCAATATACAAACAAAGCTACGCTTTGGATTATATTTCTATTGTTGTTTTTTATGGGAATTGGTGTGGGAAACAACCCGCAAATCATGGAAAACCTCGACACCATTGGTTTTCGTGGCCTTCAACTGGCTCTGGTGGCCATATTGGGTAGTGTAGTTTTATCGTGGGTAGTATATCGCTTGTTTTTTAAATCGGCTGACGATGAAAGATAGTTTATTTATTGTCCTTTTTTTTATTGCAGGTTTGTTAGCCAGCTATTCGCAATGGATTCCCGAATTTTTATTGCATCAGGAATTTAGTACTTATATTTTGTATTTGCTTATGTTCGTGGTAGGCGTGGGGCTCGGTGGTGATAAAGAAGCCCTGGATGTATTGCGTAAGGTTAACCTGAAAATTCTGTTGGTTCCACTTACCGTTATTGTTGGAAGCATAGGTTCCACAGCCCTTTTTGCCCTGCTTGTTGACGATTTATCGGTAGCTGAATCGGCAGCAGTAGGTGCCGGTTTTGGCTATTACAGTTTATCGAGTATTTTAATTAGTGAAATGCACAGCGAAACCCTGGGCACCATAGCCTTACTGGCTAATGTTATTCGCGAGATTTTTACCTTGTTGTTTGCCCCGGCATTGGCATTGACTTTTGGCAAATTGGCACCGGTTGTGAGCGGAGGAGCTACAGCCATGGACACTACTTTACCAATAATTACCCGGGTTTCGGGAAACAAGTACGGACTGATGGCCGTTTTTAGTGGGGTGGTACTAACCATTTTGGTTCCTGTTTTAGTAACTTTTATTTTGTCGTTTTAAACCTTGGATATGAGCAAACAAAATAAAGCTTTACTATTTGCCTTGCTGGCAGTTTTGTTTTGGTCAACCGTAGCAGTGGCTTTTAAAACCGGATTAAAAACCTTTCATTACATTCATTTTTTGTTTATTAGTATTGTCATTTCGGTGTTGGTGGCATTTTTCACCTTAGTTTTTCAGCAAAAGTTAAAGTTACTGAGCGGCCTAAGTAAAAGTGATTTGATGATTGGGGTTTTTGGAGGTATGCTTAACCCCTTTCTTTATTACCTGATGCTTTTTAAAGCCTACTCCATTTTACCGGCACAGATAGCCCAGGCACTGAATTATACCTGGCCCATTGTGCTGGTATTAATGTCGGTTCCCTTTTTGGGACAAAAGCTTAATTTGAAAGGTTTATCCACCCTTTTGGTAGGCTTTGCAGGTGTTTACCTGATTGCTGCGCAAGGGCAACCCTGGCCCTTACAACCTGCGGAACCTTTTGGTGTTATACTGGCAATAAGCACCTCGGTAATTTGGGCTGGTTTCTGGATTATTAATACCAAATCGGCAGTTGATCCGGTAGTAAACCTGTTTTTGAATTTTTCCACAGGATTTTTACTTTCCATTCCTCTGGCCCTGATAATTCCCTGGGATTACCACGTTCCAATGATTGCCTGGGCAGCGGTTTTGTACAGCGGTTTTTTTGAAATGGGAATAACCTTTGTTATTTGGCTAACCGCTATGAAGCTTACCGAACGCACTGATAAAATAAGCAATTACGTATTTTTGTCGCCTTTTATTTCTTTGTTTTTTATAAGGATGGTATTAAAAGAGCATATTTACCTGACCACTTTAATTGGTTTGGTACTGATTATTTCTTCGATATTTTTAAACCGCTGGGTAAATAAAAAGGCGATTAAATAAATCAGGCTTTACCTTTACGATAAAGCCTGTTATTTATCTGACAGAAACTGTGTATATAAGGGTGTGTTTATTAAATGCTCTCCTGCTCACTGTTTTCGTTGCCTGTTTTTCTGAGTCGACCGGCTTGCTTCAGTGCTTTGTCGATGAGCCATTCCAGTTGTCCGTTTACACTCCGGAATTCATCAGCCGCCCACTTTTCCAATGCCTCGTATTTTTCCGAATCGATACGTAATACAAACTGTTTCTTTTTGCTCATAATTGTATTCTCCAGGTATTTTAATAAAATAAGCTGTTTCCAAAGGTAAGCGGAACTTTTTTAATGATGTAAGGTGCCTGCGTTTACTATAGGCCGGGCCGATTCTTCACTGCAAAGTACTACCATTAAATTGCTCACCATGGCCGCTTTTTTCTCATCATCCATATCAATTATTTCTTTTTCTTTGAGTTGTTCCAATGCCATTTGTACCATGCCCACGGCTCCTTCAACAATCTTTGAACGGGCGGCGACCACAGCAGTAGCCTGCTGACGTTTAAGCATGGCTCCGGCAATTTCCTGGGCATAGGCAATGTAATTAATACGCGCTTCAATCACATAAATACCTGCGATATCAAGGCGTTCCTTTAGTTCAAGTTCCAGTTTTTCATTAATTTCTTCACCACCTGCCCGCAAAGTAATGTCAGCATTTTCGTCTTCAAAGTTATCATACGGATAATGACCGGCAAGTTTTCGGAGCGCTGCTTCACTTTGTACCCGCACAAAATGCTCGTATTCATCTACTTCAAAAGAAGCTTTAAAGGTATCCTCTACTTTCCAAACTAATACAATCCCAATCATAATCGGATTACCGACTTTGTCGTTCACTTTAATAGGTTCCATGTCAAAATTTCGGGCACGCAATGAGATTTTTTTCCTGATATACAGTGGGTTTGTCCAAAAAAATCCATTGTCCTTAATGGTACCCATGTATTTTCCAAAAAGCACCAATACAGCCGATTCGTTTGGGTTTACAGTAACCAGTCCGGCAAAACAAACCAGGGTAACAACCAGAACAATAAGCATTAATAGTAACTTTAAGAAGATAATTGCCAGTAACGAAGCGGCAACAATCAATAGCATCACAAAAAAGGCCAGGTAGCCATTTACTGCTTTAAATTCTTTTTCATTTTTCATGGCAATAAAATTTAAAATAATATTAAAATAATATCATAAAGCTATAAAAATATTTTATAAATCCAGTATATTTCAACATAAATATTTTTTTACTACCTGGTGTTTGATTTGTTTTAGCTGATTCCTGTTTGGTTTTACCTGGCTGAAAAAGGAATAAACTAAAAGAATTTGGCTTATTGTTATTTATATATTGTAAATTTGATAGCCGTATTATCATAAACCTTTAGGGGGTTTCTATCTTAAAATGTAATGTTATGTTAACAGCAAACGATGCTAATCTGTTGGATAAAAAAGGAATTACGACCAAACAGGTTGAAAAACAAATACAACAATTTGAAAAAGGGTTTCCTCCACTCGAAATTATAAAACCGGCTCTGGTAAAAGACGGTATTCGTCAGTTTACTGATAAACGAATGGACGAACTGATTACTTTGTATGAGAAAAAGTCGAAGCGCCTGAAAAAACTGAAATTTGTGCCGGCATCGGGGGCTGCAACACGCATGTTTAAAAAGCTTTATGAAATTTTAAACACATACAGTGGGTCCGAAGAAGAATACCTTAAATTGATGGCTGAAAAAGATTTTTATTCCTTCAATTACCTGTGTAAAAACCTCAAAAAGTTTGCTTTTTTTAATGATTTGGACGAAACAATGCTGAAAAGTGGGAAAAACTGGGATGAGATTTCGAAGCAAAAAGATATTGTTTTTTTACTTGGTTTACTCTTGAGCGAAAAAGGGCTGAATTATGGAAATTTACCCAAGGGCTTAATAAAATTTCACCGCACCGAAACTGGCGATCGTACACCGGTTGAAGAACATTTGATAGAAGGTGCCGCTTATGCCAATTCAGGTAAAAAGGTTTATTTGCATTTCACTGTTTCACCCGACCATTTGGAATTGTTTAGAGAGCATTTGGCAGCTGTTGTTCCGGTATATCAAAATCGATTCAAAGTAAAATACCAAATTGATTTTAGCGTACAAAAACCGGCAACCGATACTATTGCAGTTGATATGGACAATCAACCGGTGCGGGATGAGAGTGGAAACCTCATATTCAGGCCTGGAGGACATGGGGCTTTAATCCATAATTTGAATGAAATAAAAGCCGATTTGATTTTTATTAAAAACATCGACAATATTGTACAGGATCGGCTTAAAGAAGAAACTTACAATTACAAAAAAGTGCTGGGCGGGGTATTGCTCGAAACCTACCTTCAGGCAGAATCGCTTTACAGCAAACTTAAGAAAAAGACCAATACCGAACGCCTGCAAAAGACCGAAGAATTTATTGAAAAGCGGCTTTACTTTAAGCTTCCGGAACAATATACCGAATTTGGGCCTAAAGAAAAACAGGAATATTTGTTGAAAGTGCTTGACCGGCCTTACCGGGTTTGCGGTATGGTGCGTAACGAAGGAGAGCCGGGTGGGGGACCGTTTTGGGTAGCCAATGCCGATGGTTCCCGTTCCTTACAGATAATTGAAGGTTCACAATTTGTCGATTATCAAAAAGAAATTATGGGACGGGCAACCCATTTTAATCCCGTTGATTTGGTTTGTTATACCCGTAATTTTAAAGGGAAAAAGTACGACCTAAGCCTTTTTGTTGATAATCAGACCGGTTTTATTAGTGAAAAAAGTGTAGATGGGAAAGCCATTAAAGCTCTGGAACTGCCCGGATTGTGGAATGGGGCCATGGCTAACTGGAATACCATTTTTGTTGAGGTGCCCATAGGTACTTTTAATCCGGTAAAAGAGCTAAACGATTTGCTAAGGGCTGAACATTTATACGAAAAAGATATTTTTTCGCAGGAAATGGTTTCTGACTTGTTTTGTTAGTTTGTAATCAGCTATAAAAAAACCTCCGGAACCATACCGGAGGTTTTTTATCAGTGTATATAACGTGAGTTTTAAGGGGTCAAATCAATATCGCCGTATTCGCTTCTTACTATCACTGTTGCTTTGCTTGTTTTATTACCAACCATACCTTTAATTTGTGTTCCAAAATCGCCTTTAATTCGTTCGCTAATCTGAATGTCAGGGTATTTAATGTCGGCATAGCTCGTGCTGGCATCTAACTGATAACTGGCATCGGGTGCAAGTCCTAATTCAATGGATGCGTATTTACTAACTACTTCAATACTTTCAAAACCTTTGGGAATGGTACTTACTTCAATATCTCCATATTTGTTGTCGATTTTCAGTTTTTTGGTTAGCTCCCTTATTTCGATATTGGAGTATTTTGCTTCCATTACCAGGTTGTTAATGGTTCCAAATTTGTAATCGTCGTATCCCACTTCGGCAATAACCGATGATAGTTCGCCTAATTGTAACTGTGAATACTTGCTTGATATTACCAGGGCAGTACCTTTCTCTACTTCAATTTTTGAGTATTTAATTATGAGCGTACCCCAGTTGAATTCCTTAATCGATGATTGGTCGCAATAACCCAATTCCACACTGCTTAAGGGTTTGGTGTTTCCATCCAGAATTTTATTTACATGCAGTGAACCGTATTTAACTGCTAATTTGCTTTTGCCATGCAGTTCATTAATGGTAACATGGCCGTATTTGTTAATTAAGTTAATGTTCAGGTATGCAGGCATTAAAACAGTATAGTTTATTTCAAAACTGGCATTATTGGTTTTAATGTCATCGAGCTCGGTAAGGGCCGTAATGGTATTGCCATTTTTTTCGATGGTAATGGTAATACGCTCCATTATTTTATCGGCTTTTTCCTTCGAGCGGGTTTTTACCACTATCTCGGCATCGATGGTAATGTTATCTGCATCGGTATTTTCGATGCGAATATTTCCAAACTTATTGGTAATATCGAAAACAGATTCTTTGTTCACATCAAAACTCTGATGAAACTTTTTGTTGTACGTGTCCTGAGTAAAGCCGAAGCTTGTGGTTAACAACAGTACAAAGGCTAACATTTTATAATTCAACGCTCTCATGGTGGGTATAGTTTAGTTGGTTAACTTTGTCTAAATTATTTATAATATTGTTTAATACAGCAACTTTCATTTGGTAATGCTGCAACATGGCCTGGATAATCCGGGGGTCATTGGGCATGTCTTTATAGTCGGCCTGAAGCTTTTTATACAGGTTGTCCATTTCGGTCATTTCGTCGATAAGCATTTGTTTTTGCTCGGGAGTTAAAGCTTTTTCCATCGACTCTATCTGGTCAATCCGCTGGTTTACCTGCTGCAGGTAGTATTGCTGGGCTTCGTTAAACTCCGTATTTGTTTTTACCAGGGGTTGTTTATTGAGCACAAAGTGTTCGGTAAGGTATAAACCCGACAAAACAACCAAGATGGCAATTGACGCAACTTTTAATAGCGTAGGCCAAATAACGGTCCGGCTTTTTGTTTCCTGCTGATCCCTGAGCATTTTCTCAAACCTATCGAAATGCCCGGTCGAAGGTTCTGCAGAATCGAACAAGGTCCGGTTTTCATCGATTAGTTTTTTTAATTCATCCATATGCTCTTTTTTTTATCTGTTAACATTTCCTGTAATCTTTTTCTTGCTCTTGAATAAGTGGTACGCACATTGGCATTGGTCATTCCCAAAATCTCGCTTATTTCGTCGTGGTCGAAACCCTCGAGCAAGTGAAGGGTAATTAACACGCGATAGTTCTCAGGAAGCTGGGCAATAACTTGTTTTACTTCGGCTACTTTTTGCTCGGTTTCGTCCCATACTTCGCTGTCGGTTTCCTCTGCCACCGCAAGCCGCTTTTCATCAATCGGTTCCTGATCGATTCTTCTTTTTTTTAACACATCCAAAGAACGATTTACCACAATCTTTTTAAGCCAGGCACCAAAACTCACCTCTTCTTTATAAGAATGCAGGTTTTTAAAGGCCGATAAAAAGGCTTCCTGCATTACATCCTCGGCTTCCAGGCTATCGTTCAACAGGCGCAAACTGGTATTGTACATTGCTTTGTAGTACAGTTTGTAAATCTCGAATTGCGCTTTGGAATTCCCATTTTTGCACGCATCGATTAATTCCTGATGAATATTTTTATACTTCTGTGCCACTCTGTATGGTTTTTCTGTTTGAATGACGACTTCTTTTTTTAATTGCAACATTAACTTTGGCAAAAATGTTAAATTAATTTCAATTATTTTATGAACTTCGAATCAATGACTGACCCATTTTTAATTTGTTACTTCAATGGTTTGATTTGATAGCGATTTAATAAATTAAGATTAAATTGAAAGAATCAAATTTTGGTGGTGAATAATTCATTTAAAGAGTATGAAATTCTTAGTCTTGATCCGACATTCCCTTGCACAAAACAGTTCATTTTCAGTTCCCGATTTTGAGCGTAAATTAACCATTCTGGGTGAGGCGAGTGCTGTTAAACAAGCCGGGGTTTTAAAGCAAGCCGGGTTTGTTCCCGATGTGCTTATCAGTAGTTCGGCTACAAGGGCTTTGCAAACAGCTAAATTGTTTGCCGGTGTTTTAGCTATTTCAAGTCATAAAATTGAGGATTTTTTATACGAGGAATATACTACGGCTATGTTCCTTTCTTTCCTCAATAATATTCATGATAATAATAAAACAGTGATGGTTGTAGGACACAATCCAACCCTATCTTTCGTAGCACACCGACTTGCTCCGGCATTTTCAGTGGTTTTTGAACCGGCTGCTGTGGCTGTGCTGGCATTTGAAAAGGATTCCTGGAGCCAGATTGAATGTGGAACCGGCGTTGTGCAACGGTTTTTTAGTCCCTAAGATAAAATACACAAATCAGGATTTTATCTTAGGGCTTAATTGGTTATTATGCTTTGAAAAAAGAAATAATTTCTTTCAGGTTTTCAGCCTGAGCCGAAAGTTCTTCAGAACTCGATGCCAATTGTTCCGATGCTGCTGCATTTTGCTGGGTAACAGAATTTAGCTGCTGAATGGCTGAATTTATTTGATCGGCTCCATCGTTTTGCTCATTACTGGCTGCGGCAATTTCCAGAACCAATTGGTTGGTTTTGTCAATTTCGGGCAAAACAGTTTCAAGTATATTAACGGCTTCTTCAGCAAGGGTTAAGCTGTTATTCGAAAGCTTAACGATTTCGACAGCTGCATTAGCACTCATTTCGGCTAATTTTCGTACTTCGGCGGCAACAACAGCAAAACCTTTTCCGTGTTCTCCGGCACGGGCTGCTTCCACAGCTGCATTCAGTGCTAAAATATTGGTTTGGCCGGCTATATCGTTAATCACACTAATTTTATCGGTTATACTCCGAATAGCCATCAAGCTTTCGTTAGAGCGTTGGGTTACTTTTTTAATTCCTTCGGAGGCCGATTGACTAATTTTTTCAGTTTCCTGAGAATTTAAGGCATTTTGTTGGATATTAGAAACCATTTGTTCCATACTGGCTGAAACTTCTTCCGTTGAAGCTGCTTGTTCTGAAGCACCCTGACTCAATTGCTGCGAGCTTTCACTCATCTGATCGCTGGCGTTGAGTATTTCATCGCTGCCTTTTGAGATGTGTCCAATCATGTTGCGGAGTTTATCAATCATATTGCGGGTGGCTTTGGCCAGTTCGCCTATTTCATCGTTTTGAGTACTATCAATATCAATCATTAAGTTTCCCTGACTAATTTCCTTCATCTTACCGGATATGCTGACAATGGGGGCACTCATTCGTTTTCCCAAAACAGTGGCCAAAACAAAGCTTAAAAGCAATAGACCGAGAATAATCAGACTCATAATTATTAGGGTTCGGTTAAGTGCCTTGTTGGCTTGCTGGTGATACGAATCTACCAGATTGTCAATGTCATCTACATAATTTCCTGTTCCTATCACCCAGTTGAAGTTTTTGTAAGCCAGCGAATAGCTTCGTTTTGGCAAGGATACGTCGCTTCCTTTTTTTGGAAAAAAGTAGTTGGTATAACCCCCGCCAGGTTGCATACCATTTTTTATTATTTCACGAATAAAATAGGAACCCCGGCTGTCCTGCATATCGTAACGGCTTTTTCCTTCTATATCCTGGCCTAGCAGGGCTACATTTACCCCGTTTTCGTTATCAATCCAAAAGTAACCATCTTTGCCATAGCGCAATTCCCGGGTAAGGTCGGCAGCCAGTTTCTTTTTTTCTTCAACGCCAAAACTGTCGTTTTCAGGCATGTCGTTAATTGCCTTTATCAGGCTGATGGTGGTTTCTACCTGTTCTTTTGCTGTTAAATCAAAATTGGATCGCAGGTTTTGTTCCAGTAATTCCAGGTTGGTGTTGTTGGTTTGCTTTAACGAGTATAGCAGTACAAGGCCTGAAACGATTCCTACAAAGAGACTCATGCCAAAAGCCAGTAGAATGATTTTTGTTGTAATTTTATTCATAATCAGGTTTTTTTAGTTTTACACATCTATAATGAAACGTTAAAAAGCAATCAGCAATTAAAATTTTTAAAATGTGTAGGCAGCTGCAAAAGCCATTCGGTGGTTATAAACCGAATCGTAGGTTTTGAGTGCTTTGTAAGTGTTGATTTGCAAGTCGGTATAGGTAGCTCCGGTAAGCATGTATTCTAAAGTAAACGAAAGTTTCCCCGAAGTATAGATGGCTCTTGGTGACAGGCGAAAAATATTATGTATATCGGCATTTCGGGTAAACCCCTGGGCAACATAAAGATTTTCGGTGTCGCTCCCTGTGTTAGCGGTATAAGCAACAAACAGACCAAAATCAAAAGCGTTCCATTTATAGATATATTCCGACCATACGGCAAAGGTATTGATGTTCCCATAGCTATAATCGGCAACGGTAAGTGGGTCCTGGGCAGGGGCAGCTCCCCCAATCATGATAAATGGTGTCATTTCCTGTCCGTAAACGCCATAAAATTTAATCGTATGATTGTTGTGCTTAATTTTTAAAAAGGCGGCCACATCAAAACTGCCTAATTTTTGAGTGGTTAATGTGCTATCGGCAAGCATGGTTCTAGGTTTCAAAAAACGGTAACCCCCAACCAGTCCGGTAGCTATGTTTCCCGAAATGTATTTCAGATGGGCATGAAAATCGGGAATGGCGGCATTGTTTTGGGCTGTGGGACCGGCTATACTCGACATGTCGAAATGTGATAAAGCGGCTCCTCCAATTTCAAAATTGGTTGATAGTTTATGTTTTAACAAAACCTGGGTGGATCGGTTAAACGGATTAAAAGGAGCTCCGCCGCCGGCTACAAGTACCTCAGGAAAACACTCGGTAACAAACAAAGGATGCCAGTACTGTCCAAATAACAGGCTGGTTTTTCCCCAATCGAGATTCATGAATAAATGTCGTGCCCGGGGTGCATTCTCATGGCCGTTGGCTCTACCTTCAAAATCGATTTCGATTAATCCGCTCATCTTGGCTCCAAAAGCATCCGGTCCGTTTACTTTTGCTCGTAAGCGGGTTTCGTAGGCAAACATATTTAGTTGATTGTAGTCATTTATATCCCTGTTGTCTGCATTTAATTGTTGTTTTAAGGGATATAAGTAAACATCACCATCGCGTAAGGTAAATGATTGGTAGGTATCAAAATAGGCATCGTACCTTATTAGTCCCGAAAATTCGACGGTTTTTACTTTTTCGGGATTTACTTCCTGAGCCACTAAAGAAATTGAAATTAAAAGAAATGCAATTAAGAGTCTGGTCTTTGTCATTTTAAAATTGAGTTTAATTAAACAAATACAACCTTTTTGCTCAGGCGAGCCGATTAGGTTACAATATACGTTTTCTTATTGAAAAAAGCATTATAAAAATGGCCAATAGTAATAAAGTGATACCGGTAATAAATGCTCCGGTAAACCCTATGGATTCAAAGATAAACACGCCCATAATGGGGGCAAAAAGGCCACGGAATCCTACCAGCGATAGATGCACACTTTGGTAATCGGAGGCTTCTTCTTTTTCACAAAAATAGCTTGAACCAATTCCCCACAATAAGGCCATGGCTGCTGTAAATACTCCGTTGGCAATAAACGACAGAACCAATACCGGATAAATCTGAAGTCCCCAGAAAATAAAATTATACGGAAAGGCCTGGGTTAGTATAATTAAAAGCAAGTGTAAAAGTAAACTCAAAAAAGCAAACGCTCCGAACTTTCGGGGATCAACATTTCCGATAAGTTTACCTAAAAATGGAAGACAGATAATAGCGACCACATTAAAGGTGTTTTTATAAAAGGCTATCGATGCGTAATTTAAGTGGAGTTGTTTTTCCATAAATAGGGTAACCACTGCAATGGTAGCCATCCAGGCTAATCCGTAAAACATAAAACCCAGTTCAAAATCGCGGTAGGGTTTATTTCGGATAACAATTTCGGCCATGCGCTGAAGCGATTTCTTTATGGACTGACTAATTCTCAGGTAATTGATTTCGATTTGGACATCGGTGTAATCGATTCGGGTTAATAATGCAATGGAAAGAATTCCAAGTACCGAAAGTGCCGGATAAATATAGGTAAAAGCAAAATGGTCGTAGTCGAGCAAGCGACCAAAGCTATAGGTAACCACTATAATAATAACTTTATTGAGCGTAGTGGCATAACTGTAAAATTTTCCAAAATTTTGCGTGGAGTAATTGTGACGCAACAGGAGGTTTATGGTGGGCAAAATAACGGGTTTGTACAAGTAGTAAACCAAAAACACCAGCAGGAAAAAGGTGGTAAAATGCGGGTTGTTTTTAATAATATCGGCATCGTTTGGGAAAAAAGCCATCACCGCAAGGGGTAACCGGGTTATAACACCCACCCATATCAGCAACCGTTTTTTGTTTCGGCTCCGTTTAACAATTTTGTTAAACAGCACAGAAAACAGAAAGATAACCACACTGTACTGAAAAAGGTAGCTGATTTGGTAATTTGTTCCGTGAAGGCTTTTTAACAATACAAACTCATTTAAAAGCAGCGCCCCGTCAATAACTCCCTCAAGAGCCATGTGGAGGCTATGCAGTTTAAATGTTTTTAATTCTCTTTTATTGGCTGTTTTTAACGAAAATAAATTCATTGTATCTTTTTCAGGATGCGAAAATACGTTATCTGTTTTGAATTCTGAACTTACTGATGTCATAAAACATTAAAACGGAGCATAATATTTTAGTTTTTAAGTGTCTGAAAATTAAAATAAAACAGAATTGATGATCGAAGTCATGCTTTGTAACAATTCAAGAGCTGATTCATTATTATAAATTTGCGACGATTTTAAAATTTAAAAAGATGGCATTTTTACAAAGCGAGAAAGCATTCTCAAAAAAGTGGTTCAAATCGTGGAGTTTAATAACGCTCGGTGCATTTATACTGGCGGCCGGGTTTGTGTTGTTTATTAATCCATATAATATTGTTCCGGGTGGTGTATATGGTATCTCTATTGTTGTTCACTACCTAACTAAAGATATGATTTCGTTTTGGCCCGAAGGAATTCCCATTGGTTTGTTTGGTCTGGTGCTCAATATTCCGCTTACTTTTCTTGGAATTAAAATTCTGGGGCCGCGGTTTGGAGTGAAAACCGTGATTGGTTTTGTTCTTACCTCGGTATTTATGGATGTTTTAACCATTTTTGTAGGTGAGAACGATCCGTTGGGTTTGCAGGATGAACTTTTATTGTCGTGTATTTTTGGTGCGGTATTGATTGGTATTGGTTTGGGATTGATTTTTAAATCGAAGGCAACATCGGGCGGTTCCGACATAATTGCCATGATATTAGCCAAATACACCAAACTACCTGTTGGTCAATTGTTGATTTATGTTGATTCGGCTATTGTATTGCTGGGTTTGGTGGTATTTAAAGACTGGAAAATTCCCTTGTATTCGTGGCTGGTTATTTACATTACCGGAAAAGTTATCGACATGGTTATTGAAGGAGCCAACTATGCTAAACTTTTACTGATAATTTCAGATAAACACGAACAAATTCGCGATAAAATTATAAACGATTTGGAGCGGGGAGGTACTTATTTAATTGGCGAGGGCATGTATAATTATAAACCCAAAAAAATGATTTACACCGTTGTTAACCGTCGCGAAATGGCTATTCTCGAAGATTTTATTCATAAAATTGATCCCGATGCATTTCTTACGGTGGTTGATGCAAAAGAAATTTTAGGAGAGGGATTTAAATCGCTTGGCGAAAAGGTTTCGAGCAATTGAAACAGACTGCAATAATAAAAAATAACCAGATGTTTGTTTGAGCATCCGGTTATTTTTTTAGTCAGTAATTAGTAGTTTTTTAACTACCTGTTCCTGTTTATTTATCCAGCGTACAAAATATACACCGGCTTGCAGGTCATTAGTTTGATAGGTGTCGAACCATTCGCCCTGAGGGTTAAACTGGCGGACAACTTTTCCCTGTTGGTTTAAAATGCTCACACTCGATTTTGCGTCAGGAATCTTACTAAAAGTAATATAGATAAATTCAGATGCCGGATTGGGGAAGATTAAGAAATCGAGTTTGTCTGTATTGGCAAACCAATCTTCGATTGATGTTTCCTGTGAACTTTTTCCTGAGGCTCCGCTGGTTGAGGCCTGTAAAACTTCTTTGGTGTTTTCGTCCTGAATAAAACTGACGAATATGGCCGAATCGCTGGTTTCAAAATATGAAGGCAGTTCAAATTCATAAACAAAGTTTTCGGTTTGTCCGGCAGTCCAGTTCTTGCTAAGGTATTCGCCACCAGGTCCGGGAAGGAATCGGCGCAGTACATTTTCTAAAATTAACGTACCAGTTCCCGGATTAAACGAGAGTTCTTTTTCCAACACCGCGGTAAATAGTTGTATTTGTCTGTTTTGCAGTGATTCCAATGCTTCAATTGATGTATTGATAGTAACCTGGTTGTTGTTGTTGGTGCTTTGCATATCGATTTTAAATAGAGGATCGGTCAATGCACGGCTCATAAGCAACTGAGCGGTTGGCGTGGTAGCCGAAGTGGCAAAGCTGAATCCCTGAATCCCATCGAAAATACTGTAAGGAACAGCATTCAGGTAATAATACGATTCCCGGGTACTTACACCCATTTGATAGGTTTTGTAAATACTGTTGTTGTTTGAAAAACTCGACTGGTACTGAATATCGATAGCATCGTTTATCAGGTTGGTAGTTAAACTATTAATGGTTTTATCACTCTGCAATGATTTTGCAGTTTCGTAATTGGTAAAATGTTCAATTAAAACAGTACGCGTACGCTGCCCGATATATATATTATCGAAAGCGAAACCTTCGTAGTTAAGGGTATTGTCGGCTTTAAAGGCAATGCGGAACCTAGCATTTTCCTCATCAACCAGATTATCCAAATCGTGACGTGCTTCGAACCAGGTGCTTAAGGTATCAGTCCAGCCTTGCAATTCTTGTGCTCCGGGTTTCGAGGTAACATTGTAACTGTTGTACCAGTTTATTCCTTGGTCAACATTCCCCAAACGTTGCCAGGTCTTGCCGTAATTGGTGGTATATTCAAGCACCGCTCCGTCTTTATCATTTTCCATTTGTTTAATCAAATCAAAATTAATCATTGGTCGTGAGTAATCGGTAAAGTCAAAACAGGGACTGGTAACAGCCGAATTCTCATAATCGGAATAATTTCCATTCAAATTGGTTGCATAAATTTTTTCACCAGCTTTGGGTGATTTATTGATTATGCTTCCGTTGGGAACACCCCATTGCCATGAATATCCAATGGTGTCAGCAACAAGTGTTTCAGGAATCCAGCCATCGGTTTCGGTTTCAAATGATTGTAGGTAGTTTCCAATTTCGGAAAGTTTGTAAGTTGGTCTGATGTGGATGGTTTTGGTTGCGGTGTCAGTACAGTTTGATGCCGATGCATTTATGATGAAATTTACCTTATACGATCCGGTATTCTGATATTTATGGCTCGTTTCAAGTTCATTGGTTTCCTGACCATCACCAAACTCCCATTTAAAGTTATAATAATTTATGTTGTCGATGTTGATAAGGGGTTTGAACGAAGTTAAATCGTCGCCAATACACTCTTTTTCCCAGCTAAAGTCAGCTACCGGATTGCTTTCAAGTTGCCTGCTGATAGTGGTATCAGAATCACAACCATTTAATAAAGCCATATATAAACCTACATTGGTATTACCAACAGCGGTATAATTGTGAACAGGTTCCAAAGTATTGTAGGCAAAGGTGCCATCTCCAAAACTCCACCGTACCGAATCAATATCATTAATATCGTTTTGTCCCAAATAATTGAACTGGATGGCATTGGCAATACAAGGGTCAGCAAGATCAAATGTAATATCAGGAGTATATTTAACTACAATGGTATCACTAATGCTGTTAACGCATTGTTTGGAATCGGTATTGGTATATTTTACCCAAATGGTATCGTTCTTAAATTTTGAACTGTAATCAGCAATTGAAATGGTTTGTGTATATCCCGATGGGAAAGTGGTACCATTAATCTCGATGGAACCTAAGCCATTATTGGGAAAACAGCTAATCAGCAAATTACCGTTGTCGGCACATACCGCATCGGGCAGGTTACTAAACGAAACATTAGGCAAAGTATTAACTGTTACTGCAATGGACGATGAATTGGTACAACCTTTACTATCAGTATATTGAAAGGTCAGGTTTTTTAGTCCTTCGCCGGCAAGTATGGGATTGAAGTTATTTTGTCCGGTATTCAAAGCGGTATTTACAATTCCTTCGCCGGTAAAATACCCCGATTTGGCCAATGCATTGTTTTCCAGTAATCCCTGAATGGCAATTTCATCATCAATTAAACAGAATCCATTTACAGGCATTGAAATATCGATACCTACAACAGGTACGGTATCGATGGTGATTGTTTTAGAAAGTGTATTGGAGCAATTGTTTAATGGATTGGTGTATTGGTAGGTAATGGTTTTTAAACCCACCAAATCAGCCGAAGGCGAATAACGAACACTATCGGCAAAGCCTGCAAGCGGATTAAGCAGCAGTCCGGAAGATGTAATCTGTCCGCCCCTTGGATAACCAACAATAACATCGGCCGGATCATTCATACAAATTTGTGGCTTAAAGGCCATGGTAAGTTCAGGCAGTGGTAAAATGCTTATGGTATCTTGTCGTGAAATCTGACAGTTAGCCTGCTTATCGGTGTATGTATAGGTTATAATGGTTGAACTACCTGATACGGTTGAAGGATCAAAACTATTGGCTGTCATTCCATTGCCCGAAAACCTTCCAAATAATGGCCATCCGGTTAATGAAATGGGATCGTTGTTGGCACAATAAGCTTTGGTATCATTCAAATTACCAATTGTTGCTATTCCATTGTTTCTGATTAGGGTAGTTTTTTGAATGGTGAACAAGGTTGAGTCATCGATTCCTTTATAGGTATAACTAATGGTTACGGTAATTACTGTGTCGTTTTGCGGGTTTACAGTGGCATCCCAGGCAGCAGTTGGGTTAAAGCTTGCGGTGTAGTTTCCAAGGTCGGTTATGCCAGGTCCGCTAAAATAACCGGTCGGGTTTGTCGGATTAGTTATTCCTGTTACCGAAACAATGCCGGAAGCACCCTTATAACAATAAACAGGAAGTACATCTAAAAATACACCGGTAGCTTGTTGAATTTGTGTGTTACTTTCAACGGTATCACGACAGCCCACTGCATTTTCATAAATGTACGAAAGGGTTAATGAGCCCACATTGGCCAGTGATGGGTCGAACAAAGTGTCCTGAAGAATGTACATTGTCGGATTATAATAACCTCCACGGGGCATTCCCGGCAAAGTGTCTTTGGCCCCGTTTTTATTGTAAACTGTGGGTAGTGTAAAACTCATTGCAGGTTTTGGATGAATGGTAATAGGCACTTCTGTAGTAGAAAAACAGGAACTATTAACCCGTGTCGATGGATAGGTAAACAATATACTGCTTGTTCCCGGTACAGCTTGAGTGGGTGAAAAAGTTGCTACTCCATCGTTTGAATTATCGATAGGGAAAATTCCCAATCCGGTAAACAAGCCTCTGTTTGCTATTATTCCGTCAATATATCCGGTAATGGTAACAGGTGTCTCGTATTCACAGAATTCATCGTCAGGCAATTGTGCAGTTAATATCCCAATTTGATCATTTGTTATATTTGTTTGAATCATAAATTGAGTGGTACTGTCGCTACCAATGTAATAATAACTTAACTGGTGCGTTCCGGGCGATAGGGACGACGGAATTAGTATTGCAGTGTCGGATGCCAATGACAGGGTGTCGCTATCCAAAACAAACATTACCGGAGCGTAATAGTCGGCATCGGGAGCCATATAATAAATGGTATCGTTCAAACCATCGATGCAATAAATATTAAAAGCGGGAAGACCGGCTATAGTTCCTTTGGCAGCTTCAACAAGGGTAGTATCGTTTAAGGAGTTGTAACAGCCAAATTCATCGGTATAGTTATAAGTCAGAATATTTTCACCAACCACTGAAAGTGAAGGATTAAAAATGCTGTCGTTAACAAAAAACGACGAGGGAGTAAAATATCCATTTTCAGGGAAAGCCTGTAATGTGTCGTTCTGTCCATCGAAATTATATAAAGGCTTTAAACTAAAGCTTAAAGTTGGACGTGGATGAACGGTAATTAATAGGGTGTCGTAAATCTTACAATTGCTGAGTTGCGAAAGGTAGCTGGTTTTTGACGCGTATTCATAGTAAACTTCGTTTGCGCCATTCACATCGGTTGAGGGTTTAAACACGGCTTTTCCGTCGTTGGTGGCATCGGGAATAACCCCATTACCTGAAAAATAACCCCAATTGGCCGTATTATTATTTAATAATCCTGTCAGGATAACATCACCGTCGTAATTGCAATAATCCTGTTTTGGAACCTGAATAGCCAGTTGACCGATATCGTCAATAAGAAATGTATTGGTAACCCAAAACAGGGTAATACCATCACGTCCTAAATAATTTATTTTTAGTGTATGGGTTCCAGCGCCTAAAACCGAGGGGTTGATAATTACAGTATCGGTGTTGGAGACCACGTTTCCATCTATTTCAATACTCACGGGAGTAAAGGTGTCGCCAATAGCCGGCGTATAATAAACGGTATCTTCGGCACCATAGATGCAATAAATTTTGTTGTTTGGTAATCCGTCAATTGTGCCCTGGGCATTTTCAACTGTTAAGGTAACCTTGGCGGTATCTTTGCAACCATTGGCATCTGTGTATCTGTATGTCACCGGGTTAGGACCCATCTTTGCTGCAGCAGGATTGAAGGATTTGTCGATGCGGGATACGCCCTCACCTTCAAAAATGGCATCCTCAGAATCAGGAATTATGTTTTGGAACAAATAAACATCGCCCAATCGATTAAATAAGGTTTTGGTATCAAAACTTACCGTTGGTAAGGGGTTTATGGTAACCGCTATTTCTGCAGTGTCTTTACAGCCGCTTATGTTGTGAGTGTATATGTATTTTATCAGACTGGGTGAGTAATTGCTGGCCGAATCAACATCAAAAACGGCTATGTTTCCGGTTTGACTAATTATTCCTATTCCTGAAAAAATTCCCAAATCGCCGTTTTCAAGAGGATTGGCATTTATGGTTATGCTTTGTCCATAATTACAATAAGCTGCATCGAGATTATTAATGACCGCTTCTTTGGTAACATTGAATACTTTAATTTCTTTTTCGATAGTGAAAATACCATCAGTTCCTTTATAATTATAACGTATGGTATACCTGTTGTCGGGACTTCCTGAGAAATCGGATGGGTCTAAAATACCGTGTTCAAAGCCGGAATTGCTGATGGGACTCTCAAAAGACCCAACATCATTATCGTTAGTAGGATCGGCATAAATGGTAATTGGGCTTCCATCGAAACAGAATTGTTCTCCCAGTATCTGGGTATGGGCCGCATCGGTGTAAAACTGTCCGGTACCGGCAATTATGGTGGTTGTTTGGGTATCTATACTGCTGCAATTGTATTTATTGGTAACTTTATAATATACAGTGTCGAGACCCAAAGGTAAGTTTGCTGTGTATAAGGTTCCGTCGGGTGTAACTCCAGAACCTGAAAAGACTCCATTTTCGGGCCATTCATCATTTATTACATACGATGTTGTGAGAGTGTCAATTTTAATAGGTAAAGTAAAACTGGGCTCAGGTACCGGCCGTATTCTTGTTGTTTTATTAAAAGTGGTTACACAACCGTGTTCGGTATATTTATAGCTTATGGTAATGGGGTTTACTGTAGTATCGGCTTTAACCGGTAAAAACTGAGCAACACCATCTACACTCGACAAAATACCTTGTCCTTCAAAAACCCCCAGGGAATTGGTAGGTGAACCTATTAAGGTTACCGTATCGGCATTAAAGCAGTATTCCGATTTAAGTGTTCCAAACGTTAAGGTAGGCTGGGCAATAAAATCGAGGAAAATGGTATCGGAATAAGCTGTAACTCCGGCATTGGTAACGGCTCTACGGATATATATATCCTGAGTCAAAGCCGATGGCCACACATAACCAACGCTATCGGTTTCGGTAATATCTACATAACTAATACCATTTGTAGAATACTGCCAATGGTAGGTGTAAGATGAATCCATATTACCACCAGAATAACCTGTAATATTGTCGATATTAACAGCAGTTAAATCATAACAGGCATAAACCAGTTTTTGTCCTAACGAGCTGATTTCACCCCCGGTTAAAGCACTGGCAGGCTGATTAATGGTAAATGATTCATTTACGGAACAATTATTACCATCAACAACGGTAACAGAATAGCTTCCGGCTTTAAGCCCGGTTTGCAAACCACTGTGGTTGGTGGTGTTGTATCCGCTCCAGAAAAGGCTGGTAGTGCCCGATGTATCTGGAACTGAGATTTCTATTTGACCATCGCTGCCATTAAAAGTGGTGACATGTGTAAGGGTTTCGGTTATGCTTAATGCATTGGGCTCATTCAATGAATAAATGGGTGAACTTATAGTACAATTATTGGCATCGGTAATACTTACCTGATAATTGGAACCAGCAGCTAATTCTTCAGCTTTTTGTGTGGTTTGATTATTGGCATTTCCATTCCACAAGTAACTGTAGGGTTTAATTCCACCGGTTGGAGTAACTTTTATCCAACCATCGTTGCTTCCAAAGCAAGAAACCCCATGGTTGTTATAGTTTGATTGCATTGAACTTAGTACAGCCAATGTTGTTGCGGGTTGTGTTAAAGTAAACGTGGCAGAAGCCACCTGACAATTGTTGTCATCGGTGATGGTAACTATATAATTGGTTCCTGCACCCAGGTTCTCGGCTTTG
>PHDD01000013.1:73074-210573 GCA_002840905.1 Bacteroidetes bacterium HGW-Bacteroidetes-4 | reverse complement strand
AGCCCCGGTAATTAGCACCGCTTCTCCTTTATCGATAAAGTCACCCGTTGCCAGTGTTGCTATCAGCCCTTTGTCAAGAATATCCAGTTGAAAAAGCAAGTCGTTATAAGGCCCTAAAAGCTTTAATATCTCCCGGTTTAAATCAGTCAGACTAAAAAAAGTAAAATTCCGTAAAGGATAATAAATCCGTTGATAAGCCAGGTTGACTGCATTTTCAACCAAAGCTTTGTCTTGTGGGGAGTAGCTTCTTGTGGGGTTTATCACGCACCCGTAATGATGGGCAAAGTCTTTAAAGGTCCGGTTAATCTCCGGTTCATGTTTGCTCGCGCGGGTTACCGCTGTTTTTAGGTTGTCGGATATAATGGCTTTAGGAACGCCACCATAATAAGACAAGGCATTGCCCATGCAATGGATCATATCTTCGCGTTTTTGGCTTAAACAAGCCTCTACGTAAGTGTATTGGCTGTTTGGGAGGAGGGCAACAAATACTTCGACCGGTATTATTTCACCGGTTTCTTTATCAATGATTTCAAGCTTTTTTCCGGCAAAATCAATGTAAACTTCTTTCCCGGCCTCATGTTCCAGCTTCATGGAGCCTTTAATTTTAGCATATTTACGCTTGTAATGCTCTAAAAACTGGGTATAGCTATACGGGTTCCTGACCTGTAATCGATACTCTTCATAATGGAACTGGAACGTAAAACCGGGATGGTTCCGGGTCTGGTTTACCTTGTCAAAGTACCCCATTAGCTCATCATACCGATTGTTGTTAATGGTTGTGTGGAAGGTAAAAAGTTCTTTGAGCCTGTGATTGTCCATCTTTAGCAAATCGTCAAAGGTGTGCTCACCTGCTTTAAAAAGCCGTATGTAGTTATTTACGGTGTTCCGGGAGATGCCTAAAAGCTCTCCAATCTCTCGGTTACTTAAACCACCAATGTGTAAAGTAATAATTTGTTTTAAATCCATCGGATCAAGTGTGTAGGCCATATCGCTTTATTTTTTTATTGCGATATAGCAGGTTTAACTTGATCTTTCAAAAGTGGCACAAATCGAACCGTAAATGGATCGGCTTCGCCTGGGGTGGCATGGCACAATTCAAACAGTAAAAATTGGCACAGTTTGAACCGAAATACCTGGCACTAACCGACCGAAATCACTGGCACAAAACGAACGGAATAGCCAACTGATCAGGCAAAACTTCAACCCACTATTTAGAATAATTATAAATTACTTACAAAAAGTAAAAGGAAGTGTGGGTATCCCGAACGGACTTAACTTTGTTAATTGAAAAACCAAAAAGGGCCCAAGTAGGTTTAGATTATTGTTTAATTTAAATTTTATAAAAATGGAAAGAATTAAAGAAAACCCAGTTTTTGAGTCATTCAAAAATCATGAAATTTTGGATTTAACTCAATTAAAAGGTGGAGAAACTGTGCGTACTGGCTGTGGATATTACAATGACACTCAGGTCGAGGAACATCTCTCAATTACTGAAAATGGCTATGAAGTTTGGTATTCTAAAGATGGGAATGAATATCCATAGTAATCCTTAATAGCTTTCTAAAAATTGGAAAGGTTTTTAGGTTCTATTAAAAGAATTGTAGAAATATAAGGTGGAGCAAAAGCTCTGCCTTATATCGATTATTATAGAGAATCAAATTAAAATTGAGCTTATTATGAAATATTCCCTACTATTATCACTTTTGCTTTTGTTTTCCTGTTCACAGGATGCTACTTATTTTGATTATATAAATAATGCGGAACAGGCCATCCTTGAACAAAAGTACAAAAAAGCCCAAAAGAATTATATCAATGCTTTTGAAAAGTATAATAGTGGACGTGCATATGATTTTTATAATTTGGTGCTATGTGCTAAAATTCTTGAAAATAACGAATTGGTAGTTCAGTTTTTAGATAGTTGCTTTGTTTCAGGCTTCACCTATAAAGATTTGACTAAAGTTATTGAGAATGAAAATACCAATGAATCCTTTTTGATAGCAATTAAGAGCAGGGCCGATTCACTGCATCAGATTTACCTGGACCATAAAAAAAATGAAAGTTACAAACACCTGGCACGACTGGATAGTTTGGATCAATATTTAAGTTATGCTGTTCAAACCGATAGGAATCAATATTATGTGGATTCAGGTTATTATGAAATTGGAAAAGAAATTACTCACATGCTTCAACAAGGCATTGTACCTCAGAAAGAGCTTTTTGGATTTGGCTTAAGGAAAACTTATAGCACGATACCCTGGGGAATTATCAGGCATTATTTTGGAATGCTTAATCGTGCAGAAATTTATTTAAGTAAGGAAAACCCCCACCATGATTTTTACCATAGCGTGCAAAACGACAGTTCTTTTTATTTTGAATTATTGAAATTAATTAAAACGGGAAAGTTCTCACCATATATACTTCGCGACGGTCTGGCTTATAACAAAGACCCTGATCCATTTGGGTTTACCGGAATTAAAATTATAAATATTTTTAAGGATACTTTACCCAAAGGTATTGAGGAGCTTGCCCGGTATAAAGCGCTTCAGGAATTGGTTTATGTTGAAAATGAAGTGAGCCTTGGTTTTATCGATTCGGTAAACAAAAACAGGGCTGAAATAAACCTTTGTACTTACCAGCTTGAACAAAATATAGCCAACTATTATGCGCATGCAAATGGGGGAATAAATGATGAGGATTTTTTTAAGTTTAATCATCACCCGGCCATTGAGCGGTTTTTGTCAAATAAAAAAGTAATGCGCTTGAATCCGGATAAGCGTGGAGGCGTTAATCTTTTAGAATGGGAAAAGAAAAAGAAAAAGTGGCGGGTTGTAAAGTATATTACTGATAGTCAAATTATAGAATTGAAACTGTAACTTTTGAACAAGAAAGTACTCATATTATCTAAATTAAATTCGCCAGATGTGGTTAAAATTACGCACTGGCTTAGTTATATGGGCATAGAGTTTTATGTAATTTGGCCTACTAGTGTTGTTAGGTTAATTAAATTGGAATTTTTATCTACAGGAGAGGTTACATTAAGGTTAAGCATTGATAATAAAATATTGGATCTTGATGAGTCTGTTTCTTGCATGATAGAAAGTGCAATAATAAAAAATGAATTTATATCAAAAATAGAAATACAAGATGATATAGATAAATCAATACTTCAATTTTTCATTAGTGAATGGAATACCTTAACTGATTATCTAATTTATAAAATAGAGAGACAAAAGTGTTTAGGAAGCAAAATGTTTGGAGCACCAAATAAATTAATTCAATTAGAGTTAGCCGCAAAAGAAGGATTAATAGTACCAAAAACAGAAATATCAAAAGCCTTTAAGAGTCTTAACAATCAAAATATAGCGAATTTAATTACCAAACCATTCCGAGAAGTTTATAAACATACTAGTAATGGTGCACATTATCAATCATTTACAGGGAATGTTAATGTTGAGGAATTTAAATTAGATCAGGATAGTTTTCCTTTTCTAATCCAAGATTATATCAAAAAAAAATTTGAGTTAAGGATTTTTTATTTAAAAGGTAAGTTTTATTCTTGTGCAATTTTTTCTCAACAAGATGAAAATTCTAAAATTGATTTTCGCATAAACGCTCAATCATTACGAATGGTTCCATTTCAATTACCATACGTTATTGAGTTAAAAATTAAGAACTTAATGGATAAATTAATGCTTGATACAGGTAGTATAGATATGATATATTCTAATACTGGCGAATATATTTTTTTGGAAGTTAACCCAGTAGGAATTTTTGATAACATTTCTTATTTAACAAATGGTTTTTTTCATAAAAAAATAGCGCATCTTTTAGCTTATGAATCTTAAATCAAAACCATATTATCCTATTTTACCGCCTTTGTTTGGTAATTTAAAAAAACAGTTGCAGACAAAAAAAAGTAGAGATGTCATTGTACAGGATATTGACATAAAAAGACGGGAAAAATTTTATAAACCTATTTGTACGATAGTTGATTTTGCAAATGAAGAATTTGAAGTTATACGCTAATTGTATTCCAACAAAGGGCTTTAGGAGATCTGTTATTATTGATCTTCAATTTGGTGAATATGTACCTATTCCAAATGCTCTGTTTAATTTACTTAAGCAATATGATGGTTATAAGCTTTCTGAAATTCAGAAAAAAAATCCTATAGAATACTCTGAAACTATTAATGAATATTACGAATATTTGAAGGATAAAAAATACATTTTTGAGGTTGAATTGGGAGAACTGGATTTATTTCCTCATTTATCGTTGGAATGGGATTTTCCTTCAATTGCTTCAAATGCTATAATTGAATATAATCAATTATTTTTTGAACGTGTTATTTCCCAATTGGAAATATTGCAATGTAAATCTTTAAGGATTATATTTAGCAAATATTCTAAAAAACTAGTAGAAACAATTCTTAATAAATTAAATGAAACTTCTTTTACATCTTTTGAGCTTCAATTCAATAATACTTCCAAACAAATAAGTTTTGAAAAAGATGCAAGTTTATTTATGCAATACCCACGAATACAAAATGTATTTTTCTTTAATTCTAAAATTTCTAAGATATTTCCACTTAAAACTTTAAATATACATTATCTAAAGAATACATATCTGAATAGTCAATGTGGAAATATTTCTAGAAATAATTTTTCAATAAATATACCTTTTTTCACAGAATCGCAACATTATAATACCTGCCTTAACCGTAAAGTATGTATTGATGAAAAGGGTTATATTAAAAACTGCCTATCTATGGACAAACACTATGGGAATATAATGGATAAGAATTTAAAGGAAGTGGTGCAATCCCAGGAATTTCAAAAACTTTGGCATATTAAAAAAGATGATATAAAAGTTTGTCAGGATTGCGAATTCCGCCATATGTGTATTGATTGTCGTGCTTTTATAAAAGACCCAAAAGATATTTATTCACAACCTTCGAAATGCCCAAATAACCCATACATTGCCAAATGGAAAGGAGAAGAAGGTTACATAACCGTCGAAGAATGGCAAGAACAACAAAAAAACATTACTACAACTTAAATTATCCTTATATTTATCCCACGAACGAAGATAACCGCTAAGGCTCAAAGGCGCTAAGTATTATATATTGCGTCCCTTCCTATCGGTAGGCAAACTTGCGACTTTGCGGTGTAAAACAACTAAAATTTTGAATTTTCCCTTTTATAAACAACTCGATGCGATGGACTGCGGTCCCACCTGTTTAAAGATGGTGGCTGAATTTTATGGCAAAAAATATTCGCTACAAAATTTACGGGCCAAAAGCTTTATTACCCGTTCGGGGGTCAGTATGCTTGGAATTTCTGATGCGGCCGAGGCTATTGGTTTCCGAACCATGGGTGTAAAAGCCAGCCTGGAGAAGTTGGCTGAAGAAAACCCAGTTCCCTTTATTGCGCACTGGAAACAGAACCATTTTGTGGTGGTTTATAAGGTTAAGAAAGTTAATCCAGTGATTCACCGGGTGACTCAAAGTCACCCGGTGAATCAGTACAAAGTGTATGTGTCCGATCCGGCACACGGCCTGATTACTTACACCGGTGACGAATTTAAAAAACACTGGGCTACCACCAAACAAGAAGGCGAAGATGTGGGTGTGGCGCTGTTGCTGGAACCCACACCGGCCTTTTACGAGAGCAAAGGCGATGAGCGCCAGCGCAGTTCCTTTGCCTTTTTGCTGCAATATTTGCGTCCGCATAAAAAGTTTTTGGTGCAACTGGCTTTGGGCATGTTGCTGGGGAGTTTGCTACAGCTTATTTTCCCTTTTCTTACCCAAAGCATAGTCGATGTAGGTATCAATACCCAAAACCTGAACTTTGTTTACCTGGTACTCATTGCCCAACTGGTTTTATTTATTGCCCGCATGGCCACCGATTTTATCCGCGGATGGATTCTGCTGCACATCAGTACCCGCATCAATATTTCGTTGATTTCCGATTTCCTGATAAAGCTGATGAAGCTCCCCGTGGGGTTTTTCGACACCAAACTGATTGGCGACCTGATGCAACGCATTGGCGACCATCGCCGCATCGAGAATTTCCTGACTTCCGAAACGCTGAACATCCTCTTTTCGTTTTTTAACCTTGTGGTCTTTGGCGCGGTGTTGGCTTTTTACAGTTGGACCATCTTCTTTATTTTTCTGGTGGGTTCGGTCTTTTATATCCTGTGGATTTTGCTTTTTATGAAAAAGCGGCGCGAACTCGATTACAAGCGTTTCCAACAAAGTGCCGACAACCAGAGCAACCTCTTTCAGTTGATTACCGGCATGCAGGAGATTAAACTGAATAACTGCGAGAAACAAAAACGCTGGGAGTGGGAGCGCATACAGGCCCGTTTGTTTAAGGTCAGCGTAAAGGGATTGGCTTTAAGTCAGTACCAACAGGCCGGTTCTGTTTTTTTTAACGAAGGAAAAAATATTTTCATCACCATAGTGGCCGCCACATCGGTAATAAAAGGCGATATGACCCTGGGTATGATGATGGCCGTGCAATACATTACCGGGCAATTGAACAGTCCGATTGCCCAAATGATTACTTTTTTGCAAAGCATGCAGGATGCAAAAATAAGTCTTGAACGTCTGGGCGAGATTCACGAAAAGCCCGATGAAGAAGATTTGGAACATCCCAAACTCAGCGATTTGCCCGAGCATAAAGACATAAACATCGAGAACCTCGACTTTCAGTACGAAGGGCCTCATTCGCCCAAAGTACTCGATGCCATTAACCTGACCATTCCCCAAAACAAAGTAACTGCCATTGTGGGAGCCAGCGGAAGCGGAAAAACCACGCTGATAAAACTGTTGCTGGGCTTTTATCCACCCGTCGAAGGAAAAATCTACATCGGCAAAACCGGACTCGAGAATTTCAGTCAGCGCATGTGGCGCGAGAAGTGTGGGGTGGTGATGCAGGATGGCTATATTTTTTCTGATACCATTGCAAATAACATCGCGGTAAGCGATGAGTCGGTCGATCGCCAGAAACTACTCGAAGCGGTTAAAGTGGCAAACATTCAAAGCTTTGTCGAGGAGTTACCTTTGGCTTACAATACCAAAATTGGGCAGGAGGGCAGCGGCATCAGTCAGGGACAGAAACAGCGCATGTTAATTGCCCGGGCGGTATATAAAAACCCCGAATACATCTTTTTAGACGAAGCCACCAATGCCCTCGATGCCAATAACGAAAAGGTGATTATGGAAAACCTGCAGGAGTTTTTTAAAGGCCGAACGGTGCTTGTTGTGGCGCATCGGCTAAGCACCGTTAAAAATGCCGACCAGATTGTGGTGCTCGATAAGGGAAAAATTGTAGAAACCGGAACCCACAAAGATCTGGTCGCCTTAAAAGGAAAGTATTACGAATTGGTAAAGAACCAGTTGGAGTTGGGAAGTTAATTCATATTTTTGTTACACAGAGTTGCACAGAGAAGACACTAAGTTACACTAAGTTTTATCGATGGAAATAAACCAGATAACAAATATAATAATAGGCAAGGCTATTGAAGTGCATAAGCAGCTGGGCCCCGGATTGCTTGAGTCGGCTTATCAGGAATGTTTATTGTATGAGTTAAGAGAAGCTAATTTGAAGGTTGAAAAAGAAGTTGCTTTGCCGATAGTTTATAAAGAGGTAAAACTCGATCATGGGTACCGAATCGATTTATTGGTTGAAGATAAAGTTGTAATAGAATTAAAAACCGTTGAGGCATTTACCGATGTGCATCAGGCCCAGATGTTATCTTATTTAAGATTAGGGAATTATCCTTTAGGGTTATTGATTAATTTTCATGTAAAAATTTTAAAAGATGGAATTCGCAGGTTTATTCTCTGAGAAACTTTGTGCATCTCTGTGAAATAACTTTTTATGTCAGAAGAATTAAAAAATATACAATTACGCTCCGAGGAGGTTCAGGAAATCCTGGGGCACATCCCTTCGCGGATTATTCGTTACGGAGTTACGGTGATACTTAGCGTGGTGCTGGTCTTGTTTGTCGGGAGTTTCTTTTTTAAATATCCCGATATTTTGTCGGCACCGGTTGAGGTTATCAGTTACAATGCGCCCGCTGCGGTAACGGCTAAAACCAGCGGTAACTTAACCAGTCTTTTTGTTGTCGATTCGCAGCAGGTAGCAGTAAATACCGTTTTGGGTGTGATAAAAAACCCGGCCAATTATTCTCATGTAAACTACTTGAGTCAGCAAGTAAAAACTTCAGAACCTGCATTTGCCGATACCAGTCTGCTGGCAAATTTTCCCGACACCTTGCAATTGGGTTCCATTCAAAATTCCTATGCGGCCTTTTTAAAGGGAGCCACCGATTATTACCAGTTTCGGCAATTGGATGCGCTGGGGGCAAAAATTAAAGCCCTGGAACAAAAAAGTATCGATTTGCAGCGTTTTATAGCCCTGGCTGAACAGCAGGTTGTACTTAAAGAGCAGGAATATGAACTGGCTGCAAACAAGTTTGTACGCGATTCATCACTTTATCGAAAAGAGGTATTGTCTTTAGCCGAATTCGAGAATGCCCGAAAAGAATTTATTCAGCAGGGCCTGGCCCTGGGAAACACGCGTTCGGCTGCAGTGAATGCCCGCATGCAGATGCAGGAACTCAGGCAGCAAATTACCGATTATCGCCTGGAGCAGATGAATCAGGAACAGCAATTGCAAAATCAGTTGCAGCAATTGTTGCAGAACCTCAAAAGTGAGGTGAATGCCTGGTTCGACACTTACGTTTTACTGTCGCCTATGGATGGCCTTGTGGCCTTTAATAAAATATGGACCCGCAATCAAATGATTCAAAGCGGACAGGAAGTCTTTACTATTATCCCTTTGCAGGAATCACGCATTATTGGCCGGGTAACCCTTCCGGTTCAGGGAGCCGGAAAAGTACGCGCCGGCCAGTCAGTAAACCTAAAGTTCGGAAGTTTTCCGCATCAGGAATTTGGTATGGTCAATGCGCAGGTTTCGAGTGTTTCGCTGGTGCCGGCCGAGCAATACTATGTGGTCGAAATACAACTACCCGACACTTTAATAACCAACTACGGTAAAGTGCTTCCTTTCAGTCAAAAAATGCAGGGCACAGCCGAAATTATTACCGAAAATTTGCCTTTGGTTGTTCGTTTGTTTAATCCCTTAAAATCGATGTTAAAGAATCATTGGTCGGGTCAATCGCTGCCAAAAGTAAAAAGTTAGTAGTTCCACGCCCCGTACTCCGTTTTTATCTTTAGTCTAGCGTCTTTAGTCTGGCGTCTAATTCTGCTACCCAGTGATTCTGTGATCCTGTGATTCAGAACAAGAAACCAACCCCCGGTTTCCGTATTCTTATGTATTAAGTCTAGTTTCTTAGGTCTCATGTCTAAATTCTAAATTCCAGCATCTAAGTCCTAAACTCAAACAACAATGAACAATTATTGTCCTATCCCATTAACCGCATTTTTTCTTACATTTGCCCAACTAAAGAAATTATTATGTTGGTATCGATGACAGGATTTGGTAAGGCCGTTTGCGAACTGGCAAACAAAAAACTTACCATCGAAATAAAAAGTTTAAACAGCAAGCAGCTCGATGTCAATTCGCGCATGCCCGGATATTACCGCGAAAAGGAACTCGAAGTACGGAACCTTATATCAAAACGGTTGGAGCGGGGAAAGGTCGATTTTAGCATGTATGCCGAGGTTTCGGGAACGGAAAATAATTCGGTTATAAATACCGATTTGGTAAAAGCCTATTATCAACAATTACAGACTTTGTCGGGCGAATTGGGCATCGACAACCAAAGCGAACTGTTATCTATAGTTATGCGGATGCCTGACACCTTAAAAACCGAACGCGAAGAACTCGACGAGCAAGAATGGGAATCGGTTTTGGAAAGTATCGAAAATGCCTTGAGCGATGTGGTAAAATACCGTAGTCAGGAGGGAGCCGCATTGGAAAAAGACATACGCATTCGCATCGAAAAAATAGCAGACTTGCTCAGTCAGGTTAAAGATTTTGAAAAGGAACGTATGGCACGTGTTAAACTGCGTCTTCGCCAAAACCTGAAAGAATTGTCGGAAAGTGAAGAATTCGATGAGAACCGCTTTGAGCAGGAGTTGATTTTTTATCTCGAAAAACTCGATGTGACCGAAGAAAAGGTTCGCCTGGCGCATCACTGTGAGTATTTTTTAAAGAATATGGATAAAGAAGAACCGGTGGGCAAAAAGCTGGGTTTTATATCGCAGGAAATGGGCCGCGAAATAAACACCCTGGGCTCTAAAGCCAACGATTCCGATATGCAAAAGCTGGTGATTAAAATGAAAAACGAGCTGGAAAAAATTAAAGAGCAATTGTTAAACGTGCTATAGGTTTTAAAGAATTATGGAAGGAAAACTGGTTATTTTTTCTGCGCCCTCGGGTTCGGGTAAAACCACCATTGTGCGCTACCTGCTTAACAAGGGACTGAAACTGGAATTTTCCATCTCGGCCTGCAACCGCCCTCCCCGCGGAAACGAAGAACACGGCAAAGACTATTATTTTTTATCTACCGAAGAATTTCAAAAACGTATTGCCAACAATGAGTTTGTAGAGTGGGAAGAGGTTTACGAAGGCCGTTATTACGGCACCTTAAAATCAGAAATGCAACGCATCTGGGAAAAAGGCAATCACGTGCTGTTCGATGTTGATGTAAAAGGCGGCATTAGTCTGAAAAAGATTTTTGGCAAGCAAGCCCTTTCTATTTTTGTGATGCCGCCATCGGTCGAAGCACTGAGCCAACGTTTAAACAAGCGTGGAACCGACAGTGCTGACGAAATTGCCCGACGCCTGGCCAAAGCAAAGCACGAAATAACTTTTGCCCCTCAGTTCGACCATGTGGTGGTTAACGATGAGCTGTTTCAGGCGAAAAACGAAGCCGAAAAACTGTTAATCAATTTCCTGAATAAAAACTAATTTTTTGGTGTCCAGGCTTTCATGTCTTGTCGACAGTTATGTGTTAACCTGCCAAACCATCGGGCCGGTTTGTGTTAATCTGTGGTGAAAAATCTACGCCACCCGCAACTACGTTGCTTGAGAGCAAAGACCTGTCTGACTTTGGTGGTTCACAAAGAGTGAATTATTACCCGAAAGTGAGCAATTCCACACTATGATTTGGGAATAATCTTGTATTCAAAAGGTTTAAAATCCGTATTAAACCGCCTGTTACAGCCATGTTTATATAAGAAATGAACGCAATTTTATTTATTTTTACCGGAAGCAAATAAAAAACAAAACAATTGAACATGCCAGCAACCGGCCTTTATTTTGGTTCTTTTAATCCCATCCACATCGGCCATCTGGCCATAGCCAATTACCTGCTCGAGTACGGAGGCCTGAATGAGTTGTGGTTTGTGTTGAGTCCGCAAAATCCCTTAAAACAAAAAAGTACACTTTTGCCCGATTATCAGCGGTTCGAGCTGGTAAACCGTGCTTTACGCGATTTTCCCCGCTTTAAGGCTTCGAACATCGAATTTGGCCTGCCACAGCCTTCGTACACCTCCGACACGCTGGCTTACCTCGATGAAAAGTTTCCCTACCGCAAATTTGTTTTAATTATGGGCGAAGACAACCTAAGTTCCTTCGAGAAATGGAAAAACTACGAATGGATACTCGAAACCCGAAAAATACTGGTGTACCCGCGTCCGGGGAGCAACCCCTCGGTGTTTCATCAACACCCTAATGTGCAATTAATTCAGGCCCCTTTAATCGAAATCTCGTCGAGCTTTATCCGTAAAGCCATAAAGCAGGGTAAAGATGTGCGCTTCTTCCTTCCCGAAGAAACCTGGAACTATATTGACGAAATGAATTTTTATAAAAATAAGGCTTAAAACATTAATCCCACCCATATTTTTTCCTTTCTTTTAAAACCATTCCTCCGTCTTTTTGTTATGGTTGGGTAAAAATGAAACAAAAAGTTACATATCCGTTTTTTGCAGGCATCGTGCCGGGCTTGGTTGTTTTTGCCTTTACCCTGTATGCTCAGCCTGACTTACCCATCTTACCAAAACCCGAAACTATGAAAACAGAATTGGCAACCTTTGGCGGCGGATGCTTTTGGTGCACCGAAGCCATCTTTGAACGTCTGGAAGGGGTTATTGCTGCCACCTCGGGCTATTCCGGCGGAGTAACCAAAAACCCAACCTATAAAGAGGTGTGTACCGGAAGAACCGGCCATGCCGAAGTGATTCAGGTAGAATATAATCCCGACCTTATTTCCTATACCGATTTGCTCGAAGTGTTCTTTAAAACCCACGATCCTACCACAAAAAACCGGCAGGGAGCCGATGTGGGGAACCAATACCGTTCCATCATACTTTATCACAATGCGGAGCAACAAGCTACAGCCCAACAGGTGATGGATGCCCTGAATGCGGAAAAAATATGGAACGACCTCATTGTAACCGAATTGGAGCCTTTCGAAGTGTTTTACAGTGCCGAAGCTTACCATCAGGAATATTACGAGAACAATGCCGGACAAATGTATTGTCAGATGGTTATAAATCCCAAAATCGAAAAGTTCGAAAAGCTTTTCCGCACAAAACTTAAAAAGAGTCAGTAAAAATCAACAAATTAAACCTGTATGGACAAACTGGTATTGATAAACCAAAAAGAAGACATCTTTGATACTTACCGAAACACGCCCATTGGCGATTTATTGGAATACCAAAACCTGAACCGGCCCTTTGAACCCCACGAAAGTGCCAAACTTTTGGTAGGCATGTGCATGGACAACCGCAAGCACCTGACCATTCCCGAAAACTTTGCGTACATCATCCGGGCAGGCGGGGCTAACCTGCGTTACAGCGAATTTAAGTTATCGTACGCCATCTCGGTAGGAGGTATTGAACACATTGCCCTGATTGGCCATAACAATTGCGGGATGGTTAACCTGAATGCCCGAAAAGACCAGTTTATCGACGGATTGGTTGCCAAAGCCGGTTGGAACCGCGATGCCGCCGAACAGCATTTTAATCATTTTGAACCCATGTTCGAGATTGGTAACGAAATTGATTTTATTTGCAGCGAAGCCAAACGCCTGCGCCTGCGCTATCCAAAAATCATGGTGGCCCCTATGATGTACAATGTCGACGATAATAGACTGGCTTTAATTCGGGAGGAGTGATTTTTATATCCTGAGTTAGCAATTGGGTTGTTCTATTACACATTTGATCTGATAAATAGTTTTTAGAGTATTAAGGGTAACCTTTATGGAAACCTCAACCCATTGAATACTAAAAATGAAGAGAACAATTGCTAAGTAGACTAGCAAATGTTCTCTTTTTTTGTTTACACATTAAGATTAATATTCAAAAAATAGAACTAATTTATATTGTGTATCAAAACTTTCTTCGGTAAATGGGTGAATGTCTGAGTATACAATATAATTTAGGTTGTACCAAGTTTCATCCAACCGAATTAATTCGTCTTGAAATTCGAAATTAGTAGTTCCATTAAATTGGGTTTGAGCTGGATAATCCACCGTCCTTCGTTCAATGCGTACCACTTTATTTTCTTTTATTATTTGTTGTAATTCACGGCTAATAATTTGTCCACTGGTTAATACTTCAGCTTCCTTAGAGCAGGATATTAGTAGCCCAGTAAACATTAAAATAAATAATCCATTTAATAGGTAATGCTTCATAATTGTAGTGTTAGTTGGTTAGTATTCCATGTTGAGTGTTTGTTTGTAAACATACTCCGGGAGGTATGATTTAATATGAGTAACCTCCCTTCCAGTCGAATTTACCTTAAAACGTAGAATTGTTTTCACAACAAATCGACGGTCGGGTTCTAGAACAGGAAAATATGAAAAGAGAGAAGGGTTGATGTATTTACCATCCCAGCACAATCCAAAGGAAGTGGTAGCTGTTGGTGGTATTGCACTTTCGGCAAATTTGTAATATTCATAGCCTTCATCGTGTGGGATTTCTGCCAGAACCGTACCATTAGGGCTTGTGTATTTTGTTTCAAATATCAGTTTATTTTGGGCGCAGACTTCAACATTATTAAGAGCCATCTGTTTTTCTAACTTAATGCCTCCACCGTATCTTTTATAAAAGTATAATTCAGTTTTCTTTTCTATAATAGTAATTTCGTCCAGTATCTCCGGGTTTATTTCGAACTCGAAACTATTCCGATCGATTGCATAATATTGAAAATATCTGGGTGTCCAGGTTGCTTTGTGAAAATAGGTTTGCTCGTAATTGACAATTGGAGTCGTTGTTATATTAAATACACCAAGAGGAGCATTGTAAAGATAGTGAAGACCAGTTTCTGCTGTTATACCGGGGATATGGAGATTAATGTTTGATACAGGTTGTTGCTCTGTTAGTGTACCTTTAAGTTCAATTTTTGTATTTATTGATAGATTAACAGAGCCTCTGTTTTCAAGTCCTTGATGTATAAGCGAATTTAAGAACTTGGTTGCAGGTGTTGCTGCTAAATTTAAAATGCTTGAGGTTAGAGATCCCCCTACATTACCTATTTGGTTTATAATGGCATCGGAAACCTTATCCTTCACTTTTTCCCACCAATTAACACTATTTGTTGTAGTTGCTTTGGAATTAGCACCAGATGAATTGTTTATAGTATTTTCCGAAAAATCTATTTCTTTTATATTAAAAAGATTAACTCCCGGTGCACTAATTGCTACTTTCCCATCTATTTTACCAGTTTGAATACCTTCTAATTGAATTTTTTCAATATTAATTCCTCTTGCTGATACTAACAGATCACTTTTATCTACTGAAATTAACGATACATTATTGTCATAAGCAAATTCATATTCGAACAGGTACCATGTATTTTTAGTTAATCCTTGACTGGCAGGTATATTGTCATCACCACTATAAAATTCTGAATAATAAGGCAACCTCATATCCATGGGTAGAGCAAACTCTGTATTAAAATTTTGAATGCTTGTGTTTGCTAAGTGCTGTATTGCATATTTTAAAGAGGAATAGGCGCTGGTTCCTTCATGCCAGTACCACATACGTAATATACCTGTGTATTTGTTGTACATAAGCATATATTTCCATGGTTCGATGTTTTCAGTTATCATTTTAAAAGTGTGGTGAAGCATAACCCAACCGTCAGCTTTTTTATGATCTAATGCTATATAGCGGGATACTCCGGTAGATGATCCACTTAGCCAAGGCAACACTGGTAGGGAATTATCATTACAGACAAAAGTAGCCGTTTCCCAATCAAAAGGGATGGCTTCTCTTATTACTGAAAGTTCAATTTCTCCGCAATCTCCATTGTCGCAAACTAGTTCTTCATCTTCTCGGTCAAAATATAGGATTTTTCTTTGGAGCGAATCATACACAATTAAATCAAGAATTTTGTAATCACCATCGGGTATTGAAAAAGATATATTTGTTGAAGTAACCTCGTCACTTTCATAAGAGGTTGTTTCCAAAGAAGAGTTTTCTACTGTTAAACTTGCACTTGCTAAACTAAGCTGTTGAGCTGATTTTAAATTATTTTCTCGTTTGATACTATAATTTATAGTCACTGGTGTTCCCGTTTTTATAGTTTCAAATTTCTCTTTTTCACAGGAAGATAACCCCCCCCTGCAACAATAGTGCAAAGAAGCATATACCTTACTTGTTTTACATATGTTAATAATATATTCATCTTGTTTTGTTTAGAGTTGTAAATTTAATATTTCTTTAAGTTTTTAGAATTTCCTTGCAGGATTACCTACTAATAATAATTTAGCCGGAAGTGCTAAATTTATAATTGCTTTTTTACCATAGGCAAGAATAATTAATAAAGTTAGTTTCTTATTTATTCCAAAAATGTAAAAACGTAATCACCGTTTTTTACCAAAGAGGTCATAAACAAGTCTTATGTTACAGAATATCAATCAGAAAAAAAAATATAAAAATTTAACCTTTTATTTAATTATGTAAAACAATTTAATTTAACTGTGAATTTTTAAACCATTTACATAAAGAAAAAATCCTGTTTTTTACTTTAGCGAAAAGACCTATAAGTGATGATGTTTTTATTCTTGATTTTATATTGTGGACAGATTTGCTCTTTTTGATTAAATACTTCAAATGGGGTAAAACAATAGTTGATCCTAGATAAGTGTAAAAAACTTCCGATGTAAGGTTTTTAATAAATAATTGTATAAGACAAGGATTTTGATGCTTCCCGAGCGACAGGGTAGATCAATAGCTTTTTTTTTGCCAAAATTACCGATCGGTGGGTTCCAAAAACACTTTAATGTACAATCCTACCCTAAGATTTTACTTTCTTTTGTTTTTTTTTACAGAAACCTACGCTAATTTTTCGCATTCTTTTGTTTTTTTAAGAAACCTACCGTAGGAAATCACTTTCAACGATTTTTTTGTTGAAATCTACGATAGTTTTACTCCTTTGTTTATTTTTTTTGCCAAAAGAGGACAGTTTCTATCCTATATCTTTTTAAGATTCGAGAATGTTTCCAATTTTTTTATCTGTCAATAGTTTTGGGAAATTGTTTTTGCCAAAGCCGGTTTTTTTATTTTTTTATATCCAGAAATCAAATCTGCGAAAATCAGTTTTTTTTTAACGTCAACAGTGTTCTATATCTTGAAAAAATATAATACGCGCGTAATCAATATCGGGTAATTTTAAATTATTTTTTCGATTTGTTGTCTTATGAAACTGTCCACGTAGATTTTTTGTATTAAAAAAACAGTATGGTTTATGGTTCTGACAAAAAAATAACTTATTTTCGTCTTAAACCAAATAACACCCATCCATGAAAAATAACTTAAAAATCCAGCTATGGGTTTTATCTTTATTTGTTGCACTATGCTACGAAGCACATGCTCAAAGCGATAGCGTTTCTGTCGCCCTTTTCGATTTTACCAACGAGAGTTTTCAGTCGCAACCCATTAAATTGAAGGGTCCCGTACATTTTTACTGGCAGGCTTTGCTTGAGCCAGAACAACTGAAGCAGGGAACAGTTAGCGGGCAACAACTGGTGGCACAGTTGCCGGGCCCCTGGACCAAAATAGCCGGCCCCGACGGAAAAACGCTGCCTGCCCAGGGCTACGGAACCTATAGTTTCACCGTGCGGGTTCCCAATGCCAACCAGGTATACGGTTTAAAGCTGTACAGCATTTTTACCGCCTACCGGTTTTATGCCAACGGCGAAGAAGTGGCTGCTGTGGGTCAGGTGGGAAAAACATCCGAAAGCAGTATTCCCCAATTTTTAACCAACGAGATTTCCTTGCCGGTGCTGAAAAGTGGCGAGGCACCCTGGCAAAACATCGACGTGGTGCTGCAGGTTTCCAATTTTCATCACCGCCGGGCCGGCGCACAACAGCCCATGTATTTTAGCACCATGCACAACATTCTTTGCAGCTCAAAAGACAGTTTTATACTTAACCTGCTTTTGATCGGCATCATTCTTATTATAGGTTTTAACCACCTGTTGATGTATTTCCTGCGCCGTTCCGATGTGTCGAACCTGATGTTTGGCATTTTGAGTATGGTAATGATTCTGCGAAATGTTTCAACCGGCGACCGCCTGTTAACCTATTGGTTTCCCGATATGAACTGGGAATTGCTGGTTAAGCTCGATAATTTCTCGGGTTTTGCCACCATCACCCTGTTTGCTTATTATTTCTATTTTATTTTCCGGCGAGAGTTTCCCAAAACCATGTTTTACCTTTTTATGGTGTTGGGAATTATCATAACCCTATTAGTTGTTGGAACCCCTGCCTGGTTTTATGGTCAGTTTCGAATGCTTTTTGAAGTTTACATTGGTTTGGGAGGTCTTTACATAACTTTTGGGGTACTTTTGCCGGCGGCATTCAAAAAGCGCACCGGAGGTTTAATTACCTTTATCGGCATGCTGGTACTTTATGTTACCGCCATCAGCGACGTGCTGGTAAGTATGGGATTGTTGCAAATTGCTTATGTGGCCCCTTACGGCATTGCAGTGTTTATGTTGCTCCAGTCGTATCAGTTAACACGCAAGTCGGCATCGGCTTTAAAAAATAATCAGTTATTGGCCGGGGAACTCGAACGCGAAAAACAAAACCTGGAATCGAATATCGAAAAGCGTACCCAAGAGTTGCAAAGGCAGGCCCAGGAACTGCAAAAATATCGCGACGAGCAGGAAAAGCAAAGTTTTGTAACCACCAACCTGAACCAGATTAGCGGCGTGATGCACCAGCATAAAGATGATTTCAAAGTTTTGGCCGATAAACTGCTGGCAACGCTCATAAAAGCCGTAAACGGACATTTGGGAGCGCTGTATTTATACGAGAAGGAAAACGACCACGAATGCCTGCGTCTTTTGGCTCATTATGGCCTGAGTGCCGAGGCAGCCGTTGAGGAACTGGGGGTGAATGAAGGAATTACCGGAAAATGTTTTAGCAGTGGCCAGGCAATCTATATGGATTCCCTGCCCGATAAATATTTTTCCATCAGTTCGGGTTTGGGCAGTGCTGCACCAAAAGATTTGGCACTTTTACCCCTGATAAACGACCAAAAAGTTATTGGGGTGGTCGAGATAGCTAGTTTTAAACCTTTGGAACTTTGGCATCGTGAATTTTTAAGCAAAGCCCTGGTGAGTATTGCGGCCCAGTTACAGATTGTTAAGTTAAACAGCACCAGTCAGAAAGTGCTGGCCGATTACAAAAGCTATCGGGAAGAACTGGAGCGCAAAGAAGCCGAATTCCGTGAATTACAGCAGGAGCTGACTGTTCTTCGCGAGGCGGCACAAAGTAATTAGGGTTTTTTTACAAATTAACTTTCACGGGCATACTTATCCATAATCACCGCGCAGGTGGCGTCGCCGGTAATGTTTAAGGCGGTGCGGAGCATGTCAAAAATGCGGTCGAGGGCGTACAAAAGCGGCAAACCAATAATGGGAATGTCGGCCGACAGCAAAACAGCTACAACCAGCAGCGTTGGGCCGGGAACACCGGCTTGTCCAATGGAACCTATGGTGGCCGTAAGTATTATGGCAATGTATTGCCCCATGCTCAGGTCGATGCCAAACATTTGGGCAAAAAATACGGCAACCGTCGCATAATAAATGGCCGTACCATCCATATTTATAGTAGCTCCCAGCGGAAGAATAAACGCCCCGGCTTCTTTCGATACGCCCAGCTTCTCTTCGCAAACTTCCATGGTTACCGGCAAGGTAGCCATCGACGACGAAGTGGAAAGCGCCACCATTTGGGCTTTAAACATTTCGGCAAAAAATTTACGCACCGGCATCTTCGAAAAAGCCTTGAGCACCATCGGGTAGAACAAAAACATGTGAAGTAGTATGCCTAAAGTGTAAACCACTACCAGTTTCATTACCAGCATCAACATGTCGAACCCAAAAGTTCCGATGGAATCGGCCATTAAGCCAAAAACGCCAATGGGAGCGGTGTACATCACAATTTTTATCATCCAGATAAGGGGTTCAATAATCAGGTCGCAACCTTTAACCACGGTTTCGCGTTTGGCTTGGGTAAGGGTGGAAACGCCGATACCAAAAAGCAGGCAAAAGAAAATTATCTGAAGAATATTTCCTGAAACCATTGCTTCTATTGGGTTTTCGGGAATTACAGCAAGCAGGGTTTCCCAAAATCCGGGTTGGGCCACCGGGCCAGTGTCTGAACTGTCGAACATGTGTTGCACCAGGCTAACGTCGAGTCCTTCGCCCGGTTTAAACAAAACTGTCAGAACCAGGCCCAAAACCACGGCAAATGCAGTGGTAAGCATGTACCAGACAAAAGTTCCGATACCCATTTTTCCGGCCGATTTGGTTGCACCCAGCGATGCGGCTCCTGAAACTATAGATACAGCAACCAAAGGAATTACCAGCATTTTAATCAGCTTCATGAACAATTCGCCAAAAGGGGCAAATATTGAGGCACTTTCGCCCATGATGGCACCCACAAGAATTCCCAGTACCATGGCAATCAATATCTGAAAGCCCAGGTTTTTTAGTAATTTTTTTGCCATGTATCTTGCTTTTATGGTTTCAGCCTGCTAATGTAGAAAAATCAAACAAACTTTTCAGGATAATTTTTTAACTTAAAATGCAGGTGACGAATTAGTTTATTCTTCTGTTCTTTTAGTTGAAACGCAGCTCAACCAAAACCGGAAAATGATCTGAAGGATATCTTCCTCCGTTCGAATCGTTTATTACGGCATGTTTTTCTACCGTAAAGGCTCCGGGCGATACAAAAATATAGTCGATGCATTGGGTGGGCGGCTCGTCGAACCTAAACCCATTAAAAGTAGCTGCAGTTCCGTAATTAAAGACGCTGCAATCCCGGGTGTTTTTCATAAACCCCGAAACCCATTTAATGACTTCATTGTCGGGACTGGCATTAAAATCGCCCATTAAAATTACCGGAAGCCCATCGTTGTTTAGTTTAGCGATGCGTTGCTGAACCAGTTTTACACTTTTCAGGCGGGCTTTTTCGCCCACATGGTCCAGATGCAAATTAAAAACCCAAAATATTTGCTGCGTTTCCTTGTCGAGGAATAGGGCGTGGGTACAGATTCTTGGGAAAGCGGCATCCCAGCCTTTACCGGCAACGTCAGGAGTTTCTGACAGCCAGAACGTGGCTTGTTCAAAAACTGAAAAGCGGTTTTTGTTATAAAACAAGGCGCTGAATTCTCCCTGTTGTCCGCCATCGCGACCCATGCCAACAAAAGCAAAATTGGGCAGAGCGCTGTCGAGATATTGCATTTGGTGAGGAAGGGCTTCCTGAACACCAAAAATAGCCGGCTCATAAAAGCGAATTACATCCAAAACCAGCTCTTTACGATTCGGCCAAGCGTTTGAACTATCACTGGAAAGGTCTAAACGGATGTTGTAGGTCATTACCTTTAGGGTTTGCCCCGCAGTAATACCGGAACAAAGAACCACACAAAAAAACAAGAATAGTGTTTTCATTTTCATGCTAAATTTTAAACGTATCGAATATAGCGTGAATCCGGAAGAAAAATGAACGAAACAAGTATAAAAATTAAACACCCGTTAAAAGCAGATGCCAAAGCGAACCGAAAAGCGGTTAAAATACATACCCTCCGAAATTTCGTCGTACCACCAGTAATTAAGCTTATAATGCATTTCGGCGTAACGATAGCCAAGGGCAATTAACAGCGGGGCTTTTCCCGATGAGGAAAAAATATAACCGAACTCAACATTGAAAAAACTTCCTCCACTGTTGTCGATAATCTGGTTGTAAGGATCATAGGGTTTTTCCAACGAAAGTGAATACCCGCCCGAAGCGCCAAGAAAAAGTTCGTCTCCCGAAGTTAAAGGAACAAAGGCCTTCAGGTTTCCACCCATGGGAATGATCGATTCGTTAATCATCTCAAGTCCGGTGGTTAATCCCACCGAAAAAAACGGACCAATTCCCAGATTGTGTTCGGTGAGTAAGCTCAGGGGGGCTTCCTGCAGGTTTTTTGAAGAACCGATTAAATATCCGGCGGTAAGGTATCCCTGGTAGTGAATACCTGTCTTTTGTTTTGCTTGAGGCGGGCTTTTTATTATCTGTTCATGAGCAATAACCAAAAGGCTTCCGGAATTCAAACGGAATATTACTAATGAGTCGTTCTTTTCGCTGAGGGTCCCCACCAAAACACTTCCTCCTTTCAGGTACAAGGTGTCGGTTGTATTTTGGGCTTGGCTGAGCAGGCTCAGTGATACAATGAATTGGACAAGTAAAAAATTTCTCATAACATAAAGCTTACGGTATAATTAAAATTGGTTCAGGCGGTATTTTTCATTCATGTTTCCGGTGTGTTAGATTCACTTTTTAAGAAATTGGTTGCTATGCGAGTAAAAAAAAATCACATTTAACGCAACCCTTTTTAAATTCTTAGCATCTGACCCTTGCCGGGCCGGTAAAGTACTAATTAGTTAACTAAATGCTATACACTTATGAAAACACTCCGTGCTTTGTTCTTTATTAAAGGGCTCTTTATTTTATTGGTTTTGGCGTCGTGTCAGGATACTATTACCCGCACTTATCAGGTAAATACGCCGGTTTACATGAGCTACGACGAACTGCGCGCATCTTTTAAATCGACCGTTGCGCAAGAGATTATTCAGTCGGGAAAGATTTATTTTAAAGATGATTTTATTTACGTTAACGAGTTTCAGAAAGGAATTCATATTATCGATAATTCCAATACTGAGAATCCGGTTAACCTTAAGTTTATTGAGATTCCGGGGAATGTTGATTTGGCTATAAAAGGGCAATTGTTGTATGCCGATAGCTATGTCGATTTGCTAACCATCGATATCAGCGATTTGGAACATATTGTTGAGGTGGATCGCGACACCAATGTGTTTCCTTACATTATTCCCGATTACGAAGTGGGAATTGTGGAATCGGTTGATCAAACCAAAGGAGTAATTGTAGGCTACGAAGTTTCGGAGCGTAAAATTGATGTAGAAGATGCCGGGTTTTTTTACAATAAGTTTGGCTGGCGTTCCGAAGTGTACTTTGCCAGCGATATGGCTGCTGGCGGAAACGGAGCAGAAACTACCGGAACCGGTGGTTCCATGGCCCGTTTTGTAGCAAGCGGAAACTACCTTTATGTGGTTGATAATGCCTCATTGAAAGTATTTAATACCACACAAAGTCAGGATCCGTTTTTTGAAAAGAATGTGGCCATTGGCTGGGATATTGAGACACTTTTCCCCTATCAGGATAAACTTTTTATAGGAAGTCAGGCAGGTATGTACGTTTACAGTATTCAGGATCCCGCCAATCCGGCTTTTATATCACAATTCCGTCATGCCACCGCCTGCGACCCGGTTGTGGTTAGCGGTAATTATGCTTATGTTACTTTGCGGGGCGGAAATTTGTGCGGTGCCATCGAAAGCCAGCTCAATGTGATTGATATTTCAGTAATTGAAGATCCCAAATTGCTGGCTACTTATTCACTGGAAGAACCTTATGGTTTAGGCATCGACGATACCGTGCTTTTTGTTTGTGATGGTGCTGCCGGACTGAAAATTTATAATGCGTCGAATCCCTTAACCATCGATGAAAATAAATTGGTACAATACCCCGATAATCATGCGTTTGATGTAATTCCCATGGGCGATGTATTGATAATGATTGGTACCGATGGTTTGTTTCAATACGATTATTCCGATTTGAATAATATTCGTGAATTGAGCCATATTGCAATTTATGGCAATTACTAGTTCAAGTTTTGTTCAATAAATCGATTGCCCGGGCGAGAGTCCGGGTTTTTTTTCTTACCCCTAAAAGTTAGCTATATAACATACGCTTAACTGAGTTAAATCAGCTCCCAATTTTGTGTTCCTTTGCCGCGGAACAATACTTTTGCAGCAAATTTAATTAAGGTGCTAAAGAAGTTATTAACAGGGTTATTTTTATTTGTAATTACCGGGTTTTCCTTATTGGCTTCCGAAACGGAGGCGGTTTCCGATGCAAAACCGTCAATCAGCCTGTTTGCTTATGGCGAATTGGTGAGTACGCATGTTTGGCGCGGAGGTAAAAGTGGAAATGTACCGGCGTTTGAGCCTATGTTGGAGCTGAGTCGAAATGATTTTACTTTGGGAAGTTGGGCAGCAGTAACTTTTGATGGTTTGTATCGCGAACTCGATCTTTACCTGACTTATTCCGTGGGCGACTTTACCCTGGGCTTGTATGACTATTATTGCCCCCCGGCTGAACCTGGTGTAGCCGATTTTTCTACTTTTTCGGGACCAGATACTTACCACCTGTATAGTTTTGATGCGGTGTATCAGGGTTCAGCTAAATTACCGGTAAAACTTACAGCCAGTGTTATGATGTATGGCATGGATGTAGATGCAGAAAGTGGAGACGCTAATTTTTCCACGTATCTTGAAGCTGTTTATGTAAAAAAATGGGAGCACTGGAGTGCCGGGGCAACCCTGGGTTTTACCACGCATCAGGGTATTTACGCCAATAAAGCAGCAATGGTTCATACCGAACTTAATGTAAAACGCAGGTTTAATTATAAAGAAATTAGTATTCCGGTATTTGCCAAAACCATTTACAATCCTTACGCCGATAAATTTTATTTATTGGGAGGTGTGGCGTTTCAGCTAAGTCATCGCTGGAATTGATGGTTCAATGTTTTTAGGGCATCGCCGTGAACCTTTATTAATTCCAAAGCTTCCTCATAATTTTGCGATTCCATTAAGTAGCCACGCAAGCGTCCGGCACCGGGGAATTCCTGAAGGTAAATTTTAAAAAACCTTTTTAAAATGTGGTAATTCTTTTTGCTACCCCAGATTGAGGCAAAAAGTTCAATATGCTTTTTCAAAAGATGCAAGCGTTCTTCGATGTTAATGCTGGAAAGTTGTTGATTAAACATCCAGGGATTTTTAAAAACGCCCCGCCCTACCATTACGCCATCGAGCTGATGGTTTTTTATGTGTTGCATGGCCTGTTCGTAACTTTCAACGTCGCCATTTCCAATAATTTGGGTAAGGGGCGAAAGTTGGTTTCTTAGCGTAATGGCTTTGCCAATCTCGTTCCAGTCGGCCAGTCCTTCCGATAGTTGTTTTTGTGTCCTTCCGTGGATGCTAATGGCAGCAGGTTTGCAACTCAATAATTCCGAAATCCAGCCCTCAGTTTCCACCCGGTTAAAACCGATGCGTGTTTTCACTGAAATTGGAAGCCCGGTTCCTTCCTTTGTGGCTGAAACTATTTCTTTGGCCAGTTCGGGAAATTTTATCAGTGCTGAACAGCTGACTTTTTTTACAACTTTCTTTACCGGACAGCCCATATTTATGTCAATACCATCGAAACGATTCAGTGAGCTAAGATGCCTGGCAACCTGATAAAATTTTTCAGGTTCGTTGCCCCAAATTTGCGCCACCAGTTTTGTGTTTCGGTCATTCAGTAAGTTGTGTTCCGATGCGCTCACCTGCAGGCGCTGGGCAACTTTATCGTGTCCCCGTTCATCGAGCAGTCCGTCGACCGAGGTAAATTCGGTAAATACCACATTCAATACCTCTGGTTCTGAAACCGACATAAGCACTTCGCGGAAGACTGTATCTGTTACATCTTCCATGGGAGCCAGAATAAAAAAAGGTTTGTTTGCTGTCTGCCAGAAATTCATTATATCGGATGGGTTTGTTCGTTAAGGGCTTTCATTAAATGCGGACGAAGCCGGCTTTTGAATATTTTACTAGCAGCGTATTTTTCGTGACGTAACACCCGTAATTTGCGTTGTTCTTCAATAGGCAAGGCAATTATTTCTTTACAATCGTTCGAGCAACATCCATTGTATTCCACTTTACAGTTGGGGCATTGAATAAAAAGCAGGTGACAATCGTCGTTAGCACAATTGGTATGCGTATCGCACAATGCACCGCATTGATGGCAATGTGCAATTACCTGACCATCGATGGTTTCGCCCAAACGCTGATCGAATACAAAATTTTTACCCACAAACTTCGAATGCAGCCCTTTTTGCTTTATATCGTGTGCATAAGCAATAATTCCACCGTGCAGTTGATTTACATCGTTAAAACCATGATGTTTCAGATAAGCGCTGGCTTTTTCGCAACGTATACCGCCGGTACAGTACAAGAGTATTTTTTCGTCTTTTTTGTGTTCAAATTCTTTTACCACCAGATCGATAGCCTGGCGAAAGGTATCCGCATCGGGACAAAAAGCATTTTCAAAGCGGCCAATTTCGCTTTCGTAGTGGTTTCGCATATCAATAACAATTGCTTTTCCGCCGGCTACGTGTTCATGAAATTCTTCAGGTTCCAAATGCAGGCCCACATTGGTAACATCGTAGGCATGGTCGTTTAATCCATCGGCTACAATTTTGGGGCGTACTTTTAGGGTAAGTTTAAAGAACGATTTTCCATCGTCTTCTACCGCATATTTTATGGGCATATTAGCCAGTTCTGTATGGTTTTGCAAACCTTGCAAAAAAGCTTCCAGGTTTTGTTCGGGTACGCTTATTTGCGCATTGATACCTTCGTGAGCTAAATAAATACGTCCCTTGCATTGTAAAGCCGACCATTCCACAAATAACTGATCACGAAACTCCTGAGGATGATCCAAATAAACATAGCGGTAGAAAGAAAAGGTAATTCGCATAAAGGGTTCTTCTTCCAATTCTTTGATTAGTTGCTCCCTGCTTTTTTTATTGTACAAAATCATAATAAAATACCTAAAAGTCTTAAAAGGATGCAAATATAAAATTTATTTGGAATGGATTTAAATAATTGTGCTAATTCAAAAACTATTTAACTAACCTGTTGCAGGATAAAAATAGCAAGTGTGAAAAGTTTAGTCAGTTTTTCGGATAGTGTGAATGGAAACTGGTTTTAAAAGCAGTTGATCTTTTTCTTGTCCTTTTTGTATTGCTTTTACCACATACATACCTTTTGTCACCCGCCCAAAAGCCGCAAAACCCTGACCGTCGGGGTTGCGTTTTCCGCCAAAATCCAATTCGGGTTGTTTACCAATGCAAATAAAAAAATCGCATTGGGCTGAATTGGGCGTGTCGCGTGCCATCGAAATGGTACCGTTGGTATGTTTAATTCCGGTTTGTCGGGTCGATTCCAAAGGAATGGGGGCAAGTCTGAGGGTTTCTGGTAAATCGCCACCCTGTATTACTTCTATTTTAATGTGGCGCTCTTTTTCGTTTTCGGGTGTGCAAACCCTGAAAAAATTGCAGCCATCGTAAGCATGCTTGTCTACATAGTTTAGGAAATTTTCTACTGTAATGGGTGCTTTTTCGGGAAAGATCTCAAGCGCAATGGCTCCGAGCTCTGTTTCGATGGTACATTGTATGGTCACTTCTTTGGTTTGGCATGCTGCCAGACTGATAAGTATTAAGATCAGTGAAATGAAAAGTTTGCTGCTCATACTTTGACCGGATTTTTTACCATGATGCGTGCTCCACGGTAAAAGATCCAGGCGCTGATAGCCATAAAACTATGACTCATGTCGAAATGATTGAACCATTTGTGCAAGCCCCATTGGTTCATAAAAAATAGAGCTGCAATGGCTGCAAAGCCAACGGCAATAAGAAAATTTGCGCTTCCCTGACTTCGGGTCTTTATAAAAACAACAGCATTAAAGCTTAAAACAATTACCATAAAGCCATAAAAAGTATGCACCTCGACAAAGAAAAAATTCAGGGTGGAAAAAGTTATGGCCACAAAAAAGAGTAGTTCAAAAACGTTAAACCAGGCAAAAAACTTTCCAACCACCGGTTTAATAAATTTTCGGGCATATTCAATCGAAGCCCGTTCCACAAGCATTACTGCAAACATACTGGTTAGCCATCCCGGCAATTTCCAGGGGTTGGCTGCTGCATTCATTTTATTCTCGGGAATTACATGGGTTATAAATTCAATCCATCCGGTTGAAAGTTCCCATTGGGCTTTAAAGGCATATAAAAAACCATGTCCAATTACACCTCCAATAAAAGTGGCAATCCCCATCGATAGAAAATAATATTTTAAATACACATGTACTTTATTTTTTAAGGAAAGTTTGTAGAGTTTGAAGTAAGCATAAAAACAAACTGCTGATACAATCAGGTCGGTTAAAACGGTTACCGGTTCGTCAATACGCAGGTTGCCAATAATAATACTTGTGTGTTCAAATACCATACGAATTATTTTTAAGCTAATATATTATAGTTTACTATAAAGTAAAACATAAAGTAGCAAATTGTTTAGAGGATGTTGTAAAATACAAGTGTGGGCTGCCGGGAGGCAGCCCAATGATTTCGCACTTGATTAATTAACCCATGAAAAAGTAACAAAATGAAGTGAAGAGTGTTTTCAAATATAACACAAATTTTACAAACAATTAATAAAACGTGTAATTAATTTTTAAAATATTTTTTAAACGAAATACGATGTCTAAAAATGGCTTGTTATTTCACTGGTAATCAGAAAATAGTTTTGAACTCATGTTTTTGAACATAATGGTCTGGGTTAAACCCCGGGTAAGTAGAAACAGAATAAAAGCCAACCATAAGGCATGATTCGCATAGTAAGGTGCCAGTAAATACCAGGAGGGGAAAAACACCAAAAACACAGCAATCAGCATGCTGTTGCGCATTTTGCCCGTGGCGGTAATACCAATAAATACACCATCCCAAAGAAAAGATGCTACCGAAACGATGGGAATCAGGGTAACCCAAAAGGAATATTTGGAGGCCTCATTTAGCACTTCGGCATGATTGGTGAGCAATTGCAGAATCGATTCGCTTCCAAACCAGTAAATAAGAGTAAATACTAAGGTAATGACAGCTCCCCATTTAAAATTTATGATGATGCTTTGCCTGAGTTTGCCAAACTCTTTAGCTCCAAAATATTTTCCCGATAAGGCTTCGGCAGCATAGGCAAAGCCATCGGTTAAAAAGGAAAAGATAAACAGAAATTGCAGCAATAATGAATTGGCGGCTAAAATCTGGTCGTTTGCTGAGGCCGATTTTGAAGTAAAAAAGGTAAACACAGCCAGTAAACTCATGGTGCGGATAAAAATATCGCGGTTTACTTTAAAAAAATTCTTAAGTGCTGTGGAATCGATTAATGTTTTAATTTTAATAAAGCTGAAATATTCATGATATTTAAAACGAATAAAGAGCAAGGCCATAGCCAAACCTACATATTGCGAAATAACTGTTCCCAATGCCACACCGTCTGATTTCATTTGAAAAGTGAATACAAACAATACATTCAATCCAACATTTAACAGGTTCACCACAATGGCAATCAGCATCGGAATTTTGGTGTTTTGCATTCCGATAAACCAGCCGGTAAAGGCATAAAGACTGATTGTTGCCGGTGCAGCCCATATTCTGATGTAATAATAACTTTGGGCAAAATCTTCTACCTCCTTACTACCGTCGATAAAATAAAAGGCTGTTTTTGCAATAGGAATCTGCAGCAGCAAAATTAATAGCGCTCCAATTCCCCCAACCAATAACCCTCGAATTAAAGTAGCCGCAATTTCGGGTTTGTTTTTTGAGCCATAAGCCTGAGCCGTAATTCCACTGGCACCCATGCGTAAAAAGCCAAAAGTCCAATAAATTAAGTTGAAAATCATGGCTCCCAGGGCAATGGCTCCAATGTAAACATCTGATTCCAACCGGCCGGTTACCGCCATATCGGCCAATCCCACCAAAGGAATGGTAATATTGCTGATAATATTGGGAATGGCCAGTTGAAGAATCTTTTTATTCATGTATTTACATTTTTTAAAACAGGAGCAAAACCTTTTTAAACATACAAGAGATAAAGAATCAGGGGAATTACAATTCCAAGGGTTGTTAGCCAGGCACCCCGTCCGGTGATGCCTTTTTTACCTTTTACCATAAATAAACCGCCTACGGCCAGAATTAATAATCCTACAACATAGGCATCAGAAAACCAGGTCCAGAGTTTTTTTGAGTGATTGTAATGCAGGTAATTGAACTGATGAAAAATGGGTCGTCGCCTGAGTTTTTCAATTTGTGTTTCACCATTGCTTAAGTTAATTACAGCCGACCCATTCTGAAAAAATATTTTTAAGGTGTTTTGATTGGGATAATAGTATTTTTTGAAATTTTCTTTTTCGTTTATCGATTCCAGAAAGGCCATTACCCGTTCATCGGTAATTCCAATTTCAGCTGTTAAGTCACTGTAAGTTGTTTCTGATTCTACAATGTAGTTAGGATTCCAATCTTTAATATGGTTTAATGCGATACCTGAGAGGGCGTAAATTATAGTCATTCCAAAAAACAGGTAGCCTAAATCGCGGTGAAGAATGCGATTAAATTTGAAAAGATTCATAGCCTTAAGTTAAAATAAAAAAGAGGTTGTCCCAAAAGTAATGCGCATTTATTAAAAACTTACAAAATGTAAGTAAAGGAACGCTGATGACGCGGATTTTGACTGATTTTCACAGATCTAATCAGCGTAAATCAGTTTTTTCAGCGTTATCCGCTTTCTATCCCTTTTAATTTGAAAGTAGATGATGTTAATCTTTTACTTTTTAGACAGCCTCTTTTTATAATTAGAAAAACAATGATTGATTAATGTGAACCGCCACAAGGTTTAGCTTCGGCAGAACTTTCGCAAGGGGCTTTTTCTTTTGAACCACAGGGAGCGGTTGTGGATGTTGAGGAGTCAACGGCTGCTTCAGGAGCACTTCCACAACATTTACCTGCTGCTTTATCAGTAATTTCCTGATAACTGGTTACATCGAGATAATAACTCGAAATATAGCCTTTGCCATTGGTGGCTATTTCTTCTTTCCAGGCTTTAATTTCGTCGAGTTTTGCATGGTGGTCAACGCCTTTGGCATGTTCCATATCCACTTCTTCTTTGTTTTTTTCGATAGCCTCGAGCAGATTTTTCTCGTATTCTTCAACATAGGCCAAATCCATTTTCGACTCAGCAACAATTCCGGTAAGGCAAACTTCGCTGCCTTCTAATTCTGCATTAAATGCTCCGGTTGATTCTGATGCTTCGCCATGAAGGGTGTTGTCAGGATTTTCTCCAAAAATCTTTACCCGTTTGCCTCCGTGTTTGCAAATATGGTCAACGGTACCTTTAACAGTGATTTCTTTACCCACAAAATCAGCAGCAACTACTAAAAAAGAATCAACAGTTATGTATTCTATTTCAGAAGTGGCTTGCGGTAAGCTGGTTTGGTTTTTTTGATTATTGTTGCAAGCACTAAAAAATGCCAGAGTAACAATTAAAATTAAAATGTTTTTCATAAAAATGATGCTTTGGTTTATTGTTTATAAATGAGCTACATAAATAGTAAAAAAGATGATAAAAAACAAGTTTACCAACTTATTTTCCATGATAGGGAATGCGGTTTACCAGTGAGCGTCCCAGGGTAATTTCGTCGGCATATTCCAGTTCATCGCCCACTGAGATTCCCCGGGCAAGAGTGCTTAACACTACATTTGACGATGAAAGTTTCCGATAAATATAGAAACTGGTGGTGTCGCCTTCCATGGTTGTGCTTAAAGCAAGAATCATTTCGTGAATCGGTTCTTTGGTTGTGCGTTCAATCAGCGACTCAATGTTTAAATCTTTGGGACCAATGCCGTCCATGGGCGATATACGACCTCCCAGCACATGGTACAGGCCTTTGTATTGCGAGGTGTTTTCAATGGCAATAACTTCTTTAATCGATTCCACCACACAAATTACCGAATTGTCTCGGTTGGGATTGCTGCAGATGGAACAAAGTTCATCTTCCGAAATATTGTGGCATTTGTTGCAGGTTTTTACCTGCTTTTTCATCTCCTCAATGGTTTTTGTGAACTGCATGGTGTCAGTTTCAGACTGGTTTAACAGATGCAAAACCAGCCGCAGCGCTGTCTTTTTTCCAATACCCGGTAGTTTGGCAAATTCATTAACCGCATTTTCCAACAATCGCGACGGAAGTTGATTTAAATCCATAAGCACAAATTCATTCGGGTCAAAAGTAATCACTTCTTTTGGTTGCTCCATTTTTTTTTGCTGTCAATTCCTTTAGATTTGTGAAAAATAATGAATAATGGCAGCAACTGAAGTTTTGTTTATCCTGCTTGGGTATTTTTCGCTATTAATATTTATCTCTTATTTAACCGGTCGGGGAGCCGAAAATCAGGCTTTTTTTCTGGGAAATAAACGATCGCCCTGGTATGTGGTTTCGTTTGGAATGATTGGAGCCAGCCTTTCCGGAGTAACTTTTATTTCTGTTCCGGGTTGGGTGGGCAGCAGTAGTTTTTCGTATTTGCAGATGGTTTTTGGCTATTTGGTAGGTTATGTGGTAATTGCCAATATTTTGTTGCCCTTATACTACCGCTTGAATTTAACCAGTATATACACGTATTTGGATCAACGCTTTGGTAAAGTATCGTACAAAACCGGGGCATCGTTTTTTCTGTTTAGCCGAATTGTTGGGGCATCATTTCGCTTATATTTGGTGGCCAATGTTTTGCAATTAATAATGTTCGATGCCTGGGGGGTACCTTTTTATGTTACTGTGCTGGTTACCATTTTACTTATTTGGCTTTATACTTTTAAGGGAGGCATCCGAACCATTGTATGGACCGATACATTGCAAACTCTTTTTATGCTGAGTGCCGTAGTGTTAACAGTGGTATTTATTGCCCGCGATATGCAATTGAACCTGTCGGAGCTTATTTCTACGGTCAAAGGGAGTGAATTATCACGCACCTGGTTTTTCGATAATCCCAAAGAGAAAAGTTTCTTTTTTAAACAGTTTCTGAGCGGAGCTTTTATAACCATTGTTATGACCGGCCTTGATCAGGATATGATGCAGAAAAATCTTAGCTGTAGGAATTTGAATGATGCAAAAAAGAATGTGTATTGGTATGGTGCAGCCTTTCTTCCGGTTAATTTGCTGTTTATGTCACTGGGGGTTTTGCTTTTTATATTTGCGCAATCGCACGGCATGGCACTACCCGAAAAAAGCGACGATTTATTTCCTTTAATTGCCACACAGGGTTACCTTCCTAAGATTGTATCGCTTTTCTTTATTTTGGGATTAATAGCGGCGGCATACTCCAGTGCTGACTCAGCGTTAACATCTTTAACCACTTCGTTCAGTATCGATATTCTGGATATTCAACATCGCTACCCAAGTATAAAAAAACAAGAGCAGGTGCGCAAATGGGTGCATGTTGCCATTTCGCTGGTATTGGCGTTGGTTATTATTGTATTTAGCGAACTGAATAACGACAGTGTAATCAGTGCCATTTTTACCTTTGCCGGCTATACCTACGGACCCTTGCTTGGTTTGTATGCTTTTGGATTATACACACAAAGAATTGTAGCCGATAAATGGGTTTGGATTATAGCCCTTATTTCGCCACTCTTGTGTGTTGTATTAAATTATTACAGTGAAGTTTGGTTTTTTGGATACAAAATAGGTTTTGAATTGTTAATATTCAATGGTTTATTTACATTTATTGGCCTTTGGCTCATCAGTAAAAAAAAGAAGCAATTGTAAAAAATAATGAAAAATTATGCAGGTACGCAACCATTAAAAATAAAGTGCCGTCTTGTTCGCGGTGTCAGGGTATAGAATAATTAAAAACCCAATTAAAAATGTCCGATACATTGAAGGAATTAGATGATCTAATTAAAGAATGCAAAAAGAACCGGCCCGATGCGCAGCGCAAGCTTTATGAACGTTTTTCGGGTAAAATGTTTGCTGTTTGTTTGCAGTATTCAAAAGACTATACTGAGGCCGAGGATATTTTGCAGGACGGGTTCATTAAGGTATTTACAAAAATATCGCAGTTCGATTTTAAAGGTTCGTTCGAAGGCTGGGTGCGCCGGATTATGGTAAACTGTGCTCTGGAACGCTATCGCAAACAAAACCTACTTTATACGGTAGGTGAGATTCGCGATTACGACAACAAACTGGCTGTTGATGATGTGATGGGCGAGATTTCGAGTAAAGAATTGCTCAAATTAATAGGAGATTTATCGCCACAGTATAAAATGGTTTTTAATCTCTACGCAATTGAAGGCTACTCGCATCAGGAAATTGGAGATATGTTGGGTATTTCTGTAGGAACATCAAAATCGAATTTGTCGCGAGCCCGGGTTATTTTACAGGAAAAAGTAGAAAAATTATATAGTGAACGTAAGCAGGATGTTAAACTCGTAGTTAAGTAATGTTATGACCATACACGCCGATATTGACAAAATTTTTAAAGAAGGACTTGCCGATTATTCTCAAAAGCCCCCCGCTTTTGTATGGGATAATATTGAGCACACATTGAATAAAAAACGGATTCGCATGCGTCGAAACCTGTTTTATTCTCTTGCAGCTTCGGTAGCTTTGCTTATCTCATTTGGTGCAGGTTATTTATTAACCGCATTTCATACAGAGCAGGGGGTGCTGGTTCAGCATGTAAAAGATGAAGAGCCCGGTTTGCAAAATTCAGAAAAAGAGCAGGTTCCGGCTTTGGTTGTTGAACCCGAACAGTTGAAAGAGGCTGCAGTACCAAATGGAATTAAGATGAATGAACCGGTAAAAAGTTCCGTTCTTCCGGTATTAAAACCCGTGAAAACTACCGATGTTAGTGTAGAACCAAAAAAAACGGAATCAAACATAAAAAAAGCAAGTACCGGTGGAACTTTATTGCCTCCCATGTTTTCGTCAGGTGCCGAATACAGTGCTTATTCGCCAGTTGAAGAATCAAAAGTAAATACAGAACCTATTGCAATGGATGGAACTTCAGACCTGGCCACTTTACAAGCGATTCCGGCAATTGAAAGTCGTTTAATTCAACCTAAAGCCGATTCAAGAGTACTAAAGTATTCTTTACAATCACTGGCGGTTTATAACGACGATTATCTGATCCAAAACAAAAAAAATGAAAATCCTTGGGCGGTTTCGTTAAACGCGTCTCCTTTATTAAGCTATCGGTCGGTAGGTGAATCGAATGCCGATTATGTTTATGCCGCCGAAGTTACATCGAATTATGAGCAGGAGTACAAAAACGAGAAACCTTTAATGGCATATTCAGTTGGAGTAGATGTAAGCTATAAAATGACTGGCCGCTGGAGTGTGCAATCGGGAGTTTATTATTCCGAAATTGGTCAGCGTTCAGACAATGTAACCGTTTACGATTTTCAAAGTTTTGGAAGCAGTGATCAGAGTTCTTACCAGGTGAATACTTCAGTAGGCAATGTTCGAATAAACGGAAACACAAGCGAATTGGTAAATTCCAGTTCAAGCGATGGACTGATAATTAATATTCCGGTTTATACCGATGGAACTGAAACTTTTGTTCGCTCTTCGGGAGTAGAGGTTGATTTTGTTCAGGTTTTTAGTTTTTATGAAATTCCCATGATGGTACGCTATCTTTTGATTGATCGGAAATTATCATTGAATTTATCGGGTGGAATCAGCACTAATATTTTGCAGGGTAATAAAGCTTATGTTATCGACGACAATAAGAGACAGACATTAGATGGTGAAACTGAAACCGTAAAAAGCATGGGTTATAATGGTTTGTTGGGATTTGGAATAGAGTATCCTTTGGTTAGCCGACTGAATTTTAACCTGCAACCAACATTCAGGTACGCGCTGAGTCCAATGAACGATGCTGGAACCGTTCATCCCTACTCTTTTGGAATTTATACAGGAATAAAATATAGTTTTTAGATTTTTTATTAGGCTCGGTAAGAATGAAAAGCCGGTGATTTTTTTATAATCCCGGCTTTTCTATTTGTACATTTTGGTACTGAAACTTTGCTGATTTTTTTAGTAAACCGGGAATTAAGGCTTGAAGAATTTTTGATTGATAAAACCAGTTTCGGTTTTTATTTTTAATAAATAAATGCCGCTTTTTATTTTGCTGACAGGCATTTGCAGTTCATTCGTTTCTTTATTCAGATTATGGCAGGTAAGCAGGCGACCATTAAGATCGTAAATTTCTGCCTTTGAAAAATTAACCCTTGAATTTATTAATAGGGAATTGGAGTTGATATTTACTTTAAGTGACTCACTGGTGTTTTGTGTTTTAATGCTGTTGTAGGTTTTAAACTCAAAATCGGCCACATGGGGAAAATGGTCCGATGCCCGTCGGCTGTCATTTGAATAAAGCTGGTATTTATTAAGAGCTTCCTGCGACATATAATCGGTTTCCATAATAAACGATTTTTGTTTCACCAGCTGGCTGGTAGTGTAGAAAATATAATCGAGACGACCGGGCCAATAGCTTCCACCGTCGTTTCGCCAGGTATAAGCCATATTCATATTTACTCCAGTCGAAATTACATCGCCCATGGGGGAATTGTCCCAATATCTTGCAATTGTTGTTGATAGCTTCATATACTGTCGGCATTTATTTCGTTAATAGCAAGCTGGATGATAGAATCAATTTTTGGGCTTATTGTAAAAACAGGATTTTTTTGTGTTAACAGCGTATTTATAGTGGTTGCAAAAGTTAATACGGTATAAATATAATTTCATGGTGTTTATTTATTAAAGAGGTTAAGTTAACAAGCAAGAACCTATTTAGCAATTTTAAAACTATCATCAATTAACACTTTTTAACTTATGATACCCTTATGAAAAACCTTTTTAAAAAGGTTTGTATATTGAGCCTTAAAATTAAAGCAAAAGTTACTATTAATTAGTAAAAAGCAAGTTTAGGATTTGCACCTGTTTTTTTTTTATTTTATTTTATTAATTAGTTGACTACTTAAATATTAGATTACTTAGTTGCTAATGCAAATTTCGTTTGTTTTTAAACTTATATGAAAATACACTTGATTAAAAATTTAATTGGAACAAATTAAAAGTTGCGAATTATGAAGTATGTTTTTGCAATTGTTTTTATTCTAATCGTTAAGATTGGAAAAAGTCAATCGATTGAATATCCCATTGCCCCAAAAAAACCAGTAATTGATACGCTTTTTTCTTATCAAATATTGGATGAATACCGATGGCTGGAAGAAGTTAATAGTAAGGAAACCCAAGATTGGTTGGCTAATCAGCACGTAATTACCAAATCGTATTTGAGAAAGCTGGCTGTTAAAATTAATTCATCCACGTCCATTGACAGGTATGCTTATGTGAAGTATGATAACCCTTATAAAGATGGCGATTACTATTTTACTTATGCATATTACAATAATGTAGGCGTTCCTGCTTTATTCTATCAAACTGATTTAAGAAGTGATCCAGACATTTTGATTGATCCAAGTTTTATCTCTGCTAAGGATAATATTTTACTCCAAAACTATAAGGTTGCAAAAGATTCAAAGCACTTGGCTTATCAATTCAGTCGTAATGGAAGTGATTGGGGAGAAATAAAGGTTATTAACCTTAAAACAGGACTCCATAGAAGTGATCATTTGAAACATATTAAATTTTCTCAAATAGCATGGAAAGAAGATGGATTCTACTATTCAAAGTATCCCGATGCACAATTCAATGAAACTGTAGGACAAGAGATTTATTATCATACCATTGGTACAGAGCAAAATGAAGACAAATTGGTTTTTAAGCGAAAAGACAGCCCCTATGCTTCATTTGATTGCATCACAACCAATGATGAGCGGTTTATGATTATTAAGGAACGTGACCTAAGTAAATCGGTAATCAACATTTTTTATATTGATTTTAATGAACCAAATGCTGCACTGCGTCCCTTATTAACAAGACTAAAACTTTCTGAAAATATTTCTATTATAGATAACCATAATGATAAGCTGATAGCCATATCTTATAAAGATGTCAATAATGGCATGTTAATAAAAATTGATCCGAAAAATCCGAGAGACTGGGAATCATTTATTCCGGAATTTTCCTCGTCATTGCTTTTAGAGGTTGAATTATTCCATGATAAGGTAGTATGCATTTATCAATCGAACGGTAAGCAGCAAGTTGTATTTTTTGATATGCAAGGCAATGTGCTTCATGCTATTGATTTACCGTTTGGGTTTGCTGTAAATAGGTTAAATGGAGCAAAACAGGATAAGGAAATACTATTTTCGTACGAAGGATATACACAGCCTAAAATTGTTTATCGGTTGAACCTTGAAAGTTTTGAGATGAAGCCGTTAAGAGCCACAGTGGTTAATTTCGACTTTACTCAATACAAAACTAAGGAACTTGAAGTTGTATCTTTTGACGGAACTATAGTGCCCTTGTTTTTAGTTTATAAAAACGACATCGACTTGAGTAAATCTAATCCTTTATTGTTAAAAGCATATGGAGGGTTTGGTGTTGTATCTATACCTTATTTTAGTCCTGATATTGTACACTTTTTGAATAAAGGAGGAATTTTTGCTTTTGCAAACATACGTGGTGGAGGAGATAAGGGGAAGGAATGGGCTCTATCAGGAAAAGGAGTTAATAAGATGAATTCATTCAATGATTTTATTGCTACATCAGAATACTTAATTGAAAATAATTATACAACCCGCGAAAAATTTGCCATTACCGGAAAATCAAATGGAGGACTGGTGGTAGCGGTTGCAATGACTCTAAGACCGGACCTTTATAAAGTTGTTGTTCCGGAAGTAGCTCCCTTGGATATGGTTCGCTTTGAGAAATTTACCATAGGCCATTTTCATAAAGATGAGTATGGGAGTACTAGAGATTCTCTTGGACTTTTAAATTTGCTTTCATATAGTCCATTTCATACCATAAACGATACGATAAATTATCCGGCATGCATGATTATGACATCGGAAAATGACGATCGGGTACCTCCCTTTCATTCATATAAATTTGCGGCGAAACTTCAAAACAGAGCAAAGCAAATTAACCCGATTCTTTTGAGAGTTGAAAAAGATGCCGGCCATTATGGAGCAACAGGTAGTTTTAAAAAAGTTTTAAAAGAGCGTGCAGCTATTTATGATTTTATTATTTCGAACCTGATGGATTAATTAACAAACTATTCAATAGTATTTAAATTTTTTTATTATTAACAGCCATTGAAGTATAAAGGTACTGAGTTTTGAAAGCAGGAAGTTGACTAGAATGAGTAGGTTATGTAACGCTTTCAATCTTACCGAGTAGAATGCTTATTTTTGATTTATATTAAAAGGGAAAATTTATGACTAAAACTGCAATTGTTTTGGGAGCCACCGGATTGGTTGGCTCAGCATTGGTAGAACAGTTGGTGTTAAATGATGCCTATGAAAAAGTGGTGTTGTTTTTACGTCGTTATTCGGGAAGGCATAATGAAAAACTGGTAGAACATATTATCGATTTTGATGATCCTGATTCGTGGAAACATCTGGTAAAAGGTGATGTGCTGTTTTCGGCCTTTGGAACCACTATTAAAAAGGCGGGAAGCCAGCAAAATCAATTTCGGATAGATTATACCTACCAATATCAAATGGCTGAAATAGCAAAAAATAATGGCGTTACCACTTGTGTTCTGGTATCATCGGCTGGTGCTGACGCTAAATCGAAAATTTTTTACAGTCGGATGAAAGGGCAGTTGGATGATGCCATAAAGGCCCTTGGATTCGAAAACCTGATTTTATTAAAGCCTTCGGTATTAGTAGGACAACGTAATGAGACTCGTTTTGGCGAGACTGTGGGCATAGTTGTAGGCCGGTGGCTAACCCGCATGCCGGGTTTGAAAAAATACAAACCCATCGAGGCAGTAACCGTAGCCAAAGCCATGATAAACGGAGCAGCGGGAATGGGTAAACAGACCTTTGAATTAAATGAACTGTTTGATTTGGCTCAATAAAAAGAGCCACACTAAGGCGGCTCTTACTATTTGTAGCTGTTGTTTTGTTTAGTAACGTTCTCTGGCGGTATAGTGGGTGTGAAGTAAGTGATGCGATTTTTCGCCCATTGGTTTGCCCAGAAAATCCTCATATATTTGAATTATTTCGGGGTTCTCATGCGATTTTCGCAGGGGTAGATCCCCGTCTTCTGCATAAATAGCTTCGGCTCTTTTTCTGCGAATCTCTGGGCTGGTAGGAATGGGTTGACCGCCGCCACCTAAACATCCTCCGGGGCAGGCCATAAATTCAATGAAATGGTAGTTTGATTTTCCGATTTTAACTTGTTCCATCATTTGGTGCGCATTTTCCAGGCCATGAGCCACAGCGCATTTCAATTCAACGCCGTTTAAAAAACGCCAGTCGGGGAGCGCATTTTCGATTAAGACAGATGCTTCTTTTATGCCTTCGAATCCGCGAACCGGTGTGATGTTTAAATTTTTAAAAGGTACTTCACGGCCGGTTACAATTTCGTAGGCTGTTCGCAGTGCTGCCTCCATAACTCCGCCGGTTGCACCAAATATCACAGCTGCTCCGGTTGAATTGCCCATTAACTTGTCGAACTGTTCATCTTCCAAATCGTTAAATTCAATTCCGGCTTGTTTTATCATTATGGCCAGTTCGCGGGTAGTTAGCACGTAGTCGACATCCTTAAAGCCACTATCGCGCATTTCAGGGCGATTGGCCTCAAACTTTTTAGCTGTGCAGGGCATAATCGATACAGAAACTATGTTCTTTGGATCGAGTCCGCGTTTTTGGGCATAATAAGTTTTTGCCAATGCACCAAACATTTGTTGTGGCGATTTGCAGGTTGACAAATTTCCCAGGAAATGATTTTGGGTATGTTCGAAAAATTTTATCCAACCGGGTGAGCAGGAAGTAAACATGGGAAGTTTTACCTCAGGATCTTTATCAACCAGTGCTTTTTTTAATCGGGTTAATAATTCTGTACCTTCTTCCATAATGGTGAGGTCGGCAGTAAAGTCGGTATCCAAAACCGAATCGAACCCAATGCGTTTTAAAGCCGATACCATTTTTCCGGTTACGCGATTGTTGGTTTTTCCATTGCCATTTCCATTCATGGGGAATTCTTCACCTAAACCTACACGAACAGCCGGTGCCGTTTGTACTATTACATGCTTTTGTGGGTGGGTTAATGCATCCCAAACCTCTTCAATGTAATTTTTCTCGACCAAGGCTCCGGTTGGGCAATGGATAACGCATTGTCCACAGGTTGAGCAGGCTACTTCGTGCATGGGTTTTTCGGCAAAGGTTGAAATCTTCATGTGATTACCTTTGTATGCAACACTTAGTGCTGCCATATGCTGAATTTCGCTGCATGTTCTAACACAACGCTGGCAGCGGATACATTTGCTGTCGTCTTTTATTATTGAAGGCGAAAAATTATCATATGTATAATTTTTGGTTGGAACCAAATCGATAAAGTCGGAATTGGTAATTTTAAATTCTGCTGCCAGTTCCTGTAATTCGCAGTTGCCATTTTTATAGCATTTGGTACAATCGGCATTATGTTCCGAAAGCAACAATTCAATAATGTGTTTGCGCGAATTGCGAACGGTAAGGCTATTGGTTTGAATTTCCATACCTTCCCAAATGGGTGTTGCGCAGGCTGCAATCAGTTTTTTGGTTCCCGATTGCTCAACCACACACACCCGGCAGTTTCCAGCTATCATTAGGTCTTTATGATAGCAAAGCGTAGGAATTTTAATGTTTAGTTTTTCTGCGGCTTCGAGTACGGTTTTTCCTTCTTCGAGGCTGATTGCAATTCCGTTTATTGTTATATTTATTGTTTTTGTCATAATAGTCAAGATTTAATAATTATTACCCGGATGTTTTAATAAATCATCTCTTCTCTAAAGTTTTCTACAATAGATTGAAATGAATTGGCTACTGATTGTCCCAAGCCGCATTTGGCGGTAACTTTCATGGTTTCGGTAAGTTTTAACAATTTCTCGAGGTAAACGGCCGGTTTTTCTCCACGTTTAACAGCCTCAATACCTTTAACCAGTTGTTGACAACCTACGCGGCAAGGCGTGCATTGACCGCACGATTCTTCCTGGAAAAACTCGAGGTAATTATTCAGTACATTGTACATTGATCTTGAACTGTTGAAGAGCATCATGGAGCCTCCGGTGGGTAAGGATATTCCGGTGAGTTTTCCCTGATAACCAATGGTAGTTTCAGAAAAACCTTTGCGGGGAACCAGGAACCCTGAAGCACCACCTACCTGAACGGCTTTGCAGTCGCCATCGCTAAAATCGTCCACAAAATCCTGAACAGTCATTCCCAGTTCCAGTTCGTAAATACCCGGAATAGGTGTGTCGCCCGATACTGAGAAGAGTTTTGAGCCGCGGGAATCCTGTACACCCAAATCGCGGAATTTTTTTGCACCGTGTTTGAAAATGGTGTAGGTATGTGCTAAGGTTTCTACATTATTAATGACGGTGGGTTTTCCCATGTATCCAAAATCGGTTGGATAAGGCGGTTTATTGCGCGGTTCACCGCGTTTCCCTTCCATTGATTCCATCAGGGCGCTTTCTTCGCCGCAAATGTAGGCCCCACTGCCTAAAAATACAGCAACTTTAAAATCCAGGTTTAGTTCGCTGCATGCTTTATGAAAGCGTTTTAGTTCTTTCTCGAGTAAAGGAACCAGGTAATGATATTCACCCCGCAGATAAATGTATCCCCGGGATGCTCCAATAATTTTAGCACAAACAGCCATTCCGGTAAGCACTTTGTACGAAACCTGGGTAAGAATTTCACGATCTTTAAAAGTTCCCGGTTCGCCTTCGTCGGCATTGCATATTACGTATTTTGAATCGGATTTGGATTCGGCGGTAAGTTTCCACTTAAGGCCTGTCGGAAATCCAGCACCGCCCCGGCCTTTGAGTCCGGAGCTTATCATTTCGTCGAGAATATCTTCGTTAGGAGTAGTCAGCGTTTTTTTCAGGATGTCGGTAAAATCATTATCATTGGTAAAGATTAAATCCATCCGACGTAGTTGTTTTTTTGCCATTTTTTGAAAGTTTTAATTGTTTGTCAACTTTACATTGAGGTAAATAATACTATGCTTGCTGTTTCTCTCTTTTTTTGTAATCTTCGATGATTTGTCTTACTTTTTCGGTGGTGAGTTCAGTGTATACATCGTTGTTAACAAGCATAGCCGGTGCTTTATGGCACCAGCCCAAACAATTGGTTTGCAAAATGGTGAACTTTTTATCGGGAGTGGTTTCACCCACTTTTATTTTCAGGCAATCTTCCAGCGTAAGTAAAATCTGGTTTTTGCCTTTCATGGCACAAGTGATTGTTTTGCATACCCTGATAACGTATTTTCCACGAGTTTCGGTGTCGAGAAACGAATAGAAAGTAGCCGTTCCAAATACTTCAGCGCTTGAAATTTCGAGTTCCCGGGCTACTTCTTTCATGGCGAATTCGCTTAGGTAGCGTTCGTCTTCAATTAACCCTTGTAAGATGGGAAGCAGGCTTTCGCGTTTGTTTCCGTATTTTTTGGTTAGTCTTTTAACCCGTGTTTGAATGTCTGTCATGTAAAATCCTCCTTTTGATGAAGTTATTAATTGTGGTTGTGCCAATAAATTTATGCAATACACAAACATTTAAGCATGATATTCCGCAGGTTTGTAACTGATTAATGGCAGAAGAAGTAGCGGTGGTTTTTTAAAAAACTGAAGGTATTACCTAACGCTGAGGTTTTTTTTTTCTCTGCCAATCGGGTGCGCATTTTTTTTACCAGGGAAGGTTAAAACATATTAATAATTTGTGGAGATTTTTTGATATAAGTATATCGATTTTTGGACTGTCTTTTTATTCTGCTGGCGAATTCAAAGACCTGTCTTGTTTGTGTTTGAAAGGAATACATAAAAAAAGGCATCTTAAATGAGACACCTTTTTATTTAGTTTTTTGTAAAAGTTATTCCAGGGTTTGTTTTTCGGGAACAGCATTTGTTTTTGTTTCCACGGGTTCAGGCTTAATAAGCACCAATTCGTCGATTAAGTGACTGGCACCGGCAAATTTATCGACAATAAAGAGAATATACCGAATATCGAGGGCAATGTTACGGCACATTTCCGGGTCGTACATCAGGTCGCTCATAGTTCCTTCCCAGTTACGGTCGAAGTTTATCCCGATTAGTTGACCGTTGCTGTTTAAAACCGGGCTGCCTGAATTTCCGCCGGTAGTATGGTTCGATGCAATAAAACACACGGGCATGCTGCCATCGGCATTGGCATAATTTCCATAATCGCTGGTGCGATAGAGTTCTTTTAAGCGTTCGGGTACTTTGTAATCGTAAATGTCGGGATTGTCTTTTTCAATAATTCCGTCGAGCGTGGTTTGGTGCTGGTAGGTAACCGCATCGCGGGGAATGTAATTGTCGATTTGTCCGTAGGCAACGCGGAAAGTAGAATTGGCATCGGGAAAAAACACTTTATGACTCTCCATTTCGCGCAGGCCCTTTACATACAGCCGATGCAACTCCTCGTTTTTTTGATCAATCATCAAAAGCTGGCTGCTGTAAAGCGAGCGATAAATGCTAAGGGATTGCTGGTACAGTGTAAACAAGGGATCTTTCTGTAATTTCTTAAGCCACGAAGCTGTGAAACCGGAGATAAACCCAAGGGTTTTGTCCTGATGCGGGAAAACCGATTTATTGAAGAGGTATTCGGTAAAAGCATCCACATTTCCCTTAAATTTTTTGTCAATCAACTGTAATAATTCGGGGTGGTACTTTTTATCGATGTCGTTATAAAAGAATTCGACAAAAGCAGCAAATACTTTTTTTCCTGTTTCCAGATCATAATCTTTAAAAAAGCGGCCGGCTTCGGCATTAAGCTCACTTTTAATTTTTTCAAGTTCATCGGTACCTGTGGCTTTAGTTACTTCGTTAAGTTTACGGAAGTTGGAAACAAAGCGCAGGTTTTCGTGCCCCAAAATTGTTTCAGAAAAATAGGTGACCACTTTTTCGGCTTCGGTACTTTGACTGTAGTTTTTTTCGTACGCGCTAAGAATGTGTCCATACATTTTTTGTTTTTCGGGTGTTTGTTTCACCCATTCAGTAAAGGCAGCTTCCTGTTGCTGCTTTTTTTCAATGGCGTTTAAACGAGCCAGCCCTTTGTTTTCGCCAATCCATTTTTTCCATCCGTTAGCCATACCGGCCACTTTTGATGCATACTTGATACGAATGGCCGGGTCAGTTTCCTGGGCTGCTTTCATAATCTGCAGGCCTTTGGTCCGGATTTTTATACGAGCCGGGTTTATTACATTCATTTGTTGGTCGATAGCATAGGAGGGAAGGTATTCCTGGGTAGTTCCAGGATATCCCATAACCATGGTAAAATCGCCTTTTTGAACACCGGCTATAGAAATTTCGAAGAATTTAACCGGAGTGTAGGGAACATTATCTTCGGAGTAATCGGCCGGATTGTTGTCTTTGTCGGCGTAAATGCGGAATAAGCTAAAGTCGCCGGTATGACGGGGCCACATCCAGTTGTCGGTGTCGCCTCCAAATTTCCCGATGGCCGATGGGGGTGCTCCTACCAGGCGCACATCGCGGTAAATCTGGTAAACCGAAAGGTAATATTCGTTTCCTGAAAAGAAAGGTTTTACCCTGGCGTTGTAGCGTCCATCTTCTTCAGCTTCTTTTTCAATTTTTTGTATTGCAAAAGCAATCAGGGAATCGCGTGTATGGCTTGAAGCATCAGCAGGAATGTGGTTTAATACCTGGGAGCTTACATCTTCAATTCGGCGTAAAAAACTTACTCCCAGGCCCGGGTTGCTTAATTCTTCTTCTTTACTCATGGCCCAGAATCCATCGGTTAAGTAATCGTTTTCGACTGAGCTGTGCGACTGAATGGCTCCGTAGCCACAATGGTGATTGGTTAACAACAAGCCCTGGCCTGAAATGAGTTCACCGGTACAAAAGTGCTGGAATGGGCGGTTAACGCGCATTAAACCAACAACAGCATCTTTTAAGCTGGCCTGGTTAATGTCGTATAAGTCTTGTTCGGTAAGTTTAAATCCTTTGGCCTGCATCTCTTCAATGTTGTATTTCTTGAGCAGGATGGGTAGCCACATACCTTCGACTGCCAGCAGGTTGTGGCTAAAAAATACCAAAGCCAGCAGGAGAAATAAGTTTTTACGTATCATAACAAGTTTGTTTTACAGGTATTTAAAATCGTTTTAACTGTTCGTAGAGTTTTTGCACCGGGAGTCCCATAACATTAAAGTAGGAACCCTCAATATGCTCGATGCCAATATAGCCAATCCATTCCTGAATTCCATAAGCGCCTGCTTTGTCGTAGGGTTTGTGGGTATTCAGGTAAAATGTAATTTCTTCGTCACTTAAAGTCTTGAAGTGGACATCAGTTTTGGCCCAGAACGTAGTTTCTTTGGCAATACTTTTTAAGCAAACACCGGTATAAACGGTATGTGTATTTCCCGAAAGAGCCCGAAGCATGTTAAAAGCCTCGTCAAAACCAGAGGGTTTACCCAAAACCCGGTTGTTTAACCAAACAATGGTGTCGGCAGTAATAACCAGTTGGTTCCCGCTAATGTTGTTTTCAAAGGCTTTTGCTTTTAGCTGAGCCAGGTAAACCGGAATTTCTTCGTGTTGCAGGTGCATGGGATACACCTCGTCAACTTCCCGCACCTCGATGGTGAAGTTCAGTCCAAGTTCTTTAAGTAGTTGTTGCCTCCGGGGCGATTGCGATGCAAGTATAATTTGATAATTGTTATTCAAAGGGGAATGATCCATATTACAGGTTAAAGATGAATTGCATAAGGTATCGTGCCACCAGTGCATACAAAATACCCATAAGCATAATAAGTTTTATAGCCTGGCTAAGCCGGTGGTAATGTTTTTGGGTTTTTGCCCGGGTTATAAGTAATGCAACCAGGAGCAAGGGAATTACAATTAAAAGCAACAAATACCATTTTGACAGGGGATCGGTAATGTAGTTGTAGTAAACAAAAGTGAGAAGCATTGCTGTAATTATGTTTAAAACTACAACCACTCCCTTTGTGGCTTTTATTCCCAAAACTACGGGTAGTGAATTGCATCCGTATGAAGCATCTCCTTCAAAATCTTCCAAATCTTTTATCATTTCGCGCACCAGATTGGTGAGAAAGGCGAACAAGGCAAAAGTGGCCAGCCAGGCAAACAGAATATTGAACGATAAACCCTTGGCAACCATGTCCGGCCCATAGGTTTGTATCAATGCAGAGATATCAAAATAAGTCAGCTGAAGCGGAATCATGGCGGTACCCAGGGCAACTATCAGGTTCCCTACCAGGAATTGTTTTTTATAAGTGGTTGAATACAGCCAAAATATTCCGGAAATCATCAGGTACATTACAAAAATAAAAGGGTTGCGGAAATACCACGAAAGGTATCCGGCCATTAACACGGCTATTGCGTTTAGTGTAAAGTGCAGAATTATAGCAAAACGCCGATGAATGCTTTGCCCAACTATTACTTCACCGGGACGGTTAATGCTGTCAATTTTTCGATCGAAATAGTCGTTAATTACATAGCCGGCTGCTCCTAAAAGCATGTTTATTCCGATAAGTAAATTAAACAGGCCAAAGGGTAGTTGCAGATCCATGTCCTGCCCTAAAGCAAAGCTGTATCCATAGGTTAAGATGGGTTCAATAATTCCATAACGCAAAAGGTACATGGTTAAAGGAACCATGAGCAGGTTGTGGATTCGGATTAGCTTTAGGTATTTTAACATAGTTATAGTATATCAGGTTTATCTGTATTTAAATCGACCCATTTGCCTTGTGCTCGCAATACCTGTTCAATAACATCGCGAACGCAGCCTTTGCCACCGTCGATGTTCGATATGTATTTCGAAATCTGTTTAATTTCAATGGCGGCATTACCCGGACAAGTGGGTACACCCACCATTTTTAATACCGGATAATCGGGGATGTCGTCGCCCATGTATAGAATGTTGTCGGTCGACAATCCGTATTTTTCGGCAAAAAGCTTTAAGGATTCGGTTTTTTTAAATGAGCCCATATATAAATCTTCAATATCTAAATATTCCAAACGTTTTATGGTGCCCTCATTATGCTGCCCGGCGCTTATAATTCCAATAGGGAATCCTTGTTTTTGTGCAAAACGCACAGCAAAACCATCTTTGGCATTCATTGCCCTTACTTGTTGACCGTCGGCCAGGCAATAAAGCTTGTTGTCGGTAAACACACCATCTACATCGAACACAAAAGCCTTGACTTTCCGTAAATCTTCTTTAAAATTGCTCATTCGTATTATGCTAAATTTATTATGCAGCAACCAGGCGTCTGCATTTACTGTTTATTTTAAGGTATAATAGCTGGCGATACTCTCGCTCACAAATCTATATATTTTTTCTAATTTGTCCGATTTTAGTTGGTTCAGGTGATCGGCCATTACTGCTTTATCGTTCCGGCGAGCCGGACCGGTTTGTGCATCTTTGGGAGAAAGGAACTCAATTTTGCGGACGGTTTCCTGGATTAATGGTCTCAACACTTCAAAGGGAATGTTTTCTTTTTGCAGAATTGATTCGGCAATGGCATACATATGATTGCTGAAATTGTTGGCAAATACTGCGGCTACATGACATTGTTTCCGCTGTTGCGAATTAATTATTAAGTGTTTTGCCCCAAGTTCATGGGCCAGGTTTAACAGCAGGTCTTCGTTTGTTTTTGTATTGGCTTCGATACAAAACGGAACCTGATTCAGGCTGGTTACATGTTCTTTTGAAAATGTCTGAAGTGGATAAAATACGCCATGGTTTCGGAATTTATTCAGCACATCGATGGCTACACTGCCTGAAGTATGGACTACCAGGGTGTCACTTTTTGGCAATGCATTGGCCACTTGTTCCAAGGCCTGATCCTTTACACAAAGCAGCAATAAATCGATGGATGTATCGATTGGCTGCAATTCGTTAACGGCTGTGGCATTTACCCGGTAAGCCAGTGAGGTTATCCCGGCTGCATTGGTTCCGGCTATTTGAATTATTCGATGTCCGGCATCTTTTAAGTTGATGGCCAGGTTGGTTGCCACATTTCCCGAACCCACAATGGATATTTTCATAGCTTTCCCTTTTTACTGTGTAAAGATAGAAAAGTTCGCTGAGCATGAAAGAACCATGTATGTGAAAAAAACAACCCCAACTATGATTATTGTATTGGGGTTGTTAAATGTTGTTTTTCCTGTTAAAATTCTCCGCCTTCTTCCATGTCTCCACCTGTATCCTGGCCACCTCCATTCCGTTTTTTATTGTAATTATTGAGTTTGTAGGTGAGCGATAAGGTTACAAAAGGTGAATTGGGTTTAAATAAGCTGTAGGCATACGAATTAACTCCGTAAGTAGTGTGTTCGTGTTGCCAGGTGCCAAATACATCGCGTACCTGCAGCGTGGCCGAAAGTTTGCGTTTAAAGAAATCCTGTTTTACAGCGGCACTTGTCGAGAAGAATCCCTCGGACCTGCCCTGGGCAGTTACTGATGGACTGCGGTAAAATACATCGAACTGGAACCGGGTATTGGGCCCTGCCTTAAAGGTGTTGTTCCACCGGGCTGTCCAGCTAAAATCGTGCTGGTTTATGGTGCTATCGCTCAATGTTCCTTTTAAACGGTAGTCGTAAAGGTCGGTCATAAGGTTGGTGGTGTACCATTTGGCAGGGTTTAGATTGGCCATAAGTTCAACGCCGAGCGCGTAATCGGTTCCAATGTTTTCGAAGGTTTGCAACCAAACCCCTTCGTCGTTGTATGGCTGGTGAATTCGTTCAATTTTGTTCTGGGTTACGCGGTAATAGGCTTCGACGGAAACAAAATTCTGCTTGAATTTTTTCTGATAACCCAAATCCATGGAGTTCACATATTCGGGAATTAAACCGGGATTACCCTGACGTACATTGTTGGCATCCATGTAGGTAATAAACGGTTCCAGGTACCAGCCTCTGGGGCGTTCAATCCGACGGGTGTAACTAATCATGGTTTGTTGGTCGGCAGGCAGGTTGTACGAGAAGTGCAGGGTTGGAAAAAAGTCGGGGCGATCAATTTTATACGATTCGCCGGTTTTAACCAGTTCCAGTAACTGATAGGTATATTCCATGCGCAAGCCTGCCTGGTAACCAAAATCGCCCCATTCGCCGCCAAGAATACCGTAAGCTGCATAGGTATTGCGCTGGTAGGTGGTTTTATTGTCGAACTGGTCCGGTGCCGGATCAAATGTCTGAGTGGCTGTATTGTATTCCTGCAAGGTGGTGTGTTCGGGACTGTTATCGAGATTCGCATGGAACCCGCTTTCAAATTTTCCGCCCCAATCCAAGGGTTGTGAGTAATCGATCTTAATGCGGTGATCGTCTGAGGGGCCATCTTCGGTGGTTCGTTTGCCTTCAAAAATGCTTTGGTCGAACAGCCGCGAATAGTTTTCGGATTCTTCGCTCATATCGCGATAGCTTTTGTAAAACTGTGCTTGCAGGTAGTGTTCTTTTTTGCCATTAAACGTATGCTTGTAATCGAGCGTAGCCGAAATAAAACTTCCTCCACGGATCGAGTTTTCATCGGTAATGTAATGCGAGGTGTCGGTTCCCAAATCGTACCATTGAGAATAATTGCGGGTTGAGCTACCACCCATATCGCGGATTCCTGCATTTATATTCAGGCCGATCACATCGTTATCGGTAAACGACCAGTCGATTCCACCGTTAAAACTGGCCGATTCACGTTTGCGTAAGAATTCGCCATTCGACACGGTATAAAATGTTGAATCGGAGGCAGGTAGTTTCGACCAGCGGTTTAATTTGTTGGTTCCGGTGCGGGTCATGTGATTGTAGTCGCCACCCAGATAAAAATGCCATTTTTCCTGACGCCAATCCAGGGTAAAATCGGCACCATAGCGTTCCTGGTTACCCACGTTGGCATTAATTATACCCGAAATTCCATTCAGGCGGTTCTTTTTGGTAATGATGTTTACAATACCTGAAGTTCCGTCGGGTTCGTATTTGGCCGATGGGTTGGTAATTATTTCAATATTTTCAATGGCACCGGCCGGAATCTGGCTTAGTGCATCGCTGGGCTCCAAAGCAGTAGGTCGTCCGTCGATTAAAACGGTAAACGAACTGCTTCCGCGCAAGGTCACATTGCCCTCGATATCGACTTTTACCGAAGGAACATTTTCGAGAATATCGACAGCGGTTCCCGATTTGGCTGTAAGTTGCTGACTAACGTTAACCACTTTTTTATCGATTCGGTATTGCACCGAGGCCTGATCGGCCACCACGTTCACCGCTTCAATTTCTTTTACATTGGGATGCAACAGAATATTTCCCAAATCGACTTCTTTGGTTTCGGGCGTTATTTTAATGTTGGGAACATCGAGGGTTTTGTATCCCATAAAGGTGATGGTGATTTTATAGGTTCCGGACGGTGTATTTTTTAAGCGGAAATAGCCTTCGCTGTCGGAAATGCCCCCCGTAATTAATTTGTCATCCTGCGAATACAAGGCCACGGTGGCGTACTCAACAAAGCGTTTGGTGTTTGCATCGATAATGGTTCCATAAATTTCGCCCTTTTTGGGCGCTGATGTTTCGGTGTTGCTTGCTTTTACTTGAAAAAACGTAAAGACTAAAACAATTACTGCTATTTTTCTCATTAATTCAACGGTTAAATTTAGGATCATGATTCGATTGAGAACTCCTTGTTTTATTTGCCTGCAGGTGTCACAACGCCAATCTCAATCATGCTCATTTTTTCATCTCTTTTTTTTTACTGCTTATTCTGACGACAGGAAGCTAAATTACTTGCGCTGCGACATATTTTTTTTTACGCAAAACAGCTACAAGTCGGCTTATTTATGAATTGGTTACAAGTATTGGTGTTTTTTTAATTCATTTGCTTACGTTTAAACTTTTGGAAGGGTGATGTAAAATGTTGAGCCTTTGTCGGGTTGGCTTTCAACGCTCAGTTTTCCTTTGTTTAAGTCAATAAATTCTTTACACAGAACGAGTCCAAGCCCGGTTCCTTTTTCTTTTGAGTTTCCAATCTTTTTCGATTGTTCCGATAGTTTAAATAAATGGGGCAGGTGGTCAGGAGCAATGCCAATGCCGGAATCTTTTACCCCGATGGTCCAGAAATCGGGTTCTTCGTGGGTAAATATTTTTATGGAACCTTTTGGCGGTGTAAATTTTACGGCATTCGACAAAATGTTGCGAACAATGGTGTTCACCATTTGGCGGTCGCCTAATATCATGCAATTATCGCAATTTGAAAAGGTTAATGAAATTTGTTTTTGGCAGGTCAGGCTGTTTAATAAGGCCACATTGTCGTGCAAAACGTCAATAATATTTATGGCTTCGGGTTTTACGGTGGCTTTTCCTAATTGTACCATGGCCCACTGCAGGAGGTTTTCGAGTAAAATAAAAGCTTTCTCTGACGAATGAAATATTTGTTCGGTGTATAAGCGTATCTTTTTCTTTTCAAAGTTTTCGAAATCGGAAAGCATCATTTCAGCCAGCCGATAAACCCCTCCCAGTGGATTTCGCAGGTCGTGGGCAATAATGGCCATAAATTTATCCTTGGTGTTGTTGAGTGCTTCAATTTTGTCACGTTGCGCTTCAATTTCTTTTTTTTGTTCCAGTATCTGAGTTTGTTGTTTTCTCAGCTCCCTATTGTTCCGGCTTTTTCGCTGATAGCTTCTGTAAATAATAACAGAAATAAGTAAAAGCGCCAATGTTGAAAGCAAGCTCATGTTCCTGAATTGCATTTGCCGGGTAAGTTCCACCTGGTTTTCGAGGGCTTTGTTTGCGTTCCGTGTATTTTCAAGTTCGCGCTCTTTGTTAAATTTTAGGTCGTTTTCAATCTGTAGTATTTTTTGCATGGTCTCCCTGTTGTTGGCACTGTCTTCCATTTGTTTATACAAAAGGTGGGCCTGATAAGCCCTGTCATAATTACCTATGGCAGCATACGCCTGGTGCAGTTGTTTGGCTGCCGATTCAATTTCGTAAACAATGCCAATGGATTGGGCAATATCGAGGCTTTTTTCGAGGTGCACAATGGCTTTTTGGATTTGGTTTTGCTGAATATAGTAGGTACCCAGATAAGTTAAGGCATTGGTTTGCATCTGTAAGTTGTTTAGCTTTTGGCTTAAAGCCAGGCTCTTGTTAAAATACAAATAAGCTGAATCGGGTTGCTGATTTTCAAGGTGTATTTTTCCAATATTATTGAAGTACAGGCTTAAGGAACCCTCGAGACAGTCAGCTTTTGAAATGTTAACCGCTTTGTGATAGTTTAGCAGGGCCTCGCGGGGTTGGTTTAAGTATTCTAACGATACAGCCAGGTTATTGTAACTACCTGCTATAAGTTCCGGGTCTCCAAGTTGCAGTCGGAGTTTTAATACGGTGCTATCCATCTGCAGTGTTTGCGCATACAATTTTTGTTCCTGATAAACTACCGATAGGTTGTTTAATGCGGCTGCTTCGCCTTTCAGGTAATTTATCTGCCGGCTCAAATCCCGGCTCTGCATAAAATAGTCGAGAGCCTGCGAATAGTCCACTTTATAAAACATAACCAGGCCAATAATTCGCAACAGGTCGGCTTTTTCGCGCAATAACCGGTGTTGGTCTGCTGTCTGTAAGGCTTGTCGGGCTAATTGTAAAGCCCGCTTGGGATTTCGGTTCGACCAGTTTAAGCTGCTGTCGATTTGTTGGTTAACCTGCACTTGAAGGCTATCCGCTGATATGCCGGATGTCCTTATAGGCTCATAAACAAACAGGGCTATAACCAGTATTGCCTTTGTCAGATGCTTAGTGCTGTATAGCGGACTTCTATGCCTGTTTTTGCTTTTGGTTTGTAACAAATACTAAGGTTTTACTGCGTTTGACTGAAATAATTGATACCAAAATAACCTTTTTATTTAACAATTAAAGACAAAAAACTCTTAATTATTTGTTAAATCTTTTTTTTTTGGCCTGGATGTTTTGATGAGCCAAGGTGTTTTATTTATTTATACTATATAATTCGGTGCGGACAGAGCTTTTGCAAGTGGTTTGAGCTTTGTTCCCCGGGGGACAATTACTTTTTCAAGTGGTTTTGGCTCTGTTTCCCAGGGGACAATTGCTTATGCAATTGGTTGGAGCTCTGTGCCGAAGGGAACAGATGCTTTTACCATTGGTTTTAGCTCTGTTCCTTAGGTAACAATAGCTTTTTCAAGTGGTTTGGGCTTTGTTCCGATGGGAACATTGCTTTTACCATTGGTTTTAGCTCTGTTCCACAGGTAACATTGGCTTTTACCATTGGTTTGAGCCCTGTGAGCAAAAAGACAGTATTTTTACGATGGGTTTTTACCCGAATCTGCTACCAGATTATCTTGAAATTAATTTTTTGGGCTATACGCCTAAGGGCGTTTTTTTTGTAAAAATAATAAATGAGCCCGATAAACAGCAGGTGAAACAGCAACAATCCTCCGCGCCAAGCGTAAGTTTTAAACCGGTTTACTTCGGCTGTATTGCCGTGTTTGCTTAACTGGCCGTTGGGCGTCCGGATAACCGGATTCAGATAGGTCTTTGTATAGGTATTCCACGATTCGGTATCAAAAATCTCGGCGCGTACGTACGAGTCTTCAGCTGGTATGGTATAGCTGATGCGATTGGTTTGCGTAGCTACAGCCACTATTTTTCCCCCATCGCTTTTAAGAATGATGGAATCGGAAGCGTGTTTAAGTACCAGGGAATAAACATTTGAGTCGACCGATAGGGAAACCAGTTGATTCATTTCCTGACCAATCCAGCCACGGGTTGCATAAGACCTTCCTTTTTTAAGGTTATCAATCAGGGATTCCGGGCTTAAACTGTCGGCATTGATCATGTTCCAGCAAACGCCGCACACCCCAAAGCGGGTGTTGTGGGCATCGTCGTTTCCCGAAACCCATACGGCATGGCCATGGCTCAGCGCAACATCCCATAAGTTAATAGATGAAGCCCGCGCACTGATGCCTTCAAACATATCGTAATGGCTCAGGTAGGCCAGGTCGTTGACACTGTACCCTGTTTTATAATTAGGATGAGCCAGTACAATTATATTATCCGTACTTTTTTGTTGTTCCAGCACGGTTTGTTTGTGGTGCAGGCTTTGCCAAAAAGGGAAATAGAATTTCACAGGCTCTTTATTATTTAACACCAGCTGATGGATGGCTCCGCCGTTAAACCCATGTTCGTAAGCGCTCAGGTATAGCTTGCGGTTGTAGGTGTCGGGCAAAATGCTGTTGTAATTCGATATACAGGGAAGGTCGTAATTCATTGAATCGTAAACGGCATACATTTCTTCGGGGGTATTGTCACCATTGGCCAGGCCAAAATGCAGTATGGAATGGGCATGAAAATTGGCTTTAACCCAATGCGGGCCCAGTTTTTGGTAAGGATTATAAAAAGCATCGCCTGAAAAAGGTTGCGGCTCCGAAAAATCATAAATCCGGGTTTGGTAATAGGGCAGGGTGCCTAATAGAAACAATCCCAACACTATTCCCAGAATGATTTTTGCAATTTTTTTCATCGGTTAATAATTTTTACTTAAGCGTTTAACAGGTACAATAGTTATTTGCGGGTAAATTGTTCAATGAATCGAATTATACCAGGTCTGTTACATGTTGTTGTTTTTAAAATACCAAAAATACATTATCGATAGCATATTACAACTTTTACAGCGAATAGTTCATTGGGGCAGCTATTTATTATTATCTTAGTTCCTGCTTTACCAAAAAAATTAAAACTGTGATTTTATGAAAAAGTCGACCAAAAGAATAGTAATAGCCGGAGCCATTGTAGCCGTAATTCTTGTAGCTTATTTTTCGTTGCCCCGATATGCCCAGCGCGCTTTAATTTATCAAAAAGTGGGTATCGATGATTATACAATATTTCATAATCGTGAAGTGGCTGTTGGAACTCCCCAGGAGTGGGAAACCGATACAAAACTTGCCAATTACAACCTCGACGCAGCTGCGCTCGAAAAGTTTAACGAATGGCAAACCATTGCTTTCCTGGTTATAAAAGATAAAAAAGTAATCTTTGAACAGTATTGGGATGGCTATGGCCCGCAGTCGCTTACCAATTCCTTCTCGATGGCCAAAAGTATCGTGGGTTTTTTGGTGGGTGCCGCCATCGACGACGGGTTTATTCAGAGTATTGATGAACCCGTGGCCAACTTTGTAAAGGAATTTGATACTCCCACCACTAAGGAACTTACCCTGAGGCAGGTGCTCACCATGAGCTCGGGCCTGAATTGGGACGAAAGCTACGGCTCCTTATTTAATACAACCACCGAAGCATACTACGGAACGGCCATTAAAGAACTGATTTATTCGTTGCAGGTGGTTGAAAAACCCGGCTTCGAATTCAAGTATTTAAGCGGGAATACCCAGTTGCTTGCTATGGTGATTGAGCAGGCAACCGGGAAAAAAGTGGCCGATTATGCCGCTGAAAAATTCTGGAGACCCATGGGCGCAGTGAATCCGGCTTTGTGGTGCCTCGATTCGGAAAACGGAACCGAAAAAGCCTACTGCTGTTTTAACTCGAATGCACGCGATTTTGCCCGTTGGGGACAGCTGGTGCTGAACCAGGGAACCTGGAACGGAGATACGTTATTGTCGCCCGAATATGTAAGACAATCGGTAAGCCCGGCCGCTTATCTGCTCGACGAAACCGGAAACCCCATTGACTATTACGGGTTTCAGTGGTGGATTCAACATTTGGATGGAAACCCGGTGCCTTATATGAGGGGAATCTTAGGCCAGTATGTTTTTGTGCTTCCGCACGAAAATGCCGTTGTGGTTCGCTTGGGACATAAGCGCAGCGAGGAACGTAAAAACCACCACACCATGGATTCCTTTTTTTATTTGGAGACAGCAAAACAACTACTCGACGCTTATTCGGAATAAATTAATGATGTCATGGGGTTTCCCGAGAATCCTCCCCGGGGATATTTCCCTGGCAGGCGGAGGGTAAGGTGTTTAATTAAACGGAATGAACTATTGATAGTGTACTTACCTAAGGTAGGGTTCGCTTGTGATAAGCTGTTTTATTAACAGTTAGCATACCAAAAATTTTTTAGTTTTTACCCCGTAATCGAGAATTATCGAAAGGGAAAAGGCATGCCTTTAAATTAACTAAAAACATAGAACTTATGAACTGGAAATTAATTGTGTTTATCCCGCTCCTGTTTAGTTACTGCGTGGGTGTTTACAAAACCTACACCCTCGAAACTCCGGCCGAAAATGTTGCCTACTGGAATCAGGGTACAGCTTTTCAATTGCAAACCATCGATAGTGTAACTGTTGAACTTGGGTACATAAAGCGCATGGAGCATTCGTATGTTTTTTCCATTACAGTGTCGAACGGCTCGGAACAAGCGGTTTACATTGATCCCTCAATACTGTATGCTCACTTATATAAAAACGATTCGTTGTTGATGGATTTTGTGGGAGCGATTAACCCTGAAAATAAGTTGCTGGAACTGGATACCCGTATTAAACAGGAAAAAGCACGGATAACCCGAAATGCGGCTTTTAGTGTGTTGGGAAGTGTGGCTGGGTTAGCTGCCGATTTTGCCATTAAAGATACCGAGGAGAATGTTGATAAAAAGGAAGCCCTGCGTTCGGCAAACAAAACCCTGGGAGCGATTCATGCCCATAATATTTCGGATGCCGAAGTATAACTAATGAATCTGTACGATTGGGTTCCTTATTGGCAGGAATCGGTGATACGAAAAACAACCATTTTTCCGGGGCATTACCACAGTGGCGATTTGCATTTTAATTTGAATTATGCACCGCTGATAAAGATTACCGTGCCGGTAGGAGAACACCTGTTTAAATTTACTTTTCTTATGAAGAAAATGCTCCCATATTCGTATTAAAACTTCATGGCAAAGCCAATGGTCATTAGCTCTTTAAACTGGATGGCTTTGGTAGTTCGTTCCACTTTTTCGCCGTTTACCGTTTCAAACTTGGGAACCAATTGGTCGTCGTCGTAAATAAGCCGGGTTGATATGGTTGCCCTGATAAAGTCGTTTACCGGAAGAATAAGTTTCAAATCCCAGTCAATGTCAATGTTCTGGGGTTTGGCAATGTAGTTCGAGAAAAGTTCCACCTGGTTTTCAATCTGAATATTTCCCCAAACTTTGGTTTTGTACGAAGCTTTAAAAATAGCACCGGTCTCGTGCCTTGAGTTTTTGGTGGTATCCAAACCATACTTGGTTTTGTCAATATCATCGTTCATCACAAAGGTTGAACGCGAAGTAACCGGCGACAAAAACAGTGTGGTGTTTTTATTGGGTTTGTAATCCAGACCCAAGGCAAAAGTCAGGTAGGCCGGACTCATAATCTGAGCTACCAGGTTTTTTTCATCGGCGTTGGGGTATTCGTAGGCTTTCCCAAACTGGGTTTTAAAATCGGAAATAGCACTGATAAAATAATCGCCAAAGGCTTTCTGGCCGTATTTGGTGTAAAACTCCAGCCTGTCTTCGGTGGGTCTGAAGTCTTCCACGCCATCCTGACGTTGCGCCCCATATTTAAATACGGAACGGTTTTCCCAGGCGGCATTATCTTTTTTGTAATTGGCAAAAAGTTCAAGGCCGGTCATAAACGAAATAGCCGACACACCACCCTTTACCCACGATTCCGACAAGAGAATCTGTGAAAGGTCAACATTTACATTTCCACCGTAAATCCAGGAGGGGCCGCTTCTATCGATGGGAATCCGCGATAAGGTGAGTGTTTTTTTAGTGGTGTTCATTTTTCCTAATCCCCTGATGGCTTTTTTTGCCTTTTCATCGGTCTGATAATTCAACTCGGGCGTATCATCCACCAAAATACGGAACGAGTTTCGTTCAATGTCGCGTAAAACGGCTTTCATGCTGTTTCCCCAATAATCGGTTACCGAAAATTTTATCATCTCGGGGCTGTTTTCGTACAGGCGAACCAACACCGAATCGCCTTCCACATCAACCACATAAAAGTTGACGGTGTCACGGCGTATTTGCTTTATCCACTGAATCAATTCGTTGTTTTGCGATTCGTTGATTACCTGGTTTATGGAATGGATGAGCGAATCGTTAAAAGGCGACAAGGCATGGAATATACTGTCTATATTTAAAGTGTCCTGATAAAACACCGCATCCATAATTTCGACAAACAAACTGTCTTCCGAAGCGTTATGGCTGGTGTCGGCAATATTTTGCAGGCGCTGGCGTTCCCAATAATCCTGCATGGTTTTGTTCCGATAGGAATTCAGGCTGTCTATTTTATGGCGTAAATCGAACAGGTAGGGAATCTGATGATAGGCTTTGTTGTCGTTAATAAGTTCTTGTACCTGATTTATGGTTAGTTTTAGGGAGTCGCTGGTGTTAAAGCGATACAAATAATAAAAAGCGTTGTATTGGAGTGAATCGTTCGGGTTTTGTGGCGGATAGGACTTGAAATAATCAATCACATGCTGGTAATGGTTGGGAACCTCAGTCTTTTTTGCAATTTTATTATTTTGAGCGTAGGTAGAAAACCCAATGCCGATTAATGCAATAATTAAAAGGTATTTCAATATTTTTTTTACCTGCATATTACAATGTAGTTAGTCTGATTCAGTAATTGATTACAAGTATGCAAAGAAACTAAAAGCTTTAATTATGCGCAATATTAAATGAATCAGCTTTTTTGTTGAAACGCATGGGTATTTGAACTGTTAATTGTATTTGTTCTGGTTTAACTGTTTTAGAATACCCTGTTTAAGATACCAGGGCTGATATTATTTGTTATTTTTGTGTAAAATTTGTGTTTATGAACGGGTTTAATACACTCATTTTACCACTTATCGTTTATCGTAACCTGAAGAACCGCGATTCTTATCGTTTTTAGCTTTTAATTGGGCCGTTGCGGCTCAGTATTTATCTCTTTCTTTTTGTTTTATTAATAAGTTTAAAAGTTAAATGTTATGGAATTACCTTTTGCAGAGTCCTACAAAATTAAAATGGTCGAAACCATCCGCCGAAGTACACGAGAAGAACGTGAGGAGTGGATTAAACAAGCTAAATACAACCTGTTCAACTTAAAAAGTGATTATGTTTTTATCGATTTGCTTACCGATTCGGGAACCGGAGCCATGAGCGATAAACAGTGGGCTGCCATGATGCTAGGCGACGAATCGTATGCCGGGGCACGCTCATACCACAACATGAAAGATGCGATAAAAACCATTATGGGATTCGACTATTTTTTACCCACACACCAGGGACGGGCTGCTGAAAACGTACTTTTTTCGGTTTTGGTTAAAGAAGGTGATGTGGTTCCCGGCAACTCCCATTTTGATACCACCAAAGGACATATTGAGTTCCGCAGGGCAAAAGCCATCGATTGTACTATTGACGAAGCTTTTGATACCACCAACCTGCATCCTTTTAAAGGAAATATCGATATTAAGAAACTTGAGGAAGTTTATAAAAGCCATCCAAAAGAAAAAATTCCTTTTGTGGTACTTACTTTAACAAACAACACAGCCGGAGGTCAGCCAGTGTCAATGGAAAATATTAAAGCAGTGGCTGCTTTATCAAAAAAATATGGTGTAAAAGTACTTTTCGATTCAGCCCGCTTTGCCGAGAACGCTTATTTTATTAAAACCCGTGAAAAAGGTTACGAATCGCTGACCATTAAACAAATTGTGCTTGAGATGTACGAATATGCCGATTTTGCCACCATGAGCAGTAAAAAAGATGCCATTGTTAACATGGGTGGTTTTATCGGTTTCAAAGACGAAGCGGTATTTCGTCAGGCCTGCACTTACAATATCATGTTCGAAGGTTTTATTACCTACGGAGGAATGAGTGGCCGCGATATGAATGCTTTAGCTCAGGGACTTGACGAAGGAACGGAATTCGATTACCTCGAAACCCGTATAAAACAAGTAGCTTATTTGGGAAACAAACTCATAGAATATGGAATACCGGTTCAACAACCCATTGGTGGACATGCTGTTTTTGTGGATGCCAAAAAGATGCTTCCTCTAGTTCCCAAAGAGGAATTCATTGCTCAAACCTTAGGCGTTGAATTGTATCTTGAGGCTGGAATACGAGGCGTTGAGATTGGAACACTTTTGGCCGATCGCGACCCGGTTACCCGCGAAAACCGCTATCCAAACCTGGAATTATTGCGTTTGGCTATTCCAAGGCGCACTTATACCAACAACCACATGGATGTTATTGCTGCCGCACTAAAAAATGTTTGGGACAGGCGCGAGCAAATGAAAAGGGGTTACCGGATACTATGGGAAGCGCCCATTATGAGGCATTTTACGGTTGAGCTGGAGAAAATAAATTAGAAAAAAACGAGGCTGCTATTTTTTCTACAGATTTGATTTCATAAATTTACGGTTCAAATGGTATAAATAACCTAATGAGTCCATTCAGTACAAATAAAAAAGAGAAATCGATTCTCGACTGCTTTACTTACGATTTGTCTTCATTCTTTTTTGATGAATACGAAGAGATAGCCAGTGAGGAAACACCAGCCACCGTGATGATAGTTTACGAGAAGAAACTGCCATGGAATGAGCTGGAAGTTTTTGACACGGTTCAGTTCCGAATTTTTTTCGATAAAGAAAGCCTTACTGGCAGTAATCCGGTAAACGTTAAATTTATTTCCAAGGCAAAAAAAGGTACCGTTAAACACCTGAGCAAAATAATTGATAAGGTAGTTTCAATATACGGACACGACGATTACCGAAAAGGTGTCTGGGACGAATTGGACGAAAGTGATTACGAATCCAAACAATTTCGCAGGGTTTGGACTATAGAGCAAGGCGACAGCTTTATTAGTGTTGAATTCAACGAAAGCGATGGTATTGTATTGAATATCCTTTTCTTTAATAACATGCTCAAAGAATCGGGAAGCTATTTAGAAACCAATAAATAGTTTCTTTCTACGAACTTTGCCAAATCAAAAGCTTATTTATGGAGTTTGATATAAAAACAGGTGTGCAGGGTCACGAAACCCGGATGGTTGAGAAAAAAGATACGGCAAAACATTTTGGTTCAGGTCTGGCCGAAGTGTATGCCACACCCTCAATGGTTGCCCTGATGGAATACACCGCTTTTAAAAGTGTTGAAGCTTATTTGCCCGAAGGTTTTTCTACTGTAGGGATACAAATTAATGTGCAGCATAAAAAAGCTTCACTGCCTGGTTCTATTATATCCTGTATTTCAGAAGTAAGAAAAGTTGACGGAAAAAAAATTCATTTTCAGATTACGGCTAACGATGAACAGGGTGAAATTGGCACTGCCGAGCATGTTCGGTATATTATAAATTCAGATGATTTTATGAACAAGCTGAGCCATAAAAAATGATTTGTTCAATTTAAGAAATAATAGTAAAGGCCGGGAAAATTCCGGTCTTTACTATTATATCATTTCCATTTAATGCTGCAGCCTGCGCTGGGGATTTGCTCTTTGGGTACCGGTTGATTGTTTAAAAGGGCATCAAGAACTCTGCGCAAATCTTTTCCGCTGAGTGGAATGTCATTTCCGGGTCTCGAATCATCAATTTGTCCGCGATAAACACATTTTAAATCCTTATCGAACACACTAATGTCAGGGGTGCAGACCGCATGATAAGCCTTAGCAATTCCCTGTGATTCGTCGTAAAGGTAAGGGAACGGGTAATTTAGCTTTTTAGCTACTTCAACCATCTTTTCCGGACTGTCGTCGGGATATTTTACCGCATCGTTTGAATTTATTGCAATAAAAGAAATTCCTTTTGGCAGGTAATGATTGGCTATAGCTACCAGTTCTTTATTTACATGTTTAACATACGGGCAATGGTTACATATAAATAGTATTACCGTGGCTTTTTCGGAAGCCAGTTCCTTTAACGAGCGGTTTTTTCCGCTTAATGGTTCCGGAAGAATGAATTCCTTTGCCGGATATCCAAGAGGTATTTGTTCAGTAAATGCAAGTGCCATAATTGTTTAATTAAAATATTTTTATTTTTTAATTGCAAAGCAACTGCAACTAAAAAATATAACACAAGGTTTATGGTTTTTGTTTTACGTACTTTTCGAGCCAGGTATCCATTTCCCATAACATGTGTAATAACGATTCCCGTGCCTGATAACTGTGACTTTCGGCCGGAAGCATTACCAAACGGGCATTTCCGCCATTTCCTTTTAAGGCGGCATAAAATCGTTCACTTTGCATGGGGAAAGTCCCGCTGTTGTTGTCGGCTTCGCCATGGATTAACAAAATGGGTTCATTTATTTTATGGGCAAACGAAAAGGGCGACATCTCAAAATAGGTATCGGGGGCTTCCCAGTAGGTGCGTTCTTCAGCCTGAAAACCAAAAGGAGTTAAGCTGCGGTTGTAGGCTCCGCTTCGGGCAATTCCGGCAGCAAACAAATCGGTATGTGCTAATAGATTGGCTGTCATAAATGCGCCGTAACTATGCCCCCCTATTGCTACTTTGTTTTTGTCGATAACAGCCATGCTGTCGAGCGCTTTAATTGCTGCCTCAGCATTGGTTACCAGTTGCTCAATAAAATTATCGTTGGGTTCATTTTCACCTTCACCAATTATAGGCATCGCCGGATCGTCGAAAACTGCATAACCGCGCATGACCCAAAAAATGGGACTGTACCAGCCAATTCGTGCAAATGTGTTGGGTGAATCTTTTATCTGGCCGGCTGCTGCAGCACTTTTGTATTCACTCGGGTAAGCCCACATTAAAACCGGAAGTAAACCGTCCCCAACGGAATAACCCGGCGGGGTGTATAGTTTTCCGGTTAATTGAACCCCGTCGTTTCGCTGGTATTTTACCAGTTGTGAACGAACCTGGAGCATCTCAGGATAAGGATTTGGAAAATTGGTGAGCTGGGTTACCACTCCGTTTTGCAGGTTCCGTGAGAAATAATTGGGGGGATCGGTTTTCGATTCCCTGCGGGTAATGATAATTTCTTTTTCCGCATCAACAAAAGCCAACGGGTATTCATAGTAGGGATCGTTCGATTGCCATAACCGCTGGGCTTTTTTATCGGCCAAATTGAATTTGTCGACAAAAGGTTTATAACCTTCGGGCGTGGCGCCTCGTCCTTTCATGTACAAGGCGTTTTCTTTTTCTGAAACCAACAATACCTGATGGCCCCAGGCATTTGAGCGGGTAACAAAACTTCCCGGATGCTTGTATTCGTCCTGCCAGTTGTATTCAAAAAGCGTGGTTTTTTCTTTTGGATTGCCATCAGGATTAAACGATGAAATTAATTCGGTACGGTTTTCCCACCACCATTCCATAGCTACAGCAAACCCTGAAGTTCCCCAATATAGGGTTCCAAAACGGTATTTAAAAGCCAGATGGGGTTTTCCTGAATCATCGAATGGGTAATCAAACAAGAATAAGCGATCCCTTACTACTGCTTCTTTTTTTGGATCGCCTTCATCCATGGCTTTTACCCAATACAACATCGACGGTTTGTCGCTACGCCAGTTAATGTTGCGAGGACCTTTGGGAACTGCTCCAAATCCTTTGGGAAGATTCTCGGTCAAAGGCAAATCAAATAATTCACGAAACAGGTTTCCGTCGTTATCCCAGATTTCGCATTTAACCGGGAAATAGCGGTAAGGAACCAGGTAGGAAAAAGGTTTGTGAATCATCTCGACCAAAATAAACCGGCCATCGGGCGATGGTTTAACAGTCCGGTAAATGCCTTCGATTCCAATCGGAGTCATTTCTTTTTTTAGGTTTATCTTAACCGGCTGTGAAGTGGTATAAAACTCAAATAATTTTTCGTCGTAGGGATTATTTAGTAAATCCTGGTAGGTTCTTAAAGCTGTCTGTTTCCCATAACTTTCCTGAATAACCGGGCCTGATGGAACTGCGGGTTGAACGGGAACCGCTTTTTCTTTATTGACAGCTTGTAAAAACACCAGCCAATTACCTTCGTCAATCCAGGAAACCGGATTTTGAGGAAGGTTTCCGTTTACAATTCCGGAAGTTAGCTGCGTTGCTTTTTGTTTTTTTACATCGAGCAGCCACAATTCCAGACCGGTTTCGCTGGTATGGGTAAATGCTACCCATTTGCCGTTGGGCGACCAGGAAAAATTTGCCAGTTTGGCCTTGTCGGGTAACCCGGAAATTTCAAAATCCTTTCCGTTTTTAATTTGCGTCAGGGTAAGGCTGTTGTAATAACGCGAACGACTTTGGTTAAATGTTTTTGGATTGATGCGGATTCCTGCCAGGCGCAATTCGGGTGCCGAAATATCGCTGATTGTAAGCAGCTCAGGAATACTGGTTTGTAGCATCCATTCTCCGGTTGGATCAATGCTTACTGATGGTGTTGTGGGTGCATCCAAAAGTTTTACTAAAGCTTGGTCGGGGGTTTTATATCCCGGCTGCGATTGACCAAAAACTCCAATTATTACTACAAAAAACAGTAATGCGCTGGTTGTAATTTTCTTATAATTCATTATCGTGTAATTATAATTAGTAACTCTACTGCTCAATAGGGTATTTTTGGCAGTCGTTATTTAAAGATGCTTACTAAATTAATAAAAAACGATTGAATGTTTTAATTTACAGAAGGTTTTTTTTATGTTCTATAACCGTAGGCTATTTTTAGTGACTAAAAATATACTTCAGGAAATAAAGTTTTTACATAGCCTTTTTTCCACGGTAATGGTGATGAGTTATTACTTTTTCAATGGCAATTTGAATGGCCTGACCAATGGGATATAAATTTTGTGACTCGGAGAAATCAGCGAATTGAAGCCGGGAATAATAGTCAGATGCTTTTGGCCCCAAGGGTTTTTGTTTTAAAATAAGGTTAGCTTTTTCAATACTTGCAGGCTGATTGATTTTAATGGCTTTGCATGCAGCAATATGTCGAACGCCATTTTTATCGGTGGTGTAATTGAATGCAAACAAGCGGCAAATTAATCCCCGGTGTTCGTATTGGCTGCAACCAATGCGCGAACCATCAGCGCTTAAGTTATTAAGCATGGGACAAATAGTGCTATTTGCATTTTTTGAAAGTTTGTCGAGGATTTGTTCAGCCTGACCTGTTTTATAAAGGTGGATTGCCAGCGGGTAAAACTCAAGAGCCGTAGCTTTTATTCCCGGAGTTGTACAACAATAAATACAGTTTTCAATACAGTGAATTCCGGTGTTAGATTTTAGTTTTTCAATGTCTTTATCAACTGCCAGGAATAGTTTTTCAACAATTTTAGCTTTGCGAATAATGCTCATATAAGTTTCGTAAAAAGAATGGGCAAATATAGTTGAAAGCATTGCACAGTGTTCGGTGGAAGAATAATAAATTTATTTGATTAAATTACTTGTTTATCAATGATATGCACAAATCACATAGGCTCTAAAACCGGACGAAATTGATTTTATCGCCCACTTTTACATCATTTTTTTCTGCAAAACCGGCATTGGCTTCAAAAACATACAGGGCATATTCGAACGATGGAATTGATTTTAAAGAATAAGGTTGACAATTTTCAGCCATGTGAACAATGGTTTTTGCTTCGTTAATAAACAAAATATCCAGGGCAATGTGTGTATCTTTCATCCAAAACGATTGCCTTTCCTCTTTATCAAAAATAAAGAGCATACTCTGGTTGTCTTCCATGCTTCGGCGATGCATTAATCCTTTTTCTCTCTTTTGCGGAGTGTCGGCAAATTCAATATTCATCGTTGCCAGCGTGTCGGTTTGGTTTCTTATAAAATGAATGACACCCTGTTTGTTAAAAACGGGTTCTTTTTGAATAGCATATCTGGGTGGAATAGTTGTGTCGGGTTTTGATCTATTATTTTGGTTGCACGAACTTACAAGTATTAGTAGTGACAGAATAGCTATGCTTGCCGGTAATTTATTAATTTTCATTTTTGTATTCATTTAATAGTAATCAAGTAAGGATTGCAAATTTATCTTTTTTTTAATCATGTTATCCAAAAAGTTCAGCAAGGTATTTTCTATAAAAATGTGTGATTGTAGTTAAATTACACATAAACTTAAACAGAAAACCAGGTATAACGAGTTTACAAGAAATCTTAGTCCTTTGGCGACTAAGATTTCTTTTTGTAAGGCTTTTTTGAGTTAAAGATTCAGGTTCACCTTAATGCCTGCTTTAATCCACAGTCCGGCTTGTTCAATTCCTCCCAGATCGTTGTATTTATTATTGAACAGGTTATTTGCATCAAAGTAAATCTGGCTTTTTTTCATTTCGTAAAAAAGCCGCAAATCAGCTAAAATATAGGGTCTGTAATTTATTGTTTGCTTGTTAATATCTTCATAACTACCGTTTCGTGCATTGTACGAGGTGTTTATGTTTAAACCCGTATTTTTAAACAAGTAAAGCTTAGCCGAGGTTGTAATTTTGTGTTTTAAAAAATCGAGGGCGTAGGCTGAGACCATGCTGTCTTGTTTAGATAAACTTACCGATGCAAATGAATAGGAAGCCTGTATGTAGTTTAAAAATGAAAGTGATTTGTTGTTGGGCGTCCACTTAAAATACAAGTCGGTTCCCCAGGTATTTAGTTCTGAAAAGTTTTCGGTTCGGTATTTGGTTTCTGAAGGATATTTTATCCAATCAATAGCTTCAGTAGTTTGACGGTAAAACGCGGCTGCATGCCAGTTTAAGTTTGTTTTAAAACTCTTGGCTCCTAATTCATAGCTTATCGATTCCTCAGGCTTTAGTTCCGGATTACCGGTATTTCGTGGTCCATTGTAGTATAAATCGGTGAACGAAGGAAGTCGTATGGCCTGATTTACAGAGGCAAAGATTCTTGAGTTGTTTGCCAGTTTATGGCTGAGCTCAATGCCTCCGTTAAATTTTGTTCCATAATCGGTGTTATGATGTAATAGAAAACCAGCCGTAACATTCCAAAGCACAATCGAGTAACTATGTTCAGCAAATAAATTCAAATGAGTCCGTTTGGCTGTTTTTGTAAACACTCCCCGCGTTTCTCCCGGCGCATTCAGTGTATCGCCCGGGTTTCCCAACGTATTGCTGAATATTTGTTCAAAGCGGTAATCAAAACCTAAAGCACTTTGTCCCCAATTGCTTTGGTAAACTAGGTTTAGTTTTGTTCCTGCAGTACGTGTCATATGGTAATTGTGGTTTTTATAATAATTCCAGGGTTCATAAATTCCCGGAGTATATTTTGCTGTGTCGTTGGTCTGGTTTACAAAAAAACCATTCTGAAAGTTGTAGGTATCTTCCCGAAATAATTCGAATCGGTCGTGGTTTTGTTTTGCATAAAAATGACTTTCAATCTTTATTTTTTCGGTGGATTTTTGAAACCCAAGGGCAGCGTTAATTTGTCTTAGCTGCTCAAATTGTTCGGGAAAATCAAGAGTGTAAAAATTTTGTGCACCAAATGCTTTGTTCAGGTAACCGGCCTGAAAACTGAAAGTTCCGGGTTTTGTGTTTAGCAAAGTGCGATAAAACAGTTGGTATAATTTAAAATCGGTATTCGAAGTGTAGCCATCGGAATTTTTGGTTCCAAAGGAAAGGTAATGGTTTGTTTTTTTGAATTGAATTTGGGAAGACAGATTGGCATCAAAAAGTCCGTGTTGTCCCAGGCTGGTTTGTACCTGAATGTTATTTTGCATTTGGGAATTGGTAATCAGATTTACAGCTCCGGTAAATGCATTGGGTCCATAAATTCGGGCTCCGGGTCCGTAAAGCACTTCAATGCGTTCAATCGATTCAAGGTTAATGGGCAGATTCAGATTGTGGTGTCCGGTTTGGGGGTCGTTAAACGGTATTCCGTTGATGAGTATCAGGGTTTGCTCAAATGAGCCGCCGCGCAAACTAATGTCGACTTGAATACCTTGAGTTCCCCGCTGCCTGATATCGATTCCGGGAACCGCTTTTAGCAGTTCATTCATACTTTGAACTGCCGAATAGTTTATTTCTTTGGCCGGAATCAGGGTCATGGTACGCGATATCTCCGTATTAAACTGCTGCGTTCGGTTGGCACTTACAACAACTTCTTCGAGATTGAGGTGATTATTGATTTTTATCGTGTCGGTTTGCGCATAAGTTTTCTCGGTCGACGAAAGTAGTGTAAGCATTCCTGTGATGACGCCAATATGAACTACGCGTTGTAAGCTGCTAAAAACTCCAAAGGGTTTGCGGCTCCAGCGTTTGAAAACGGAAATTGGTAGTTGAGTAATTTCAATACGTTGTTTTTTCATTTTGTAAAAATTTTAAGTGAAATAAAAGTCGTAAAAGTAACACATTAAACTTTACTGGCACGGAATGGTTGGTTTTTGAAATGCTGAAAACTTAGTTTTTTGAACATAAAAAAAGGCGAACTTTGTGTGATTCGCCTGTTATTTAAGTGGATTGAAATGTTATTCCACAAATTTATAGCCAACACCTTTTAAGGTTCTGATGTGATCGTTTCCCAGTTTTTCGCGTAATTTCCGAATGTGGACGTCAATGGTGCGATCGCCAACAATAATATCTTCGCCCCAAACCCGGCTGTAAATTTCATCGCGGGTAAAAACCTTATCGGGTTTCGATGCCAGTAGCAAAAGCAATTCGAATTCTTTGCGGGGTAAAATCAGTTCCTGACTTCCATTAATAACCACATAACGTTCTTTATCGATGCTAATGCTTCCAACGGAAAGTATATTTTCTGTAGTATCATTTGAAGTTTTGACACCACTTTTTCTTTTAAGTAAAGCTTTTACACGACTCACCAATACTTTAGGTTTTACGGGTTTTGTTATGTAATCGTCTCCACCGGCATCGAACCCGGCTATTTGCGAGTAATCCTCGCCACGGGCAGTTAAAAAAGCGATGATAGGTTGATTCAGTTCCGGCATTTTTCTGAGTTTTTCGCAGGTTTCCATTCCATCCATACCGGGCATCATCACATCCAGAATTATCAGGTCAGGAATAAACGTTTTGGCTTTTTCAATAGCTTCTTCGCCTGTTTGGGCTTTCTCAACAAGATAACCTTCGGCTTTCAGATTAAACCCGATAAATTCAGTAATGTCGGTTTCGTCGTCAACCAGCAATATTTTTGCTTCTTTTAACATTTTTTTATCTTTTAATTCCGTTTGTAAAACTAGGGTTAAGAACCACAGGTAAAGTTAACTTAACTTTAAGGTTTTATCAATTAATAAGATGCTGAATTATATTTTACCTACGTATTTTTTGTCTTCTTTTAAGATGTGATTGGTTAGCCAGCGTTGTAAAAATGTCATGGTTTTCATGGTCAAAACCAGCGACGAACTCTCATGTGTTTTAACCAATTGATTTATTTCGTCAATAAAACCGTTATGTATTTCAATGTGTTCCTTTTTTTCAGCGTAATTGTGCTTTTCAAATAGTTTTTCTTCCGTCGAGAAATGGTAAAAAGCGTATTCCTTAATTTCTTTAATAATTTGGCTGATTTCGCTTTGGTGTTTTTTGTTCAGGTAGGCATTATAAAGCCGGTTAATAAGAGAAATCAGTTTTTTGTGTTGCTCATCAATCTCAGGAATATGCACACTGTATCCCTCGCTCCACACTATTAAATCTTTGTCCATTTTTTTTTTTTTTAAAGGTTTAAAATTTTGTTGAATCAAAAATAGAAAAAACAAAACAAAATCAAAGAAGCCAAAAATAAAACCAGAAGTAAAAATAATGCAGTTTTTTGAGATTTAGCAAACTTCGATTTTTAGCAATCCGATAATAAAGCGCTTATATTTGTCGTTCGGAAACTTACCAAACTATGCAAAGGAAATGGAGCGTAATTATATAAAAAACCTTATAGCCCAGGGCGAGCACTTACATCTTGATTTTAAGTTTGAGATTAGCGATGCCCGGAAAATTGCGCGTTCGTTGGTTGCATTTGCCAATACATCGGGAGGCCGGTTACTGGTTGGAGTAAAAGATAATGGGGTAATTGCAGGAGTTCGTTCCGATGAAGAAATTTACATGATTGAAACAGCAGCCCATATTTTTTGTAAACCCGAAGTGGCATTTGTTGCTAATAATCATTTGGTTGACGGACGAACAGTGGTTGAAGTGATTGTAGAAAAAAGTACTAACCTTCCGCATTACGCGCCGGGGAAAGACGATAAATGGACTGCCTACCTGCGTGTGCACGACGAAAACCTGGTGGCAAACAAAGTGCAGTTAAAAGTCTGGAAACGTTTAAGCAATCAGAACGGGGTATATTTAAAATACACCGATGCCGAAAAGCAATTGCTTTCTTATATTGAAGCTTTTGGTGAAGTAACTTTCTCGAAAGCATGCCGCATTGCTCAAACTTCAAAAAATAAGACCGAAAATTTGCTGGCAAACTTAATTGCAATTGGTATCTTGGAGCCTGTTTTTAAAGATCAACAGATAAGTTACGGGATAAAATCGGTAGGCAATTTTAATTATTGAAGAAAAATTGCCCAAAATTTAAACCTTTTTTTTGAAAAATTGATGCAATGAAACTTTCTGTAGTAATTGTTAACTACAATGTAAAATATTTTCTTGAGCAGTGTCTGCATTCGGTGTATAAAGCCATAAACCAATTGCAGGCTGAAGTTTTTGTGGTCGATAACGCTTCGGTCGATGGTTCGTGTGCCATGGTACGGCAAAAATTTCCCCAGGTTCATCTTATCGAAAATACAGCGAATGTAGGTTTTTCAAAAGCAAACAATCAGGCCATTCGCCTGACAAAAGGTGCTTATGTTTTATTGTTGAATCCCGATACGGTGGTTGAGGAAGATACTTTTACCAAAGTATTGGATTTTATGGACGAAACTCCTGATGCCGGTGGGCTGGGAGTGAAGATGATTGATGGCAAAGGGGTATTTTTGCCGGAAAGTAAGCGTGGATTGCCAACACCAATGGTGGCTTTTTATAAAATTTTTGGTTTGAGTAAATTGTTTCCTCATTCAAAAAAATTCTCACGCTATCATTTGGGCTACCTAAGTAATAACGAAGTACATCAAATTGAAGTATTGGCCGGCGCTTTTATGCTGATGCGTAAAGAAACACTGAATAAAGTAGGGCTGCTCGATGAGGATTACTTTATGTATGGCGAAGATATCGACCTCTCGTACCGGATTACATTAGGTGGATACAAAAATTATTATTTCCCGCATACTACAATCATTCATTACAAAGGAGAGAGTACAAAAAAAGGGAGCATAAATTATGTTAAGGTATTTTACAATGCCATGATAATTTTTGCTCGCAAGCACTTTAGTTCAAAAAATGCGAAGCTGTTTTCCTTATTTATAAATATAGCCATTTATTTTAGAGCTGCATTAGCAATCTTTAGCCGTTTTTTCACCAAAATAATTTTCCCTATTTTCGATTTTGTATTGTTGTTTCTGGGGTTTTGGTTTATTGCACCCCTGTGGGAGAGCATTAAGTTTCCTGAAGGCGGGCATTTTCCGCAAAGCTATTTTACCGTAGTTGTTCCCATTTATATTTTAGTTTGGATTACTTCAGTTTATTTTTCGGGGGGTTACGATAAACCCCTGAAAGTGGGGAGTTTTATCCGTGGTCTTTTATTTGGGACCGGACTTATTTTAGTAGTTTATGCTTTGTTGCCTGAATCTTATCGTTTTTCTAGGGCCATGATTTTGTTGGGAACCCTCTGGGGTTTGCTTGTTATGTTAGCTTATCGTATTTTATTTCATCGGCTAACTTTTATCAATTTTCAATTCGATTCGGTTCGTAAAAATCGTATTGCGCTGATTGGAAACCCTAATGAAGCACAAAGAGTGCTATCCATAATAAGAGAGTCGCTTCCTCAGTTTGAATATGTGGGACTGATAAATCCCGAAAACAACCCTAACGATAATTTTATCGGCACCTTGAATCAACTTAAAGATATTGTGAACATCAACAAAATAAACGAACTTATATTTTGTGCTTCTGACTTACCTGCTCAAAAAATTATCCGTGAAATGCTGCGTCTTGAGGGTTTGGGAATTTCATACAAAATTGCACCGCCTGAGAGTGTATCAATAATTGGTAGTAATTCCATCGATACGGCAGGCGACCTATATACGGTAGAGTTCAATAACATTACCAAACCCCATAATTTACGAAAAAAACGATTGTTCGATGTGGCAACTTCGTTATCGTTATTGCTTTTTACTCCTTTTTGGCTTTTTTTTATCAAAAATAGAAAGGGCCTTATTCAAAATATATTTTCTGTGCTCTTTGGCATAAAAAGCTGGGTTGGCTTTTATTATACCAATAGCAACTCATCGTTAAGCCTCCCGCGAATTAAAAAGGGTGTATTGAGCTGGGCTTTAGTATTTTCAGACACCTTGGGTGATGAAGTAAAAGTTGAAAAAATGAATTTGTTGTATGCAAAAAATTACCAGCTAAGAAACGATTTTAAGGTATTGGTAAAAGGGTTTCGGTTATTAGGTAAAACATAACAAATAAAAGGTTGTTATATCAGCGAAACTCTTGTAGGCAATCACATGCCGGTAATTCTGAAACGTTAATAAAAACAATGGGACAAATAAAAGTTATATTGCCCGCCATGGGCGAAGGAATTTTTGAAGCCACCATTACCCAATGGCTGGTCGATGTTGGAAGTGAAATCAACGAGGACGACTCACTGGTCGAAATAGCCACCGATAAAGTTGATTCTGAGGTTCCTTCACCGGTAAAGGGCGTTTTGCACAGCATATTGGTTCAAGCGGGTGAAACAGCAAAAATTGGTCAGGAGATAGCCATCGTCGAAGTTAAAGGTAAAACAGAAGAATCACAAACCAGTACATTGGAAAAAGCACCGCTTGCTGAGGAAAAACCGGTTTTGATTGAGCAAAAATTAATACCTATTCCTGATTTGGATTCTTCTACTAAACCAGCCATCCCGTACAAATTAAATTCAGGAGTGTTTTTAAGTCCATTGGTCCGAAGTATTGCGCATACCGAAGGTATTAGCCTGGCAGAGCTTGAAGCGATTCAGGGAACAGGTGTAGGAAACCGGATTACCAAAGAGGATATTTTAAAATACATGAGCGAGCGAACCAGTGGAACTAAAACTGTCGAAATTTCTGTATCGGCCGCTAAAATTGCAACAACCAGTACCGGAGGTTTTGAAGTTATTGAAATGGACCGGATGCGCAAGTTAATTGCCGACAATATGGTTCGTTCAAAACAGGTATCGCCTCATGTTACTTCTTTTCACGAGGTAGATGTTACTGCAATAGTAACCTGGCGCGAAAAGCATAAAGAAGAATTCCAGAAACGCTTTGGCCAGAAATTAACTTTTACCCCAATTTTTATCGATGCGGTGGTACGGGCCATTAAAATGTATCCGATGATTAACATTTCGGTCGATGGTTCAAAAATTTTGCTTAAAAAGCAGGTAAACATTGGAATGGCTACTGCTTTACCCGATGGTAACCTGATTGTTCCGGTAATTCATAGTGCCGATGAATTAAGCATTTCAGGCCTGGCTTCGAGGGTAAACGATTTGGCTCAGCGGGCACGTAACCGAAAACTGTTACCCACCGAGATTCAGGGAGGAACATTCACCATTACCAATGTGGGAACCTTTGGAAACCTTTCGGGGACTCCAATTATTAACCAGCCAGAAGTAGCAATTTTGGCCATTGGAGCTATTAAAAAGCGTCCGGCTGTAATAGAAACACCCCAGGGTGATTTAATCGGAATACGTCACCAGATGATATTGGCTTTATCTTACGATCACCGGGTGGTTGATGGTTCATTGGGTGGCATGTTTATAAAACAGGTTGCCGATAATATGGAAGCTTTTGACGGCACTCATTGGTTGTAGAAATTTTTAAATTATCAATAAATCAAAACGGTCGGGTATTGCTATAGTACCTGACCGTTTTTTTTATTTTGTAGTGTTTATTTTTGTTTAATTTGAATTACTTGCATCAATGCAAGTAAGTATTTTTTTATAAGTTATTGTAATAAAGGGTTATGTGTATTTTGTTCATGAATAGTAATTTATTAAATTGCTGCTGAATTTATGTAAATCAAATTAATCCTTTACGCAGATGTTAAAAAAATACTATTGGGCACTCTTAATTGCTTCACTGTTGTTTCCGTTGGTTCTTATGTCGCAAACCAATGAAGAAGTTTATTTTCAGGCTGAAGATTTTGTTGAAGATGGAAATTTTCATAAAGCGTTGGAATTGTATCAAAGCCTGTTGAGCAAAGCGCCTAATAATGCCAACTTAAATTTTAAAGTGGGTTTTTGTTATTTAAACACTGCAGTAAATAAAGCAAATTCCATTCCTTACCTTGAGTTTGCGTCGAAACATATTTCCGAATCGTACAATCCACTGAATTATCAGGAGCAAAATGCCCCACTCGAGGTATTATTTTATATGGGTAAAGCGTACCATGTAACTTATCGGATTGATGATGCTGAGCGTACATTTTTCGAACTTAAAGGAATGCTTACCGACGAAGATGAGGCGTTTATGGCACGCATTAATCATGAATTGGCATCGTGTCAGGTGGCCAGGGTATTAATGAAATCACCGGTCGAGATGAAAGTTTCCAACTTGGGAAGTCAGGTCAATTCGGCTTATGCAGAACACAGCCCTGTAATTAGCGGCGACGAAAGCTTGTTGATTTTTACATCGAAACGTGAAGGAAACACCGGAAACCTGATGATGGACGATGGACAATACTTTGAAGACATTTACCTGAGTAGTTTTAATGGTTCGGAATATACACCTTCACAGCGAATTAGCGGAAACGTAAACACGGCCGGGCATGAAGCTTCAGTGGGACTTTCGTTCGATGGGACAAAACTTTTTATTTACCGCGACGATGCCGGCGATGGGAACCTGTATGTTAGTAACCGAAAAGGTGCTGTTTGGGATGCCCCAGAGCGCCTACCCGATGTAGTTAACAGCAAGTTTCGTGAAACACATGCTTCCATGTCCTTCGATCAGAATCAACTGTTTTTTACTTCCGATAGAAAAGGAGGTTACGGCGGATTGGATATTTACCGGGTTCGTAAGTTACCCAACGGAAACTGGAGCAAGGCTCAAAACCTGGGTCCTACAATTAATACACCTTTCGACGAAGAAGGCCCATACATTCATCCCGATGGAACTTCGCTGTTTTTTGCTTCACGCGGTCATAACACCATGGGTGGATTTGATGTTTTTGTGAGTTATATCGATGACAAAGAACAATGGTCTACTCCGCAAAATTTGGGTTACCCGATAAATACGCCCGACGATAATGTGTATTATGTGCCATCGGTTGATGGACGCAGGGCTTATTATGCATCGTATGCCAATAACAGCATTGGAAATTACGACATTTTTAGAATCGACCTTTCGGAATCGCATATCCGTAATCAAACCGTAATAGCGGGTTTTGCACGTGGTTTGGATGGTAGAATACTGGAAAACGCAGTCATTACATTAACCGATCTTGACGATAATTTATTCGGTATATACACGCCCGATGCTGAATCGGGAAAATTTCTGTTTATACTACCCCGGGGACAACAATTTAAAGTAATATTTGAATCCAAAAGTCAGGAAGCTTTTGAATATGTGATTAATGTTCCTGAATATGCTTACGATCAGTCGCAACAAGTAGTAGCCTTTACCAATATAGTTTCACCACTTACAAAAGCACCAGATACTTATGCTTCAATCCCAAATTCAGACCAAAGCAAATTGCAGGGTATTGATACTGATAATGATGGTATTAATGCATCTCAAGTTAATGATTCAACTATAGCTGCCAATCAATCTGATGCAAGCAATAAAAGTTTACATACTGCCGAATTGTTAATTGCCAGTGAGTTGAATAAGCGACTTGTTTTTAACGAAAATGAAAATTTGGCGCAATCACCAACCAAAGGCAACTCAAAAAACAACGACCAAACGCTAAATCAAAAATCAAAAAACAAAAAAAGCCTATTGGGTTCACAAAATCAAAACCTTACAAACAATTTAAGCGATTCGTCGGCAAGCAAATGGTGGTGGTGGTTTTTGATACTTCCCTTACTTTTATTTGGTTTATATAAGGTGATCCGAAAAAATTGATAGTATAATCATATTTTATCAACTATATTTGAATAGTAATTTATAAACTCCGGCAATAATGAAGATACATAACGGCACTTTTAATTCAACCAAAAAATACCTGATAATGGTTTTACTGGTGTTTTTTGCCATAGGAATTCAGGCTCAGGATATGAAGAAGGTAAAACAGCTTTATAAAGAGGCTGAAACCCACTTGCTTTACGAAGAGTATGAACTGGCGTTACCTTTGTATCAGGAGATAATTGGTGAAGGTTGGGAGAATTCAAATATCTATTTAAGTATTGGTATGTGTTACCTGAATACCCAGACCGATGTGAAAGATGCAATTCCCTACCTTGAAAAAGCTGTACTCAATATCTCACCGAATTATAAAGAAGGAAATTACAAAGAAGAAGGTGCTCCCGAAGAGGCCTGGTTTTATCTGGCTAAATCATACCGCATCGACGGGCAGTTTGATAAAGCAATTGAGGCTTACGAAAAATTCAAATCGTTCCTGAGTTCTGCCGATATTTATTACAACGAATTTGTAGATTTGCAAATTGAAACCTGTAATACGGCCAAAAGAATGATGTCTTCGCCGGTTAATTTTATAGGTGAAGAGTTAAAAATTAATCAGGAAGGCGAAAACTATTTTCCTGCTGTGGCAGGTAATGAGAAATCGATGGCCTTTACGGCTTACCAGGAAGTTTATGACGAATATATTGGAAATGCTTTTTTTGAGGTTATTTACTTTTCAGAATCCGATGGACACGATTGGAAAAAACCCAAAGACATTTCCCAGAAATTAGCATCCGACGGATATTTTTCAACGGCGCACTTATCGTACAACGGTGATTATATGTTGCTTTATCGCGATGATTATGGCAATGGAAATATTTATTATTCTGAGAAAAGTGGCGGAAGTTGGAATTCGATTGAACGGATGCCAAAACAAATTAGTTCGCGCTACAACGAAACCCATGCCAGTATTTCGAAAGATGGAAATACCCTGTTCTTTGTCAGCGATCGTCCGGGCGGATATGGTTATAAAGATATTTACAAAATTGAAAAAGACAGCAAAGGTCGCTGGGGTACAGCCGAGAATTTAGGTGATGTAATTAATACGCAGTTCGAGGAAGAAACGCCTTTTTTAGCCGAAGATGGACGAACCCTTTATTTTGCATCAGAAGCACACAATAGCATGGGAGGATACGACATTTTTAAATCGGTTAGCGATGACAACGGCAACTGGTCGGAACCACAAAATCTTGGATACCCCATAAATTCAGCAGCCGACGATGTTTTCTACCTTCCCATTGGCGATGGATCAGTAGCTTATATGTCACGCCTGCCCGAAGGTGGCAATAAGAAAAAGATATTCAGGATAGAGTATCCTAAAACAGAACGTATTATTGAAGTTGTGGCCGACAACGTGCCTGATAATTCCGATAATATAGATACAGCAACTTCTGAAACACAAACAGGAGAAACCGGAACGCAAAATGAAACCCAGCTTAGCGATGTGGAATCGACTTACGTTCCCGAAGTAAAAACCATTGTTGTTCCCTCAGAATACGAGCTAAAAGGCAGAATAACCCTCGAAGACAATCAACAACTCGATCCTTCATTCTACATTCATGTTACCAAACCTAATGGTGAAGTGGTCGCTGCTTTGAGTCCTGATATTACAACCGGTGAATTTCGAGGAAAAATAAAGCATGGTTCCTACACGGTTAAAGCTTTTGGCGAAGGATACCAGCCGGCTGAAAAAAATATCTTTATAAGTGCTGACCAACAATCGGAGGAAGTATTAACCTTTTTGCAAATGGTTCCGCTTTCAGTTAGCAGCGGTGAATACTTTACCATTAAAAATATCTTTTTCGATTATAACAGCGAGCAGCTAAACCGCGAAAGTCAAATAGAAATTGAGAAACTGGCCAAACTTATGGAGAAAAATCCATCACTATACGTTGAGGTAGTCGGAAATACCGATGCTCACGGAACCGATGAATTTAACAAGAATCTTTCGTTAAAAAGAGCTCGTGCAGTAGTCGATTATGTTCATAGTAAAGGAATCGATAACAGCCGCTTTGTTACCAAAGGTATGGGAAAAGAGAATTTTATTGCCATTAATCAGAATCCCGATGGAACCGATAATCCTGAAGGTCGCCGTTTGAATCGCAGGGTGGAAATAAAGATTATTAAATCAAATAACGATAACATTTCTATCGAAGATATTTATGTTCCCGACGAATTGAAATACAAAGATCAAATGACCTACACCATCTTCCTGATGGAAACACAAAAACCACTTGAACTTTCCTATTTCAAAAAATCGGGTAGTACCATAAGCAATGTTTGGATGTTCCAGACAGAAGCCGGTTATTTATATACAGTAGGTAAATTCAATCATCAATCAGAAGCCCTGGAATTGATGAATTTAGTGGTCGATGCAGGTTTCCCGGATGCAAGGGTAATTAGTAACCTCGATTATAACGAACTGGTGCAGAAAAGTGCGAATTTTTATAAATCAAAAATGAGCGAAACCGATCGCACGGTGTACACCGTTCAGCTTTATGCACTTAAGAATCCCAAAAGCGATCCTGCCTACAAAGGGCTTACCGATGTAGACAAAATAATTTGCAACGATGGTTACACCCGCTATGTTTGGGGCGAATTTATTGGTAGAACATCGGCCAGGCAAGCACTGCAAAGTGCTATTGAAAAAGGTTTTTACGACGCCTTTATTGTAGAAATAAATAAATTTAAAAACTAAGATGCCCCTATTTTTAAAGAACGATGTTTTAATACTTCGGGGCATGGAGCCCGAAGATCTCGATTTTTTGTATGCCTGCGAGAATAATCCCGAGGTATGGCATCTGAGTAATACAATGGCTCCTTACTCAAAATTTGTATTAAAACAGTATCTTGAAAATTCGCATCACGATATTTATACCAACAAACAATTACGTCTGATTATAGCAAAAAAAGAGGCTCCTGAGAAAGCTCTTGGTGCAATTGATTTATTCGATTTCGATCCCTTTCACCAACGGGCTGGAATTGGTATTCTGATTCATAATGTGGAAGATCGCGGAAAAAGTTACGCCGATATTTCACTCAATTTATTAATTGATTATTGTTTCAACTATTTAAAGTTCCATCAGGTTTATTGCAACATTGCTGCCGATAATCGGGTTAGTATAAAACTATTCGAAAAATGCGGCTTTACTCCTTGTGGAACAAAGAAAGAATGGTTAAATCAAAGCGATGGATGGCAGGACGAGTTGATGTATCAAAAATTAAATCCCAAAATCAAAGCACATTAACTGTCGGTAAGAAGTGAATAATCCGGAACTTCTTCAAAATAAGTGTAGCTGTTGTTGGTATAGTCCATTTTACAGCAAAAATGATTTAAACCGTTGGTTACCACCAAAAAATCGACTTTAAGTTTCAGGTTGTAAGCAGCCACCTGATCAAAAGCTTTTTGCGAAATTTTTACCTTGGGAGCTTTGCATTCTATTATCATTTTTGGGACCCCGTTTCGGGTAAAAACTACAATATCGCAGCGGCGTGTTAGTTTATTAAAATGCAAAGGCATTTCTACCGAAATAAGACCTGCAGGGTAATTTAAGTATTGTACCAAATAATGCAGAAAATGTTGGCGAACCCATTCTTCGGGAGTCAATGCCACAAACTTTTTTCGAAACGAATCGAAAATGGTTTTGTTGATTGGGTCAATCTTTATTAGTAACGAAACATCGGGAAGTTTGAGTAAATCCATCCTTTTTGCCGTAAAATTAACTGAATTGGCATAATATTGAACAGAAACTTTTCAACATTTTCATCCTCAAATTGTAAAGCTTGCCTTTATAAGGTATCTTTGAAAACCGGTAAATGATGGTTAATTATTATCATTGTTGCTGCACATTATAAAGTGAATGAGCCGGATAACAAACAACGGATTATATTAAAGCAAAACTTTTTTTATGAAAACTAAAGAAGAAATTGTGTCTAATTGGCTACCCAGGTATACGGGTCGCAAACTCGAAGATTTTACAAAACATATTATCCTTACCAATTTTACTTTATATGTTGAGTTGTTTGCAAAACAATTTAATGTACCTGTTTTAGGCGAAGATAACAACATGCCCAATGCAGCAGCCAATGGTATAACCATTATTAACTTTGGAATGGGTAGCCCAAATGCTGCAACTATTTTGGATTTGCTTACAGCGGTATCTCCCAAAGCTGTGCTTTTTTTAGGAAAATGTGGTGGCTTAAAAAAGAAAAATAAACTGGGCGATTTAATTTTACCCATTGCAGCCATCCGGAGCGATGGTACATCGAACGATTACCTGCCTGCCGAAGTGCCCGCCTTGCCGGCTTTTAATTTGCAGCGGGCAGTTTCAACTGCCATTCGCGATTCAGGACGCGATTACTGGACTGGTACCGTTTTTACAACCAACCGCAGGGTTTGGGAATACGACGAGCGGTTTAAAAAGTACCTTCAAAAAACCCGTTCTATGGCTATCGACATGGAAACAGCTACCATTTTCAGCGTAGGGTTTGCCAATCAGATTCCTTCAGGAGCTTTGCTGCTGGTATCGGATCAGCCCATGATATCGACTGGAGTGAAAACCGACGAAAGCGATAGAAAAATAACAGAACAGTTTGTAAACGATCACATTCAAATAGGTATCAAAGCCTTAACATTAATTATAAACGACGGAAAATCGGTTAAACACCTTCAGTTTTAAATCTACATATGTACACGTTCGACCAAATACTTGCCGACATAAACAAAAAAATATATAAACCCATTTATTATTTAATGGGCGAAGAATCATACTTTATCGATGAGATAACCACCAAAATTGAAAAATCGGTGCTTCCTGAAGAGGAACGTTCGTTTAATCAAACCGTGGTTTATGGAAAGGATATTGAGTTGGGCGATTTATTGAATACCGCACGTCGATTCCCCATGATGAGCAACTACAACGTGGTTATTGTTCGCGAAGCACAAAACATTAAAGGAATTGAAGGAGCTTCGGCTGATGAGGTTGATCCACTCTTGCTATATGCTGAAAATCCATTAAAATCGACTATTCTGGTAATTAATCTTAAGGGAAAATCGCTCGATAAGCGAAAAAAACTGTATAAGTTGCTCGATAAAAATGCCGTATTGTTCGAATCGAAACGCATTTACGAAAATAAAGTGGGCGAATGGATTATCGGCAAACTAAAACAGGCGGGTTATACCATCGATATAAAAGCAGCTGAATTAATGGCCAGTCACTTGGGGAACGATTTATCGAAAGTTTCGAAAGAATTGGAAAAATTACTGGTAGTGATTCCAAAAGGGGGGCACGTTACTTTAAAAGAGGTAGAAGAAAATATAGGTATCAGCAAAGATTTTAATGTTTTTGAACTGCAAAAAGCTCTGGGTAATCGAGATGTTTACAGAGCAAATCTGATTATTAATCACATGGGGCAAAACCCTAAAACCAAAAGCATTATTCCGATGATTGCAATCTTATACACATTTTTTGCAAAAATTTTGATGGTACATAGTGCAAACGATAAGTCTAAAACAGGCCTGGCGTCGTTATTGGGAGTTAGTCCGTTTTATGTTTTAGATTATATGCAGGCTGCCCGAATTTACAATATTAAGCGGTGTGTGGCCATTATAGGGTATTTGCGCGAGTACGATACCAAAGCGAAAGGTATTGACACGCCAGCCGTTGACGATATGGAGCTGATGCGCGAGTTAATTTATAAAATCCTACACATTTAATTCATGTCTTTGCTTACCGTATATACCGCTTCAGCAGGTTCAGGCAAAACCTTTCAGCTTACCGGTGAGTATTTAAAACTGATTTTTAATCCTGAGGTGAGTTTCCGAAGTATATTGGCGGTAACTTTTACCAATAAGGCTACAGCCGAGATGCGCGACCGTATCCTTAGCGAATTATACCTGCTGGCGACAAGCCAGAAATCAAATCATGCCAATGCATTAAAAGAATGCTATCAACTGAACGACCGGGAACTGGCGCAACGGGCAACGTTTTTATTAAAGCAAATTGTTCATAATTACAGTCGCTTCAATATCAGCACTATTGATAGTTTTTTTCAGATAATATTAAAAGCCTTAACCCGCGAGATTGGTTTAAACGCATCGTTAAATGTGGAGCTGAACCAAAATCAGATTATTGAGAAAAGTGTTGAGGATTTTTTTTCACTAATCGACGAAAAGCCACAGCTTAAACACTGGCTTTCAGAATTTGCCATTCAAAAAATCCATGAAGGAAAAAGTTGGGATGTGCAAAAAGATGTGCTCAAATTTGCCACCGAGGCTTTTAATGAAACCTTCTTTTCCCTTTCTGAAGCAGACCTTAAGCAAATAACATCGCTCGAATCGTTTAAATTGTTTAAAAAAGAACTGGCTGCCATTATGGATCCGGTTTTTAACAAATTACGCGATTTTGGAATTCAGGCGCTTAAAATAATCCGCACCAATGGACTCCAGGTTGACGATTTTCAATACAAAAATTCCGGTGTTGCAGGTTTTTTTATAAAACTGCAACAAATGATGCCTGGCAAGGTTCCCGAGCCGGGCGTTCGCGTACTAAAAGCTTATGCATCGCCCGACGGTATGCAGGATTGGTGTGCCAAAAGTTCAGCGAATGCTCCCTTAATTCAACAATGTGTACAAAGTGGATTGCAGGATTTGTTAAACCAGTGTGTCGATTTTTATAACCAACAAATTGTAAATTACAATACTGCTCATGAGGTTTATAAAAACCTCGACGTGTTTGCTTTGCTCAGCGATGTGTTTAATCACTTGAGGGATTACTGCAACGAGCAGGATATTTTCTTGCTTTCCATGGCTTCGCCTTTTTTGGCCAAATTAATCGATAAAAACGATGCCCCTTTTATTTATGAGAAAACTGGCGAATACCTGAAATACTATATGATTGATGAGTTTCAGGACACAAGCCGTATGCAGTGGCAGAATTTTTATCCCTTGTTTTTTAATAGTATTTCGCAGGGAAACCGTTCTTTGGTTGTTGGCGATGTTAAACAAAGTATTTACCGTTGGCGAAACAGCGATTGGAATTTGTTGCATAGCGAATTGTTGCAGGAATTTGCAGCCTTTGGGCCCAATGTGGTAAACCTGCCGAATAATTACCGTAGCCAAAGGTATGTGGTTGAATTTAATAACTGGTGTTTCTCTACAATAGCCGCTATTGCTCAGTCGCAGTTTACTCAAAAACTTGAAGAAGGAAAACTGCAAATTCAGAATCCCGATATTATTACTCAGATTTATCAAACGGTAAAACAAGATTTGCCCGAGAATAAGATTAATACCCAGGGCTTTGTTTCAGTTCGTTTTAATTCCGACGATAATCCAGATAATCCGGCCGAATTGCAGGTACAAACTCAATTAATTGAGAATTTGAATCAATTGTTTGAGAATGGTTACCAGCCGCGCGATGTGGCTGTTCTGGTGCGCAAAAATGCCGAAGGAGCCCTGGTTGCCAAATGGCTGATGCAACATCGGCAGGATAATCCTAAGGATGGTCATTTGTTTGCATTTGTGTCGAACGATTCGGTGTTTTTAAATGCCTCGCTTATTGTAAACTATTTGATAGCAGCCATTCGCTTTTTAATTGAACCTAAAAACGAATTGAATAATGCAGAGTTATATTATTTTTATACTTCACGTAAAGAATCTCCTTCAGGTTCGGTAAGTAATTTAGCAGCTATTGATTTTTCTGATTTGGAAGCTTTTTTAAAACTTTTGCCTCACAATTTTGTACTTGCCATCGATGAGTTGCGGCAATTGCCTTTAACCACTTTGGTAAACCGACTGTTAAACTTGTTAATTTATCCGGACGATTCGTTGAATATCAGCCAGAATTTTGCTTTTATTCAAACCTTTCAGGATGCTGTTTTACAATTCTCACAAAAGCAGGGAAATAATCTGGCATCATTTATCGAATGGTGGAAACAAACAGGGAATCAGCTTGCAGTGAGTTTATCCGAAGAGCAAAATGCCATTCGTATTTTAACCATCCACAAATCGAAAGGCTTACAGTATAAAGCGGTGATTCTTCCTTTTGTAAATTGGACCCTCGATCAGCAAAGCAAATTAATATGGGCAAAACCTGAGAATAAGCCCTTTAATTCAATGCCGGTTTTACCCATAACGTACTCAGCTAAATTGTTATCAACACATTTTGGAGCGCATTATATGCACGAGTATCTTATGGCGATAATCGACAGTTTAAATATGGCTTACGTAGCTTTTACCCGTGCCGAAAATGCTTTGTTTATTATAGCGCCTCTTCCTAAAAAGAACGAATCTGCTAAACGGATAAACGATGTTTTGTATCGTGCTTTTACCGATTTCAAAAACAAATTATTACCCATTCCGAATACAGAAACCTTTCCGGATTTTTTCACCTATGGAGTCATTCCTCCGGTGGAGAAAATTAAAGAAATTCCACTTTTAGTTAACAATACAATTCCCCAGTTAAATACAACCGATTTTTTAAAACTGCGATTAAAAGGACAGCGCTTTTTCCAAAAAGACAATCAAGAATCGGAACCCATTTATAAAGGACAGATTTTTCATGCTTTGCTCGAACATATTTTTACGCCCGATGATATTCCCAATGCAGTTGAAAAATTGATTGGAAATGGACTAATTCATTTTTCTGAAAAGAAGTTATATATTGATGCGTTAAGCAAATTAATTTCACATACTGCCGTTAATTCTTTTTTTACCTCCGGCTATAAAACCATTACCGAGGCCTCAATTATGTTAACCGATGGCGCACTAAAACGCCCCGATCGTGTGCTTTTTGGAGCTGATGAGGTAATAGTTATCGATTATAAATATACATTAAGTACTTCAGACGCACATAAAAAACAGGTACAGGAATACATGCAGGCTATTTCGCAAATTGAAAACAAACCAGTCAAAGGTTTTGTTTGGTATTTAATTAATAATCATTTGGTTGAAGTAAATTCTGACTGAAGTTTTGTTTTTTTTATATTTATGCTAAATTTATCGTACATTTTTATTGTTTACAAATTTTTGCCACAATTAACTTAATACAATAACTGCTATGAAACTTTTTCATAATTTGCAGACTCGAATATTGGTCTTTATTCTGAGCACAGTAATGCTTGTCTTAGTGTCTATCGGCTTTTTTGTAGGTGTTCGCAACCATAATTTTGCCGTCGACAGGGCAAAAGAATATACCCAACTCATGGCCGACAATAACAGTCAAAAGGTGGTTGGTTTCTTTAAAGAATTTAAAGGTATTGTAGTTGCTAATACCGAAAATCTGGCCTCACAGCTTAATAATCAAAAAATTACTCCCGAACAAATAACATCCTTGCTTCAGATTCAACTGAAAAAGCATCCACAATTTGAATCGGTTTGGTTTATCTTGGATGCAGAATCCATTGAGGGGAATGAGCAGTTTAATAGCTGGGCAAAATATGAACTGAATAATAAGAATCAGGGAGAAGTGCTTTTTAAAACTAATTCAAAAGGAGCTGGTTTTTTTAATCATAAACTATCCGATAGTGAGGGAGTAAACCTTACTGAACCCTATAAAAGCAAAGGACTTTATTTAGCTGATTTAACAGCACCTATACATGCTGATGGTACCTTAAAGGGTTTTGTTGGGATAACCCTTAATCTGGCATTTTTAACTGATTATGTTCAAAAAGCTAAAATTTTTGAAGGAGGCTTCATTACGGTAATGACCTCTGCTTCGCAATTTGTGGCTCATGCCAATCCCGAACTGGTTGGTAAATCATTTGGGCAAAATTTTCCTCAGGACGAAAACGATTGGAATGTGGAGAATAAAGTGAGCAAAGCTAAAAGTTTTGATATTACCACAAATTTTCAGCGTGCTACTTACTATTCGTATTTTGTGCCCATGCAAATTGACGATACACCCAAAAGATGGATGATTGAGGTTACTGTGCCCATGCATAAAATTCTTGAGTCGTCGAAAACCGCCATTCACAATTCGGTAGTATTCGCCTTATTCGGTGTTTTAATTATGATAATTGTAATTTTTCAGGTTACAAGGCGCATTATTGGTCCAATTCGTAAAGTTACCAACATTCTCGATTTACTTGCTGTTGGTAATACTCATGCCATTTCAGAGCAGGAAATAAAAGGCAAAGGCGAGTTGCAGCAAATGAACGAATCACTTAATAAGGTAGTAAAAGGGCTCCGGATTACTGAAAAATTTGCACTCGAGATTGGAAAAGGAAATCTGAATGCAGATTTTGAAGTGCTTGGGAGCGAGGATCGATTAGGCAAAGCTTTGTTAAGCATGCGCGAAAGTCTGCAGCACAGTGTTGAAGAAGAGAAAAAACGAAAAGAAGAAGAACAATTGCGAAGTTGGGCAACCCAGGGTGTGGCAATGTTTGGCGAAATTCTTCGTCAGGATTCCAGCGACATGAAAAAACTGGGTTTCAACTTTATTTCAAACCTGGTGAATTATCTTGAAGTGAATCAAGGGGCCATGTTTGTTTTAAACGATGAAATGGAGGATGATTGTTTCTTTGAATTATCTACAGCCATTGCCTATGGTCGCGATAAATTTATGAAAAAAGAAATTCGTTTGGGTGAAGGTTTGGTTGGGCGATGCGCTTACGAAAAGAAAACCATATTCCTTACTGAAGTACCCGAAGATTATATGAAAATTACCTCAGGTTTGGGAACAGCAAATCCAACCTGTGTTTTAATTGTTCCCTGCATACTGAACGATGAGGTTTATGGAGTTATTGAAATTGCTTCGTTCCGAACTCTAAAACCTCACGAAATTGAATTTGTCGAAAAGTTGGGCGAAAGCCTGGCTTCTACCATTTCAAATGTTAAGGTGAACGAAAAAACCAACCGTTTATTGGCTGCCAGCCAAAATCAGAGTGAAGAACTTGCTGCTCAGGAAGAAGAGCTTCGCCAGAACCTGGAAGAAATGGAGGCAACCCAGGAAGATTTAAAACGGCAAATGGAAACCAATGCCAAGATGCGCGAAGAAATGCAAAAGCAAACTGCTTTACTTGATGCGCTGCTTAATTCATTACCCGATTACATCTACTTTAAAGATAAAGAAAGTCGCTTCCTGAAAATCAGTAAATCCATGCTTGGTTTGTTTGGTGCCAAAACGGTGGAAGAGGTGATTGGTAAATCCGATTTCGATTATCATACCCCCGAAAATGCGAAAAAATATTTCGAAGACGAACAAAACATTATTCGCACCAAGCAGGGAATTACCGACCAATTACAGCGAGAAGTAACACACGATGGAGAGATTGTTTGGACCTCAGCAACCAAACTACCTTTGTTAACCGACCAGGGTGAATGCATCGGAACTTTTGGTATCTCAAAGAACGTAACTGCCTTAAAAAATCTTGAAATCGAAACCCAAAAGAAAAACGAGGAAATGCAGCACAATCTTGAGGCCATGGAGGTTACGCAAACCAATTTAAAAAAGCAAAACGATTTGAATGCCAAAATGCGGGAGAGTTTATTACAGCAAACTACACTGCTCGATGCCTTGCTAAATTACCTGCCCGATTACATTTATTTTAAAGATAGGGACAGTAAATTTATTCGCATAAGTAAATCGATGACCAGCTTATTTGGCGCTAAATCGGTTGATGAGGTCATTGGAAAATCGGACTTTGACTTCCAGACTCCTGAAAACGCGAAAAAATATTACGAAGATGAGCAGCAGATAATTAAAACCCGAAAAGGCATTACCAATCAGTTGCAACGTGAAATAATGCCCGATGGAACGCACCTTTGGAATAGTGTTACCAAACTGCCTCTTTTAACCGACAACGGCGATTGTATGGGTACATTTGGTATTTCAAAAGATGTAACTGCTTTAAAAAATCTTGAAGTGGAAACCCATCAACGCGAAGTAGAACTTAATGGAATTTTGAATGCTGTTAAAAAATCGACTTATACTGTTGAGTACGATGCCAATGGTACAATTACCGATGCGAATGATGCTTTGCTTGAACTGTTCGGACTAACCCGGGAACAAATTGTGGGAACGCATCATCAGGATGGAATTGATATGCAGGGTGTAGCTAAAAAAGAGTATGAAGCCTTTTGGAAAGATTTAAACAAAGGCGAAATTAAAAAGTTGAGAAACCGTCTCGAAATTAATGGAAAAGTGGTTTGGTTGTCTGAAACTTATACGCCTATAAAAGATGCCGAAGGTAAAGTAGTTAAGGTGCTTAAAATTGCTTTCGATATTACTGAATTCCAAAATAATTCAAAGAAGTAATGCATAAGGCTATTAAAGCTGAAGCATTACAGTTTTCTGATGCCGAACGGATTGAATCGTACAAGCGCTATTTTAAATGTATTCCGGGAGCTTATGGTTATGGTGATACTTTTGTTGGCATTAAAAGCCCTGAACTAAGAACTCTGGCAAAAAAATACCGGGGCATTACTTTAGCTCAACTGGAAAGCTTAATCCAGGATAAGATTCATGAAATAAGGCTTTTGGCCTTGTATATACTGGTGTTAAAATTTCAAAACAAAAAAGCTACTACGAATGAGAAAAAGCAATTGGTAAGTTCTTATCTTAAAAACCTCGATTTTGTCAATAATTGGGATTTGGTCGACTCGTCGGCTCATTATGTTTTGGGTGCATGGGAATTTCAACATCCTTCTGAAACCCTGTTTCAATTGGCAACGCATAGTAATATGTGGTACAACAGGGTAGCCATGATAGCCACTTTTTATCATATCAAACAAAAAGCATTTGAATTACCATTACGCATTGCTGAACTTTTAATCGAAAATAAAAACGATATAATTCATAAAGCCGTAGGTTGGATGTTACGTGAAATAGCTATGCGAAATCAACCGCTTGCTTTGAACTTTATCAGGGAACATTATACTGCCATGTCGCGTACTACCTTGCGTTATGCTATCGAAAAGTTCGACGTATCCCTACGGCATGACTGCCTTAAAGGAACCTTTTAAAAAGGGGAATTGTTTTTTTTTGAAATTTAGATATTAGAAATAACATGTTAAAGATAATAAGTGTATTATGTTTGGTTAATCTGGCTTTGGGGATGACGATGAATCAGCTTATGGCTCAAAACCAGGTAGCAAGCACAGAAAGAATAAAAGAACATGTTTATTACCTGACATCTGATTCGTTAAAAGGCCGTGAAACAGGAACCCGGGGAGGACAACTTGCGGCTGAATACCTTGCCAATCAATTTGATAATTTTGGATTAGCACCTTTAGCTGGTGATAGTTATTATCATAAATTTGAATTAGTGCGAAAACATCGCAATTCAATTTTGGTAAAAAGTCAGGGTGTTCTGCTTTTTTGGCCCTGGCATTTCTTTTACGTTGCTAATTATAATCATGCCGATACAATGGTAGTAAAACTTGTGTTTGCCGGATTTGGAACCGATTTGGAACTCGAAAAATTACCCATTAAGAATAAAGCATTGGCTTTTATAGCCGAAAATCCGGCAGAAGCTTATCATACTATATTGCGAATTAAAAAAGAATATGGGAACACCCGGTTTTTTGTTATTTTTTCGAAACGCAGTAAGTTGATGGAAGAAACCTGGGGCTACGATTATGTTTTGTCCGATTATCAATTGCCCAACGATTTCAACCAGAGAAAGGAAAAATATCCGGCTGATGATTGGAATACCCTGCCCGTTAAAGATTCATTGAGTATTTATTATTGCTTCCCGAATGTGCTGAAAAAAGTGTTTTCTTTATCTGATAAGGAGTTGATTGCCTTGGCAAAGAAAAATCGCAAACAGGATTTTTCGTTATTGCAAACCCTTTATCAACCTGAATTAGAACTAACATTGAATTATAAAACAGCGACGGTCGATACCATTATGGCAGCTAATGTAGGTGGTAGTTTTATGGGGAAAGATACTATGCAAACTATAGTGGTTACTGCGCATTACGATCATTTGGGCGAAGATTTTGGACGCATTTATTACGGTGCTGATGATAATGCATCGGGAACAGCTGCCTTGCTCGAAAGCAGCCGTCTTATTGCTGGTGATTATAAAAAGGGAATCATTCCGGAACGTAATATCCTGTTTTTGGCTTTAACTGCTGAGGAACTTGGTTTGTATGGCTCTGAGGCTTTTATTCAAAGTAATTTATTTAGTAAAAGCGAAACTGTTTTATCTATTAACCTCGACATGGTTGGGCGATGGGACAAAAAGCATGAAAAAAATCGTGATTTTGTTTACCTGCTTACTGCCGGAAATAAGCGCTTAAAATGGTTTGCTGTTGGAAAACGTCAGATTAATTTACCTGAAAATTTCCAGGTAACTCACCGAGCAGGATTAAATGAAAAACGGACGTTTAAATACGGTTCTGATCATTACAGTTTTTTTACCCGCGAAATACCTGTAGCCGTATTTTTTACAGGTTTGCATCCCGATTATCATACCCCTAATGACACACCAGATTTACTCAATTATAAAAACCTGACAAATATATCAACCGTGGTTTACCGATACATTCATCAGGTTTCTTACTCTAAAAATCCGTTCGGAAATCCGGATAAAAGCAAATAAGCTTATCCTAAAATAAATTGCTCTAAAGGGTTTTTGCCATTAAAGAGCATACGCCCCGGATTTTCAATCAATTCTTTAATATTCAGCAAGAAACCAACGGAATCTTTGCCATCTACAATTCGGTGATCGTACGATAAGGCAAGATACATCATCGGGCGGATAACGACTTGTCCGTTCTCAGCAACCGGGCGGTCGAGAATGTTATGCATACCTAAAATGGCTGCTTGTGGCGGATTAATTATAGGAGTTGATAGCAGTGAGCCAAAAACACCTCCGTTGGTTATGGTAAAAGTTCCTCCACTCATTTCTTCAAGACTGATTTTTGCATCGCGTGCCTTTTGAGCCATCCGCGCAATTTCCAGTTCTGTTTGAGCCAGCGAAAGTTTGTCAACATCGCGAATAACTGGAACCATTAAGCCTTTGGGAGTTTGAACTGCAATTCCGATATCGGCATAGTTAAAGCTTACCAATTCTTCGCCATCAATCATGGAATTAATACTTTGAAATTTTCCAAGCGAAATGGCTGCAGCTTTTGCAAAAAACGACATAAAACCGAGTTTTACTCCAAATTTTTCGGCAAATTCATTTTTGTATTTGTTGCGTAATTCCATAACAGGCTGCATGTTTACCTCGTTAAAAGTGGTTAACATGGCCGTTTGATTTTTCACATGAACCAAACGTTCACTGAGTTTTTTACGCAGCGGGGTAAGTTTTTTTCGATCCTCATTGCGGGGTTGGTGTGTGGGTTTATTTGTAACAACAGCGTCGGGCATGTTCATAAGCGTATCTACATCTTTTGATGTAATACGATGCAGTTTATCAAGCAAAGCATCTACGCTTAGGCCTTTTTCGTCGAGCATTTTTTTTGCTAACGGAGTTATTTTTACGTCCCGGGCATCTTTATTTGTTTCATTAGGAGTTTCTTTAATTTCTTTTGCAGGCGTTTCCTTTTTCGGTTCTTCAGTTTTTTCATCCTGTGCGGGAGCTTCTGCGGTGTCGTCAATAAGGGCAGCAATGGCACCAACATTTATGGTTTCACCTTCTGAAATCTTTAAGCTGATGGTTCCCGATGCATCAGCGGTTAATGTTAATGTTGCCTTATCAGATTCAACTTCGGCCAAATCCTGATTCTTTTTCACATAGTCGCCTTCGTCAACAAACCAGGTAGCCAGCACAACTTCAGTGATTGATTCGCCAGGGCTGGGTATTTTTATTTCTACGCTCATTATTTTTCAGATTTAAAATAATTATAGTGTTTTAAGATAGGAATTTTCTTCTTTCCGGTTTCACATTGTAAACCGCAGTAGGGCATTTTTAATTCACAGGTGCATTTTTTAAATACTTTTCCAATAATTTCTTCCTGTTCGCGTTGATGTAATTCATGCAGACCTACTGCCGGGCTTCCGCTGGGGAAACGATAAATTCCCTCGAAAGGAATTTCGGGTACTTCGTTTCTTATAAAATACCAGGCTCCCATGTTCATAGGTTCTTCCTGGACCCACAGAATTTGAAGTGCATTTGTGTATTTATTAATTACATCAACTATTTCGTTTTTTGGCAAGGGATATATTTGTTCGACACGAACCAGGGCAATGTCTTTTACTCCTAGCGAATTTTTCTCGTTAAGTAAATCGTAATATATTTTACCGGTACAGAAAACTACCCGGGTTACTTTTTCTACTTCTGTATTGTTATCGTCAATTATCCGTTGGAAAGTTCCTTTTGTGAAATCGTCTTTGGTTGATATGGCTTTGGGGTGACGCAACAGGCTTTTTGGGGTAAAAATTATCAAAGGGGTTCGCGATTCTTTTTTTAATTGCTGTCGTAAGCTATGAAAAAGATTTGCCGGCGTTGTGCAATTCAACAATCGCATGTTGTTGTTAGCACTCAGGGTAATGAAGCGTTCCATACGGGCGCTGGAATGCTCTGGTCCCTGGCCTTCGTAGCCGTGGGGAAGCATCAAAACCAGGCCATTTTGGATACCCCATTTTTCTTCGGCCGAACTAATGTATTGGTCAATAATTACCTGAGCTACATTATGAAAATCGCCAAACTGTGCTTCCCAAATAGTAAGTCCCTGTGGAACTGCCAGTGCATAACCGTATTCAAATCCTAAAACGCCATATTCATTTAAAGGCGAATTGTACACATCAAAGTCAGCTTGTTTTTCGCTTATATGTTTTAAGGGGATGTAACGTTCTCCGGCATCTTCAATTGTTAGTGCTGCATGTCGATGCGAGAATGTTCCACGTTGTGAATCTTGTCCGCTTATGCGCACCGGAAAACCTTCGTCAACCAACGAAGCGTACGCCAGAAGCTCACCAACTGCCCAGTCGATGCGATCTTCTTCAACCATTTGTATTCGCTCCTTTTTGAGTTTTACAATTTTGTTGAAAAACGATTTCTCGTTGGGTAAATTATTCATTTGCTCAGAAAGGAACAAGAGTTTTTCTATGCTTATAGCTGTGTTTGTGCTGGTATAAAAATCTTCGGGAATAGCATAGCGGTAATGTTCCCAGTCTTCAATCAGAAATTGTTTGATGGCAACCTTGGTATCTTGGTTTGCAATTTCGAACTTTTGTTCCATTAATTGGTCAAAACTTTCTTCTTCGTTTGCAATATCCTGTTCCGAATAAACTTTTTCTGCAATCAGTTTTTTTGCGTAAATGTCGCGGGGATTAGGATGTTTTGCAATGGCTTTATAAAGCAAAGGCTGGGTGTATCGGGGTTCATCGCCTTCGTTGTGTCCGTATTTCCGATACGATAGAATATCGATAAATACATCTTTATGAAATTTTTGTCGGTACTCCATAGCCATTTTTATGGTAAAAACAAGCGCTTCGGCATCATCTCCATTTATATGGAATACCGGGCTGCGTGTAACTTTGGCCACATCAGTGGAGTAGGTACTGGATCTGGCTTCGAGGTAGTTAGTTGTAAAACCAACCTGATTGTTGATTACCAGATGAATGGTTCCTCCCGATTGGTAACCCGGAAGTTCAGACATCTGAATTACTTCGTAAACTACTCCCTGACCGGCTATGGCTGCATCGCCATGAATTATTATTGGAGCCAGTTTGTCGGGGTTGTTGTGGTATTTGTGTTTTATTTTAGCATGAGCAATTCCTTGTATAATAGGGCCTACAGCTTCAAGATGTGAGGGGTTGGGAGCCAGATTTAAACGAACGGTATGACCTTGACTGGTTTGTATAGTGTTCCCGTACCCTAAGTGATATTTTACATCGCCAAGCGAAATGGAATCGACATACGATTTGCCTGTAAATTCCCTAAAGATTAATTCATAGGGTTTCTTTAAAATATTGGCCAGAATGTTCAATCGGCCCCGGTGTGACATGCCAATTATAAACTCTTCGATACCCAATTGTGCACCGTGTTCAATTACTGAATTTAATGCGGGAATTATGGTTTCTGTTCCTTCAAGCGAAAAACGTTTTTGGCCGGTAAAACGTTGATGAATAAATTTTTCGAAACCTACAGCACTAACCAGCCGCTTGAAAATCTGTTTTTTTTCGTTAACAGAAAACGATGGTGTGTTTTGGGTTCCCTCCATCTTACTTCTCAACCATTCAACTTCCTCGGGATTTCGAATATAAAGGTACTCAACGCCTATCGATTGACAATATGTTTTTTCAAGGTGGTCGATGATGTTTTGCAGGCTTGTTTTTCCGAGTCCTATGTTTTTACCAGCATTAAAGGTAGTATTTAAATCCTGTTCAATTAAACCAAATTCAGTATAGGTAAGTGGTGGAAGGTATTTTCGCCGTTCACGTACCGGATTTGTTTTGGTAAATAAATGTCCGCGTTGGCGGTAAGCATGAATTAAGTTGATAACACTGAATTCTTTCGAAGTAAGCGCATCATTCACTTTATTTTCGACAGGGAACTGTTTTTGTGCTAATTCAAATCCTTTAAAGAAAAGCACCCATTGTTTGTCGATGCTATCAGGATTTGTCCGGTATTTCTGATATAGGTTGTCAAGACTTTCTGCTGATATGTTATTAAGAAAATCAAAATTGTCCATTTGTAGTGTACATTAAGTTATATTAATTATCCATTAATGGTTTGTCCGTTTAATTGTTCTGCTCTTGATTGGTAAATGTTAAAGATATTAAACAATTATATATTAAAAAACTACGAATCGTTTTGTTTAGCTGTAGCCTGCTTTTGTGTAGTGTTATAAAACACTGGGGTATAAAAAAACCCGGCAAAAGCCGGGTCAAATGTTTCAACGCTGGTGTTATCTGTATTCATTTTTATATTCGGGCAAGGTGTCCATTAGTTTTTGTCGGGCAAAAAATATTTTGCTTTTTACCGTACCAATGGGAATGTCTAATTTTTCTGCAATCTCTTTGTATTTGAACCCTTCGGTAAACATTTGGAAAGGAATTCTGAAATCGTCTTGCAGGCTGTCAACTTTTTTACGGATTTCTTTATATGCATGCTCCGACTCGGGAGAAACAGCTTCTTGACGATGCGCTAAATTCTCATTATTATCGGTTTTATTAAATATGGTATTCGATTTTACGTTCCGGCGGTAATTGTTTATAAATGTATTCTTCATAATGGTATAAGCCCATGAATTGAAGTTGCGCGGGTCAGTAAATTTATCGCGATTGGTTAGGGCTTTAAGCATAGTTTCCTGAAGCAAGTCCTTTGCTTCTTCAGAATTTGTTGTTAAGCTGTAGGCAAAATACTTTAATTTGTCCTCAATGCTCAATAATTTATTGGTAAATTCAATTGCTGTCATAACGGTGTAGTTTTAGGTTGTGAATGTTCAATAAATAAACAAAAACATTTAACAAAAATGTTTAAGCAAATATAGGGAATAATTAAACACATTGCCAAATATATTTGTGTTAAATATTTGTTAAATTAGACACAATCTAAATAACAAAATAGTTTAAATAACAATGTATCAATAATATAATAGAGTTTTAAATTGTTTAGTATAAATAATTGTGTGCTTTTGAAACTTATTAACAGTAATGAAAACACATAGTAAAAACAACAGTTGATTTTAACCGTAAAATTGATGTAAAATTGCAATAATTATATTGTTTTGTTTAACGTGGTAGGTGTCTATTGGAGTATATTATTGATAAGCAATAATTTGAAATTGCATTTTGTTTAATAGGATTATTATTAAACAAGATGGTTAAATTAAAAAGAAGAGAAATGGATTTGCTAAATATTACGACTTGATGATTTTTCGTAATTCATCAATCTCTTTTGTTTTTATAACATTTGCTGGCAGGGGTTGATTGTATAAGGCAATTTGCGGACCCATTACCAAAATGGTTTGGTTGCTAAACTGCTGCGATAATTGTTTTAGGTAAACTTGTATTTTATTTGTATTAAGTGCGCTGGTAAATGAGCAAACCAAATAATCAGCCTGGTGAAATTGGTTGTTTTCATCGATACTTGTATAAGGAACCGATGAGCCAAGGTAAGTAACATGTTGGTTTTCTTTTTTTAATAGATAGTAAGCGTAAAGCAAATTTATTTCGTGAAATTCACCTTCAGGTAAAAACAGAATGTATTTTTTACTATGCTCGTTGTATGATGCCAGCAATCCGTCTATAGCAACCAAAATTTTCCGGCGTATAATGTTTGCGGCAAAATGTTCCTGTGCTGGCGAGATGGTGCCGGCTTGCCAAAGAAATCCCATTTTGGCTAAAAAAGGAACGATGATTTCTGCATAGGTGCTCTCAAATCCCCGGTTGATGTATGAAACGGTAAGTAGTTTTTCAAATTTTTGCAGATTAAAATGAAACATGGCCATGGTTAGAGCCTGAATTTGGTCTTCAACATCGCTGTTGCGGTTGGTTAGTTCAATTACCTTTTCGCTAATCTGCGCTTCGTTTAATTCTGCTATTCGCGATATTTTTAAACCATTTTTATTTAGAATGGAGATATTCAATAATTTTTTTAAGTCTTCGCCGGTGTAATGCCGAATATTGGTGTCGGTTCTGCTCGGATCCAAAAGCTTATACCTTTTTTCCCAAATTCTGATGGTATGTGCCTTAATGCCAGTAAGTTTTTCCAGATCTTTTATGTTGTATTTTTCTGTCTTCATTAAATAAAAATTAAACAAATATATCGATTGTTAAACAAAAATAACAATGTGCTTTCTTATATGTTTAAACAAGGTAAAAATGCGTGTGTCTTTTATTTCATTTGGGCCTACTTATTCTAAAAATTATAGTCATTATGTAATTAAATCTTTATATTCGATAGCTGTTAACGATGTTATAAACACTTAAACAATCGATAGGTTTTGTTTATACTCTTATTTTATAAATGGTGTATTTTTTATTAGCATGCAAATTTTTTTAAATGAGGTAGCGCTATGGCTGTTCAATAAGCATAAAGCTAACTTTAGAAACATACAACTTGTTTTTCCAAATCAGCGTTCGGGTGTATTTTTCATGCACCATCTCAAGAATATAAACGTCAGAAATGATTCAAAAGCTCCGTTTTGGTTACCCCGAATTCATACCATTAATGAATTTATTTCAGAATTTTCGATGCTTCGCCTTGCTGAACCCATTGAATTGTTGGGAATTCTGTATCGTATTTATGTCGATAAAAGTAAATCGCTCGAGAGTTTTGATGATTTTTTCTCGTGGGGCGAAACCATGCTTCGCGATTTTAACGATGTGGACAAGTACTTGGTCGATCCCAAAACTATTTTTTCCAATGTTCGCGCCTTGAAAGATATGGAGTCTGATTTTCAATTTCTTACTGAAAATCAGTTGGAAGTAATTCAGCGTTTCTTTTCAACTTTTAATAAGGAGCACAAGTCGGCATTAAAAGAACAGTTCCTGAAAATATGGGAAGTTTTGTTTCCTGTTTACCAGGATTTTAGAGTTAAACTTGTGGAATCGGGTTTGGCTTATGAAGGTTTGCTGTATAATGATGCCTTGAGCAATATTAAAGAAAAGCATTCCGGTGATTTTCCTTTTACTAAGGTTTATTTTATTGGATTTAATGCCATAACTCCTGTCGAAGAACGAATTTTTGAATATTTTCAGACCCAAAGCAAGGCCGGTTTCTTTTGGGATTTCGATAGCTATTACATTGAAAACAAGCAAATGGAAGCTGGTTTTTTTCAACGAAAATACCTCCGTCAATTTCCCATGGAAGTTGGTTTTGATTTGCCCGATACACTGATAGAAAATAAAAAGAAGATTCAGGTGGTTACGGTTCCTACCGATCACGGTCAGGTTTTTAAAGCATCGCAATTAATTAACACATTACCGGCCGACGAAATTGGTGAAACAGCCATAGTGCTTTCAAACGAACAATTGCTGATGCCGTTTCTCAACCAGATTCCGCATAATGTAAAACAGGTGAATGTTACCATGGGCTACGGAGTTTCAGAGTCGCTGATGGCACAAGTTATTGATTTATTGATAAACCTGCAGGCAAATGCAAAAATAACAGCGAACCAAACCGCTACTTTTTATTATAAAAATGTGGTCGATTTACTTCAACATCCGTTTTTTCAGGTTTACGATGAAGTTTTAACAAGTTCTATTATTGAAAACATTCGCAAAGAAAATATTTACCAGGTTGGTAATGAATTATTTCAAAAAAGCGAGATTCTAACGTCGGTGTTCAGATCTGTTTCAGGCATTGCCGATTTTGAATTTTATTTAAAGGAGCATGTAACCTTGTTTGGAAATCTGATATCTTCAAAAAAAGCAGAAAATGCTAGTTTTGCCATGGAGCAGGAGTTTGGTTATCACATTTACCTGAAAATAAATCAACTTTCGGAACAGTTGCAAAGCCAGCAGATTGAAATTCAGATGAGTACTTATTTTAGGTTGCTCCGACGGGTAATTAAAACCCTTCGGGTTCCGTTCGAAGGCGAACCCATTGGAGGTTTACAGTTGATGGGTTTTTTGGAAACAAGAAATCTCGATTTTAAAAATTTAATTATTTTGTCGGTAAACGAGGGGACTTTACCGGCAGGCATGCAGAATATTTCATTTATTCCCTACGGCTTGCGCCGCGGATTTGGTTTACCAACCCGCGAATTACACGATGCCATGTACGCCTATTATTTTTATCGTTTGATACAAAGGGCGGAAAATATTTGGCTTATCTACAATTCGGCTGTGGGTGGTTTGTCGTCGGGCGAAAAAAGCCGCTACATTTACCAGCTTCAGTTCGATGCAAACTTCCAAATCAGAACAGAGAATGTTTTGCAAACCATCGAAGTGGTTTCACCAACACCAATCGAAATACAAAAACAAGGTGATGTGTTGAATAAGTTATTGGAATACCTGGACGCCAATAATCCTAAAGCGCTTTCACCAAGCGCCTTGTCGACCTATTTAATGTGTCCGCTTCGTTTCTATTTTCGCTCGCTTGCGCAAATTCATGAACCCGACGAGGTTGAAGAAACAGTAGATGCCCGCTTGTTTGGTAATATTTTTCACAAAGTTGCAGAAAAATTTTATGAGCCTTTTCTGAAATCAAAATCCTTGATTACTACCGAAAACCTGCAAAAACTTGGAGCCGATTCGGTTCAGCTTGATGCCTGGATAATGGAATCGTTCAACGAAGTTTTACGTGGAGAAAAAACAAAGAATAAATTTTCACTTCAGGGCAAAAATCACATTGTTTTTGAAGTTATCCGAAAATTCCTATATAAAATGATTTCCATTGATCAGGATTTTGCACCGTTCAGTATTGTTGGTCTTGAGTTAAAGATGGATGCACCCGTTTCGTTTACATTCCGGGGTAAGAAAACAGCTGTAAAAGTGGGTGGATTAATCGATCGGCTCGACCGCGATAACAAGCAGCTTCGCATTGTTGATTACAAAACAGGAGCCGATAAGCTGGTGTTTAGCTCGTTTAACGACGTGTTCGACCCGCAAAAAATTGCAAATACCAAAGCTGTTTTTCAGACCTTTGTTTACAGTTATGTAATTAAAAAGAATTTTCCGGCAGAGCCGGTAATTGTACCAACCGTTTATCAGCTGAAAAAGTTTTTTGAAGATGAACAAAGCTTTGCAGTTTCGTCAAAAGATGTTTTGTATGCATCAGGTAACTTTAACGATGTGGCTGATGATGTTGAACTTAAACTGCAAATTCTGTTAACTGAATTGTTTAACGAACAGGTGCCTTTTACACAGACCAATGATTTGAAAAAATGTGAGTATTGTCCGTATCGGAACATTTGCGGACGGTAATGAAAAAGGCTGCCATCGGCAGCCTAAAAGTTAATCGTTAAAAACGTTTGCCAATTATATCCCAGTCGAGAATTTCCCAGAAATTAACCAGGTAATCGGGTCTGCGGTTTTGAGTGTCCAGATAATAGGCGTGTTCCCAAACATCGCAGGTTAAAACAGGGGTGTGACCTGAGCGTAGCGGATTTCCTGCATTACTTTCCTGAATAATTTCAAGTTTACCCGATTTGTTTTTGACCAACCAGGCCCAACCTGAACCGAAAAGTGTTGCTGCAGCTTTGGTAAACGCTTCTTTAAACGCGGTAAAAGAACCAAATTCTTCGTTAATAGCTTTGGCCAGGTTTCCGGTAGGAGTTTTTGGACCTTTTTTCGAAAATTGCATAAAATAAAAGGTGTGATTCCAAACCTGGGCGCCATTGTTGAAGATTCCTCCATCAGCTTTTTTTACAATAGTTTCCAAATCGCTTTTTTCAAAGGCTGTTCCGGGTACCAGATTGTTTAAATTGGTAACATAAGCCTGATGGTGTTTCCCATAATGAAACTCAAGGGTTTTTTGACTGATGTGCGGTTCCAGCGCATTCAGTTCATACGGAAGTTTTGGTAATTCAAATGCCATAATTGTATGATTTTAATTTGTATATAGTAATGTCTGTTGCAGAAATAATGTATTAGAAAAGTTAGGTTTGTTTAACTATAATACAGTTGAGTCGATGGTTTGTTTACAATAATATCAAAAAAAATCAGTATGACTGTATTTAAAAATTTGTTTTCAAACTAACTTGACAAATTACGTCGTTGAAGGGTTTTCTTACCAAATATTTTATTGGTGATTGGGAACCAAAACCTTAAATTTTTAGTGCTTAGTCTTCAGAATCTTTGAGTAAATCAGGGCGTAAGCGTTGCGTTCTTTCTATGGCTTGCTGATGCTTCCAGTTTTCAATTTTTTTGGTGTCGCCCGACAAAAGAATATCGGGAACTTTCCAACCTTTGTAATTGGCCGGGCGTGTGTAAACCGGCGGCGATAATAAATTATCCTGAAATGAATCGCTAAGAGCTGAGGTTTCGTCAGAAAGCACTCCGGGAATAAGACGTACTATGGCATCGCTTATAACAGCAGCAGCTAACTCACCTCCGGTAAGCACGTAATCGCCTATCGATATTTCTTGTGTAATTAAGTGTTCTCTTATGCGTTGGTCAACTCCTTTGTAATGTCCACACAAAATAATCAGGTTGGTGTAAAGCGACATGGAATTGGCAATTTTTTGATTAAACAGCTCTCCGTCGGGTGAGGTGTAGATAATGGCATCGTAGTCTCGTTCGGCTTTAAGTGCATTAATTGCCGATTCAATGGGTTGAATCGTCATTACCATTCCAGCTCCGCCGCTAAAAGCATAATCATCAACTTTTTTATGTTTATCGTTCGAATAATCTCTGATGTTATGAATGTGAATTTCAGCCAGGCCTTTATCTTTTGCCCGTTTTATAATGCTGTGATCGAACGGCCCATTAAGTAATTCCGGTAACACAGTTAAAATATCGATGCGCATATTTTTTTTTGAGCAAAAGTAAGAGCATCTATTAAATAAAACAAACTTGTATGCTTACCTGGAATGAATACCGACTGGTTAGCTCTTTTTAGTTATCAAAATACCAAAAAACAGACTATATGACAGGTAATTTTATCAAATAAGGACAATATGACTTAAATTAGTGATATTTTTCCTTTGGTATTCAATTTGAAAAGTACGGGAAACAAAAAAATAAACAAAAATAGGAGGAAAAAATTATGACACTTATTAGATTTAATCACCCGGCATTATTAAGAGGTTTAGCCAACGAAGCATTAACCCGTAATTTAATTGACAGTAATCTGGATAACGATTTAAAACCTACTTGCAAATCGGATGTGCTTTATCGTTTGAACGAGCAGGACGATTCCATCACTATTGAAATGGTGGTTCCCGGGTTTTCAAAAGAGGATATTCTGATTGAACTCGACAACGAGGTACTTACCATTAAATCGATTCAGGATTCTGAAGAAAATGCTAAACGCAGTTTTGCGGCAGTCGATTTTGAGAAGCGCTTTAAAGTGAGCGACAAAATTAAAAGTGATGCAATTTCTGCTACAACCCAAAATGGTATTTTATACGTGAATTTACCTAAAACCGAAGAAGCTGTTAGAAAACCTGCACGTGCCATTGAGATTGCATAAGCACTTAAATCAGATATACAGATTATTGCTTTAAAGCAAGATCTTCACTAAAAAAAAGGCAGAGCGATTACGTTTCTGCCTTTTTTGCTTCGTATTCATTTGTGTTGATACCGGTAAATATTAGTTGAGAAACTTAGTGTTTTTCGTTCAGAAATTATATTTTCGTAGGTCGAAACTAAATAAACAAAGCTTCGAGTCTAACTGTCATTTAATTATTTCAATAAATGGAAACTAAAGATAACGTGAACGCGGAAAACTTACCTGAAAAAGGAGCAATGCCAACTGATGCGGCAAATGAGGAGCAAGCAGTAAATAGTCAGGAATCAATTGATGAAAAAAAAGCTGCTGAAGAACCCGTTGCTGATGAAGTGCCGGATGATGCTGTGGTTGCTGGAGATGAAAAGGAGAAGACAGAAACTAAAAAAGGAAAAACCGCTATTAAAAAGGAAGATTATTCCATTTATGATAGAACTGTACTTCTGACAAAACTCAACGAGTTGGTTAATAATTACGAAGTTGAAGTTTGTAAAGAAGCGGTTGAAGAAATACGTTCGGTTTTCTATAAAAAATACCTGGCCGAGCAGGCTGAGGCACGAAAAGCTTTTGAAGAGAGCGGTGGAAAACCCGAAGATTTTAAGTTTTACGACGAAGCATCAGATGAAACCTTTAAGGAAGTCTATAACCAGTTTAGAGAAAAAAAGGTTGAATTAAATAAAAAGCTGGAGTTTAAAAAAGAAGATAATCTGAAAATAAAGTATCAGATTATTGAAGAGATTAAAGACCTTATTAATAAAGAAGAATCAATAAACAAAACCTTTCAGGAGTTCCGCGATTTGCAACAACGCTGGCACGATGCGGGTCTGGTTCCGCAAAATCGCTTAAAGAATTTGTGGGAAAGTTATAATCTTGCTGTTGAACAATTTTACGACTACATTAAAATTAACAATGAGTTACGCGATCTTGACCTGAAAAAGAATCTGGAAGCTAAGATTTTGCTTTGTAAAAAAGCTGAGGCCCTGCACGAAGAAAAGTCGGCGGTTAAAGCATTTAAAACGCTACAGGATTTGCATCATAGCTGGCGCGAAACAGGTCCGGCTCCCCGCGAAGAAAGCGAAGCCATTTGGGATCGTTTTAAAGCCGCAACCGCAATTATTAATAAAAAACACCAGGCTTTTTATGAAGGGCAAATTGAGCAGCAAAACAATAACCTGAAACAAAAACTTGTATTGTGTGAGCAGATTGAACAATTGACTGTTGCCCAAATTGATTCGCATAAAGAATGGGAAACCAAAACAAAAGAAATTATTGAGATTCAGAAAATTTGGCGGACCATTGGGTATGCTCCCCGAAAAGATAATGGCAAAATAAATCAGCGTTATCGCCTGGCCTGCGACCAATTCTTTGATCGTAAACGTGAGTTTTATAAAGACACACAGAGCATGCTGAAGAATAATCTGGTGGTAAAAAATGAATTGTGCGAACAAGCTGAGGCAATGAAAGACAGTACCGACTGGAAAAAAAGCACCAAAGATTTTATTCTGCTGCAAAAACGCTGGAAAGAAAGCGGTCCGATTCCTAAAAAGCAATCTGCTGCGCTTTGGAAAAGGTTTCGTACTGCCTGCGATTATTTCTTTGATAAACGCGCCGAATTCTTTAATACTTCTGATAAACGTCAGGAAGACAACCTGAAACAAAAAATGGAATTGATTGAAACAGTTAAGCATTTTAAGAAACTTGGCACGAATCAGGAATCGATGCAGGCATTGATGGAACTGCAAAAGCAATGGTCGTCCATTGGGCATGTTCCTTTAAATAAAAAAGATGAAGTGCAAAAGAATTTCCGCGATGCCTTTAATGAACAGGTTAATGCACTTAATTTGGAAACAACCGAGCTTGAGAAGCTAAATTTCCAGAACAGGGTCGAGAATTGGGTGTCGGACAATGCCAGGGGTAAAATTTACTCGGAGCGAAATAAATTAATTACCCGCATTAAAGAATTGGAAAACGAAATTGCTTTATACGAGAACAATATCGGGTTTTTCTCCAAATCAAGTTCGTCCGATGCACTTTTGGGTGAAGTAAACCGTAAGATTGAAAAAGCCAAAGAACGCATGGAGGTTCTTAAAGAAAAACTTATCCTGCTCGATACCCTTGATCAGGAATAGCTGTCGATGCCGGACCAAAAATCCGGCATTGCTTTGGAGGCTTGTTCCCTGATTTTTGTTTGAATGTTAAAAAAGCAGAATCTTTTTTGGCTTGATATTCAATTGCGTACTACCCGATAACCGCTTTGTTTACCGGGAGTATTCTATATTAAGCCGGGTTAAAACGGTATTTTATTTAAAGCAATTATTAAGAATTGAATTAATAATGTACTTTTGTGCAGGTGTTAAATTTTTAAAAAATAGCAAAATTGTCAACTACCAGATACATATTTGTAACCGGCGGAGTAACATCGTCGTTGGGCAAAGGAATAATTTCAGCTTCATTAGCCAAGCTGCTGCAGTCAAGGGGTTTTTCTGTAACCATTCAAAAGCTCGATCCTTATTTGAATGTCGATCCCGGAACACTTAACCCCTACGAACATGGCGAATGCTTTGTAACCGACGATGGCGCCGAAACTGATTTGGACCTTGGGCATTACGAACGGTTTTTGAATGTGCCCACATCGCAGGCAAACAATGTTACTACAGGAAGCATTTATAAATCGGTAATTGAAAAGGAACGACGGGGCGATTTTTTGGGAAAAACCGTACAGATAATCCCGCACATTACCGATGAAATTAAACGCCGCATAAAAATTCTGGGAAACAAATACAAATACGACTTTGTAATTACCGAAATTGGCGGTACGGTGGGCGATATTGAATCATTACCCTATATTGAAACAGTTCGTCAGTTAAAGTGGGAGCTGGGACAAAACGCCCTGGTAATTCACCTTACGCTGGTTCCTTACCTGAGCGCATCGGGTGAGTTGAAAACCAAACCCACCCAACATTCGGTAAAACTTTTGCTCGAAGCCGGGGTACAACCCGATATTTTAGTATTGCGTACCGAAAGAGAACTTACCGAAGATATTCGTGCCAAAGTAGCCTTGTTCTGTAATGTAAATATTGGCAACGTAATCCAATCGATTGATGTGTGTACCATTTACGAGGTGCCCATTAAAATGCAGGAAGAAGAATTGGATAAACGGGTGCTCGAAAAATTCGGGATGCCCGTCGAAAAGAACCCCGAGCTTATCGCCTGGAAAGAGTTCCTGAGTAAGTATAAAAACCCCGAACGAACCGTCGATGTTGCTTTGGTGGGTAAATATGTAGAACTTCAGGATGCTTATAAATCGATTGCCGAATCGTTTATTCATGCGGGAGCGGTTAATAACTGCAAAGTAAACCTGCACTGGATTCACTCCGAAAATATTACCCGCAAAAACTACGAAGAGTTGCTGAAGCCCATGAAAGGGGTTCTTGTGGCTCCGGGTTTTGGACATCGGGGCATGGAAGGTAAAATTCTGGCGGTAAAATATGCCCGCGAAAACAACGTACCCTTTTTTGGCGTTTGCCTGGGAATGCAATGTGCCGTCATTGAGTTTGCCCGCAACGTGCTCGGTTTCGAAAAAGCAAATTCATCGGAAATGGACGAGAAAACGCCTTATCCGGTGATTGATATTATGGAAGAGCAAAAAAATGTGCTCGAAAAAGGGGGAACCATGCGATTGGGTGCTTATCCCTGCCGCATCGATAAAAAAAGCAATGCCTATAAAGCCTACGGCGAAACCCTGATTGAAGAAAGGCACAGGCATCGCTATGAATTTAACGACAAATATTTCGACGATTTTAAAAATGCCGGCATGGTGCCCGTGGGTATCAACCCCGAAACCAACCTGGTTGAGATTGTCGAAATACCATCGCATAAATGGTTTGTCGGGGTGCAGTTTCATCCCGAATACCGGAGTACCGTTGTTAAGCCACATCCGCTGTTTGTGAGTTTTGTTAAAGCGGTTTTAGAGTAAATATTTTTGTAAACTTTAATTATATTATGGATAAAAATTCATGGATAGGCCTGGTGCTGATTGTAGGGGTGTTATTTACCTGGAGCTATTTTACCCGGCCTACTGAACAGCAAATTGCCGAACAACGCCGACAAGATTCCATTGCTCAGATAGAGCGCGAGAGAAACAAACAGGAACTTGTCATCGAAAACCAACAAAAACAAAGTCCTGTAATCTCAGCAAATGAAACTGGTAATACAGCAAACACCAACGACCAGCTAAACCAGTTTTATGGTGATTTTGCCCCGGCAGCCAAAGGCGAACGGGAATTCTACACCGCTGAGAACGACCTAATCAAACTTCAGTTTAGCAATAAAGGCGGGCGTATTTATTCGGCCGAGCTTAAAAACTATAAAAAATACGATGGCACCCCGCTGATTCTTTTCTCGGGCGATTCTACCGAATTTGGCCTTAACTTTTTTGCCAAAAACCGGAGCATTGCTACCAACAACCTGTTTTTTGAGCTGGTTGAGGGAACCAACGGCAAAGTGGTTACCGACAAGGCCGAAACCTTTGCCTTCCGACTTATGGTAACCCCTGGTAAATATGTGGAATACCGCTATACCATCAATCCTGAAAGTTACGTGGTTGATTTCGATATAAAAATTGAAGGCTTACAGGCCGATATTTCGACCAATACCGGTTACCTTACCCTGAACTGGAAAAGTTACATTACCGGACAGGAAAAGGGACGCAGCTGGGAAGAAACCAACTCGACCGTGTTTTACAAGTTTCACGAGGCCGATGTGGAAAGCCTGAACATGCGCTCCGACTCCGACCAAAAAGACCTGACCACTCCGGTTAAATGGATTTCGTTTAAGCAGCAATTCTTTAACGTAGCTTTAATTGCCGATAATTATTTCAGCAATGCCCTGGTGAAAACCGAAAAGGAAGTCATCAACCCCAATTTCCTGAAACAGTTTTCAGCGTCTATTTCGCTTCCCTACGATGCCAAACAAAGCCTCGATTATCCCATGTCGTTTTACTTTGGCCCCAACCATTATAAAACGCTCCGCAAAATGGACATCGATTTGGAGCGGGTTATTGAATTGGGTATGAGTATTATTCGCTGGGTGAACGTGGGTTTGGTGATTCCTTTGTTTAACTTTTTGGGAAAATACATGGGTAATTACGGATTAATTATCTTGCTGATGACCATTATAATCAAGCTGCTGATTTTCCCCTTTACCTATAAATCGTACATGTCGACCGCCAAAATGAAGGCCCTTAAGCCCGAGGTGGATAAGATTAGTGAGAAGTTTCCGAAGCAGGAAGATGCCATGAAAAAGCAACAGGCTACCATGGCCCTTTACAAAAAGGTGGGCGTGAGCCCCATGGGCGGATGTTTGCCTTTGCTTTTCCAGATGCCGCTCCTGATTGCTATGTTCCGATTCTTCCCCAACTCTATTGAGTTGCGCCAGGAAGCCTTCCTTTGGGCTACCGACCTTTCTACTTACGACGCGGTAATCAACCTGCCCTTTACTGTTCCTTTTGGTTTTGGCGACCACATTAGTCTTTGGTGTTTGCTAATGACGGTGGTGAACATCGTTTACATGAAGTTTAACGACCAGATGAGCATGAGCAATCAAAAGATTCCGGGAATGAAGATGATGATGTATATGATGCCTGTAATGATGCTGTTCTGGTTTAACAGTTACGCATCGGCTTTAAGTTATTATTACTTCTTGTCGCTGTTAATTACCATCATTCAAACCTGGGCCATTCGCCGTACCATTAACGACGACGAGATTCTGGCCAAACTGAAAGCGGCATCGGCCAATAAAAAGGCCCCGCAAAAATCGAAATGGCAACAGCGCCTCGAGGATATGGCCAAACAAAAAGGTTATCAGCCTCCCAAACGCTAATTAAAAAATAAAAAAACAAAAGCCCGGTTCGTCCGGGTTTTTTTATGTACTGTTTTGTTTGGTTTAAAGAGTTGTTGCAACAGCCGGTCTGCTGTTCAGGATGAAGTTTGCCGGTGGTTCTCCAGGTTCCACGTATTTACCAGCTAAAGGCCTTGCCTAAAGACCGCATTTGCTTCCCGGTGCGCCTTTGTGCATCTCAGTGTTTCTCTGTGTTATAATAGTTTCGATTGTATTACCTGCTATAGAGGCTGACCCAAAGTCGTATGCATCTATTCTTATTGCTTTAACGGCAAACCAATAATTACCTAATGACGGTTTTTCAAAAATATCAATTCCCTTTTTAAAAAACCTCAAGAGGTTTTTAGAAAATCGTCTATATGAAAAAATAAAAACATCAAGAGGTTTTTAAACTTTGGTCTATACGAAAAAATAAAAACATCAAGAGGTTTTTAAATTTTTATCTATACGAATATAAATTTGCATCGATACGATTTTTTAAAAGCGTCAATACGATTATTTATTTTCGTCTATACGGTTTTATTGCTGGTTGCAGGGGTTTATTTTAGGGAATTAGGGCGGGTGTTTTTAAAGCTTGGGGGCTGAGGTAAATGAAGCCAGGTAATAGTGAAAAGCCGAATAAAACAAAAGGAGCAGAACCCTTGGTTATGGGCTGCTCCCTGTGCTTATTCGGTAATAAATACGTTCTTTTATTCCACTGATTCCAGGCTGCGTTGCAGGCTCACCATTTTAATAGCGGTAACAGCGGCCTCGTTGCCTTTGTTGCCATGCTTGCCTCCGGCGCGGTCTAAAGCCTGTTGTTGGTTGTCGGTGGTTAGCACGCCAAAAATAAAGGGCATGCTGTAATCCATATTCAGGGTGGTAATGCCCTGGGTGATTCCCTGGCAAATAAAATCGAAGTGACGGGTTTCGCCCTGGATTACACAGCCTAAAACAATAACGGCATCTACATCGGTATTTTGCGCAATGAGTTGGGCGCCCAGCGTCAACTCAAAGGTTCCGGGCACGTATTTACGGATAATGTTTTCTTCTTTAGCTCCGTGCTTTAGCAGGGTAGTGTAGGCTCCCTGGTAAAGTGCTTCGGTAATTTCGCTGTTCCATTCGGCTACTACAATGCCAAATTTCATGTTGCCGGCATCGGCTACCAACAGCATGTTGTAATCGCTCAGGTTTTTTAAAGAGGTTGCCATATGTTTAGTAAGATTAAGTAAAAAAAAAGTATCAAAAACCCGGATAAGTTAATGATACTTTTTATAAATATTATTGATTAACGGCTATTTTTCTAAAGCCAGTTTGGCTTTTGCAATCATTTTTTCTGCCTGACGACCTTCCTGCGATTGCGGGTAGTCGGTTTTCAACTTTTCGTACAAAGCAATGGCTTTTTGGTATTCGCCTTCTTGTTCGTAAATAATGGCTGCCTTGTTCAGATAAATGGGGCTCGAAAAATCGTTGGACTTATCTTTGGCTGCTGCCATGTAGTACGACAAGGCCTTGCCGTAATCACCCAGTTCGGTGTAAGCATCGCCCATAGCTCCTTTAGCTACCGAGCTAATGATAAGGTCGGTCGATTTGAATTTTTTCAGGTAATCGATAGCTGCCTCGTAATCGCCCAGGTGCAGGTAACTGATGCCGGCATAATACTTCGATAAGTTGGCTGCTTTGGTCATGCCAAACTCATCCATAATATCGATAAAACCATAGTAATTACCGTCGCCGTTCAACGCCAGGTTAAATGAGTCTTTCTGAAAGTATTGCTCGGCAACAAACATGTACGACCGGGCTTCGTCTTCTTTAGGATCAATAATAAACTTTTGGAAGGCCAGGTAGCCTGATACAATAACTAAAGCACCCAAAACAATGTACGAAAGTAATTTCTGGTTGTCTTCAATAAATTGTTCGGTACGGGTTAAAGCACTTTCAAATTCCTGCAGGTTGTCTTCCTGCTTCATATTCTTTTTTGACATAATAGCTTTTTTATTTACGGAAATTCTTGGCAAAAATAATCCTTTTTATCATTTAAGGAAATAATCTTTCACTTTTGTTTGATGCAGGCATTTCAGGCGTTGGTTGCTATAATCATAAGTCAATACAAAAGGATGCTTTTTTAAATGGATAAAACCATGAATTTCTTTGGTTTTAATAGTTTATTTTGCGGATATATTTATATTTGGCAATAATTTTCCAAATAAACCCGATGAGATGAGAGTTGTAGTTGTTGACGATGAATTTTTTTCGAGACAAACAATAACTGATCTGCTGAGTGAGAGCTTTAAGGATATTGAAGTGGTGGGCCAGGCCGATTCGGTTAAAACCGCCGTTGAACTATTACCTTCGCTCAAGCCCGACCTTGTTTTTCTGGATGTGGATTTGACCGATGGAACGGGTTTCGATATTCTGAACCTCTTAAAACCCATACAATTTAAGATTATCTTTATTACGGCCCATCAGGAATATGCCATGAAAGCCATCAAGTTCAGTGCTTTCGATTACATATTAAAACCGGTAAGCGAATCGGAGCTAAAAGCAGCAATCGATCGGGTATTGGCCGAGCAAGGTACGGCAAACCACCAGTTAAAGATGGATGCGTTTTTTTATAATGCCGAAAACATCCGTAAAGAAGGTAAAAAAATTGTGTTGAAAACCAGCGAAAGCATCCACCTGGTAAGTGTTTGCGATATTATGCGTTGCGAAGCCGATAACAATTACACCACCTTTTACCTGGCTACAGGCGAACGTATTGTTATTTCGCATGGCTTAAAAGAGTACGAAGATTTGTTGGGAAACTATGGTTTTTTCAGGGTTCACCAGTCGCACCTGATAAACCTGAAATTCATAGCCCGCTTCGACAAAAAAGACGGCGGCTATGTGATATTGACCGATAAATCGCAGATTCCCGTTAGCCAGCGCAAAAAACAAAAACTGCTCGAAGTAATTGAAGGATTAACCTGATAAAGTTAACCCAAGTTGCACTTTCTCAATTAACGGAATCAGATTCCTTTTAATTAATTGCAGAATCACATTGTACCCTTTTTAGAAAAAAAGTCGTTGTAATTTTACTTCAGTTTAATCAAACGGTGATTAAATGGTGTTCTAATAAAATTGAAGTAAAGAGAAAAACTCCCTTTTGCTATAGAATTTACTACCAGGCCTATATTTTATGTTTGGTAGATGTTTTGCCAATTAAATTTTATAGCAAGGCGTATGATGGTTAATGGATAAAGTTTCGTGGTTAATTTAATGCAGGTAAACAAACAAGGGAGTTAAAATCCTCCGGAGCCCTCCGGAGGATTTTTTTGTGTCTTTTCGTTTACGGAGCCTCGCGAATTTAGCTATCTTTGGGCTATGTTTTTGCAACACTTATCATTGGTAAATTTCAAGAATTACGGTGGGCTTGAGGTCGAACTATCCTCAAAGATTAACTGCTTTACCGGTAACAACGGGGTGGGTAAAACCAATATTCTCGATGCCATTTATTATTTGTCGTTTTGCAAAAGCTTTTTAAGCAACAACGATGCGGTGAATATTAAACACGGAGATGCCCTTTTTGTAGTTGAAGGCCGCTACCAGGTGAACGATTCGCAGGAACTGATTTATTGTGGTTTTGAAACCGGAAAGCGCAAGCGGTTTAAACGGAACAAAAAAGAGTACGAAAAGCTGGCCGATCATATCGGGCTTATTCCCCTGGTAATGATTTCGCCCTACGATATTAATCTTATTACAGGCGGAAGCGACGAACGCCGCAAGTTTGTCGATGGAATTATTTCGCAGTTCGACCGCGAATACCTGTTCGATTTGCAGCGCTACAACCGGGTGCTGGCCCAGCGGAATTTTTTGCTCAAACAATACGGAAAAACCGGTTATATTGACGATTCAGTGCTCGATATTTACGACGAAGAACTGGTTGAAACCGGACAACAGATTCATATTAAAAGGGAGGACTTTGTGAGCCGGATGAAACCGGTATTTCAGCAATACTTTACCCATATTTCGAAAGGGCGCGAAACGGTTTCACTCATCTACAACTCCGGGTTAAGCAATCAAAACTTCAGAGAACAGCTCCAAAGCAGCCGCGATAAAGATAAACAAGCCCGTTTTTCAACCGTTGGAATCCATAAAGACGATTTGGATTTTATGCTGGGCGATTTTGCCATGCGACGGCTGGGTTCGCAGGGGCAGCAAAAGTCGTATCTGGTAGCCCTTAAGCTGGCACAGTTCGAGTTTATTTACCAACAATGCGGGTTTAAACCTTTGCTGTTGCTCGACGATGTGTTTGATAAGCTCGACAGCGACCGGGTAGAGCAAATTATTATGCTGGTGGCGCAAAATAATTTTGGTCAGATATTTATTACCGATACCAATCCGCAGCGTATTCACCAGGTGCTTTCGCAAATTGAAGGCGAGTATTACCATTACCATGTAAGCCCAAACCAATTGGAACGCGTTTATGAAACGATCTAGCACCCAACCTTTAAAAGAAGTAATTCAGGAGTACCTTGAGGCCCTGAAGATGAATTCAAAATTAAAAGAAGTCAGTTTAATCAGTAATTGGGAAAACATGGTTGGTAGAACGGTTGCCCGGGCTACCAAAGACATTTATATAAAGGATAAAAAGCTTTTTGTAGTGTTAAAATCCTCGGTGGTGAGGAACGAATTGGCACTCATAAAAGAACCACTTATCAAACGGATGAATGAAGAGGCCAAAGCCGAAGTAATTATCGATTTGGTTTTACTCTAACCCAACATAGCTTTTCTTTTTTTTAACACCTGATTAACAGTAGGAGTTAAACAAAAACGTTTTTTGATGGTTTGTTTTACATAAGCATACCAAGTGAAACTGGTATGTGAAATAGCAAACAACAAAATAATATAACATTTAAAAACAAGAAAGAGTATGAAAAAAGTAATTTATGCAATTTTTGCATTCACTCTAATGGCTGGAGTGGCATGTAATCAGTCGTCCAAAGGAACAAAAGTAGAGGCCTCTGATACCCACAAAATGGAGATGACCGCTGATGCGGATGGTTTAACCGCTTGTCAGCATCAGTCGAAAATTTACTGGAAAGGAACCAAACCTACCGGCGAACATACCGGATTTATTAAATTAAAAGAAGGTGGTAAATTTATGGTTGAAGACAACCAATTGGTTGGTGGCGAATTCATTATTGATATGAATTCCATTGTAAATGTTGACCTTGAAGACGAAGAAATGAATGCTAAACTGGTTGGACACCTGAAATCGGCCGATTTTTTCCATGCCGATTCGTTTCCCACGGCTAAATTTGTGATTACTTCGGTTGAAGCTTTGAGCGGCAATGAAGAATTTACGCACACCATCAAAGGAAACTTAACCATGAAGGATATTACCAAAGGGATTGAATTTAAGGCAAATGTTAAGGTTAACGAAGGAGCTGTATCGGCAACCAGCGAGGAGTTTGTTTTAGACCGTACCCAATGGAATGTAAATTATGGTTCAAAAAGCATCTTTAAAGAAATAAAAGACAACTTTATTCACGACGAATTTAGTTTGAAAATTGAGGTATATTCAATGTAGAGCTATTTTAGTAAATTAAAAAAGGCGCCTTTTCGGGCGCCTTTTTTTTGGATTAAATTGTATCAAATAACATTGATTTATACCAAAGACTGCTTTAAAAAATAATTGAAGTTAACAAATCCGTATTTCTGTGTTCTTCTATACGAAACACAAAGAAATATTAAAAATCGCGTTCTTCAAAAATGCTAAAGCGTTCGCTGTTTGAGAAGAAAAAGTCGCTTTCAATCTTAGCGTTTTCGTCGCTATCGGAACCATGCACGGCATTTTTTTGCATGCTTTGAGCAAAAAGTTTACGGATAGTTCCTTCTTCGGCCTTCTCGGGATCGGTAGCCCCAATAATCTTGCGGTATTCTTCAACGGCATTCTCTTTTTCGAGAATAGCAACTACAATGGGGCCCGAGGTCATGAACTCAATTAAGTCGTTGTAAAAAGGTTTGTCGCGGTGTACTTCGTAAAACTTTTTAGCCTGAGCAGTTCGAAGTTTAATCAGCTTCATAGCCGATATATGAAAACCACTGTTATTAATTTTGTTTAAAATAGGGCCAATGTGCTCGTTGTTAACAGCACCAGGTTTAATAATGGTAAAGGTATAGGTACCAGCCATAATAGAAAGTGTTAAATATTAGTTAGAGATTAATTAGTTACACGTTTGGTTAACAAGGGTTAATCGTCGTCGTCGTTATCTTCTTCAACCAGATTGTTTTTCAAGCCCACTTTTAAGACAATGTAACCCACTACTCCGGCAACCAGCGAGCCTATGAGAATTCCCATTTTGGAACTTTCGACCAACATAAGATCGTTATAGGCCAGGCCTGAAATAAACAGGGCCATGGTAAAACCCAGACCGCCCAGAATGGAGATTCCAATTAATTGGGTATAGTTTACATTCTCGGGTAATTTGGCAAAACCCAGTTTTATGGCGCCAAAGGCAAAAGATGCAATGCCAATAAATTTACCTAATACCATACTCGACGCAATTATCCAGGTAAGCTCGATAATTTCGCCACCCAACTGAACGCCTGCGTTGGCAAATGCAAAGATGGGCATAATAAGGTAAATTACATAGCCGTGCAGTTTGCTTTCGAGATGCTGCAGGGGAGAGATGGTCTTTTCGGTTAAATCGCCTAAAGTAGCCAGAGCCCCACTTTGTTGCCCGGTTAAAAAACGGGGTTCATCGTCTTCGTAATAACACATAGTATCAATGGCTTTTTTGCTCTTTTGATAGAATTTTTGTGTACTTACTTTCCGGTGAACCGGAACGACCAAGGCCAATAAAATACCGGCAATGGTTGGGTGAATTCCTGATTTTAAGAAAAGTATCCAAACAACGATGCTGGCTAAAAAGAATAAATGCTTTGAGAACCGTTTGAAATGATCGAGTATAGCAAAAATACCAATAATAAGCAGTGCAATAATTACAAGTATCCATTGAATGTTCGAACTGTAAAAAATAGCAATAACCAGAACCGCACCAATATCATCGACAATGGCAAAAGCGGTTAAAAATACTTTCAGCCCTAACGGTACCCGTTTGCCCAAAAGTTGCAGTATGCCTAATGTAAAAGCTATGTCGGTGGCCATAGATATTCCCCATCCCTGATTTTCGGGTGAGCCGGGGTTCATAAGAAAAAACAAAGCAACCGGAACTATCATACCTCCAATAGCTCCAAATATGGGGAGCGAAGCTTTTTGCAGGTTGTTTAACTCGCCCACAAGAACTTCGCGTTTTATTTCGAGGCCAATCACAAAAAAGAAAATGGCCATTAAACCGTCGTTAATCCATAAAATAAGTGGCTTTTCCAGATTAAACTCAGGAGTTCCAATAGTCAGCGGAATTTTCCAGAAGTCTTGGTAATAATTGGCCCAGGGGCTATTGGCAAGGAGAATGGCTGCAAGTGTAGCCATAAAAAGCAATACACTGCCCCTTATTTCCTCTTTAAAAAAGTATTCAAAAGGTTTCTTTAAATAATCCATAGTCCTAAAATCTGAATGATTTGTTATTGGATTTCAAATTTACAGTTTTTATGTAAAAAATGTACCCTGTTTCTTAGTTGGTTTAAATTTTACCGTTTTAATAACGCATAAGCGGGGAATCTGTTTAGTAAAAAGAGCAGAAAGCGCTTTAATTTTTGCTATAAAGTACCCTACAAATGCTAATTCTGCCCAGATGTTGGTAAATTTATCACCTGGAATACTAATTGAGGCATACGGCACTGTCGATTTAATCATATAAAACTTATATTTGTTTTTTTTAAAACAATTAACATTGGAAAACATTAGTCAGGCATTTAAACAAGCAACTTTGTCGGTAATGGAACCGGCTAACAAAATCATCATATTGTCACATAAAAATCCCGATGGCGATGCGGTGGGCTCAGGACTTGCGCTCTATCATTTTCTTAAAGAACTGGGAAAAGACGTTTGTTTTATTGTTCCCAATCAGTTGCCGGTGTATTTAAACTGGATGCCAGGTTACGAAGATGTTCTGGTGTATGAAAAACAAAAAGAAACCGGCCGGGAGCTTTTAAAAAATGCTGATGTGCTGATTATGGTCGATTTTAATCATCGCAGCCGTTTGTCAGAGGCTGGTGACTATGTTATTCCGCTGAAAACACCCAAGTTTTTAATCGATCATCACCCGCATCCCGAAGCCATTGCTGAACATATATACAGTCGAACTTCGGCCAGTTCAACCGCTGAAATGGTTTATGAATTTATTGCCGGAATATTCGGAACGCAATATGTTTCGCAAACGGTAGCTACTTGTTTATTCGTGGGTATTATGACTGATACCGGCTCGTTTAGCTACAATTCGTCGGAACCTTTAACCTTTGAAATTGTAGCAGCATTATTAAAAAAAGGTATCGATAAAGATTATATTACCGATAAAGTGTATAATAATTTTTCGGAACACCGGCTTCGTTTAATGGGACATGCCATGAACCAGCGTATGGTGGTTTTTCCTGAATATCAGGCTGCTTACCTTTATCTTACCCGGAGTGATATGGAAACTTTTCAATTTGAGGCGGGCGACAGCGAGGGATTTGTAAATTATCCGCTTTCCATTCGGGGAATTGTTTTTTCAGCAATTTTTATCGAAAAAGACGATCATACCAAATGTTCCTTCCGCTCTAAAGGCGATTTTCCGGCCAACCTGGTAGCCAAAGAGCATTTTGGTGGGGGTGGTCATATAAACGCCGCAGGTGGAGAATCAAAAACCACTTTGGCTGAAACTATAAAAAAATTCGAATCCATTCTGCCTACTTATAAAAGCTATTTGCATGAGTAAGAAATCCTATGGTACGATTGGCATTCTTTTATTTGGAATTATTCTGATGGTTTCATGCAAACAAAATTCATCGAATGCGCCGGTAAACGATCGTGCATCACAACGGGAGAATCTGCTTAGAGCAAATAAGGGCCTGGTTTCGCTCGATCAACAACGAATTAAAAACTATGTTAAGCGACGGAATTGGGAGATGCAGGTAACTGAAACCGGACTTTGGTATCAACTAATGGACACCAATACCAATGAAAAAGCACAAACCGGTAAAATTGCCTATTTAAAATATCAGGTGAGCTTGTTGGATGGAACCATTTGTTATACCTCCGATAGTTTGGGACTGATGCAGTTTAAAATAGGGCAGGGCGGTGTAGAGTCGGGATTGGAAGAAGCAATTTTATTAATGCGCGTTGGCGAAAAAGGGCGTTTTATACTTCCGCCTCATTTGGCTCATGGCTTATTGGGCGACGACAATAAAATTCCACCCCGTTCAGTTATTGTTTATAGCGCAGAATTACTTAAATTAACCGATTATTAACCGGTGTTGTTATGCTTCTTAATTATCAAAACGTTTTTGTAATTAGTTAATTAAGAGCTAAAAAGTATGATAGTAAAATATTCGACACAGATGAAGCAACTTTTGATTATCTTTTTAAGCCTGGTTTTTTTTACCTCGTGCACTTGGTTTGAGCGTTATCCGGGTTATTCGAAAACAAAAACGGGCATTTTTTATAAGTTACATGTTATTGGCGAAGTTGTAGCTCCACCCCGGGCGGGCAATTATATTACTGCTGATATACGTTACGCAACAACCAACGATTCTGTATTTTTTAAGGGCCATCGAACCTTTCAGCTTACTGAACCAGAATTTAAAGGCTCAATCGACGAATGTTTTTTAATGATGTCGGCTGGCGATAGTGCTTCGTTTATTATTGATGCAACTAACTTTTTTACCAAAACATTGCAAACCAAATTGCCACGATTTATGGAAGCCGGAGATAGACTTAAGGTAGATTTACGGATTGACGAAATACGCACCGCTGAACAATATCAAAAAGATAAAAGCGAATTTTTAAAGTGGATTGAAGATTTTGGCGAATACGAAAAAATGATTTTACGTCGCTTTATGGATGAGCAACAGCTTGTTATTGAGCCAACAGCCAGCGGTCTTTATTTTATCTCGATTCATAAAGGAACCGGAAAACCAGTAGAAAACGGCGATTTGGTTACAGTTAATTACGAAGGTAAATTCCTTAATGGCCGTTTTTTCGATTCAACCACCCGGCGCAACCAGCCTTTTGAGTTTGTTTTTGGAACCGAAATGCAGGTAATTCCCGGACTCGAAGAAGCTATTGGCCGAATGCGGGAAGGTGAGAAAGCCTTGGTAATTTTGCCTTCGGAATTGGCCTGGGGCGAAAAAGGTTCTTCTACAGGAATTATTCCCCCTTTTACTTCGGTAATTTACGAAGTTGAATTGCTTCGGGCCGAGTCGAGAACACTGGAAACGGTGAGCCAGGAAGAACCCTTTTGATAAAAATAATTCTCCGGCAAAATGAATAAAACGATAACACAAATTGTTTTAGTTGGTCTGGTATTGTTCTTGTTTCAGTGCCAATCCGATAATTTTATTACCCATTCCAGCGGATTGCAATACCGGTTTATAACAAAAAATAATGACAATCCTCAGCCTTTTATAAACGATGTGTTGCTATTAAAAATGCGTGTTACCGGTTCTGAAGGAAATCTGGTAGAAGAGATTCCACCCTTTCGTATAATTCTTACTAAACCATCGCATGCAGGAGGTTCAGTTGAAGATGCACTGGGTTTGATGCACAAAGGAGACAGCGCCATCTTTTTAATCAAAGCAAACAATTATTTTATTTACACAAAACAAAGGGCATTGCCCGAGGGCATAAACGCTGACGAAAATCTGATTTTTTATATCAAACTGATCGATATCATACCTAAAGCGGAATACGAAAAAGAGCGTGAATTAGCCATGTTAAGCGATAAACGGGAAGAAGAACGTTTGTTGACGCTTTATTTGAAAGAACATAAAATTACCGATGAACCGACCTTAAGTGGATTGTATTTTATTGAATTGGAAAAAGGTACCGGACTCCGTCCTGAGCCTGGTAGGGAAGTAACTGTACATTATGAGGGAGCATTTATCAATGGTCAGGTTTTTGATTCATCGTTCAAGCGCAATAAACCTTTTACGTTTTGCTTTGGGGTAGGTGAGGTAATTCAGGGTTGGGACGAGGGAATAGCCCGAATGCAAGTGGGCGGAAAATACAAACTAATAATTCCTTCGTACCTCGCTTATGGTGATGAATCTAAAGGGCCTATTCCGGCCTATTCAACCCTTGTTTTTGTTATTGAATTATTACAAGTAGAACCTTAGTTTATGAGCCATACATGTATTCAAGACACAATGGTTTTGGAATCACCAGTATGGGTGTTCCATAAGGCCTGTGAAAATTAATGTAATTATGATGAATCGCAAGTTATTGGCAATAGTTATATTGTGCCTAATATTTTTTCAGAACCTGCTTTTTGCACAGTCAGATGAATGGAGCCGTGGCTTTACCGAAAGCCATTCGGGGCTTAGGTATAAAATTATCAAACAGGGCGTTGGCGATTTTCCTGGTCCGGGTGATAAAGTATGGATTCATTTTGCCGGATTTTTAGCGAACGATTCCATCTTTGAGAATACCATGAATAAAGGCCCCAGAGATTTGTTTTTAGGAAAAGGGCAGCTGATTAAGGGCTGGGAAGAAGGCCTGCAACTGATTAAACCCGGAGGAACTATTTTGTTGATTGTTCCTCCCGAATTGGCCTATGGAGCCATGGAACACCCGTTTATTCCAAAGAATTCAACCTTACGCTTCGAGATTTCTCTTTTGCAGATTGATAAAGGTACTCCAATCGAACTTTTCTCACTTGAAGGTAAAAAGATCCAAAAAGCAAAGAAAAAGTTGCGCTATTATTTGGTAGAAAAAGGCATTGGCGCTTACGCCCAAAAAGGGGATAATGCTTATGTTCATTTTACTGCGTATCTTTCCGATAGTACAATTTTTGATTCTTCTCATAAAAACGGGGAACCGGTACGGATTACAGTCGGAATCAATCAGGTAATTACAGGTTGGGATATGGGTCTGGAACTTATGCAAAAAGGAAGTAAAATTCACCTGGTAATTCCTCCCAAATTGGCTTATGGAAAGTCGGGCTATAAGAATCTGGTTCCCTCAAATGCAACCATTCACCTCGATCTGGAAATGATTGATCTGGTTCCGCCAGAACCGGTAGTAATGTGGAATAATGCCGGCAAAACGGTTAAAGAAACCCTCAGTGGATTAAAATATGTGGAGTTCGAAGCGGGAACCGGTGAGCTTATTGAAAAAGAAGATGTTGTTGAAGTGCATTATTCCGGTTATTTTACCAATGGAGAGCTGTTCGATTCTTCGGTAAAACGTTTTGATCCCATTCGCTTTCCGGTAGGAATTGGTGCGGTTATCGATGGTTGGGACGAGGGTTTGTTGCTGATGCGGAAGGGAAGCAAATTTCAGTTGCTGGTACCTTCGCATTTGGCCTATGGCGAAGCCGGAGCCCCTCCGCAAATTCCGGCAAACAGCGATTTAATTTTTGATATTGAAGTACTAGATATAATTCGTTAAAAACTTTCCTGTTAGCCGATGCTGAAACAATTGGAAAATACCGGGTTTATTTGGCTGATTGCTTTTGCAGGAAGCTTTATTTTGTATGGCAACACCTTGTTTCACCAATACGCCCTCGACGATGCTATTGTAATTACCCAGAACGAATATACCAAAAAGGGAATCTCCGGTATCAGGGAAATACTCACCACCGATTCGTTTACCGGATTTTTTGGGCAGCAAAAAAATCTGGTGGCAGGAGGCCGCTATCGACCTTTATCGGTTGTTACTTTTGCATTGGAGTATCATTTTTTTGGTGCGAATCCATTTCTTAGTCATTTTATTAATATTCTTTTGTATGCACTTACTTTAGTGTTGGTTTTTTTCACGCTGAATCAGTTGCTGCATTTTGAAAATAGTTACAGCGCAACATTATTGGCCTTTTTAGCCATGCTGCTTTTTATGCTTCATCCGCTACATACCGAAGTGGTGGCTAATATTAAAGGGCGCGATGAAATTTTAAGCACTTTATTTGCTCTTTTAGCCACCTGGTTTACAATTAAGAAAAGCAAAAAGCACTTCGGTTTCAACTGGTTATTTGGAGGAATCTGTCTTTTTCTGGCACTGCTTTCAAAAGAAAATGCACTCGCGTTTCTGGTATTGATACCTTTGGCAGGATTCCTTTTTCTGAATGCCGGCTATAAAAAGGCAGTTTTACAATTCCTTTTTTTACTTGTGCCTTCTCTTATTTTTTTAATCATTCGGCATCGTGTTTTAGGTGGATTTCACAGTGGTGTGAGTACAGAACTCATGAATAATCCCTTTGCCGAAGCCACAACAATGGAACGTTTTGCCACTGTATTTTATACCTGGCTGGTATATTTCAAGCTTTTAATATTTCCCCATCCCTTAACCTACGATTATTATCCTTACCATATTTCTTTAATGAATTTCGGAAGCTGGAAGGTATGGTTGTCCCTTATATTGGTGCTGGGAGTTCTGGTGTTGGGAATAAAATCATTCCGTAAAAACCGGCTGCTATTTTTTACTCTGATTGGATTTGCCGGAACCTTTGCACCGGTTTCGAACCTGCTTTTTCCCGTTGGTACTTTTATGAACGAACGCTTTTTATATATGCCATCGCTCTTTTGGAGTTTATTTCTGGCCTGGGTTTTAATTTATGGGTATAGCCAGATAAAATCAAAAACATATAGTAAACTGTTTCTGGTGGCATCCGGATTATACTTTATTGGTTTTTATGCACTTAAAACCATTCATCGGAATATAGCCTGGGAAAACGATTTCGTTTTATTTACAACCGATGTTATAACGTCTGATCAAAGTGCTAAAAGTAACTGTTCAGCCGGAGGTAAGTTATGGGAGAAAGGCAAAACGCTTCCCAAAGGAAAACAACAAATTGATTTGTACGAAAAATCGGAGTCTTATTTAAGGAGAGCAATAAAAATCCATCCCAATTACGCTGATGCCTGGTTGTTGTTGGGAAATGTTTTATTCGACAGTAAAAAGGCAATCGAAGAGTCTTCGCTGTGTTATTTGAATGTTTTAAACATTCAACCAGCCAATAAAAATGCCTGGCAAAATCTCGATATTGTTTTGCAACAAAGTACAAGCCATCAATTGCAACTTGAGCGCTACCAACAAGCTTTTAAAATCGATTCGAACCGGTATATCCTTAATTATCGATTAGGTGTTTTGTATGGCCGTTACTTTGGCAATTTTCCTGCTAGTATCTCTTATTTAAAAAGAGCCATACAGTTGGATAATACAAAAGCAGAAGCCTTTAAAGATTTGGGAACTGCATATGGTTTGTCGGGTAAATCAGCGGAAGCTTATCGGGCCTTTAAACAGGCAACGGTTTTGGCACCTAACGATGCGCAGGCATTTCTGAATCTGGCTACTGCCTGTTATCAATTGGGAAGAACCGGCGAAGCCAACGAAAATATGGCTATAGCCAACCAATTAAAGGATTCAGATAATTCAAATTAAACAAGCTTGAATGCCGGCTTTATTTTTTTTTAAATGATTTGGCATAATAGTTGTTTGGTTTAATCCATTATCAATCATTCGTTTCACGCTAAACCCTTTGGATATGAAAACTCACCTGCTCATTGCCGCATTGTTGGTTGTTAGCTTGTTTTCATCGGCACAAACTGAAGAAAAGAAAGATAAATTATCGCGTAAAGAGCGAAAAGAACTGCGGAAAATTGAAAAAGAAGAAACCCGAAAGAAAGTAACTAAGCTGATTGAGGGTAAGCAATATGTGCTAAAGGCCAATTATTTAAAAAATCCGTATGGCTCTTACCTTTCAGTTGATGATACCAGGAATTTTATTTGGGTCGATTCTGTTTTATCTGTCGTGCAGTTTTCATCCTTCCGAACTATTGCCGCAGGCGGAGAGGTGGGAGTAACTGTTGAAGGAAAGGTTTTCGATTATGAGCAATATGTAAAAGGTAAGTCAAATTCAACATTTATTCGTTTTAATATAAACAGCTTGAAAGGAAATTACTGGGTAGTAATTGACGTTAGACCTAATGGAAAAGCCGATGCTGAGGTTTATTCACCAAATGGAAAACGAATGGACTTTAGTGGAAAGCTGGTGTCAATAGATGAAGCAGGAGTTTTAAAGGGAAAGGGCTACTAATTCAAGTATAAATTCATAAAAAAGGCTGCATTTTAAAGAAGCAGCCTTTTTTTATATCAATTAAGTTTTTACCATTCTTTTGGAATTTCATCGTCTTTATCGCAATCAAAACTTTTGTTGTATTGCGACATAGCCCGGTAACTCATTCCCATACTTGAAAATCCACCATCGTGGAACAGGTTCTGCATGGTTACCTTGCGGGTAAGATCGGAGAACAGGGTTATGCAGTAATCAGCACACTCATCAGCGTTGGCGTTTCCAAGAGGCGATGTGCGATCAGAGAAGTCAACAATATTATCAAAGCCTCTGATTCCACTACCAGCAGTAGTTAAAGTTGGTGATTGCGAAATGGTGTTGACCCTTACTTTTTTATCGCGTCCGTAAATGTATCCAAAACTGCGGGCAATTGATTCCAGCAATGCTTTTGCATCGGCCATATCGTTATAACCATATAATGTGCGCTGCGCAGCCACATACGATAATGCTACTACCGAACCCCAGGTATTAATTGCATCCATTTTGCGGGCAACCTGAAGAATTTTGTGCAGCGAAACAGCGCTAATATCCAGCGTTTTCTGGAAATAACTGTAGTTAATATCGTCGTACGATAAACCTTTGCGTACATTGGGTGACATACCAATGGAGTGAAGAATAAAATCTACTTTTCCACCTAAAGCTTCCATCGAATCTTTAAACAAACGTTCAATATCTTCGAAACTGGTGGCGTCGGCCGGAATAATGGGTGCATTACATGCTTTGCCCAGTTCGTTGAGTTCGCCCATGCGTAAAGCCACTGGTGTATTGGTCAATACAAATTGTGCACCTTCTTCGTGAGCTTTTAACGCTACTTTCCAGGCAATGGATTTGTCGTTAAGCGCACCAAAGATGATCCCTTTTTTACCTTTTAATAAATTATAGGCCATATAATTTTCATTTTTAAAATTAGATACTTTCGAATAACAGCCTAAAGCCGTTTATGTTCAATTAAAAAATATGCTTTTACGATAGCATGAGTGTTTTTGCGTTTTCAATAGCTTCTTTGGTAAGTTCCTTGCCACTCAGCATTTTGGCTATCTCAACAATGCGGTCGTCGGTGTTTAGTTTTTGAATTTGTGTGCTTACCGAATGGGCATTTTCTGTTTTGTATACTTTAAAGTGATGCTTGCCCCGGGCTGCAATTTGTGGCAAGTGCGTAATGCTGATTACTTGCATGTTTTGGGCCATTTGCTTCATCATATCAGCCATTTTATCGGCAATTTCGCCCGACACCCCGGTATCAATTTCGTCAAAAATTATGGTTGGGAGCGAAGTCGATTTCGATAACAAAGCCTTAATACTCAGCATAAGTCGGCTAATTTCGCCTCCTGAAGCAATTTTTGAAATATTTTGTTCTGCCTGGTTTTTGTTGGCCGAGAACATAAAACTTACCCTGTCTTTCCCGGTTTCAGTGAATTGTTCCAGCGGATTTATAGCAACAATAAAACGAGCGTGGGGCATACCCAGTTCGTGTAGCTGCTGTTCAATATATGAGGTAAATCCATTAATTGCTTCCCACCGACGATGTGAAAGTTCGGTGGAAAATTGGTCAAGTTTTTTTTCTGTTTCGGACAGTTTTTTTTCCAATGCTTCAATTTCGATAGAATAACTTTCTTTTTGCTGAATTTTTAATTCAAAATTTGCTTTAAGTTCCAGCAGTTCTTCATAGGAATTCACCTGATGTTTCTGCATTTGTGCATACAATTGGTCGAGCTGAAGTTTAACCCATGCAGCTCTTTCGGGATTGTATTCCAGTGTTCCGGCATGAAGCTCTGTTTCGTGAGCAATGTCTTTTAAATCGATGTAGGCACTTTCAATTCGTTCAGCGTATTTGGCCGCTTCTTTAAAATACGATTTGATTCGGTCGAAAGCCTGTTTGCTTTGTTTCAATAAATCGAGTATGTTTTGTTCCCCTTCCGAAAGAAGGCTAAATGAAAGTCCCAAGTTTTGCTGAATTTCTTCGGTATTGCTCAACACTTCCAGTTCGTTCTCCAGTTCTTCCTGGTTAAGTTGTTCCAGATTTAAATCGTTGAGCTGATTAAATTGAAAAAGGTTGTAATCGTAATCGGCTTCAGCTTTTTGAGCTTCATCTTTTAGGTAAAAAAGCGCCTGATTTTGTTTTTTATAGTTGACAAAGCACTCAGCGTATAATTCGAGTTGTTGTTTATTTTGCGCAATGGCATCCAACACTTTTAACTGAAACAGGTTGTTGTTGAGTTCCAGGTTTTCGTGTTGTGAGTGAATGTCGATAAGTTGAACCGATAAATCTTTTAGTAATTGCAGGTTTACCGGCGAGTCGTTGATAAAAGCCCTCGATTTTCCGTTGCTGAGTATCTCGCGACGGATGATGGTTTCCGGTTCGTAGTCGATATCGTGCGTACGGAAAAAAGAATTCAGTTCGTAGTTTTTAATCCAAAACTCAGCTTCCACAACGCATTTTTCTTCTGAATTACCCAGGGCAACCGAATCGGCCCGGGCACCCAAAACCAGTGAAAGTGCACCCAGCAGGATGGACTTTCCGGCTCCGGTTTCTCCGGTTAAAGTCGAAAAATCATTCTCAAAATCGATGCGCAAGTCCTGAATGAGCGCATAGTTTTTTACTTTTAATGATTTTAGCATAGTTGCATTTCAGTTTCAGCCTACAAATTTAAAATAAATTCTTTCATAAGGCGTTCCAGCCATAATTTATTCAGGGAGTCTGTGATTTCAATTTATCGCGAAGCTCCGCGTAAGCTTAAATGGTAGGTTGTGGAAATACCTGAATTGATTAGCCCTTGTTAACTATTTTTTGATATCGGTTTGCATTGGCCGGATCGAGTTCCTTGAGGTAATTTAAGGCGCGTGTTGCTTCAGCAGTGGGCGATTCGCTGAGCAGATTAATCAGTTCGTCGCGTTTGGCATCAAAAACTATTTGCATAATAAACGAACTGGGTTTGGCCCGATGTACTTTCTGCAATTCAACCAGGCCTTCAACAATCTTTGTGCGGCTATCAGCCGGACTTTTGTGCATTAAATCGAGTGCTTGTCGGTGATAGGTATAGTAGAAATCACGAACGGGACTGTAAACCTGGTTTAATAAGTTTTCGACCAACCAATACCTGTTTTTTCGATTTTCGTATTGTTTCCAGCCCGTACTGGTCGACGATTGGGCATTGCTAACTATTTTTTCGGCAATTCTAAAATACTCAGTTCCGCCTGACGGTGAAAATGAATCGTAATCGAATCCGATTACCAGGTAAACATAATAGGCAAAAAGCGATGTAAGTTCATTGTGCGATGTTTCGCTGAATTCCAGCGCCTGTCCTTCAGCGTAACGAAATTTGATGTTTTTATCGAGAAAAACCAATAACGGAGTGGAGTAACCTGAATTATATACCGGGCGGCTGGAGTTTACCTGAAGTGTTCCTTCAAACTCATCGACCGACAACTGTTTGGTAATATTCAGCATAAAGTTCACTTCAATGCGTTCTTCAACAGAGTAGGTGTGATTGGTCCAGTTCCGGTTGTTTAAAAATTCAAACAAACCTTTTTGAAGTTCTTCATAAACCGTTTTGTTGGTTCCCTGAATCTGACTCGAATTGACCTGAATTCGAGCGTTTAATTCCTGAGCAATTGATTCTGGTGCAACAAAACCAAAACTAATAGTAAGTGTTAAAAATAGTATGGCTTTAATTTTTCTAAGCATCGTGCTGTTTTTCAGTGTGATTAAAACAATAAAAGTAATTCGTTGCAAATGTCGTGTGCAACTTCGTTCTTTTGTTTTAAATCAAACGGTTTTTTTTCGCCTTTTGATGTAAGGATGGTAACTTTATTTGTGTCGGTTTTGAACCCCGAGGCTTCATCGTTTAATGAATTCAGAACAATAAAGTCGAAGTTTTTTCTTTTCAGCTTTTCAATCGCGTTGAGTTCCTCCTGATCGGTTTCAAGCGCAAAACCAATAAGTTTCTGATGTGGTTTTTTAATTTTCCCGAGTTCGGCAGCAATGTCAGGAGTTGGTTTTAACTTAATATTTAAATCAGCATCCTTCTTTTTTATTTTTTTGTTGGATACTTCAGCGGGCATATAATCAGACACTGCCGCAACCATAATAGCCGCATCGGCATTCTTAAAGTTTTCAACGGCTGCCTGGTACATTTGTACAGCTGAAGTTACCGGAATTATTTTTATAGCCGGATGATTAGCCTGAATAGTTACCGGTCCTGAAATCAAAGTCACTTCGGCTCCGCGTTCAGCCAATTCATTGGCCAGGGCATAGCCCATTTTACCCGATGAGTGATTTCCAATAAAACGAACCGGGTCGATAACCTCATAAGTTGGTCCTGCGGTGAGCACTATTTTTTTCCCTTTAAAGTCGAGATTTTTGCTGAAGTAATTTTCCAGAAAAGCAAGAATTTCTTCGGGTTCTGCCATGCGTCCTTTGCCAATTAATCCGCTGGCCAATTCGCCCGATTCGGGTTCGATAATATGATTACCGAACGATTTTAATATATCAATATTGTTTTTGTTGGCCGGATGTTGTAACATATCTAAATCCATAGCAGGTGCCAAAAACACCGGGCATCGGGCTGATAAATAGGTGGTGATGAGCAAATTATCGGCAATGGCATGGGCCATTTTTCCCATGGAGTTGGCCGTAGCAGGTGCAATAACCATGGCGTCGGCCCAAAGGCCCAAATCAACATGGCTGTTCCAGTCGCCATTTTCAGGATTGTAAAAATCGACTAAAATGGGATTTTTTGAAAGCGTGGCCAGGGTTAATGGTGTAATAAATTCTTTAGAAAGTGGTGTCATTATAACTTTTACCTGTGCTCCCTTTTTAACGAATAAACGGGTAAGATTGGCAGCTTTGTAGGCAGCAATCCCCCCGGTTACACCCAATATTATGTTTTTGCCCTTAAGCATGGTTCAAAGGGTTTATTCCTTTGCCAGGCTCTTGGGTTCTTCGTCAGCCAGTCGATGATAAACTTTGCCCTCGATAAATTCTTCAATGGCAATTGAAGAAGGTTTTGGCAAACGCTCGTAAAACCGTGAAATCTCAATTTGTTCGCGATTCTCGAAAACTTCTTCCAGATTATCGGTATATGAGGCAAACTCCTCCAGCTTGCGGCTTAATTCTTCTTTCACTTCAACGCTAATTTGGTTAGCTCTTTTTGAAATGGCTACAAGGCTTTCGTAAATATTCCCGGTCTCTTTTTCAATCTCTCTTAAATCTCTTGTAATGGTAGAGGTAGGAGCATTGCTTTTTTTGTAATCCATTGCTATAAATTTTTAATTTGATTAACCGACTTGGTATACATTTTCTCAATTTCTTTTAAATATTCCGATTCCGGATACTCATCAATAAACGAGTAATATTCTGAAATGGTATTTTGATAACGCTCTCCTTGTTTATCAGGAATACTCATTTCGGCAAGCATAAAACTTGATTTTACAATCAGGTAAAGTATTTCTTCACGATATTTGTTGTCAGGGAAATCTTTTATGCTGTTTTTTAACGCAATGGTAGCCGATTGGTAATCGGCCAGTTTGTAATACAGTTTTGCGTTTTCATATGATTTTATTTCCAGCTTTGCCCTGAGTTTTTCAATTATTTCATTAGCCTCTGGAACATAATTGCTGTTTGGGTATTTGTTAATAAACAGTTGCATCGCCTCAATAGCTTTGTAGGTGTCGGTTTGATCGAGGTTATACCTTGGCGAATTCATGTAATAACAATAGGCAGCAGTGTAAGCAGCTTCCTCAGTTTTTTTGCTGTACGGAAAAGTTTTGGCAAAATTATCGAAATAATAAGCTCCCAAAATGTAGTCTTTCTGTTTGTAATGGCAATCGGCATAATAAAACAGCACCAATTCAGCTTTATCAGAACCTTTATAAATGGTTACCAATTCATCAAAAAGCGACTGTGCCCGGTAATAATCTTCAGCTTCGTAATATTCAACAGCTTTTTTGTACTTAAGGTTGTAGTCGGTACTTTTTAAAACTTTTTGATACTCGGAACAGGAAGACAAAAAGAAGGTGGTTAAAACACTAAAAACTAATATTATAGTTTTGTTTCTCAGCATAATGTTTAGTTAAAAGATTACTTTGTATAAACGGAGTAATCTAAGTTTTATGTATTTACTTAACGAATTTGGGGTGCAAATATACATAAAGCTTTTGAATTTTTTTACTTCACATCGGAATAATTTTATTTAGAACACTAAGGTTTAAATACTTAAGTTTTATACATTCTTTTGAGTTGAATTTAAGGGTTTTAATCACATCAAATAATAAGTACTTTTACTACTGCATTTTTATTGGGCAAAGCCTACATTTGTCGTCATAAATCACATAAAATTTATTATCGTGGATATTTTTGAAAGAATAAAAATTAACCGGGGGCCGCTGGGTCAATACCAGAAAGCTGGTCATGGATATTTTTCATTTCCAAAGTTAGAAGGTGAAATTCATCCTCACATGCTTTTCAGAGGTAAAAAAGTTTTAAACTGGAGTTTGAATAATTATATTGGCTTGGCCAATCATCCTGATGTTCGCAAGGCCGATGCGGATGCTGCTAAGGAATATGGAATGGCTTACCCGATGGGGGCCCGCATGATGTCAGGTCAAACAAAATTCCACGAAGAGTTAGAGCAGCGCCTGGCAGCCTTTGTAGAAAAAGAAGATGCTTTTTTGCTGAACTACGGATACCAGGGTATGGTTTCCATAATTGATTCGATTGCCAGTCGGAAAGATGTAATCGTTTATGATTCCGAATCGCATGCCTGCATTATGGACGGTGTATTTTTGCATAAAGCCAAAGGCGGAAAAAGTTTTGTTTTCCCGCACAACGAAATGGCTAAATGTGAAAAAATGCTGGGCTTTGCTACCAAATTAGCCAAAGAGAACGACGGCGGTATTCTGGTTATTACCGAAGGGGTTTTTGGAATGGAAGGCGACCTGGGAAATCTGAGAGACATTGTTGCCATGAAAAAGAAATTCGATTTCCGTTTATTGGTTGACGATGCACACGGTTTTGGAACCATGGGACCCAAAGGAGCCGGTGTGGGAACACATTATGGCGTTCAAAACGAAATTGATTTGTATTTTTCAACGTTTGCCAAAGCAATGGCCGGTATTGGAGGTTTTATTGCTGCCGAAAGCGATATTGTTGATTACCTTAGGTACAACATGCGTTCGCAAACTTTTGCCAAATCACTGCCTATGCCTATGGTTAAAGGAGCATTAAAACGTCTTGATTTATTACAAAACGACCATTCGTTACGCGAAAAATTGTGGACTATTGTAAATGCCTTGCAAAAAGGATTACGCAAAAATGGTTTCGATATCGGCAATACCGAATCGCCGGTAACTCCGGTTATGATGCATGGCGGAATTATTGAAGCTACCAACCTAATTCTCGATTTACGCGAAAACTATGGAATTTTCTGTTCAGTAGTTATTTATCCTGTAATTCCTAAGGGCCATATCCTGCTTCGTTTAATTCCTACCGCTTCGCACACCATCGATGATGTGAACCGCACGTTGGAAGCCTTTAAAGAATGTGCAGGAAAACTTAAAGCCGGAGCCTATCAGGCTGAAGATTTTGCTGATATTTCAAAACTAAAGGTTTAAGAAATATTTTTAACGAATAAAAAACGGGCTTCCTTTTAAGGAGGCCTTTTTTTATAGCTTTTTTATAGCCAGAGCAATAATTTCTTTATGATCGAATGCCAACTGGGGTAATTCGTTAATCGGAAACCATCCTGTTTTTTTGGCATCGTCGCCTGCTGCTGCTTGTTGTTTTGCGTCGATAAGCCAACCCATATAAACAATGCTTACACTATGCCCTCGCGGATCGCGACCCGGATTGCCAAAAGTATGCAGCTGGCTAAGTTCAATGCCTTCAAGTTGGGTTTCTTCTTTAAGTTCGCGTAGTGCTGCTGCTTTTAGAGCTTCGTTTTCATCAACAAATCCGCCTGGTAATGCCCATTGTCCCTCAAAAGGTGGATTTCTCCTTTCAATTAATAAAACGTTCACACCCGTTGCATCTTTTTTTAAAACTACAATATCGGTAGTTACCATTGGGCGTGGATAACGATAAGTAAACATAATTTAAAAATTATCGTTAGGATTCGTTTTCATTTTTCTTTTTGTCTTTGCTCCAAAAATAGAACACAATTACCAGCAGCGTTGCTAAAAAAACGAGTTTGACAATAAGCGAAGGTGTCATGATAAAGCAAATTAAATTAATCGTTTAATAATTCGCAGCTTATGCGAATAGTTCTGTGTTTCGGAATTAAAAATTCCCTGGTGATCGATGGCGTCTATATGTACATTGCCCGAAGCGTGAATTATTTGGTGTTGGTTTAGCAAAATGCCCACGTGAATAATAGTCCCTTCAGCATTGTCGAAAAATGCCAAATCGCCGCTTTGCGCCACTTCCAAAAAATCGACAGTTGTACCATGCATCACTTGCTGCGATGCATCGCGCGGAAGCGCCAGGTTAATTAGTTTATAAACCATCTGGGTAAATCCGGAACAATCCATCCCAAAAATGGTTTTTCCTCCCCACAAATAGGGTGCATTCAAAAACTGTTTGGCCAGTGTTTCGGGTTTTTGTTCCGGCAATCGGCTTAAATAAAAATCGTCTTTCAGGTAAAATGCCTGGTTTCCCAAATAAAAACAACCTTCGGCATCGGGTTTGGGTACACTTGAACCAGCCGGAACCCACAGGGGCGATTTGTTTTGAGTGAGCAACAAATTAAATGGTTTTGTTAACGTAATTGACGGGCTTGTATGGAGCAATTCGTAGTTTTCTTTTGAAAGTTTGCTTACCAGTTTTTTATCAATCCAACCCGTATAATTATCGAATGTAATTTGTATGCGAGCCCAGTTTTTATCCGTTTCAATTACCGTAAAAAGTTCTCCGAACAAAAGTTGGCTTACCAACTCGGAAGTTTCTGAAGCCTGGGCTCGGACAGGTATAATTGACTGATTGCAAACAGAAAAAAGAATTGACATTAGCTTTGGTTTAAGTTAATTCAGGATAATTTTCAAGCCAAAGTTAGAAAACGTTAGCTAAATTCCACACGCATTGTTATTGATTTATGGATTAAAGCGACTAAATTAGTGGCTTTAATAATTAGCAAAAAAGCTAAAAATGAGTAATTTTTCCGATAATATATCAAAAAATTCAAAGCGAATTTATATAGTTATTTTATTTGTGTTGGCTGCTGGTATTTGTGTTTATCTTTTTCCGTCGAAAGGAAAGTTTAAATATGAGTACCAAAAAGGAGCTCCCTGGCAACACGATGATTTAATTGCTCCTTTCGACTTTGCCATTAATAAATCGAGCAACGAGATAAAAATGGCCCGCGACAGTGTATTGAGGCATTATAGGCCTTATTTTAAGTTAAATGTTGAGGTGGGAGCTCAGCAAATCAATAAATTTGTACTCGACTTTCCTTTGCGTAACGACGAGGCGGAACAGGTACTGGAAAAACTGTATCCAAAATACAACATTCCAGACACCTTATCTGCTTTTCTTTTAAAATATGGTAAAAATCTGTTGAGTTTTATTTACGAAAAAGGAGTGGTCGATTTTGCCGAAGTACTCGACAAAACCAGTAAAGGAAGCACTATAGTTATTTTAAAAGAAGGAATTGCTGAAAACCGCGATGTTGAAGAAGTATTTACACAAAAAATTGCCTACGGTTACATCAGCAAAAAATTGCAGAGAGATTTTCCTGAACATCCCGAGATAGTTACTTTGTTTGAAAACATCAAACTTTATGATTTTGTAGTCCAAAACCTGAAGTATGACGAGGAAACCTCGTTAAAAGTACGCGACGATTTATTGAATAATATATCGTTAAAGCGTGGAATGGTACAGGCTGGTGAGCGGATTATTTCGCGCGGCGATTTGGTTCTGGATGAAAACTTCAGGATGATTGAATCCTTAAAACGCGAATACCAGAACATTCTGGGTTCGAGCACCTTTTTACGCTGGTTGTTTTTGGGTCATGTAATTGTGGTGTTGTTTGCTTTTTTGGTGCTTTATCTGTTTTTATACCACTTCAGGAAAGAGATTTTGGATAGCATGCAAAAAACGCTTTTTATTTTAATGATGGTCTTGCTTATGTTTATATCAGCCAGTCTGGTGGTGCGTTTTAATCAGGTTAGTATTTATCTGGTTCCGTTTGTAATGCTTCCCATAATAATTCATGCTTTTTACGATTCGCGCCTGGCATATTACATTCATATTGTAACCATTATGATTATTGGTTTTTTGGCACCCAATAGTTTTGAGTTTATTTTTCTTCAGTTTTTAGCCGGAGCCATTTCCATTTTTAGTTTAACACAATTACACCGGCGGGGACAGCTTTTTGCTGCCGTGGGTTACATTATTTTAACTTATGTGGTTGCTTATACCGCTTTAGCCATAATGCAGGAGGGCTCCATCTTAAAAGTAAACTATTACCATTATTTGTGGTTTTTGGGCAATGGTCTTTTGTTACTGATAAGTTATCCGCTGATTTTTATTTTTGAAAAGCTTTTTGGGTTCCTGTCCGATGTTACACTTATGGAGTTGTCAGACACCAATCATCCGGCTTTACGTGAACTGGCCGAAAAAGCACCGGGAACTTTTCATCATGTAATACAGGTTTCGAACCTGGCCGAAGCGGCCACCCGTAAAATTGGAGGAAACGCCTTATTAATAAGAGTGGGAGCCATGTATCACGATATCGGAAAAACAGGAGCGCCGGGTTTCTTTGTCGAAAACCAAAGCGGAAATAATCCCCACGACGGACTAAAATACGAGAAAAGTGCCGAAATGATTATTCAGCACGTGCATTACGGAGCCGAACTGGCACGCAAATACAAATTACCCAAGCCGGTAATCGATTTTATTTTTACCCATCATGGAACCGGATTGGTTAAGTATTTTTACACCAAAAAAGCCAACGAAAACGAAGGCGCTGTACCCGATATTTCCCAATTTACTTATCCCGGACCAACACCGTTTACTAAAGAAACGGCGGTGCTGATGATGGCCGATTCGGTGGAAGCCGCATCACGAACCCTAAAAGAATACAACAAAAACACCATCGACGAGTTGGTCGAAAAAATTATTAATAACCAGATTGAAGACAATCAGTTTGAAGAAGCCGACATTACGTTTAAAGAAATTTCGATGGTAAAACAAGTATTTAAGCAAAAGCTGATGAATATTTATCATGCGCGTATTGAGTATCCGGAACAGAAAAAAGCCAAAAAAGGGTAGCTAATTCAATGTCGTTCAGTTAAGCATATTTCACCCTCCGCCGTGACAGAAGGACTTGCATTGTTCCATCGGAACAAGAATCGGCTTAAGGGGATTATAGGTGTTTTTTTTAACTAGATAACATTCAATTATTTTATTGCTTAGCTTAGCTAAAACCAAATACCGTGAACTCAAATAGCACATATTGTAAAGATAAACGCAACAGGGTGCATATATCACCCCAAATTTGGGTAGATAATGGGAAGTGGGGTGCGTTTATCTTGTACAGGCAATGTTAAAGACGCTACAAATCAGCAGATGAACCAATTTGATAAAATATTAGAGAACCTTAACGAACAACAAGTTCAAGCCGTTACGACAACGGAAGGTTATGTTCGTGTTATTGCAGGTGCTGGCTCTGGTAAGACAAAGGCACTAACTTCTCGATACGCATATCTAGTAGAAGCATTGGGAATAAATGCTTCAAACATTCTTTGCGTTACTTTCACCAATAAAGCAGCAAATGAAATGCGAAATCGTGTAAAGCGGTTGGTTGGAGAGGATAATGATTATGGTTATATTACAACCTATCACGGTTTCTGTGTAAAAGTACTGCGAGAAGACATTAATAAAGTTCAATATCCAAAGCAATTTGTAATAATGGATGTTGAAGACCAAAAAACCATATTGAGAGATGTATATGAAGATTTGGGCATTAATTCAAAAGACTGTTCTCATAAACAAGCTATTAAACACATTGGAATATTAAAAGAATCAACAAATTATCTTGAATATATTGCAGAAGGGAAAGACGTTATAGCCGGTTCAGAGCAATTATTAAAGGATAGCAAAGTATTACTCGACCAAGTCTTTTTAAAATACTTGGAAAAACAGCAGCGCAATTTTGCATTAGATTTCAATGATTTAATAAATTTTACAGTCTATATTTTTGGTAAATACACCGATGTTTTAGAAAAATGGCAGCAACGATTATTCTATATTCAAGTTGATGAAACACAAGACAGTTCCCCAAAACAATTTTATTTAGTAGATACACTTTCACAGAAGCACAAAAACCTATTTGTCGTTGGCGACCCAGACCAAACCATTTACGAGTGGAGAGGTGCAAAACCAGAATTGCTTGTTAATTTCGATAAGAAATACCCGAATACTCAAACGGTAATTATGAATCAAAATTACCGTTCTACACCTAACATTCTTAATCTTAGCAATTACATCATTAAAAACAATAAAATTCGCATTGACAAGGATATGTTTACAAATAATCCTAATGGTGTAGATGTTGTTCATTATCATGCAAAAAGCGATTTCGACGAAGGATTATTTGTTGTTTCTGAAATACAAAAACTAGTAAAGGAAAATCAATCAAAATATGGTGATTTTGCTATTCTTTACAGAGCCAATCATATTTCAAGAATGATTGAACAGTCCTTAATCAAAGAACAAATTCCGTATTCTATTTGGGGTGGTATTAGATTTTTTGAAAGAAAGGAAATTAAGGATGTATTATCGTATTTGAGACTAATTGTTTTTGGAGATGATTTATCCTTTTTGAGAATAATAAATACACCTTCTCGAAAATTAGGCAAAGTATGGATTAACAGTATTAAACAGTTAGCTGAACAGAACAACACCTCATTGTATGAAACAATAGAGGACAATTCGTTAAATAGACAAAGTGCAATAGAATTTATTAATCTTATAAAGGAGTTTAAAAAACGGAAAGATGAAATATTGGTCTCTGATTTAGTAAAGGAAATATTAGACAAAACAGGTCTAACAGAGATGTATCGCGCAGATGGCGATGAAGAACGACTTGAAAATATCAAGGAACTCCAAAACGCAATAATTGCTATCGAGAATGATGATACAGAAAAACTAACATTAGAGAATTATTTACAGGAAATAGCTCTTTACACAGATATGGATGTTGACGATAGTAAAACAGACAGAGTAAAACTTATGACAATTCATACTGCAAAGGGTTTAGAGTTTCCTTATGTTTTTCTGTGTGGTTTCACGGATGGTGTCTTACCAAGTTATATGTCAATGAAAGAAAGACGGTTGGAAGAAGAAAGACGACTTACCTATGTTGCAATTACGAGAGCAGAAAAAGCATTTTATATAACTGAATCAGAAGGATATAACTTTCAGACAGGAATGAATAAGTATCCTTCAAGGTTTTTATGGGAAATAAAAGATAATTTGTATGTGCGCCAAGGCATTTTACTACAAGAAATTATAGATGCTGCCAAAAACCAAATTGAATTTGAAAAGGAATTATTAAATCCTCCTCCTATTCCTGTTTTAGAGATTGGTGATGTTGTTGAATTTAGCGCATGGGGCGAAGGTAAAGTCATTTCAAAGAATGATGAGCAGAAAACATACATGATTCATTTTGACAAATTAAATAGTGAACGACCAATTAGATACGATTGGCGAGGACTAAAAAAACTTGAGAAAAAGGAAAATTCCATTGCAAATTCTGAAATTCATAAAGAGAGTTCTGTTGACATTGAAAATGAATCAATAGATAAAGACGAATCTTCTTCTGGCAGCAATCAAGAGATTGAAAGAGAAGAGATAAAAGAAGATACATTTTTAACGAATATGAAAAATATTTTTAGACTAAAAAAATAAAACACTGCCTGTAACACTTAGCCTCCAATAAAGCGTTGCTTGCATACGCTTTGCATTGGAGGGTATGTTGAACTAAACATTGCCAGCTTG